>DASXMP010000128.1:0-23999 GCA_036495585.1 Streptosporangiaceae bacterium
CAATGAGCGCTACAGCCCTGCACGGCCGTACTTCCCGGAGCCGGCCGGCCTGCTCAGTGCCGCGCCGCTCCTCCTCGGCACCGACGGCACCAAGATGGGCAAGAGCAGGAACAACTCCATCCAGCTCCGCCACACCGCCGACGAGACCGCCAGGTTGCTCGCGCGGGCCAAGACTGATGGCGAGCGAGTCATCACCTACGAGCCGCAGCGGCGCCCGGAGGTCGCGAGCCTGCTGCTCATCGGTGCCTTGTGCCGGGACGAGCAGCCCGAGGCGCTGGCCAGTCAGATCGCCGGCCAGGGAGCTGCCGGCCTCAAGGCCATGGTTACCGAGGCCGTGAACGAGATATTCGCGCCCATCCGCGCCCGCCGGACTGAGCTCGCCGCCGATCCTGGTTATCTTCAGACCGTCCTGGAGACCGGGAACGAACGCGCCCGGGCCACCGCCGACAACACGCTCGCGGCCGTCCGCCAGCTCATGCACCAGGACTACACGGCACCATTGTCGTAATACGAAAAGCTGGCGGGCCCACAGCCGCCCTGCTGCGGCCCCGCCAGCTTTTAATCAGGTCATCCGAGCCGAGGCTTGGATGACAGCCTTATCAGACGTCGCTTGGCGCGAGCTTGGCCAGCTCGGCCGCGACCATTGCCTCGTGCTCATCTTCGTCGCGCCTGGCGTCGCGCGGGCGCCAGCGGCCGCGCAGCAGCGGGACGGACAGCAAGAAGAAGATGATGCCGCCGAAGCAGACCCAGTACCAGTGCTGCCACTCGCGGGGTTCATTTGCTGCGGCAGTTACCACGTCTGACGCGTGCGCCGCCATGAAGGTGCTCACCGCCGGCGGCACCTTCGCCAGCTGCGCCAGCTCGGCCTGGTTGGCCGTTGCGGCCGCGATGACCGACGGAGGCACGGTCGCCAGCGCCTTCAGCTGAGTCGAGAACTGCGAGATCTGCTGCAGCTGCGGCGCCACCGCGATGACGCTCGTGATGGCCGCCTGGTTCGCGCTGATCGTGCCCAGAATCTGCAGGCCCTTAGTACCGCCGCCGGCGGCCGCGATGAGCTGCTGCGTCAACTTGGCCGGGATCTTGTTCGGCGGGAACTGCTGGGCCTGCGCGAACAGCGCCGCATGGCTCTCGATGACAGCGAGTTCCGGTGCGAGCCGTTGCGCGTCCGCGATCTGCGTGGCGTCCTTCTGGGCGTCGGCTACGACAGCCGGGTGCGCTGCCGCGAAGTTCAGCTCTGTCGACCAGGTCTGGACCGCGTGCACGATCTTCGGGTGCGCTCCCGCCCAGGTGAGCGACGGGTACTGGGCCGCGTACGTCGACACCTGGGTGCCGTAGGTGACCAGCGGTGTCACCGAGTGGACCACGACCGGGACCAGCAGCGCCGAGACGAAGACGACGACCCGCAGGATCCAGCCCCAGACGGCGAGGCCGGTGGCGATCAGCGCCGGGTTCCGGTGCTCGACACTCTCGGTAAAGCTCGCCATCCACGGCGTGTAGGCGATGCCAAGCCCTACCGACAGGAGAGCCAGCAAGATCGCGAGCGTGTAGTAGCTCGGGTGGTGTGTGGCTTGCTGCAGGTAGAACACCAGCACAATCGCGCCCATGACGCCACCGATGACCATGAAGGGCTTGCGTACCCGGAACCGGTCGGAAATGAGGCCGATCGCAATCAGCGCGACCACGTTGAAGCCCCACTCCCAGTTGCCGAGACCGTTGGCGTCCTTGAGTGAGAAGCCAAACACGGTGGTCAGGTAGATCACCAGGAACCCGACTGCGGCGTAATAGATGAGCAGCATGACCGACACCGCGAAGGACGAGATGACGATGTCAGGCTTGATGAGCTGGCGGAACGGGTGCCGCAGCGCACTCTCGATGTCGACGCCCTTGGCCTTGGCCTCGATCAGTGCCCGGTCGCGCATCGTAACCATGAGCTGGTCACGAAGCCGGGGCGACAGTTCCCGCAAGAAAACGAAGGAGATCAGGAAGACGACGATGCCGGCGATGCCGCAGATGACGTACTCGTGTGTCCAGAACCTGGGTCCCGGCGTCACCGGGATCGTGTTCGTGCCGACCACAGAGACGATCAGGCTGCCCAGCACCGGCCCGCAGGTCCAGAAGCCCATGGCCGTCGCGCGCCCGACCTGCGGGGAGAAGTCCCGGATCAGCGCGGGCGTGGCCACCAGGCAGATGCCTTCGACGAGCCCCACCACGAAGGTGTAGATGATGAACGGCCACTTGGACGTCGCGGTCGGGATGATGAAGGCCACGAAGATGCCGGTGAACAGCAGGCCGAATACCACCAGGTTGGCCCTGCCGTACCGGTCAGTGAGTCCGGCAAGCAGCGAGCCGAACGCGCCAATCAGGTTCCCAACGGCCGTAGCGACGACATAGAACGTGAAGGTCATGTGCAGGTTGGTCAGGATCAATGTCGACACTGACCCGCCGACGTACAGCTCGTAGTAGAGCGTCACGGTCGCCAGCACGGTGAGTGCCAGGTAGAAGACCCTGAGACCAGTGTCGGGATAGGAATCCAGTTGCCGGTGGATCAGCGAGGAGAAAACTCCTCGTTGCCCGGATACAGGTTCCGCAGTAGTAGCGGTCATGCGGCCTCCTACTGTGACCGGATGTTGCGGGCTGGTTAACTACATGCCGACTAGACGGTATCCCCAAGGCCAACGGCAAATCAATGCCCTGTTTTCCTGCTCTTCGATACCGGTTTCGTCTCGGCCCGCACGGGTCACGCGTCCAGGCGCCGCTGATTTCCTGCTGAATCAGGCGCCCGGCACCGACAGGCGCCGCGAATGCAGAAGGACTGCGGTCTGGCTACCTCGGCCGCGGCCATGGGCAGCAGGCCGGACCAGCTAACAGATGGCGCGTTGCGGATAGAACAGCTGCCCGGCGGCATAGGTGATCGCCATCGAGAGAAATGCCGATGGCCGCGGTGCGCACGATCGGCCCGCAGCGGGCGGACGTGCGAGATATGCGCCGCGACCCAGCCGGTCAGTGCGAGTGCCAGCAACACGATCACGAACGCCTGCTCGTCTCACGTCAGCCTGAGCGGCTCGTGCAGGTCGCCGCGACGCGCACCGCCACTCAGCAGTCGAAGACCCGCCAGCAGATGTCGTTCCGCAACCGCTGGTCGTCAAGCACGAGCTCGCGAATCGCCGTCGGGAGCCGGTCACGCTGCCACCGGCACTCGAGTCGCCCGGCGGCGTCGCCCTCGCCTTCTGGCGCCGCAGCGCGCGCGGCCTTGATCGCATAAGCGGCGGCTCCAAGCTCGTGCGCGGCCACGTGCGCGACGACCCCAGCCTGGCCAGCAGCGTAGGCAGCGTGCCGGGCTGCCCCGCGCAGGTCTCGGGCCGCTCCCATCGCATGGCCGCCCGCCGCGCGGGCCTGGGTCATCGTGACTTCGCCTCGCACGAAGGCGCGGGCATGCTCGATCGCCTGACGCGGCCGTGGATCCTGCGGCCGCACCGACTCGAAGAGGCCAAGGATGTGCTCTGCGCACGTTGCGGCCCAAAGAGCCAGGAGGTGGTGATCTGAGTCAGTGAGGGTGCCGCCCCGACGGACCGTCACGAGCCGAGGGTCAGCGACCTTTGGAAGGATCATGACGGGCGCTGGTCGCCTCAGGCCAGCGCGGCGGTCGCGGTACGCAGCTCGTCGAGTGCGTGACGGGAGAGTTCAGTGAGTGTCTGCTCGCTCGCTGGATCGACCCACTGTCCGAAGGCGCGGTGGAAGGCGCTAACTCCGAGTTCGGCGGCGAGGCTTGCGGTCAGATCAGGTACGCCGCGCTTACTCAGTGCGCTGGTCAGGGCCGCGACAAGGCTGGCGCGCTTGAATGTCGCGCGTTCTTGTAGCTCGGCATTGTCGGCGATGACTGTCAGCAGCCGCGGGCCGAATGCGCGCTGCGCAGCAGTGAAGCTGGCGGTGAGTCCATCGAGCGCCGCTGCCACGGCCTCCAGTGGCGTGGCAGAGTCCGGCGCGGCCGTGACACCGTCCGCAAGCAGCCGGGAGTGGGTCTCCTGGCCAGCGAACAAGACTTCTCGCTTGTCGCGGAAATGCCGGAAGAAGGTGGCTTTGGTCAGCCCGGCTCGCTCGGCGATCTGCGCGACGGCTGTGTTGTCGTAGCCCTGTTCACCAAAGAGGTCGAGTGCGGCGATCACCAGCCGCTCGCGTGCGTTCGGTTCCCAGCGAGCCATGGGTACATCGTAAGTTATGTGACTTGGTCTCGTCACTGTGTTAGAGTGATGAGACTTAGTCACATCACTAGGCGGGAGTTCTGCTCATGCGCGTACTCGTTACCGGCGCTAGCGGCCACATCGGCTCGGCCGTCGTCCCCGAACTTCTCCAGGCCGGACACGAGGTCACAGGGCTGGCCCGGTCCAAGACCGCGGCCGCTGCCGTGAAGGCTCTCGGCGCCGGTGTGCGCCTAGGCGAGACGAGTGACTTCGACGGACTGCGCGAGGCCGTAACCCAAGCGGACGCGATCGTCCACCTCGCCTTCAACCACGACGTCATGGCGGCCGGGGACATGGCCGGGGCGGCGGCTATGGACATGGCCACCGTCCAGGCGTTCGGCGACGCGCTCGAGGGCACAGGCAAGACCTTCATCGGGATCGGCCGCGTGAACGCCGACGGCAGCCCGACTGCCAGCGCCAACCCTCGGTCCGCCGTCGCAAGCGAGATCTCCGGATTCACGGCGCGCGGCATCCGGTGCCTCCTCGTCGCGATTCCGCCAGTTGTGCACAGCGCCCGCGATCAGAGCGGCTTCGTCCCGACGCTGATCCGGATCGCCAAGGCGACCGGTGTGTCCGGATACCTTGGCGACGGCGCCACCCGGTGGCCCGCCGTGCACACTCTGGACCTCGGCAGGCTCTACCGGCTGGCGCTGGAACAGGCACCGGCCGGATCACAGCTGATCGCGGCGGCCGAAGAAGGTGTCGCCGTGCATGACATCGCCGAGGTTATCGGCCGCCATCTGAACATCCCGGCGCTAAGCATCCCGGCCGCCAGGGCCACCGAGCACTTCGGGCCATTCGGCATGGTCATGACGCTCGGCATGCCGCCGATGTCGAACTCCTCCACCCGGCAACTCCTGGGCTGGCAGCCGGACCACCCCGGCCTGATCGCCGACCTCGACGAAGGTCATTACTTCACCGCCAGGTGAGCTAGCACTGGAACACCCGCCGCGAGGCGCGCCGACTGGCCGCGGGAGGACGAGAAAGCCCCTCCCCAGCAGGGGAAGGGCTTTGGGGCTGAGCGCGCTCGGAGGGACTCGAACCCCCAACCTCCTGATCCGTAGTCAGGTGCTCTATCCGTTGAGCTACGAGCGCAGGCGAACCTCGGACAGTGTACGGCAACCCGGGCCAGTCCCGTTACTAGTGCAGGCCAGCGGCCTGCTCACGGACGCGCCCGGCCTGGATGATTCAGGATGCGCCAGATCGCCACCCGGAGGCGCCGGACGGCGGCCAGGTTGCTGTTCTGGTGCAGGAGCCGCCGGGTGCGGGGCCCGTTCAGCACCTTCCATTCGAGCCTGGTGAGCATTTCCCGAGGCGGCAGCCGCCAGGGCTGAGAACTGCGTGTTCCTGGGTAGCGACTAGCGAATTGCCTGCTGGTCAGCGTCACTGCGGCCCGCACAGCCGCATCGAGCATCTGATCGGCGGGGATGTCTGCAGGCGCCACGTACCCGCGGGCGGCCGGCTCAGGGAGCAACTCGGAGAGGTCTCCGGTCACCTGATAGCCGGCCTCCCGGACCCCGGCGACCACCAGCTCGGCCTGTTCCTTCGCCCACGCCTCCCGATCAGGCGGCAGTACCAGCCTGGCCTGGCCTGGCCTGGCACTGAGCACGTCGTGGGCGAGGTCGCCTTTGATCTTCTCCGAGTAGAACCAGTACGGCAGATCCTCCGGCAGGGACTGATTCATCCGGCGCAGGAACTCGATCTCCGGCAGGCCGAGCGAGGCGTTCGGCCGCACGCCGCTCAGATCCAGCTCGCCCGGGTCGATGCCTAGCACGCTGGCGAATCGCACCCAGAGCGCGTCGCCAGAGCGGTCGCGCGGCAGCGCGATCACGTGCACGTGATCAGGCGCCACATACTGCGACCACATGCGCAGTGCGCTCAGGGTGTCATGCATCCGCCAGAACAGCGAGCGAGCCGTCCGGTCGGGTGCCGACTCGAGGCCAATGATTCCGTCGAGCCAGTCTTCCCAGCCCATCGTCGCTCGGCACTTGATCGTCTCCTGCCACTCGGCAGGCAGCAGGGAGCCAAAATCGCGCACCGTACAGACGACGTGCAGGTCTGCCGCCGCCAGCGTACGGGCGCCACGCTCGACCTGCGGCGCAGTGCAGGCGGCCAGCAGTTCATCCGAGATGACCGCCGCATGCGGCGCGGACAATGCTTCCCCGGTCAGGACATCCCAGTCGCCTACCCACGGATCGGCCGGATCGGATGGCAGCTTCTTGATATCCCGCAGATCCCGGCTCGCCCTGAAGTGGTCGCGATGCACCTGACCTGGCAGCACGATTCCGTGTCGAGCCAGCCGGGAGCGATTCGCCCACATCGCTTGCTGCAGGAACGTCGTGCCAGTCTTCGGCTCGCCTATGTGCAGGTAGACCCGAGTCCGGCCGGATGGCGGCACGTCGCGGGTACCGCTGGCCGGAGCCTCATGTGCACTATCGAGCGATGTCAACCTGACGCCTGTATTCGAGGAAAGACGCGCCTGCGCCTGCCGGTCATAGGCCTGTCACAGCCAAGCAAAGCACCGGCAATGTTACTGTGCAGGAACGAAAGCCGCCCGCGCCTTGTGCCTTTGCTCAGGTGGTCGATACCGACCTGTGACCCACTCCCGGCCCGACGTGCGCTGGCGGCGGGCGCTACGTCTGTCGCCGCCCAGCCGCAACCGGCCACTGACCCTGCGCCCCTGCTCCGCCCAGCAGATGCCGGCGCAGGAAGTCGATCTCAGCCGCCACCACCTGCTCGTGCGCAGCCTGGAATGGTGCGTAGTGCCCACCGGGCACCCGCACGATTTCGCCGCGCGGGGCGCGCTGGCCCGCGCGGATCGCGGGGGCGGCTAGTGCCGTCTGGTCCTGCTCACACGCGACGACCAAGAGCGGGCACTGGACCGCCCTAGCAGAGCGGCCAGGCCGATAGAGCGCCACTGCTAGCCCCGCCCTGGCGGCAACCGCCTGCTGCCAGTCCGGGTACTTGTTGCCTGGGTTCAGCACCGTCGTGTCCTGGACATCTGGCGTGGTCAGCAACGCGACAGTGCCCCGCGGGCCGGCCAACGGAACGAGCCGTGGCGGCTGCCCCACCCAGCCGCCGACCAGATCCAGGACGGCACGGCCGGTGAACCTGAGCATGGCGAGAGGCTGCTGGTAGCGAGACGCGTTGACTGCGGCCGCCAGCCCGTCCGCGTTCGCCATCTGCGCAATAGCGGCTCTGAGCCCCGGGTTCCGTACGGCTACCCGGAAGACATGACCGCCCGCCGTGGAGAAGCCCCAGATAGCCAGCCTCCCTGGAGCCACGCCGGGCAATGAGGCGGCGCAGGTAATGGCAGCCTGCCAGTCAGATAGCTCGTCGGTGAGGCGCACGGCTAGCCGTGGCTGCCCCCCGCTCTCCCCGATCCGCCGGTAGTCGAATGCCAGTACCGCAAACCCGGCCTGCTGGAACCGGGCCGCGAACCGGTCAGTGCCGGGCTCCTTGGGTACCCCGAGGCCGCCCGTCATGATGACGCAGGCTCCGGTCACGCCTGGGTAGTACCAGGCGGCACATTCCGTGCCAGCGCTGATGAACCGGATCTTCCTTCGCTCTGCAGACTCGCTCATCGCGACCTCCGAGCGGCTGATTGGTCCGCTGCAAAAAGTCAATCACACGGTCCACACGGCTGTGCCGCCGCGGCTAGCAGCCCGCCTCGGGCCGGTTCGCACCAGTCTGGTCAGCGTCCGCGGCGTGACAGGCTGTGACCTGCTGATTCCTGGGTACACCCGAGGCCATGCACCTGACACGGGAGCCGGGCTCGGGCAAGAACGAAGCCGGCCACGGCACGGCATGGTGGCGAACGGGCAACGCGATTCTCCTGCTGCTAGTGCTGCCGCTAGTGATCTATCTGCTGAACCGCGTGCTGACGGCCCTGGAGCAGATCCGGCACGCGACCGACGACATCGTGGCCGAGGGCTCCCAGCTCGTTGATGACTTGAGCGACGTGCCGGAAGCGCTGGCGACGACCGACTCGACCATCAAAGACGTGTCCACCGGCGCAGTCCGTTATGCGGGCTCAGTAGCCAAGCTGCTGGGCTAGCGAAGGGAGGTACCTGGCATGCCCGGAACCGCTCGCGTCACCCTGCTGGCCGCAGGAATGATCATCGCCATCACGGCGGTCGGCCTCGTCCGCGTCATCTTCCACCTGCGGGCCGTCCGCGCCAACCTCGTTGCCACGACTGCTGCCGTGGAGGCCATCGCCGACCTGACGAGCGAGGTGCCCGACCGCCTGACATCCGTCAACGAAAGCCTGCAGCCCGTCCGTGACTTCTGCGACACGGTCTGATCCGAAAGGGGTGAGGTCCATGCACCGGCAGGCGAGGCTAGCCCCGGTTGCGGCCACGGACAACCGGCAGGGCGCCTGGACTCTGGGCTACGCCATCGGTATTGGCGTCGTCGCAGCCGTCGTCGTGCTCGTGTCGGCCATCCTGGCGTATGCACGATCCATCGGCGACGAGGCGCCAAAGATCAATGCAGCGCTGCGCGAGGCCGAGCGCAACACCGCGCCCCTCGGCGCGCTGCGCACGACCATCGACCATGCCACAGCGATCACAGCGGGGCTGCAGCGCGGCCGTACGCGGCTGGGGGGCTGAGGATGACTCCATCCGACCGCCGCGCATGGCGGCGGGCAATCGCGGCCGGCTTCGTCGTCGACATCGCGGTTGCCGCCCTGCTGAGCCTGCTGATCTACCTGGTCAAGCGCATCGACACCCGGGTCGTCGACGTGCGGGGGACGCTGCACGCCGCGGAAGCTGCCACCGCGGATACGGCGCTGATCCCGCAGGTGGCCGATGGCGTCGATGCAGTACTGGCCGAAGGGCTGCAGCATCACTTGTTCCTCGGCCGGGTGCTCGGGAAGGTGAAGTCGTGAAGCGGACCCTCGTGATCCTGACCGTTGCCGTCATCGCCATCTTTACCGGCGGGCTGGCGTGTTACCTGTTCGGCGTCGGAGTGCTGCTGAGGCGGATCGCGACGAACCTTGAGGAATCTGCCGATACTGTCCGCAAGATCGATGACCACGCTAAGCTCATCGGCCCCGGCGTTGGGCACATCAATCAGACCGGTGGCGTCGTGGCCGGCGCGCTCCCGCTCTTGTACGGGATGGCAGAGCAAATCGTCGCCGGCGTCGCACCGCAGCCGAACGGGCATCAGCCCAGCGGACCTGGCCAGCCTGACCCCGGCGGTCGCCGGTCACGGCTGCGCGACGTGGGCTTCGACTCCGAGACCAGTTGACCAGCGGTCCCGTTCGGCCGCCCCGCTGCCGGTGTCAAGCAGCGTAGCTGCCCGTCTCGCGCGCTGCGCGCAATGCGCGCGCCCACCACACCAGCTGGTCGGCCATCTTGTCCGCCGCAGCCACCGCACCGCGGTCAGTCAGCACGCCGTTGTCGTCAAAGAGATCGTGCACCCAGTGCAGGCTCACCACCTGCCGGACAGTAGCCGCATGCAGCTCGGCAAACACCAGCCGGAGCTGCTCGACCGCACGCAGCCCGCCCGCGGTGCCACCGTAGGAAACGAAAGCCACCGGCTTGGCCCGCCACTCGTCGACCAGCGTGTCGATCGCTGTCTTGAGCGCTCCGGAGTAGCCGTGGTTGTACTCCGGAGTCACGATGACGAATGCATCCGCCGCATCGGCCCGCTTGGCGAATGCCGCGGCGTCGCCGGTGCCGTCCAGCCGGTCAGGCAGGGTCAGGTCGGCCAGGTCGATGATGTCCAGGCTGATGTCATCGCGCCGCGCGAGCTGGGTCTCGATCCAGCTGGCCACTGTTGGCCCGATGCGCCCGGTGCGGACGCTCCCGATAATCACAGCTACCTGAAGGCGCTCAGCTGACACGTCCCTACTCCTTTAGATCCCTGGGTTGGCCGACGGCGCCGGCCCGGTGCTTATCCGGGTGACCAGCTCGGCGGACAGCACGATCCGCTGCTCAGTCAGCGACGGATCGAGCAGCATCCGGCCCATCAGCCGGCCCTTCTCGCGGATCGGCTGTCGCACTGTGGTGAGCCCGGCAGCAGCGGCAGCCGGGATGTCGTCGAACCCGGTGACGGACACATCGAGGCCCGGCCTAAGGTCAAGCTCCTGCAGCGCGGCCAGGACGCCGAGGGCAAATACGTCACTGGTCGCGACGATCGCGGTCGGCCGCGGGTGCCCGCGCAAGAGCCGCCCCGCTGCGACCCTGGCGTCCTCGGCACGGTTCGGCCCCGCAGCGATGACTGAGACACGTGCTGCGGAGGCCAAGCCCTCCCGCAATCCGCGGAGTCGCAGTCGTGCGTACGGGTAGAGCGTGCGATCATCCGCGACGGCGCGGATGGTGCCGGGCTCATCAGTCGAGGCAGCGATCAGCGCCACATCCCGGTGACCGAACGCCGCTAGGTATGCGCCCAGCTGCCGCGCCGCTGCCTGGTCTTCGATCAGGACGCACCGGCTGGCCGGGTCATCCGTGGAGCGAACTCGCGGCAGGCCGCGATTGATCACTACCTCCAGCGCCGGATGGCCATCGTCGATGCCATCGATGACCACGCCGTCGATGACCGCATTGCGGACCGCCTCCACCGAGGCCTGCACCTGCGCTGGAGCTGCGCTGATCCGCGACGCCAGCGGCATCAGCAGCATGCTGTTCTGGTGCTGCTCCACCACTTCGGCCAGTCCGGCCAGGAAGGTTGCGCAGTAGGGGTCGGTGAATGCGTACGGCAACTCCGTGGTGCTCAGCACGCCGATCGCCCCAGTACGGCCACTGCGCAGGGAGCGTGCTGCTGCGTCAGGCCCGGCATATCCGAGTTCTCGGGCCGTGGCAAAGATCCGCTCACGCAATGCAGCCGACAGGTGCTCTGGCTTGTTGTAGGCGTTGGAGACGGTCGCCACCGAGACCCCAACGGCACTGGCAACAGTCTTGAGGCTGGGCGTCCTGGACATCACCGTTAACGCCTCCCGTGTTGTGTAACGTTCTAGTAGAACGATACACAAGGCGGTCTGCCAGGACAAGCCTCGCCGTCTGCTGGTCAGCGACTCGAAGTGCAAGGCGGCCGTGACGCCGCTGGAGGCTAAGGGCCGTCCGCTATGCGCGGCTCACCGATAGCCGAGCCCGGCCTCTCCACGCTTGATAAGCGTCGCGCATGCATACAGCGCAGGGTCGGTACCCGGCCTGCATGGCTGTCGCCCGGTCAGCGAAAAAGACGCGATGAGTGACGTACCCGCCGCGGGCGATGGCTCGCAGGGCCGCTGGGCAGTCGAGGCGACCGAAGATCCTGGTGGGCCGATGGCCGCCGATCGTGCCCTTCCGCATGCTGCGATAGGGCTTGCCATCAGCGCCAATCAGCACGTAGGGCATGATCGCTTCGTCATCAAGGTGCGTCATGGAACAGGATGCCGAGGGTGTAGCGCTCGCCGGAGCGCAGCACCGATACGCCGTGGCGGACCGGGGCTGCCGACCACCCACGCTGCGTGCGGATGGGCCGGTCCCGGGTGGTGAACACCAGCCCCTGCAGGTGCGGGAGGGTGGTGGACGTTCCGCGGGACTGGGCACGCGGGCGCTGCTCGACAAGCAGGAACTCGCCGCCGGTGTGGTCGGTGCCCGGACGAGTGAGGCTGATGACCACTTGAAGCGGGAAGACGAGCTCACCGTAAAGGTCGCGGTGCAGCGCGTTCCAGTCACCTGGGCCGTACTTCAGGATCAGCGGAGTGGGCTTGGTTTGTCCGGCCCGGTGGCACTGATCGAGCCACTCGTCCAGGGTGTCTGGCCACGGAGTCGGGCGCCCGAGCCTGCCGTACCAGTCCCTGGCGACCGGCAGCAGGCGCGGGTAGAGGGCGCGGCGGAGCTCGGCGACCGATTCGGGGAGCGGGTCGGCGAGGTAGCGGTACTCCCCGGCACCGAAGCGGTGCCGGCCCATTTCGATGGTCGAGCGGAATGCCTCATCGTTGTCGTAGAGCGCGATCAGGCTGCTGGCGTCGGCGGCGCTCAGCAAGAGCGGGGTGAGTGCGCAGCCGAGCTCATCGAGTCCGGCGGCGATTGCCGCCCAGTCCGCGCCTTCGACTCGCCGCTGGTAGTCCGAAGCTGTCTTGACAGCTGGGCTGCTGGTCACTGGGGCCTCCAGGTCTAGGAGCTCGGGACCGAGCATCGCCCGGCACGGCAGGGCCGTGCCGCGCGACCAGCTCGGAGGAGGGCCGCTTGCCGCTCGTAACACGTAGACGCTCCGGCCAGACCGAACGTGAGATCCATCAGAACAACCGGGCCGACCGGCCCGCGACGCCGGCCTCTAGGTCGAGGAGGAATCTTTTGCGGGCCAGGCCGCCGGCATAGCCGGTCAGCTGGCCGCCCGCGCCTACCACGCGGTGACAAGGGATGAGCAGGCACAGTGGGTTGCGGCCGACGGCAGCACCGACCCGTTGCGCGGTGATACCGCCTCCCAGCTGGCCTGCCAGCTCGCCATAGGTGGCCGTCTTGCCGTACGGAATCCGGCGTATCAGCGACCAGACTCGTTCCTCGTCCTGGTCACCGTCGGTCGCGACCGGCACCTCGAAGTCCCGCCGCTGGCCCGTTAGATACTCGGCGAGCTGGTCAGTTACCACCTCGAAGCCTGCGTCCCGCCGAGGACCGAAGCTCGCCGGATCAGGGCGGTGCCAATGATGGGGGAAATACAGGCCGGTCACCGCATTGCCACGGGCGACCACCGTCAGCTTCCCCAGCTTGGACGCGACCGTCGTGTGGGCCACCGCGGCACCAGGTGCGGACGTTTCACGCATGATCGACATGGCCATCTCCTCCTGACTCTTTGCCAACGCCCTGTAGACGGCACATCCCGATGGATCGTGAGCCGGAGTCGACCAGGTCAGCTCGGTCTGTGTCAGAACCCGGGTATAGCTTCTTGGCCATGGACTGGAAGATCGAGCTGGTGGCCATACCCGTTACCGACGTGGACCGTGCGAAGTCGTTCTACGTAGACCAGGTCGGCTTCAACGCCGACCACGACCACCAGGTCAATGAGAACCTTCGGTTCGTACAGCTCACTCCGCCCGGATCAGCCTGCTCGATCGTCCTCGGCACCGGAATCACCGAGATGCCGCCAGGCTCCCAGCGCGGAGTGCAGGTGGTGGTGGCGGACGTACACGCCGCCCGTGACGCGCTGATCGGGCACGGTGTGGCTGCCAGCGACATCGACGTGCAGCCGTGGGGCTCGTTCGTCACGTTCGCTGATCCGGACGGCAATACCTGGGCGCTGCAAGAGCTGCCAGCCAGAAACTAGCCGATGGCGCGCGGCTGGACCGGCATCCCGCGGCCTGCCGCCTGATGGACCTTCCCGATCTCAGCCGCGTGCCACCGCGGTTGCCTGAACCCGTCGGGCCGACGCACCCGGATCTGCCTGCTCACGCTGCTTCCATTTCTCGGCCTGACGCCCTCCCCGAACCTGAGACGCTCGTCCTCACGACCAGGTCGCCCAATCTCAAGCAGTCAGGACAATGGATCGTGCCGCGGCGGATAGCGCCGAGTCCACGACGGGCATCCTAACGATCGACTTCACCCACGCCTCCCCCCGGCTACATCACCATCAGGCAGCGTCGCCGCAAACGGTAGTGACCGGCTCGCGCGAGCCGATCCGAGCGTCAGGCAGACTGCGGCCTGCAGGATTGCGGATGTGCTCTCCTCCTCTGGCGGAGGATGCGCAGCGCCGGGAAGTGGGCAAGTATGAGGTCATGACGAGCCCGTTCACCGACAAGGAAATCGAGTACCTGCGCGGGCAGCGGCTTGGCCGGATGGCCACCAGCAGCAACAGCGCGCCACATATCGTCCCTGTCGGCTTCCGCCTCGACGCCACGGCGCAGACCATCCAGATCGGCGGTCACGGCCTGAGCAAGTCGAAGAAGTGGCGAGATCTGCAGGCCAATCCGAAGATCGCGTTCTCGGTCGACGACCTCGCGAGCGTCGATCCGTGGACGCCACGCGGGATCGAGATTCGCGGCACCGCCCAGCTCCACGACGATGGCGGTGCGCAAGTCTTCGGCGACGGCTGGGACTCGGTCTGGTTCGCTGTCATTCCGCGGCGGATCATCAGCTGGGGTATCGAGGGACCAGCCTTCTCCGCGGGCGGGCGTAGCGCCCGGTCGGTCAACGCGGACTGAGCTCCGAGCTGGCGCCGCTTTGGCGCATAAAGCCGCCCGTGACCCAGGTTGCCGCAACCGAATTCCGGAATTCGCCGCTGCGCGACCCGAACGACGCCCGGCTGCCGCACGCCATCACCCGCTGGCACATGCACCGACTGAAGACGACGGGGCTGTCGATGGCCACGGCACGGAGACTCACACAGGCGCCCGCTGCGACGCTCGCCAGTATCCGGCCGTAGTCGGCGATCAGCCAGCCGAGCGCGCTGCTCGCCGCTCGTGCTGCGGTGGGCGGATGGGTGTGCCCAGGATTGGTCTCGCTGATGGCTCCGGGAACATCGCCGAATGTCATCCCGGCCGTAACCTGCGAGCCATTGGGCATTCGCGGACAATGGTTACTGTCCGCCGCATGGATGAAATGGATGAAGAACTGCAGCCCGAGGCAGGCGAGGGTACAGGCATCCCCCGCAGGGGGTTCCTGAAAGGAGCAGCCGGGCTGAGCCTGGCCGCCGGGGTGGGTGCGGGTCTGGCCGACAGCATCTTCACTTCCGAGACGGCATATGCCGCCCCTGATCCCGGAAATACCACGATTCCCCTGCCCACCACGACGGCCCCCGAGCAGTTGCATCTCCAGTGGGGCACCGACCCGGCTCGATCGGTCACGGTTTCGTGGCTAGCGCCAGGCACCGTCCCCCAGCCCGCCCCGAGGCTCGCGTATTCGACCGAGCCAATCACCGCGCACAACCCGGGCAAGGTGGTCCGCCTGCCGCAGCCGACGGCCCTGGACCTCACCCGGCCTCGCCCCGAGGCCGCGTCCACAAGTTTCACCGACGGCCTCACTGGTTTCACCACGTTCCACTATCACGTACAGCTTTCTGACCTGGAGCCAGATACTACGTACTTCTACCAGGTAACTGACGGGGCGCTCAGCCCGTCCGCGGCGGGCTCGTCGTTCACGACGGCGCCGGTGGGCCGGGCGAAGTTCCGCTTCTCTAGTTACGGCGACGTCGGCACCCCGACGTCGGGCTCGGACGTGAACGTCAGCGGCTTCACCTGGACGGAGTCCAACGACACGTGCGTGTTCACTGTCGATGCCATTGAGAATCCCGGTGACGGCCTCGGGGCCCCGCTCTTCCACCTGCTCAACGGGGACCTGTGCTACGCGAACCTCGACCCGGCCAACACCCCGAGTGTGTGGCGTGACTTCGGGGTTAACATCGGCCGGTCGGCCGCCAACCGGCCGTGGATGCCGGCACTCGGCAACCACGAGAACGAATTCGGGATCTGCGACCACTCCGGCCATCCGTTCCGGGGTCCGATCGCCGGCGCCGGCGGCGCTGGCAGCTTCTACAACGGCCCCTACGGCAACGGCCACTACCTCTCGCGGTTCCTCCTGCCTGATAACGGCGTGGTGAACCATGACGGCAACCAGCTGCGGAGTGCTTTCTACAAGTTCCAGGTGGGGACCGTGTTGTTCGTCTCAGTGGACGCGGACGACGTGATCTACCAGCAGAACAACAATGCCAAGACCGGCGCTGGCGACACCTTTGCTTCAGGCGCGTCGATCCCGGCCGGCACGCTGGGTGACAACCTGGAGTACACCGGTGCCCTGGCCTTCCGGGCCAAGGACAACTCGCTGGTGCCGGCCGGTCCGACTCCGAACGTGCAGGCCGAGTGGCTCGAGAGGACGCTCGCCGAGGCCCGGCGCGATCCCGCAGTGGACATGATCGTGGTGTTTATGCACCAGGTGGCGCTGTCCACGGCACTTAACGGGAACGGCAGCGACCTCGGGATCCGCCAGGCATGGGGACCGCTGTTCGACCGCTACGAAGTTGACCTGGTGCTCGCCGGGCATGAGCACAACTACGAGCGCTCCTATCCGGTGCGGGGCTTCGACCCGCCGGCGGGAACGGTGACCACCGCCTTCGGCAGCTTCGCGGTCGGCGACACCATCGACACCCGCCGTCCAACCGTGGTGACCACCACGCCAGCCGAAGTCGACGGGACCCCGGCGTGGAACACCAAGGAGGGGACGGTGTACCTGGTCCTGGGTGGCGGTGGCGCTGCCTCCACCCTCCCCTACAAGGTGGATTCGGCGAACGGCCTGCCCCAGGCAAACGTCTGGGTCACCCACAATGGCCGCGACGCGGTCGAGGACGCTCCCTGGTCGGCAGGCCGCGACCCCGGCGATGCCTTCGGATACGCCATCTTCGATGTGGACCCGGGACACGAGCCTGGGGACACCACCATCACCTTGAAGTGGTTCCAGGTACCAGGAGCCACGAGTGGTGGGACCGTGGAACTGCCCACCACCCCGTTCGAGACCCACGTCTTCGGCCGCAAGGTGCCGAAGTCGCACCACGCCTGAGGTGAGAACCGGACGGCTCCCGCCCGGCTGGCGACAGCTAGCGCCAGCCGGGCGGGAGCGCCCGGGCGCCTGCTGGCCGAGCGCGAGTGACGCCGGTTCAGGATGCCGGGTGCGACAGGTGCAGGGCGCCGGGGAGGAGCAGGCGCATCCCGACGATCAGCGCAGCGACGCTGACGAGTAGGAACAACGCCACCCACAACCCGCCGGGCACGCCAGTCAGCCCGGCCAGCCGGTCGGCGTCCGATGCTCCGGCGCGACCGCGAGAACCGCGGTGGCGCTGAGTCTGCAGCTCGATGACCGGGCGCACACCGCCGAGCAGCAGGAACCACGCGGCCGCATACCCGAACGCTGCCTGAACCGCGGCAGCTGCGAGCCAGCTCACTGCCAGGACCGCGCCCGCGGTGAGGAGCACGGCCAGCACTCCATAGGCGTTCCGCATCGCCAGGAAGGTCGCCGCAAGCAGGACCAGCAGCAACCACAGCGTGGCTGTCACATGATGCGCAGCCAGCAGCCAGGCCGCCCCGGCGCCGAGCAGCGGCGGGGTCAGGTAGCCCGCCGCGAACGTGAGCACCATCCCGGGGCCGGTCGGCCTGCCCTGTGAGTAGGTAACGCCCGACGTGTCCGAGTGCAGCCGTATCCCGTCCAGCCGCCGCCCGGTGAGCAGGGAGACCAGCGCGTGTCCGCCCTCATGAGCGATCGTGATCACGTTCCGGGCCAGGTGCCACGTACGGGCCCCGAGCACCACGACCAGCGCGACCGCAGCGCTCGCCGCGACCACCCAGGACGGCGGCACGGCCTGCGTCGCGGCAATCCGATCCCACAGCTCCGGCAGCACCCTCAGCGCCTGCATGCCCCGAAGGGTAAGCGCTCGGGCCGGCGGCGGCGGCCATGGCTGCCTGACATGGGCATCGCTGGCTCGCTCAGGCGTTAAAGTTCAGTCAGATACGCCCAGCGCGGAGACCGACAGTGGCGACTACCAAGGTGAGCTCTCAGTCGTAGTGGCGTTTCCCGCCAGGCCAGCCAGTCGCAGCCACAGAAACACGCCTCCGGCCAGAAGGGGCATTGGTGAACGCGGACATATCTGACCTGGTCGCTCTGGTGTATCGGACGGACTGGCAGCAGGTGAGCCTGTCGGCTCGGATCAGCCAGACCTTTGATATCCGCGTGGCCAGGCGGCTCGCCGAGCGCAAGGCCGCTGAATTGGGCAAAGCTCTCGGGCCCTGGCAAGGCGCCTGGCGGCTGCCCCGGATCGACGTCGAGGACCGCGGACCGGTGCAGTCCGAGCGCAGTGTGCTGACGGCTCGGGGCGGACGCTATCGAGTGCAGCAAGGCGATGCATCCGTCGTTGTCTGCGACGGCGAGCAGCGCTGGCACATCAGCGGCGGCGAAGCACATCGCGGGCTAGGGCGCGTACCAGGGCGGGATTTCTGCGGGCTGCTGACGCCGCAGTGGCTGGTCGCTTGCTATGACCTCCAGGTCACGGGATCCGCGGTGGCGGACGGCAGACCGGCCATTCAAGTAACAGGCACTCCAAGGGCGGCCTCGGCGAAGCGCCGCGGCGCATACCAGTTGCTGGACCGCGTCGAGGTGCTCGTTGACGCCGAACTCGGCGTCTTGCTGCGCAGCAGGCAGATCTTCGAAGGACAAACCCGGGAGTCCGCTGAGCTCAGGGATCTCGTCATCGACCCACCCGAGGCCGGGACCGCGGGGTTGTTTGCACCGCCGCCCGACGTGCCGCACGCTGCTGACGAGGAGCCGTTCGCGGACTACCACCCTCCTGACGGCATTGGCTGGCAGGTGGCCGGGGCAGCCGCTAGCGCCGCGGCCACCGCCGTCGGCTTTGCCATCAGGCATGCCCCGAGGCGCAAGCTCGTCTGGCCTACCGAAGACGAGGAGCCGGACATGCCCGCCGACGCGGTGCTAGCTCCCGAAGACTGGAAGCACCACCAGCCGCCTGACGGCCGCATAGTCAACTTGCTGCATGGGACGAACCGGGTGGGGCCCGCGCTGACTGCGGAAGTGCACGAATGGGTCGATGTGCGGCCGTTGATGCAGAAGCTCAAGATGATCCAGGACAAGATGCCGGCGCCACTGGAAGGCGTATTCGGCCCCGATGCGGTGTGGGACGCGTTCGCTGAGCGTGCGGCCGAGGATGGCGGCGGTCACCGAGTCGCCAGACTCGCCGTCGAATTCCCCGGCCATTACCGGCTCGACTACCTGTCTGGCGACTGGAACAAGCCTTACAAGGCGATGGCGTGTGACGGCGAGCACACCACCAAGCTCTTCGACGACAGAGTGGCGACCGGTCCGGTCAAGCGACTTGACGCCAACCTCGCCTCCGTGCTCGACCCCGCATGGCTGCTCAGCGGCTGGAAGCTCGCGGTCATCGGCCCGGCCCGAGTTGCCGGGCGGGACGGCATCGTGATCCGTGCGGTCGAGACGGCCACGGCGGACAACGGCGCCGATGACCTGTTCGCCCAGGCTGACCTGGTGATAGATACCGAGCTTGGCGTCCTGCTCCGATTGACCACCTATGTCAACGACCAGCCGGCCAATCGCACAGAGCTGCGCAAGCTGCGCCCTCTCGATGACCACACCAGCTTCCGGATCGTGGCGGGGCCCGGCATCCGGTCCGTGGCCGACTCGGGCGGGCCACTCGCCGACCGGAATCTGCCCCGTCCGGCCGAGGCGGTAGCAACGGCCGCCACCGTCGCCGCCGTAGGCGCGCTCGCAGGCGCGGCCGCTGTCACCGGCTGGCTCGACAAGCACCGGGCTCGCCGTGACCGACGATGACGTTGGCCCCGGCAGCGGGACGGCTCGTCTGGAACGCAAATGGCGGCGGTTGTGCCGAGTGCCGTCGTTAACGCGGCCGGCCGGTCACGTGCCTGACCCGTGGGCCGACTGGGAGGCCAGGCCGGATTCGTAGGCGGCGATGACGAGCTGGACTCGGTCGCGGGCGCAGAGCTTGGTGAGCAGGCGGGCGACGTGGGCCTTAGCAGTGGCGACGCTGATCGACAACGTGTCGGCGATCTCTTTGTTGGACAAGCCTCGTCCGACCAGGATCAGGACCTCGCGCTCCCGGGCAGTGACCCCCTCAAGCTGGCGCTGCGGCTCGGCAGGGGTGTGCGTGGCGGTCGGTTGAGCGGCGGACGTTGGCATGCTCGCGAATCGGGCGATGAGGCGCCGAGTAACGCTCGGCGCGATGAGTGCGTCGCCCGCCGCTGCGACGCGGATCGCTGCCAGGATGTCGTCCAGCGCCATATCTTTGACCAGGAACCCGCTAGCGCCCGCCCGCAGCGCGCCGTAGACGTAGTCGTCGGTGTCAAATGTAGTGAGGATGACTACCCGCGGGGGCTGACCGCCGGCGGTGATCAGCCGCGTGGCCTCGATGCCGTCCATGCCGGGCATCCGGATGTCCATCACCACGACGTCGGGCCCGATGTCCCTGGCCAGCTGGACGGCCTGCGCGCCGGTGGCGGCTTCTCCGGTGACCTCGATCCCGTCGGTGTCGGCGATAAGCACACGCAGGCCGGCGCGCACCAGTGGCTGGTCGTCAGCGAGCACGACTCGTATCGTCATTGCCGCGCCGCGGGCACGGGCAGCCGGTTCGCAGTGCCAGCTGCCGATGCGGCCACCGCAGGCAGCGGCAGTCTGGCCAGCACACGGAAGCCTCCTTGCGGTCGTGGCGCGGCGGTGAGCTCGCCGTGCAGGAGCGCGGCGCGCTCGCGCATCCCGGCAATTCCATATCCGGTGCCTGCGGCGCAGGTGCCGCGGCCATCGTCGGTCACCTCGATGGTTAGTTCTTCATCACCGTGATCGATGGACACCTGGCAGTGACGGGTACCGGCGTGCCGGACCACGTTGGCGATGGACTCTTGGATAATCCGGAAGGCAGAGGCGTCTACCTCGACGGGCAACGGACGCGATTGACCGCACCGGTGCACCTCGACCCGAACTCCGGCGTCCTGTGTATTGGCCACCAGGCGGGCCAAGTCGGCAAGGCCGGGCGTCAGCAGCGGGTCCGGGTCCATGCCTGGTCCGGCCTGGCGCAGCGCGCCGACTGTGCGGCGCAGCCCGGCCAGCGTCTCGCGACTGGTGACTTCGATGGCGGCCAAGGCGTCGTGCGCCTCGGCGGGCTGGCTATAGATAACCCGTCGGCCCATCCCGGCCTGTATTGCGATGGTGCCCACGCTGTGCGCCACCATGTCGTGCAGGTCACGGGCGAGGCGAAGCCGTTCGGCCGTGGCCGCCTGAGCGTCGGCCTGGGCATGCAGTGCCTGGGAGTGAGCGTGAGCCTGGCGGATGGAGTTGCCGATCAGCCAGCAAACGATCGTGATCAGCGCGACGGCAAGCTCCGGCGAGGCTCCCAGGAACAACGTATGCGATTGCCGCGTAACCTCCGCGACACCGTTTCTGGTCACCGTCCCCCAGATCAGGTACTGGACAGGCGACGTCGCCCAGCTGCCGACCTGGACGCCGAGCGCTACGGCGGCCGCGACGACGGAGACCTGACGCGGGCGGGTGGCGGCGATGAAGGACACCGCGGCACCGGCCAGCAGAGTCGACACGATGAGCAGCATTGGTTCATTCAGCGCAGCCGCCTGGGTTGCGGCAGACAAAGAACCTGGCGCCACCGCGACGGTGAGCGAGCCGGCCAGCAGCAGCGCCAGCGCAGTAAGCGGCCGGCGCCGCAGCAAGACGATGGCAAGCAGCGCGACGCCAGCCAGCAGCGGGCCGAGCCACCACCTCGTCGCTCGCATCCCGATATCGCTGGGTGCCGGAAGGCGGGGCAGCGCCGCGCTCAGCGGAACGTGTGTGACCAGCAGGGATGACAACCTCGCGCCCATGTGCCGATGGTAACCACGGGTTGCTGAGTCCGCATTGGCCTGCAGGCCTACGCCGGCAGGCTAAGGCTGGCTGGAGTGATTGTGGCCCATGGCCCGATGCGCGCCGTCCTGGCCGTCGGCACTGTTGGTTCGTGGGCGCGGTGGTGCCCCCGAAGGACAAGGACGATCAAGTGCACACGGACGATCAGAAGTACGGCAACAGCGACCACGGCCAGGGCCGCGCGGCGCCGTTGCGGACGGCCGGAGTGGCCGCCGCATTGGCTGTTATCGCGCTACTGGCGGCTGGCTGCGGTGCCAGCGGCCCGCAGGGGGGTGCGGGCCCTGGTCAGAACCTCGCGGCGGAACTGGATGCCTTCGCGACGTGCGTGCGCAGCCACGGCGTTCCTGGCTTCTATTTCACTACGAGCACTCCGAGCCCGCCGCCCTACGGGGCGGTCATTGGCTTCCATGGATATAACGCCGCGTACGACTCGACACCGGCCTTCGATGCGGCCGAAAAGGCGTGCCAGCACCTTGACCCGATGGGCACCCCTGCCCGAGTGACACATCAGCAGTTCCTCAAGGCACTGAGGTCCGCTGAGTGCATGCGGTCGCACGGCTACTCGGAATGGCCGGATCCGAGTCCCAATCAGCGCGGTTTCAGAGTCCCGGTCAGCATCGATACGAGCTCGCCCCAGTTCGGGGCCACAGCGAAAGCCTGCGGACTGCCACCCGGCGTGTGACCCTGCGCAAGGCGCGCCACTAGCGGTCGGCGCCATGGTGCGAACCGGCACACCAGCAGCAAACGAGCCGGCCCGAACCTGGCCACACAGAAGGTAATAAGCGATGAGCACCGACGTACCGCAACAGGCAGGCGAACCTGCGGTAGCCGAACATGCGGTGCCCGGCGGCGCGCAGCAGTCTGCCAGGCAGGAACTGCCAGCCTGGCATGGCGGGCGGCGTGCGAGCGGGCCGGCGGCCGGCGAGCAGGTGGCGGGCTGGCACCGGCGTCGGCGGCGCGGCTGGGTAGCGGTGGTCGCGGTCGTTGTGGTGGCGGCGACCGGGGCGGGCGCCTACGCCGCCGGGGCGTTCCACTCTGCTAGGCGGTCCGCCGGGAGCAACGCCGGCTATGCCACGCAGACGCGACCGGTGACGCGGGGCTCGCTGACGGAGCAGACCTCGGAGGACGGAACACTCGGCGACGCCGGTTCCTACCCGGTGGTCGTTTCCGAGGCATTGTCGGGCGCGGAGGCGAGTACGTTCACCTGGCTGCCGTCGGTGGGTCAGACCGTCCGCCAGGGCCAGATGATCTACCAGGTCAGCGGGACGCCAGTCGTGCTGCTGTACGGGAGCGTGCCGGCCTACCGCGACCTGTCCGAGGGGATGACCGGCGCGGATGCGACCGAACTCAACACCGACCTGGTCAAACTCGGCTACGCCACGGCAGCGGCCCTCGGGCCGCGGGCGGGATGGGATTACTTCAGCGCCGCGACCGCGGCCGGAGTGGGATTGCTGCAGGCGCGGCTGGGGCTGGCGGTGACCGGGACGTTGCCACTGGGGCAGGCGACGTTCTTGCCGGGCCCGATCCGGGTGACCGGCCTCGGCACCGGGGCGTTCCCTGGCGGACAGGCGACAGCCGGAGCCACCGTGCTGACCGCCAGCTCGCTGACGCCCGTTGTGACCCTCAGCCTGGACGCGTCCATGCAGACGCAGCTCGCGGCCGGCAACGCGGTATCGGTGACCATGCCGGACGGGTCGGTCACCCCGGGAGTGATCTCGCACGTCAGCGTGGCGTCGGCGGCGTCCTCGTCCCAGCCTGACGGGTCCGCCACGCCCGGCGGCCAGGGTTCGGGCGGCAGTACGGCGACGATCACGGTGGTGGTGTCACTGACCGATCCCAGCGCGGCCAAAGGCCTGAACCAGGTCCCGGTCCAGGTCACCATCACGACTGGGGCCGTGCGTGACGTACTGATCGTCCCCGTTGATGCGTTGCTGGCCCGGCCCGGTGGCGGCTACGAAGTCGAGGTGACCGGCCCGGGCGGGCATCGCCTGGTGAAAGTGACCCCGGGCATGTTCGACGACGCAGCCGGGACGGTGCAGGTCACCGGGCACCTGACGCCCGGCGAGCGCGTAGTGGTGCCAGGCATATGAGCAGCCACGCAAGGACGGCCCGGCCGACTGTCACCCTGGGTGCGGCGCCGGGCACACCGGGAGAGGCAGTGCTGGAACTGCAGACGGTCACCAAGGTCTACCAGGGCAAGCCCCCGGTCCCCGCGCTGCGGGGGGTGAGCATGTCGGTGGCGGCCGGGGAGCTAGTGGCGGTGCTCGGGCCGTCGGGGTCGGGCAAGACCACGCTGCTGCACCTGGCGGGCACCCTGGACGTGCCGACCGACGGCATCGTGCGCGTGACCGGTCTAGATGTGGCCACCCTTGGCGACCGGCAGCTGGCCGGGCTGCGCGCC
>DASXMP010000129.1:0-1874 GCA_036495585.1 Streptosporangiaceae bacterium
CCGCGGCCGTTCCCCACCAGCAGCCACTGAGCGGGCAGCAGCCCTTCGTGCGCCAGCCGGTAGAACGCGGGGAGAACCATTCGATTGGCCAGGTCACCGGTCGCCCCGAAAAGGACGAAAACCGTCGGCCCCGGGTCGCCGGAGGTGGCGGCGTGCTGCGTCGCTGCGGTCATGAGCCAACGCTACGTGAGGGCCTGCACCGTCCTGGGCCCGGGTGCTGCTCGTGCTAGGCTCCCAGTGGATATTGACGCTCACCGTTTTCTAATGCTGTGGCAATTCGCCGGCATCTCGGTTTGAGCGTTTCACTGAAGGACCAGGCCGCCCCCCCGTCGCAGGCCTGACCGCGCTCCGCAGTCCACTCTTTACCCCCTTCCGGCGTCCCGGCCACGAAGAAACGCAGGCAAAACACTTGATATCTTTCATCTGGTCACCGGGAAACCCGCTGCCAGCCGGCACCGGCGGCTCAGAGAATTACACGGTCGGCCAGGTAAGGGAGCTGACCAGGCGCGGCATAGCGGCACAGGTGGTCACCGTCGGCCTCGGCGCCAGCGATGGCCGGAACGACTTCTGCGACATCCCGTTCCTGGCACTCGCGACGCTGGCCGAGGTCGGCGAGCTCGACAGTACGGTCATCTTCGTCAATGAACCGCACACCGTGCCGACCAGGCACCCGGCCTTCCTCATCTTGCACAACCCGCCGCCCATCAGGGAACGGAAGCGAGCCTTCGCCGTCCAGGGGACCAGGGAACGCGCGCTGATCGCGACCAGCCGGTACGCGGCGGCGCTGTGGTCGGGATACCTGGACGTGGACGTCGCGACGATCAGCGTCGTTTACCCGTTCGCCGAGCCGAGCTTCGCCGCACAGCCAAGGCCGGGCCGCGAGGACGGGAAAACCCGCGTACTGTTCGCGGGCAGGCTGAGCCCGGAGAAAGGCATCTATACCCTGCTTGAGACGCTGCACATCGACATCATCGAGCAGGACCCCGGGCTGACTTTCACCGCGACGACCGCGGGCGCGGACAAGCCGCAGGGAAAGATCATCGAGCGGCTGCTCGGCGCGCACCCCGGAATTTCCGTAGTGGCCAGCTGCAAGACGCCGGCCAGGATGGCGAACCTGATGGCCCGCCACGACATCGTCGTGATGCCGTCCAACAGCCAGTACTGGCATGAGACGTTCGGCATCGTCTCGATCGAGGCACAGCACTCGGGCTGCCGGGTGGTCGCCTCCGACGACGGCGGCCTGCCAGAGACCGACTGCGGAGGAATGGTGCTGGTCAGCCCGGACAACGCCGAGGCGCTCGCCTGGGGCATCCGCGAGGCCGCGGACAGCGGGCCGCTTTCCCTGGCCACCCGGCAGGACGCCGGGGTGCAGTTCACCGTGGGCCAGTCAGTGGACACGCTGCTTGACGTGCTCATCCGGCCGCAGCCGATACCGCCAGCGATCATCGTCAGGCAACTCGAAGAGCTCATCGCGGCGCCGGCGGCGCAGGTGCCTCGCCCTCAACTAGTGCCGCCGAGCGTAGGCTGAGGGCGCTGCTCCGGACCTCGGCAGCTGGGCCCGCGCAATGTGCGCGGCGGCAGGGACTGGAGTCTTAATGCGTAAACGGCTTGTGTCGGCAGACCACCGCGCGGCCCTGGCGGAGATCCGGTAGTGACCGGGCAAGCGGCAGACGCCGGCGCCGCGGTGGTGGCCCTGCTTTACGACGCCAGGCGCGGCGTGTACTACGCCAGGCCGGCCATGCGCGGCTGGCTGCACCTGGTCTGCTTCTTGGCATCGCTGGCGGGCGGCGGGCTGCTGCTGGCCAGCGCGCACGGTGCCGTGCCGGTCACGGCCGCCGCTGTCTACGCGGCAAGCCTCAGCGCCCTGCTCGGGA
>DASXMP010000130.1:0-21985 GCA_036495585.1 Streptosporangiaceae bacterium
CGGGCTGGCGGCGAAAGCTGATGCGGTGGAACGTTGGGATCTTCGGCGGCCACGTCTTCATTAATAACAATGCTGTGGCCATGCAGCCGGAGGATCTGGTCCGCCTGATCAACGAAAGGCGGTCCCTCGCCGGGGAATGACCGTATGCCGTCTCCTGAGCATTACGGCAGCAGCCTGTGGCGATGGTGCGCCTGCGCGGACTTGCGGCCCTTCTTGATAGCAGGTAGTCCCGCGCCAACCTGCGCGACGCTGCCTGCAAGAACTCGCCCGCGATCAAGGCGAACATCTCGTTGAAGCCTTCCGACCGCGCCAGGCGGTCTTACTCTGGGCGTGGCCGCCGCGTCATTCTCTAGAGTCGTCACAAACCTGGACAATGGCCTGGCGGCCGCCCTATATCCCGCCGCCGCGCCGTCCAAGATCACGTGGTGCCGCTGTAGTACTAGTTCCGGGCGACGAACAGCGCTGCCGCCGGCGGGATGCGCGGCCAGCGTGCCAGGGGTTCGGCTGTACGAGCGATTGGCCCGATCCGGACATGGACACTTCCTCGCTGTTAATGGCGGGAGAATGTCAGAGCCGTTCATTAGAATGGATCAGATGTTCGAAGGCTAGTAAGCCATGCAGGCAGGACCCGCTAGAAGCTAGCTCCGGGAGGTGACAGCACATGTGCAGTGCCAGCGAGAGCACGCACCCCTCTCACTGCGGAGCTCCGGCTACCGCGGCCGAAGCGCTGGCTGCTGTGCGCGCGGGGCTGTCGTTCCTGGCTAGCGTGGATGCCGCGGAGCTTGCCGACAGTGAGCAGGCCGATCTAGTGCTGGGGCTGGCCGCAGCAGAGTCTGCACACGTGGCCGCTACGGCGCGACTGCTGACCGCTCTGGATACCAGCGGCGGCTTCGCCACCGACGGCTGTCCGACCACCAAGGCATGGCTGCGGTGGCAGGCCCGCACCACCAGCGCGGCCGCCGGAGTCTGGATGGGCTGGGCGCGCAGACTACTGGCTCACCCGGGCGTCGCCGCAGCGCTGGCAGCCGGGCGGCTGTCCCCGCCGTGGGCCCGCCAGCTGTGCGACTGGATCGGCCTGCTGCCCGAGGATGCTCACGCCGACGCGGAGCAGATCCTTCTCGACGCCGCAAGTGCCGGGTGCAAGCTGGGCGACCTGGCGGCCCTCGCCGAGGAGATCAGAGCCCGTACCGGTCGGCCCGACACCGATGATGCTGACCGGTTCGGTGAGCGACGACTGCACCTGTCCAGGCACTACCAGGGCCACGCGCGCCTTGACGGCGACCTGACTCCCCAGGCTGGCGCCGCGCTGCGCGCGGTCCTGGATGCTCTGAACAAGCGCGTCGACGCGGAGGACTTGCGCTCTCCCGCGCAGCGAGACCACGACGCCCTGCACGAGCTATGCCAGCGGATCATCGCCAGCGGCGTACCGGACACCGCCGGCCAGCACACCAGTGTCAATGTGCACATGACCCTGTCACGGCTCCTTGGCCAGTCCGAGGCCGATCCCGCCGCGGCTGCCTGGATCGCCGCGAACGGCGTGCCGGCAGCACCCGGCGCCGACTGCGATCGAGTCCAGACGGAAGCAGGACATACCGCAGCCACGCACCACCGGCGGCGGCGTGAAGGAATCTAGCGTCGCGTGGCGTTGGCTCGGTCTAACCTTCGCTGGCCTGATTCGAGGCTGACGATCAGCTGCGCCTCCACCTCCGGGACTGCCGCACAATCGCTGGCATGAGGTTCGCCGCGTGTTTTTGGAAGGCGCGTGCGCGGCGCGTGAGCTAGATTCGCGGGATGTTTGCCTCCGAGCGCGTGCGCCTGCGACCCATGGTCCCGGACGACGCCACCGTGCTGTACGAAATGTGGTCCGACCCCGAAAACCACATGCTCACCGACGACAGCCCGATGCTGATTGAATCGCTCGCGGCCCGCCGGGCCAGGCTAGAGAGGTCACTGGCCGAACCGGACGCCAATACTGCCAGGTTCACCGCCGAGACGATCGCAGATGGCAGCGTGATCGGGACGTGCAGTCTCTGGGGCCTCGACGCATTCAACCAGTTCGCCCACATCGGCATCTCACTGCTCCCGGCCGCACGCACGCGGGGGTACGGCCGGGAAATGATGGACCTGCTCTGCCACTACGGCTTCCGCTTCCGCAACCTGCACCGGATCGAGCTGGAGACGCTCGCGACCAACGCCGCGATGCGGAAACTGGCCGAAAGCTGCGGCTTCGTGCTCGAAGGCATCCAGCGCGAGCAAGCCTACGACGGCGAAGGCTTCACCGACATCGTGCTGTACGGGCTGCTCAGGCAGGAGTGGAGGCGCTAGCACCGCGTGGCGGTAGGTCGTGGGCGGTCTGACATTCGTGCGTAGCTCGTCGGCGTCCTTGGTCGAGGCGAACGGCTGGCATCGGGCGATGCAGGCGTCGATGACGGCGCCGGTTGCTGCGGGCAACACCCCGTCGCTGCTGGTCTCGGAAGTGATCATGTAAGTGATCATCTAGAAGCGCCAAGCCGGCGAGCTTCTGCCGCGAACCCGATCAATTCCAGCCGCGTGAGGCGTCATTATCACGGCCTAGCATCCGAGACCTAGCCAAAGGGAGATCCCCGCGATGCCATTGAAGTGCGACGGCTACATGGCGCTCCTGTTCGTCAAGGACATCAAGCGCTCCCGCGAGTTCTACGAGAACGTCCTAGGGCTGGAGTTCGAGCACGGCGACGACAACTCCGCTGCCTTCATCCTGGGACCCGACGCCCTGCTGCTTCTCAACCATGGGGGCGCTGACGACCTGCTGAGCCCGGCGGACGTCGAGCACGGCGCCTCGCGTGGCGGCGCCAGCTCCGTGATCGTCACCTCGGTTGACGACGTGGACGCACTCTACGAGGAACTGCTCGCCAAAGGCGTCGAGTTCATCCGTGCCCCCGAAGATCGCTGGTGGGGCAAGCGCTGCGCACACTTCAAGGATCCGGACGGCAACGTCTGGGAGATTCACACGAACAAGGAATAACAGCAGCCACTGCGCTGGCTGCACTTGCCCAGTCTGCTGAGTGTCGGGCTCGTCGTCCTGGGCCTAGCGCTCGCGGCGGGCGTCGTGGCGGCGCTGGCGTGTGCCCAGCCACCATTAGCCCAGATCGGCCAATCAACTCATCTCCGGTCGAGCTCAATGCATTGTTAGGGTGCCGTCATGACATTACGGCTGGTCGAGTTGAACCCTGACAACGTTGGGGCCGCTTGCCGCATCACCGTGAAGCCTGAGCAGCAGAATTTCGTTGCGCCCGTGGCCGAGTCACTCGCCGAGGCCTACGTGAACCCTGGCACCGCGTGGCCGCGGCTCATCCAGGACGACGATCACGTCGTGGGGTTCGTCATGGGCGGTTTCAACCCGGAGAGCGAGATCGACGCCTTCCGGGCAGGCATCTGGCGGCTGAACATCGCGGCCGATCAACAGGGCCGGGGCTGCGGGCGATTCGCGGTTGAAGCGGTCGCTGCCGAGGCCCGGCGACGCGGCCAGAAACGCATCACCGTGCTGTGGGTGCCAGGTGACGGCGGACCAGAGGGTTTCTACCTGTCCCTCGGCTTCACCCCCACCGGAGAGGTGCTCGGCGGCGAGGTCGTCGGAGAGCTGATGCTCTAGACCGGCCCGGTGCAGCCTTTGTATCTGGCCGACCTGAGCCACGCGGCGCTGCTCGTCACGTGCGTGATCCTCGCGCGGTGGTGGTCCTGGACCTGGGGGTGATCACCCACTGGTAGCGCAGGTGCAGACCGGTACACATCCGGAATGTCGGGCTGACTAGTACTGCGCGGGTCAGAGCGACTCCGGGGCCTCGGTGACAATGGAGGCGTGCGATTCATCAGCGAGCCAGCCAACGACCTGGCGTATAACGACGTATTCCTGGTCCCCAGTCGCGCAGACGTGGGTTCCCGGCTGGATGTAGACCTGACCACCAGGGACGGCAGCGGGGCGACTATACCGGTGGTCGTGGCGAATATGACCGCGGTCGCGGGCCGCCGGATGGCCGAGACCATCGCCCGGCGCGGGGGGCTCGCGGTCCTGCCGCAGGACATACCAGTAGATGTCGTTGCTGATGTTATGAGCTGGGTCAAGACACGCGATCTGGTGCACGACACGCCCCTCACCCTCGGACCGGACGCCACGACTGGACACGCGCTCAGCCTGCTGCCCAAACGGGCGCACGGGGCCGTGATCGTGGTGGACGGCGGCCACCGGCCGATTGGCGTTGTCACCGAGGCCGATTGCAACGGCGTGGACCGATTCACCCAACTTGACCAGGTGATGTCGACCGAGTTGCTCACACTCCCCGCAGGCACCGACCCGGAGCGCGCGTTCGGGCTGCTGCACGACGGGCGGCACCGGGTGGCGCCGGTGGTGGACCGCGAGGGCCGGTGCGTGGGCATCCTGACCCGCACCAGCGCGCTCCGCGCCACGATGTACCAGCCCGCGGTCGACAGCCACGGCCAGCTGCGCATTGGCGCAGCTCTCGGCATCAATGGCGACGTGGCAGGCAAGGCCAAGCTGCTGCTAGACGCCGGTGCCGATCTGCTAGTGATCGACACCGCCCACGGCCATCAGGAAAAGATGCTGCAGGCGATCCAGGCGGTCCGGGGACTGAGCCCGTCGGTACCGGTGGTGGCGGGCAACGTCGTCACGGCTGCGGGCGTCGCGGACCTGATCGAGGCGGGCGCGGACGTCGTGAAGGTCGGCGTTGGCCCAGGGGCCATGTGCACGACGCGCATGATGACCGGGGTTGGCAGGCCGCAGTTCAGCGCCGTGCTGGAGTGCGCTGCCGAGGCCAGACGCCTTGGCCGGCACGTCTGGGCCGATGGCGGAGTGCGGCATCCCCGGGATGTGGCGCTCGCGCTGGCCGCAGGCGCATCCAGCGTCATGATCGGCTCGTGGTTTGCCGGCACCTACGAATCGCCAGGTGACGCCTTCCGCGACGCCGACGGCAAGCTCTATAAGGAGAGCTTCGGAATGGCGTCCGCGCGCGCGGTCCGCCTGCGCGCCGCCGCTGACTCTCCGTTCGAGCGGGCTAGGAAGGAACTGTTCGAGGAGGGCATCTCCTCATCGCGCATGTATCTGGATCCGCAGCGGCCCGGCGTCGAGGATTTGCTCGATGCCATCACCGCCGGGCTGCGCAGCGCCTGCACCTATGCGGGTGCCGTCACCCTGGAAGCGCTGCACGAACGTGCTGTCGTGGGAATTCAAAGCGCAGCCGGATACACCGAGGGAATGCCACTCCCAGCGGGCTGGTGACGGCGGGCCTGGTGACAGCGGCGCGGTGACAGCAGGTTGCTGAAAGCGGGCGAGCGACGGTCGGCTCGGCACTGCTGAAGGCGATAGCGGACGTTAATGGCGAGCTGGCGCCAAGGCATGCCATTTTCGGCTCGGTTCCCCGAGAATGGTTGCCAGTTCGCCAAGCCCACCTGGAGTCGTATGCGCACGGCAATCCGGTTTGCGCTCGTCGCCCTCGCCGGCTGCGCCGTGCTGACGGCCGCCACAGCCGAGCCCATAGCGGCAGAGGCGGCTACCACGGCGCGAGCCGCGTCCTCCAGCAGTGCTGCCGCTGCCGTAACAACTGGGCCAACCGGCGTGGTGGCGGCCGCTGCTGATCTCGTCAACGTCAAGACCAACCGGCGGCTGTGGAGCCGTCGGCTGGACGCGGAACTACCGATGGCCAGCATCACCAAGATCATGACCGCGATCGTGGTTCTCAACGCGCACACCCTGGACCGGAAGATCAAGGTGACGGCGGCCGCTGAGACCTACGCCGAGGAGCACTCGGCCGGCAGTGCCGACCTGGACCCCGGCGACGTGCTCACCACCCGCCAGCTTCTGGAAGCACTGCTGCTGCCCTCGGGCGCTGACTCGGCCTACCTCCTCGCCAACGCGTACGGCCCGGGCTGGCGCGCCTTTGTGCGCAAGATGAACGCGACCGCCCGGCGCCTCGGCATGACCCACACCCATTTCGCCAACTTCGACGGCCTGCCCTGGCCAACCGAGATCTCGACTTACTCAAGCCCCCGCGATCTGGTCGTCCTCGGTGAAGCGGCGATGAAGCTGCCGACCCTGCGGGCAATCGTCAGCCAGCGCAGCGACGTGATCGCGGCCACGGCGCAACATCATCGCTACGCGTGGCAGAACACCAACCTGCTCATCGGCAGCTACCACGGTGCGATCGGGATCAAGACGGGATTCACGCTCGCCGCGGGATATTGCGTCCTGTTCGCCGCGATCCGGGGCGGCCGGGAACTCATGGGCGTAGTGCTCGACAGCACCGCGACCAGCCCGAGCTCGCGCTTCATTGCCGCGAGAAGGCTGCTGAACTGGGGATTCGCGCACTGAGCTTGGCCGGGCCGGGCCGAGCTGGCCGGGCCGAGCTGGCCGGGCCGAGCTGGCCGGGCCGAGCTGGCCGGGCTGAGCTGGCCGGGCCGAGCTGGCCGGGCTGAGCTGGGCTGAAGAGGGCTTATCAGGCCACGTTCGGGCTAGCAGGCAGGACCGCCGCGCCATCGGTCGGCCCGGCTGCCGCAGCTGCCGCCGGAGGAGGGCCAGCCGCCGCCACTGGCGCTTCGTCCGGCACCACATCGCGGACGCCGTGCCCGCTGCCGTTGGCGGCAGCCCGAGCGCCCGCAACGGCGGGCTGCGGACCAGTCGCGGCCAGCGCCCAGGTGCCGATCCGGTCGAGCAGGGCCGGCGTGACGGCCGATTCGGCGTGCCCGAAGCCGGGCACCACCCACAGGTCCTTCGGCTGGCCGGCCGCCTCGAACAACTGCTCGGCGTGGTCGGACGGGAAATAGCTGTCCTGGTCACCGTGCACGATCAGCAGCGGCGTCGGCGCGATCATGGCCGCGGCTTCGGCGGGCGGCAGCGGAATGGGATCCCACCGGCCGCCGCTGATCCGGGTGCGCAGGAACCGCCTGGTGATGACGCGGCCGAGCTTGTGCTCGACGGCCCAGTGGACGCGGCGCATCGACGGCGTGCCCTTGTAATACCACCGGCCAGGGCCGCTGACCGACACAACCGCGTCGACGCCGCCAACCAGGCCGGCATGCCGGAGCACAACGGAGGCACCCATGGAGAAGCCGACCGTGACCACCTGCGAATAGCCAAGATCGCGTGCGAAGCCGACGGCCGCGGCGAGATCCCTGATCTCCTTGTCACCGAGGGTCGAGGCACCGCCTGAGCGGCCGTGGCCGCGGAAATCGAAGGCGACAACGCCGCCGTAGGAGTTCAGGCGCCGGGCGACTTGCCAGACAGCAGGCCGCTGCCAGTTGAGCGTGAACCCGTGAGCGACGATCAGGCACAGTCGGCTGTCGCCGGCCAGATGTACCGCGTCGATAGGAACTCCGTCTTCGGTTACCAGCGTCTCGGCCTTCGTCACGGGATGCTTCATGCCCCCTATCCTCCGTAAGAATTCACCGTGCCCGACCTGCGGGATCCGGGCACAGCATGCCTTGCAGCTGGCCAAGCACTTGGCTGGCCGGCTTGGTTTACGGCAGGCTGGACACGCTGATCGAGGTCCGGGCACGCCCGAATTTACCCGGTCCCCCTGAGCCAGAGCTAATTGCCCGGATTCGCCGCTACCGCACCGGAGACCACACATGTCCGTGCTTGACCAGCTCGTCGCCGCCATCAGGTCCTCAGCTATCCAGGTCGTCGACCTGACCGCGAGGCTGGACTCCGCCACGCCGGTGCTCCAGCTGCCCGAGCCCTTCGCCAACACGATTCCCTTCAGCCTGCAGGAGATCAGCAGGTACGACGAGCGTGGCCCGGCCTGGTACTGGAACGACATCAGGACGGGCGAGCACACCGGCACCCATCTCGACGCTCCCGTGCACTGGATCACCGGACGGGACTCCCTCGATGTGGCCAGCGTCCCGGTCAGCAGCCTCGTCGCCCCGGCCGTGGTGCTCGACTTCAGCGCCGAGGCGGCCGCCGACCCGGACTTCCTGCTCGAGCCTGCGCATATCAAGAAGTGGGAGGCCGACAACGGGCCACTGCCCGACGGCGGGTGGCTGCTGTATCGGACCGGGTGGGACGCGCGCTCCGGCAGCCAGCAAGACTTCCTCAATGCAAACGAGACGGGTCCCCACACGCCTGGCGTCTCGGTGGCCTGCGCGGAGTTCCTTGCTGAGGAAGCGCCGGTGATCGGGATCGGCGTGGAGACCGTGGGCACCGACGCGGGCGCCGCGCACTCGTTCGAACCACCGTTCCCTTGCCACACCGCGCTGCTCGGAGCCGGCAAGTTTGGCCTCACCCAGCTGCAGAATCTGGCCCAGCTGCCGCCGACGGGTGCGGTCGTCTTTGCCGGGCCGCTGCCGATCGTCGGCGGGTCCGGCAGCCCGGCGCGCGTGCTGGCCCTCGTCGAGCGATCATGATGCTGGTCACCGACGCCGTCGCCAAGGCGCTGACCGACCTCGGCGCGGACACCGTATTCGGGGTCGTCGGCAGCGGCAACTTCCACGTGACCAACGCCCTGATCAGCAACGGCGCCCGCTACATCGCGGCACGGCACGAATGCGGCGCGGCGTCGATGGCCGACGCCTGGTCCCGGCTGACCGGCCGGCCGGCGCTGCTCAGCCTCCATCAGGGACCGGGCCTGACCAACGCGCTGACTGGGATCACGGAGGCGGCCAAGAGCCGCACTCCCCTGCTGGTGCTGGCCGCCGACGTCAGCGCCGGCGCCACGACATCCAACTTCAAGATCGACGTTGCGGCCATCACCAAGGCCGTCGGTGCTACCCAGGCGCGCCTCCTGTCCCCCGGCTTCGCCATCGACGACGCGGTCCGCGGCTATCTCACCGCGCGCAACGACCGGCGCACGGTGGTACTGGCGCTGCCGCTGGACGTGCAGGCCGGCGAATGCACCTGGCCCGGCGAGCCCGATCGACGGGCCGCGGTCCCGGCCCCGCCGCCAGACCAGCAGGCTGCCGCGCTGGCTTCCGTGCTCGCGACCGCAGCCAGGCCCGTATTCATTGCCGGGCGCGGGGCCCGGCAGCCCGGCGCACGCGAGGCGATCGAGCAGCTAGCTGATGGCTGCGGCGCGCTGCTGGCGACGTCGGCAGCGGCCAAGGGCCTGTTCCGCGGCAGTAGCTGGGACCTGGATGTCAGCGGCGGCTTCGCCTCGCCGCTGGCCGCCGAGCTGATCGGCGCGGCCGACGTGCTGGTGGCCTGGGGCTGCTCGCTCAACATGTGGACGACTAGGCATGGCAGCCTGATCGGTGAGCACACCACGATCATTCAGGTAGACGATGAGAAGGCCGCCATCGGCGCCCACCGCCGGGTTGATCTTGCCGTGGTCGGCGATGTCGGCCTGACTGCCGCGGCGGTCGCGACGCTGCTGGAGCACGAGCCCCGCGAGCCCTTGCCACCGGGGAGCAGCACAGCCGCCGCGCCCGGCATCGCCAGCGACGACCTGCCCGGGACCGGCTACCGCTCGGCAGGGCTGCGCGACCGGATCACCAGCCAGGTCCGCTGGCGGGACGTGCCCTACCAGGACGAGAGCGACGGCGAGCACATCGATCCGCGCACCCTCACGATCGCACTGGACGACCTGCTGCCGACCGAGCGCGTCGTCGCCGTCGACTCGGGCAATTTCATGGGCTACCCGAGCATGTTCCTGTCCGTGCCCGACGTGGGCGGCTTCTGCTTCACGCAGGCCTACCAGTCGATCGGCCTGGGCCTGGCATCCGCGGTTGGCGCCGCGATCGCCCGCCCGGACCGGCTGGTAGTGGCCGCGCTTGGCGACGGCGGCGCGCTGATGGGCAGCAGCGAGCTGGAGACCGCGGTCCGCCTGGGCCTGTCGATGGTGATCGTGATCTATGACGACGAGGCCTATGGCGCCGAGGTGCATCACTTCGGCCCCGATGGTTACCCGCTGGACACCGTCCGCTTCCCGTCCGCCGACCTGGCCGCAATCGCCCGCGGCTACGGCTGCGACGCGGTCACGGTGCGAACAGCTAGTGACCTGGACCCGGTGCGCGACTGGCTCCAGGACCGTCCGCCGCACCCGATCGTGATCGACGCCAAGGTGACCTCTGGCGCGGCGTGGTGGCTGGAAGAGGCGTTCCGGGGGCATTGACGGAGGCACTGCCATGCACAGCGGCACTGTCATTACAGCGGCACTGTCATTACGGAGGCACTGCCATGAACAGCGGCACTGCCATGAACAAACGCACTGTCCGCACGGCGGGCGGCCACTCATGGAGGGCGGTCAGATGAGCAGCCTGCCGTGGCTACGCGTGGCCGGGCCAGGCATCGCGACGGAGGCCGGCGAACCGATCTCCCTTCGCGGGATCGGCATCGGCGGCTGGCTGAATATGGAGAACTTCATCACCGGCTACGCGGGCACCGAGTCGCTGCAGCGTGCCGCCCTGCGGCGGGCCATGGGCGAGGAGGCCTACCAGGCATTCTTCGATCGGTTCACTGACTGCTTCTTCGGTAATGCGGACGCAGGCTACCTGGCATCGCTCGGCCTCAACTGCGTCCGCGTGCCGGTGAACTATCTCCTCCTGCAGGATGACGCCGATCCGCTCCGGGTGCGGGGCAGCGGTCTTGACCTGCTCGAGCAGGTCGTCAGCACCTGCGCGGCACACGGCATCTATACGATCTTGGACCTGCACGCCTTGCCAGGCGGGCAGAACGCGCACTGGCACAGCGATAACCCCACGCACGTGGCCTCGTTCTGGGCTCATCGCGTCTTCCAGGACCAGGTGGTGGCGCTCTGGGAGCAGATAGCCGGCCGGTTCAGCGCGAATCCGGCCGTGGCCGGCTACAACCCGGTCAACGAGCCAGCGGACCCGGACGGCACGATGATCGGACCGTTTTACGCTCGACTGGCCGACGCGATCCGGGCCAGAGATCCGCGGCACATGCTGTTCCTCGACGGGAACCGGTACGGCACCGAGTTCTCGATGCTGGGCGAGCTACTGCCCAATACTGTCTACGCCGTGCATGACTACGCGCTGCCCGGCATCGCGGCCGGCAGCACCTATCCGGGCACTACCCGTGGTCAGTGGTTCGACCGCGACGTACTGATGCAGACGTTCCTGGACCGCACACAGTTCATGCGAGCCACCGGCACTCCGATCTGGGTCGGCGAGTTCGGCCCGGTCTACACCGGCGAGCCCGCGCGCGACGATATGCGCTACGCCCTACTGCGCGACCAGCTGGAGATCTATGCCGAGCATGGCGCCTCGTGGTCGATCTGGACATACAAAGACCTCGGCCTGCAGGGCGTCGTGTCCGCGCGGTCCGACAGTCCCTATGTGCAGCGGATCGCGGCGGTGCTGGCGAAGAAGGAGCGGCTCGCCACCGATTCCTGGGGCGGGGATGACCGGCAGATCCGCTACCTGCTCGATCCGATCGAGAAGCTCGTCGCGGCGGAGTTCCCGAACTTCAGTCCGTACCCGTGGGGGCCGAGACAGTGGATTGGCCGGATCGTGCGGGAGATCCTGCTCGGTGAGCCGATGGCTGAGGAGTTCGGGAACTGCTTCGCTGGCGTGAGCCCGGCGGCGGCGGCCGAGCTGGCCGAGTCGTTCGCATTTGCCGCCTGTCAGCGGAACGAGCGGCTGGCTGGCCTGCTGCACGAGTTCGCTCACAGGCCGCATGCCGTCTGACCCCACGGCGGCTGACCCCACGGCGGCTGACCGCAGTGTCAGGAACCGCAGTGTCATGAACCGCCGTGTCACGAACCGCAGTGTCACTCGCCGGACTGTCATTGACCGCAGGGGGCTGGTCGCGGCCCACGCCGTGCAGGTGCGGGAGATCATGCCCGAGTCTCCCCTATCGGTCGGGAACGGCGAGGTCTGCTTCACGGTCGATGTCACCGGGCTGCAGACCTGGCCGGACCGCTACCCTGTGGCCGACCCGGCGGGCGGCCTGGCGGGCACCCTGCTGTCCACGCTGTCGACCTGGGGCTGGCACAGTCTCCCCGGCGGTGCGCACTACGACGTCTCCCACTGCGCCAGGACGTACCAGGGCCGGCGCGGGCCGGTCCGGTACGTGGACCTGTCCCGCGAGCTCGGCGGCGCGGGCGCAATCGATACTGGCGAGCACGAGATCACCGCCGAGGAAGCCTGGCTGCGCGGTAACCCGCACCGGCTGGACCTGCTGCGGATGGGGTTCGTGACGTCGGCCGCGGCCGGACACGACCGCCCGGCCTGGCAGGTGCCGCCACCGGACACAGCGCATAGCCCAGTGCAGCGCCTGGATCTGTGGACGGGCGTGATCACGAGCAGCTTCCGGCTGCGCGGCGAGCCAGTGGGCGTACGGACCGTCTGCCATCCAGCACGCGACGTCATCGCGGTGCGCGTCCAGTCCCGCCTGCTGGCGGCCGGCCTGCTCGCCATCCGGCTCGCCTTCCCGTACGGGTCGGCGAGCTGGCACAACGCCGCCGACTGGACGCGTCCGCAGGCGCACGTCACCCAGCTTTCGCGGGCTGGCGAGGACTGGGTGGTGCGGCGTTCCCTCGATGGCGCGCCCAGCTACCAGGTGGTCCTGTCCGCGTCCGCTGGCGCCGGCGTGGCCGCCACCGGAAGGCACGAGCTCGTGGTCTCGACCACCGCTGGAGCTCTTGAGCTGACGGTGCGGCTGGAGGTAGGTGCCCACGATCAAGGGAACGACCCGAGCGACTCCTACGCGGCCATCGAGCACGCCTCGCAGACGTACTGGCCGCATTTCTGGTCTGCGAGCGCGGCCGTGGATGTGACCGGCAGCACGGACCCGCGTGCCACGGAGCTACAGCGGCGCATCATGTTGTCGCAGTACCTGACCGCGATCAACTGCGCGGGTTCGCTGCCGCCACAGGAGACGGGGCTGACCTGCACTAGCTGGAGCGGGCGCAGCCACCTGGAGATGCACTGGTGGCACGCGGCGCACTTCGCGATGTGGGGCCGATCCGGCCTGCTGGAGCGAAGCCTTGGCTGGTACCAGGCCGTACTGCCGCTCGCCCGGCAGACTGCCAGGACGCAGGGCTACGGCGGCGCCCGGTGGCCGAAGCAGTGCGGCCCCGATGGGCGGGAGACCCCGAGTTCTATCGGGCCGTTCCTGCTCTGGCAGCAGCCACACCCGATCTACCTTGCGGAACTTGCCCGGCAGTCTGCTGACCAGTCGGCCGAGGCGATGGGCAGGCATGCCGATCTGGTCTTCGAATCGGCCCGCTTCCTGGCCGACTTCGCCGATCGGACGGCTCGCGGGTTCGAGCTGGGGCCGCCGCTCATCCCAGCGCAGGAGTGCTACGCAGCCGACCGGGCTGGCCTCGCCAGCCCGACGTTCGAGCTCGCTTATACCGCGTGGGCACTCGACGTCGCCCAGCGGTGGCGCGCCGAGCTCGGCCTCGATCCAGAGCCAACATGGGCTGCCGTCGCCGACGGCCTCGTGCGGCCCGCGATCCTGCACGGTGCCTATGCCGCGGTCAGCAGCCCGCCGCAAACCCAGCGCCGCGACCACCCGTCGATGCTCTGCGCCTACGGGTTCGTCCCGCCAACGCCACTGATCGACCGGGGCGTCATGCGCGCGACGCTGCGCTCGGTGCTGGCTGACTGGGACTGGGCAAGCTGCTGGGGCTGGGACTTCCCCGCCATCGCGATGACAGCCGCCCGGCTTGGCGAACCGCAGGCGGCGGTCGACGCCCTGCTCCTAGACACGCCGAAGAACCGCTTCCTGCCCAATGGCCACAACCGGCAGGGTGCCAGCCTGCCGGTGTATCTGCCTGGCAATGGCGGGCTGCTGGCTGCGGTGGCGCACATGGCCAGACAGCAGGCAGCAGGTTTCCCGGACGACGGCACCTGGCGCGTGGCCGCCGAGGGCCTGTCGGCCGCGCCGTAAGCAGCGCCGTCAGCAGCAGGGTGCGAAGCAGAGACAGTACGGAGGCGAGAGTGTCAGCAGCCGAACGACAGAGGCGCTACGCGGTGGTGGGCACCGGATCCCGGGCGGACCTGTATATCGGGGCGCTGGCGCGCGACTACGCCGACCTCGGCGTGATCACCGCCTGGTGCGAGCCCAACCCGGTCCGGATGGCCTACTACGACGACGTACTCGCGGCCGCCGGTCATCCGGCACCGCGCCGTTACCACCCGGATGAGTTCGGCACGCTGCTGGCGCGCGAACGGCCCGATGCCGTGGTCGTGACCTCGCCCGACTACACGCACGCCGCCTTCGCCGCCGCGGCGCTGCGGGCTGGCTGCGAGGTGATCCTGGAAAAGCCAGTCGCGACGTCGCCCGACGGGGCTCGCCTGCTCGCGGCCGCGGCGGCCGACGCGTCTGCACGGCTGACCGTGGGCTTTAATTACCGGTACGCCCCGCGCAATGCCGCTCTGCGCCAGGTCATCGCCGACGGCACGATCGGCCGGGTGACCTCGGTGCACTTCGAATGGGCCCTGGACACCGTGCACGGCGCCGACTACTTCCGGCGCTGGCACCGGGACAAGGCGAACTCCGGCGGCCTGCTGGTGCACAAGGCCAGCCACCACTTCGACCTGGTGAACTGGTGGATCGCCGACACGCCGGCCACCGTCTACGCACGCGGGGCGCTCCGGTTCTACGGCGCCGACAACGCCCGCGCTCGCGGCCTGCCTGCCCGGCCCGAGCGCTCCGCCGGAGCGCCGGGGATGGCGACCGACCCGTTCGCCCTCGATCTGGCCGGGGATGACACGCTGCGGCGGCTGTACCTGGAGGCCGAAGCCGAGGACGGCTATCTGCGCGACCGGGACGTGTTCAGCCCGGGCATCTCAATCGAGGACAACATGGCCGTGCTCGTCACGTATGCCAGCGGCGCCTTGCTGAGCTACTCGCTGAACGCGCACTCCCCCTTCGAGGGCTATCGCGTCAGCGTGAACGGCGACGCCGGCCGGGCTGAACTCGAGGTGGTCGAGCGCGGCCACGTCCGGTCAGTTGCCGAGGGCGGCATCATGGGCCGCCCGGCGGTCGATCCGATGACCGCCGGCCCGGATAGCGCGGACAGCACGGGCCCGGCAACCGGCACCGACCCGCGCCCGGTCAGCGAGCGGCTGGTCGTGCAGCGCCACTGGGAGCAGGCCCGCGTCATACCCATCCCGGCCGCCACGGGCGCACATGCCGGCGGCGACCGGCCACTGCTGGACTCGCTGTTCGGCCGTGGCACAGTCGGCCGTGATGCAGTCGCGCCAAACACGGGAGCAGATCCGCTCGGCCGCCGGGCCGGCTACACCGACGGCCTGGCCAGCGCCGCCATCGGTCTGGCGGCGAACGAGTGCATCGCCACCGGCCGGCCCGTCGACATCGCCGCCTTCGGCCTGCCCGACCTCAGGCGTCGGCTACCAGGATGACCTCGAGCGTGCGGGGCCCATGCACGCCCTCGACGCGTTCCAGTTCGATATCGCTGGTCGCAGACGGCCCGCTGATCCAGGTCAGCGGGCGCCCGGCCGACGGCGGTGTTTGGTGCCCCGCGAGCCGCGCCACGGCCTCGGGCACCAGGTGCACGACCTGGCTCGCGGCAACGATGCACAGGTGATAGTCGGGCACCAGGCTGATCGCGCGCCGCCCCTGGCCCTGCGAGGAGTCCAGGATGATCGTCCCGGTCTCGGCGATGGCCACCGCGGCCCGGGTGATGACGCCGTCGAAGCGATCCAGGTCCGCTGCGCTCAGTCCAGCCTCGTCCACGACGACGGTTACGTCATCAGGGAACGCGACCGCGATAGCACTCGGCACGATCACCCGGCGCGCGCCGCGCGCGGCCAGTGCTGATCCCACTTCGGCCGGCAGCGTCGCGACCGTGGCGCGGCGCACGTGCGCGCGGTAGTCCACCAGCCGGTCCGCGAGCAGATCCAGGAGGGCTGCCGGTGCGAGCTCGCCCCGTTCCCGGTATGAAAAGGCTGCCTCCGGTTCGGCCGAGCGCTCGCCGATGGCCGTCCGGATCCGGCTGAGGACGTCGTCCCGCGCACTCACTCTGGCCTCCCCTGCTGCCACCACTGCCGGAACGACTGCCGGGGCGGCGCTGGCGCGTCCCTAGCCCGGGTCCAGCCGGCGAGCGGCGGGGGCAGCGTGCCAATCCGCCCATTCCGGCTGAGCAGCCGTCCGGCTCGCCCGGCCCGCTGCGCGGCGGACAGCCGGGCCGGCGAACTGAGCACCCAGGACGCGGCGGCCATCGTGATGGCCTCGGGCGTGGGCAGGGCGCGCCCGTGCCTGGCCTCCTCGACGTGGCGGGCGCGCAGGTGCACGAGCAGTGACGGGATGTTGATCTTGACGGGACATACGTCGTAGCAGGCACCGCAAAGCGACGACGCGTACGGCAGCGACGCGTTGTCCTCGACGCCGGTGAGCTGCGGCGACAGCACGGCGCCGATGGGTCCCGGGTAGACCGAGCCGTACGCGTGCCCGCCGGTGCGCTCGTAGACGGGACACACGTTCAGGCAAGCGGAGCACCGGATGCAGTGCAGCGCCTCGCGGCCGACCGGGTCGGCGAGTGCCGCGGTCCGGCCGTTGTCCAGCAGCACCAGATGGAAATCCTGCGGCCCGTCGCCGGGCGTCACGCCGGTCCACATCGAGGTGTAGGGATTCATCCGCTCGCCGGTGGACGAGCGCGGCAGCAACTGAAGGAACACGCCGAGGTCGGCCCAGCTCGGGATGACCTTCTCGATGCCCATCACGGTGATCAGGGTTTGCGGCAAGGTGAGGCACATCCGGCCGTTCCCCTCCGACTCGACCACGCACAGCGTGCCAGTCTCAGCGACGCCGAAGTTGGCGCCGCTGATACCGACCTTCGCGGTCAGGAACTGGCGCCGCAGGTGCAGGCGCGCGGCCTCGGCGAGCGCGGCCGGCTCGTCGGTCAGGCCAGGATCGACGTCGCCCATCTCGCGCAAGAAGATGTCGCGGATCTCCGCCCGGTTCCGGTGGATGGCCGGGACCAGGATGTGCGAGGGCCGGTCGTGACCGAGCTGCACAATCAGCTCAGCCAGGTCCGTCTCATGCGCGGTAATGCCCGCACCGGCCAGGGCATCGTTCAGGCCAATCTCGTCGGTCACGATGGACTTGACCTTGACCGCCTCGGTGGCGCCAGCCGCCTGGATGAGGCCAGTGATGATCTGGTTCGCCTCGATCGCGTCGCGAGCCCAGTGCACGGTGCCGCCGCGCGCTGTGACGTTGGCCTCGAGCTCCTCCAGGTAACCATCGAGGTTCGCCATGGTGCGGGCCTTGATCGCCTGGCCGGCCGCCCGCAGCTCCTCCCAGTCGGGCAGTTCGGCGACCACGGCGGCCCGCTTGGCCCGGATGGTCGAGGTGGCCTTGCCGAGGTTCCGGCGCAGCTGGGTGTCGGCGAGCGCGCGGCGGGCCGCGACCGGGAACGGCTCCGTCTCGCGCAGGTGACCGACCCCGCGCGGGGCGGTCGGCAGGCCGAGAAACGTGGTCACGGCGATCCTCCCGTCAGGCGGTGCTGGCCAGGATCTCGGCCAGGTGCACGGTCTTGATGCCGGTCCGCAGGCGGGACAGCCCGCCGCCGATGTGCATAAGGCAGGACGAGTCTCCTGCCGTGCACACCTCGGCGCCGGTGGCCATCACGTTGCGCATCTTGTCCGCCAGCATGGCAGTCGAGGTATCGGAGTTCTTCACCGCGAACGTGCCGCCGAACCCGCAGCAGGTCTCCGCGTCCGGCAGCGGCACCAGCTCAATGCCGGACACGCTGCGCAGCAGCCGCAGCGGCCGGTCACCGACCCGCAGCAACCGCAGCGAGTGACAGGTCGGGTGGTAGGCGACCCGGTGCGGGTAGTGCGCGCCGACGTCTTCGACACCGAGCACGTCGGTCAGCAACTGAGACAGCTCGTAGGTACGGGCCGCGACCGCATCGGCCCGCCTGGCGAGTTCCTCGTCGCCCTGGCGGCGCGCGACCATCGCGTGCTGGTGGGCGATCGAGCCGACGCAGGAGCCTGACGGCGCGACGATCACTTCGTGTGGCTCGAATGTTTCTACGTAGCGGCGGATCATCGGCATGGCCTCAGGCTGGTAGCCGGTGTTCACGTGCATCTGACCGCAGCAGGCCTGCTCAGCCGGGAAGTCCACCTGGTGGCCGAGGCGCTCCAGCAGCGTCACCGTAGCCTTGCCTACCTCGGGGAACAGGGTGTCCGCGAGGCAGGTGATGAACAGTGCGACGCGCATCAGCCCAGCCTGTCCGAGTCGACTGGTCCGCCGCTGGACTGGCGGACCTCGAGCTCGGGCTGGAAGACCACCTGCCGGTGCTGGTGCCCGTCGCTGTCGTATGTCTCCTCCATCAGCAGCCGCGCCGCCATCCGGCCGAGATCCTGCCGGGGCTGGCGGACGGAGGAGAGCGGCACGGCGGCCGCGCCCGCGAACTCGATATCGTCGTAGCCGACGATCGCCAGCTCGTCTGGCACGCTGATCTTGCGCCGCGTCATCTCCTGCAGCAGGCCGAGAGCCACCAGATCGTTCGCGCAGAACGCGGCCGTTGGCCGCTCGGCTGGCGGCATCTCGGCGATCTGTCCGCCCGCCGTCCGGCCGCCTGCCACCGTGAGCGCCGCGGTCGCCAGCACCTGCAGGTCCGTGGGGCTCCGCCCCGCGCGCGCCATCGCCCGGCTGGCGCCCTCGCACCGGTCGGCGACCTGCCGGAGACTGGCCGGACCGCCCACGAACGCGAGCCGCTCGTGCCCTGCCTTCAGCAGGTGGCTGACCGCGAGGTCTCCGCCGAGGACGTCATCCACCGAGACCGAGCACTGGTGGCCGGAGGCTGACCTCGAGTCCACCAGGACCACGGGCGTCCCTCGTTCCTGTAGCCGGGCCAGCCGCTCGTCGGCCTCGCGGACGGGCGTGATCAGAATCCCCTGGACCCGGTGCTGCTCCAGGAGCTCCAGGTGCCTGGCCTCTCGCCCGTCCTGCTCATCGCTGTTGCACAGCATCACCGACAGGCCGGACATGCTCGCCTCGTCCTCGACGCCGCGTGCCATGTCGGTGAAAAACGGGTTAGCGACGTCGAGCACGACCAGCCCGATGGTACGACTCCGGCCGGCCCGAAGCTGGCGCGCGGACTCGTTCCGGACGAATCCCAGCATCTTGATCGCCTCATAGACGCGGTCGCGGGTGGACTGCGCGACGATCTCGGGCCGGTTCAGCACGTTGGAGACAGTGCCTAGCGATACCCCCGCGTGTGCAGCCACGTCCTTGATGCTGACCGGCGCGTTCACCGACGTCCTCCCTCGCCCGGTGACAGTGTTGCCGCGAGTATTGGAACGTGTCAAATGTGGCTCCTGAGCTGCGTTCTCGTCGCCGCCGACTACGATCGGAGGTCCCTGGCCAGCGGTCATGGCTCTCATGCGAGCATCCGCTGCGCGCCCCGCCAGGCCGGATCCCCGCACGGCTCGTAGCGGCGCAGTTGCTGAGAGGCGCGCACCAGGCCACGCAGGCCGGCCAGGTCGCCAGGGACGGCACCGAGGGCCCGGGCCTGAACCAGGATGTTGCCGATGGCAGTCGCTTCTGGCGGACCAGCCATCACGGGCAGCCCGCACGCGTCCGCGGTGAGCTGACACAGCAGCGAGTTGCGCGATCCGCCGCCGACAATGTGCACAGTGCTGACCTGACGGCCGGACAGCTCCTGGGCTTGCCTGACGGCCCTGGCATGCGCGAGCGCCAGGCTGTCGACGATGCACCTGATGGTTTCCGCCCGGCTGGCCGGAGCTGGGCGGCCCGCCTGCGTGCAGGCATCGGCGATCCTGGCCGGCATGTCGCCGGGCGGCAGGTACGCGGGCAGATCCGGGTCGACCACGAAGCGGAGCGCAGGCACCCGCGCGGCGTCAGCCAGCAGCGCAGCCAGCCTTGGCGCCGGGCGACCGGCCGCCCCGTCGGCCTCCGCCCAGGTCCGTTCCGACTCTTGCAGCAGCCACAGCCCCATGACGTTGCGCAGGTACCGGATGGTGCCGTCGACACCGGTCTCGTTGGTGAAGTTGGCTGCCCGGCTGGCCTCGGTCAGTACCGGCCGGTCGAGCTCGACCCCGACGAGCGACCAGGTCCCGCAGGAGATGTAGGCGAAGTCGGCACCGTCGGCGGGCACGGCCGCCACCGCGGACGCGGTGTCATGCGAGCCGACCGCCGTGACCAGCAGCCCGCCGGCCAGTCCGGCCGCCTCCGCCGCGTCGGTCCGCAGGCCGCCCATGGGGTCGCCGGGCTGGCGCAGCGGCGGCAGCAGACTGCTTGGCAGCCCGGCGCGCCGCAGCAAAGACGTGGCCCACGTTCTCGTGTTGACGTCGTAGAGCTGCGTGGTGGAGGCGTTGGTGACCTCGGCTCCGGGCTCGCCGGTCAGCCAATAGCCGAGCAGGTCGGGGATCAGCAGCAGGGTCCGGGCGGCGGTCAGTTGTGGTGTGCCGGCCGCGGCGGCGAGCTGGAAGATGGTGTTGAACGGCAGGTGCTGGATCCCGGTGACGGCGTAGAGCTCCGCCGGCGCGATCGTGTCCAGCACGCGCTCGGCGACGCCAGCGGTGCGCTGGTCGCGGTAGTGCACGGGATTGCCGAGAAGCATGCCGGTTGCGTCAAGGAGACCGTAGTCCACACCCCACGAGTCGATGCCGATGCTGGCCAGTTCGTAGTCCCGGCCGGCGGCCCGCAGGCCGAGCAGGATGTCCTGATAGAGGCGCAGGATGTCCCAGTGGAGAGTCCCGCCCGTCGTTACGGGCACGTTCGCGAACCTGTGCACCTCGCGCAGCTCGAGCTGACCGTGGCCGACGCGTCCGGCGACCACTCGGCCGCCGGACGCCCCGAGGTCGGCAGCCGCGACCCAGACGCTGTCGCTCACCGGAGGAAGGCCGCGGCCACCCCGCCGTCCACCGGGATGTGCAGGCCTGTTGTCAGGGACAGGTCGCCGCAGGTGAGCGCGGCCACCGCCGCGGCGACATGCGCGGGCAGAACCTCGCGGCCAAGGAGCGTGCGCTGGGCGTAGAAAGCACCGAGATCTTCCTCCGGCACGCCATACACCGCCGCGCGCTGCGCGCCCCAGCCGCCGGCAAAGATGCCGGAGCCTTGGACGACGCCGTCGGGATTGATGCCGTTCACGCGGATGCCGAGCTTGCCGAGTTCGGCCGCGAGCAGCCGGACCTGGTGCGCCTGGTCAGCCTTGGCGGCGCTGTAGGCGATGTTGTCCGGGCCGGCGAAGACGGCGTTCTTGCTGCAGATGTAGATGATGTCGCCGCCCATGGCCTGCGCCTGCAGCATGCGCGCGGATTCGCGCGACACCAGGAACGAGCCCTTAGCCATCACGTTGTGCTGAATGTCCCAGTCAGCCGCCGTGGTCTCCAGCAGCGGCCGGGACAGGGACAGGCCGGCGTTGTTGACGACGATGTCGACCCCGCCGAACGCCAGTGCTGCGGCGGCGAATGCGGCCGCCACCGCGTCCTCATCGGTGACGTCAGCGGTCACCGGCACCGCTACGTCGGCCGAGCCGAGTTCCTTCGCGACCTGTTCGGCCGCCTGGCCGTCGCGGTCCGCCACCATGACGCAGGCGCCCTCGGCGGCCAGCCGGATCGCCGTAGCGCGGCCGATACCCGACCCGCCGCCGGTGACGAGCGCGATGCGGGTCGCCAGTGGCCGTGCCTTCGGCCGACGGCGCAGCTTGGCCTCTTCCAGCTCCCAGTACTCGATGCGGAACTTCTCCGCCTCGCTGATCGGCGCGTAGGCGGAGACAGCCTCGGCGCCGCGCATCACGTTGATCGCATTGACGTAGAACTCGCCGGCCACTCGCGCGGTCTGCTTGTCCGCGCCAAAGCTGAACATGCCAACACCGGGCACGAGCACGACAGCCGGGTCAGCGCCGCGCATCGGCGGTGATGCCGGCGTCGCGTGCCGCTCGTAGTAGGCCTGGTAACCGGCCCGGTAGGCCTGGTGCAGCTCGCGCAGGCGCGCCACTGCCTCCGCCAGCGGCACACCCGGCGGCAGGTCGAGCAGCAGCGGTGCCACCTTGGTGCGCAGGAAGTGGTCGGGACACGACGTTCCAAGCGGTAC
>DASXMP010000131.1:0-36602 GCA_036495585.1 Streptosporangiaceae bacterium
GGCATGCCGTTGGCCGCCGCGACGCCGAGGCTGGTGGTCCCGAGCGCGGGGAAGCCGGCCTCGACCAGGCAGCGGGCCGAGGCCACGTCCCACACGTTCGGCAGGATGAGCGGGTCTCCGGCGCGGTGGAGGGCGGAGAAGTCACTCATGGCGTGCCTGCTGCCAGGGCTTGGCCGGTGAGAGCGAGGGCGTGCGCGCGGACGGGGCAAGCGTGGGCCCCGGCCCCGAATGCTAGATCGTCAGCCAGGCTGACCTGCACTACCTCCCCGGCCTCGATCGTGACATCCCCGACGATCGTGGCAGCCAGGGCCTGCCGACTGGTCGCCGGCACCGGTGGGTCCTCCTGTAGCACCTCGTGGACAGGGCGGTGCATGGTCCGTTCGATCAGGGCAGCCGTGGGCTCGCACGCTTGTACCAGCAGCCCGATGCGGGCGGCGGTGGCCTCGTCAAAGACGCCACCGAAGACCGCTACCAGCCGGTCGACGGCCGCATCAGCGCGGGCGTCGTCGCCGGTACCCGGCCGGTAGGCCTGTGCAACGTCCCGCACCAGGTCAACGATGGAGTCGTCCGCGCCGACTGCGCGAGCCAGGTGCGCCACCGGATGCATCGGGTCGGCAGCCTGAAGAGACTCCACCGGGATAGCGTCCAGCAGCGCGATGACTAGCGCGCGCCTGCGGTCATGCGCCGTTCCGCTGCTGAACCGCGCCACCGAGTCGCGTAGCCAGGCGACTCCAGCGGATGCGTGCGGAACTGGCGGCACCGCAAAGGCTGGACCGGTCAGGACGGCCAGTGCGGCTTCGCGGCCGCTGATCTGCTGCATAGGGCCACGTTACGGCGGCAATCGTTCGGCGCCGGCCGAACGGTTCCGGCCGCGAAGGCATGAGACCCGCCTCCGGCCTGGCGTCGTTTGCGGGATTGAGGGCGGACGAATGCCGCTCACCGAGACGCCGCCCACCGACGCGCTCAGGCTGGAATCAGAAGACCTGTAGCCCGCCAGGCGATCCGCGGAGACGGCGTGCTCGTGCCGTCCCCGCGGATCGCTCTTCGTTATGCGGCAGGGAAGTTGAAGTAGTGCAGGCTCACGTAGGGGGGATTACCTCCCGCCCCTGATACGAACTCCAGGTAGACGTTGTGGGTGCCCGTCACCTTCGAGATATTCGCTGGGATTGTCTTCCAGGAACTCCAGCCACCCGTATTCCCGACGGCGAAGGATCCGACGGGGGCGTTTGACGGATTGTCAAGCACCACCTCCACGAGCCCGCTCACGCCGCCCCCGGCGCCGGACGCGACTCTTGCGTCGAACTGGCTCGATCCGGATCCGAAGTTAATGTTGTTGTATTCCAGATAATCGCCGTTCGACAGCTGGGCGGTCTAGTTGCCGCAATCGGCGACAGGCTGGCGTCACTGGCATGACGGTCCCGCCCAGCAGGTGGCTGTCAAGCGCCGAAGGCTGTGCCGAGGACCTTGAGCGCATGGTGCAGGGCAGCGGCCGCGTGACCCGTGATTTGCCCTTGCGACCGGTGGTGGTCGTAGGCCTGGACGAGCTGGCCGTACTGTCGCTCGATCTGCTGAGCGTTCTGACTGGGCGGTCCGAACAGCAGTTGCTGGAGGTGGCTGTACAGGTCCTGGCCAGCCTGCGGTGCGACCTGGCCGTCAGCGACCCCGGCTTCCAGGTCTCCGACGAAAGTGGCTGCGGCTGCCGCCTTCGGGGTCAGCGTGCTGGCCTTATGCGCAGGGGGCGGGCTCGGTCGAGCCGTTGTGCTGGGGCTGTGCGTCGTGACGGCCGGCCGCTGGGGAGGCGCGACCTTGTCTTTGCCGCCACTCACCAGCACCGCGACCAGGGCCACCAGCGCGACCACGAGGGCCGTAGCAAGCGTCATCTCGGTCCGGGTCAGGGAACGGCGCGCGCGGCGAGATGGTCCTTGGCCGAACTGCTCAGCGAGTCCCATAGGCAGCACGGCTGTGCCATCAGATCGCAGCACAGTGATCAGCGCGGCTCTGGCTGCGGCGGCCGAGGGGGGCCGTGCCGATGGATCCTTGGCCAGCAACTCGACGGTGATCCAGTCCAGTTGCGGCGGCACCTCTGGGCGTCGTGCCGACGGCGGGCCAGGATCATCGTGCACGTGCCGGTAGGCCAGTCCGACCGCGGAGTCAGCGGTGAACGGCGCCATCCCGGTCAGCATTTCGAACAAGACGCAACCGAGCGAATAGAGATCTGACCGGGGCCCCGCCTGGCCGCCCGACGCCTGCTCCGGCGAGAGATAAGCGGCTGTGCCCAGCACAGCCTGCGTCTGCGTCGCCCCGGCCGTGCCTTCAGCTCGGGCAATGCCGAAGTCCAGCACCTTGACTTCGCTGTCGGAGATCATGATGTTGGCAGGTTTGATGTCGCGGTGCACCAGCCCAGCCGCATGAGCGACCTCAAGGGCCTCGCAGACCGCTACCGCGATCCGGACTGCCTCGCTGAAGGCCAGCATTCGCTGCTCGTTCAGGACCTGGCGCAGGGTACGGCCAGGCACAAGTTCCATGACGATGAATGCGGTGCCGTTGTCGACGCCGCAGTCAAACACGGTGACCAGCCTCGGATGGCGGAGGCGCGCAGCATGCCGGGCTTCGCGCTGGAATCGGGCTACGAACCCGGCGTCGGCCCCCTGCTGCGGGCTGAGCAGCTTAACCGCGACCACACGATCCAGGACCGTATCGGTAGCGCGCCACACCGTGGCCATGCCACCGACACCGAGCACCTCCTCAAGCTCGTACCGGCCCGCCAGTGTCCGGGTCCCTATCTGCGCCACAAGGACACTTCTACACGGCTCGTGGTGCCGCTAACTGCTGGTTGGACGATCCGGTTCAGCGTCCGCTGACGCTCGTGCTGGCGCTGCGTCCGCCCCATTACGCGGCGAACTGCGCCAGCCGGGCGCGCTGCTCATCGCTGAACGGGACCGCGGCGCGCACCTCCTGGTCCCAGCGGACCGTGATCACCCGCGCCTCGGCGGCCACCTTGCCGTCGACCGTCCGCAGTGTCTCCCGGGTCGTCAGGCTGGTCTTGCCCAACCGCTCGACGGCGATCTGGACGCGCACGGTGCGGTCGTCGTGGCGGACTTCGTTGCGGAAGTCGATCTCGAGGCGTACCACCACGTAGATCGGATCTCCCAGCGCTTGCAGATAGAACGCATCGCGGGCCTCCTCGAGGTAGGTGAGGTAGACGGCGTTATTAACGTGCCCCAGCGCGTCGGTGTCTCGCCAGCGCACGCTGACGTGATGCTCGAAGACCGACGGCACGCGCTGCTCCTTAGAAGGTGAAGTCGCCAGGGGCACCTTCGCCAACGCGGCCATCGACGGCCTCCCGCAGGATGTCGGCGTGGCCCGTGTGCCGCGCATACTCTTCGATCATGTCCAGCAGCATGTCGCGGACGGTAGGGGTGCGGCTGCCCGGCCAGGTGAAGGATGCCGGGCCGTCGAGCCCGCGCTCCTTGATAACCTCGGCCACCAGCAGGCGCGATCGATCGATGGCGTCTCGCCAGATGCCGTAGACGTCTGCGGGCGCATCCATGGCCCCGGTGCGCCATTCCCAGTCCGGGTCGGCGTCGAAATCCACCCCGTCCCAGGGCGATCCATACTCCTGGCCAGCGAGCTTGACAGCTAGCCAGTCCGCCTCGACCAGCGCCACATGTTTCACCAGGCCGCCCAGGGTCATGGCACTGGCAGCCGTCGTCGCGCGTAGTCCCGCCTCGTCGAGCCCTTCTGTTTTCCAGGCGAACGTCCGGCGATTGCGCTCCAGAACCGTGAGAACCGATGCCACCTCGGCAGTAGTCGCTGAGGCGCTCGACTGCGAGGCCGCGTCAGTCATGGACGGAGCATAGCCAGGCCGGGCACGCGCCTGAGTCTCGGCCGGCCGCGCCACCCGGGCCACGCCGCCGCCGTGGCTTTATTCGCTTCCCGTCGTGGCGCTGAGCATCTAGCCTTTATTGCCGCTGCGGGCGGGCGCGCAAGGCGCGCTTGCCTGCGCCCCCGCTCAGCAGCTAGGAGGTGCGGAGACCAATGACGTGTCAGCTCGTCGCGCTCTGCTTCGACGCTCAGGATCCGCTCCGGCTCGGACGCTTCTGGGCGGACGTGCTGGGCTGGGAGGTATCCGACGACGACCCCCAAGACGGCGTCGAACTGCTGCCGAGCGATGACACCGGGTTCCGCTTCCGGCTGCTGCCAGCTCAGGAGCAGAAGACCGACCTGAACGATATCCACTTCCATCTGACCAGCACGTCCCTGCAGAACCAGCAGCAGACCGTGGCGCGGGCGCTCGCACTCGGAGCCCTCCACATCGACATTGGCCAGCGCCCGGAGGAAGGCCACATCGTGCTGGCTGACCCGGAAGGCAACCAGTTCTGCGTCATCGAGCCGGGCAACGCCTATCTAGCCGATTGCGGTTTCTTCGCCGAGGTCGCGTGTGACGGGTCGCAGGAGGTCGGGTACTTCTGGAGTGCCGCGCTGGGCTGGCCGCTGGTCTGGGATCAGGACCAGGAGACCGCGATCCGTTCGCCGCACGGCGGTCCGAAGATCGCCTGGGGCGGTCCGCCGCTGACGCCCAGGACCGGGAAGTACCGGATGCATTTCGACCTCGCTCCGCCGGCAGGCGGTGATCAGCAAGCGGAGGTCGACCGCCTCGTCTCCCTCGGCGCGACTCGCGCCGACAACGATCATGGCGAGGCTGGCGGAGTGGTACTGGCTGATCCCGATGGCCATGACTTCTGTGTCCTGCCCCCGCGGTAGCTGCCCCTTGCAGGGTTGCGAGCGGCCCGGACAGCCAGCTAGGCTCCTTATATAAGTCGCGACTTATATAAGGAGGAGGCATGTCCTTTGATCTCGCCGCCACAGTAGGGCTGGTGACCCGTGAGGTCCGCAGCGGCTATCGCGACGGGGCAGTGACGAAGATCGTCATCGCTCGCCGCGCATACCGAGGCGGCCAGGCCGACCTGTGGGACGCCCTGACCAACCCCGAGCGCGTTCTTCGATGGTTCCTGCCAGTCAGCGGAGATCTCCACGTCGGCGGCCGCTACCAGCTCGAAGGCAATGCTGGCGGCGTGATCGAGCGCTGCAAAGTGCCCGAGCTGTTCGCCGTGACCTGGGAGTACGGGGGGATGCTGTCCTGGGTGGAGGTCGCGCTCACTGCGGATGGCACCGACACGACACTAGAGCTAGCCCACGAAGCGCCGATCGAGCGCGATCGGTGGCAACAGTTCGGCCCCGGCGCGGTTGGCGTCGGCTGGGATCTCTCCTTCATGAGCCTGGGTCTGCACGTTGATAACGGAGCGCCGAGAGATCCGCAGGAGGCTGCCGCTTTCCCCCTCTCGCCGGGCGGGAGGGAGTTCGTCCGGGCCTCGGCCGCCGGGTGGGCCGAGGCAGCCGCCGCGGATGGTGACGAGCCCTCGGCGGCGCGACAGGCAGCGGCGCGCACCGTGGCCTTCTACACCACGCCACCAGAATCCGCGGCAGGCAGCTAGGTGCACGGTATCTTCGAGGCCCTCGGCGATCCGGTCCGTCGGCTCATTCTGCAGTGGCTGGCGGCTGGGGAGCAGTCGGCCGGCTCGCTCGTTGCGGCGCTGCAAGACCGGATGCCGATCACCCAGCCTGCCGTTTCGCAGCACCTCAAGGTGCTACGCGATGCGAGTCTCGTGCGGGTACGAGCCGTCGGCACGCGCCGGATCTACGACCTCGATCAGACCGGGATTGACGTTGCACAGGCTTGGCTGTCCGATCTCGCCGATCCACTGGCGCAGTTCAGCCAGCCGCTCGATGCGCTAGCCACAGAGCTTGCTCGTGGCCGACGGGCCAGTCGGTCCGCGCAAGCAGCACAGGCGCCGGAGCCGCGGTCAGGCAGCCCAGGCAGCAGGCCGGCTTGAGCGGCTGCAAAGCTTGCCAGATCTGGATGCTGGAGCAGCCACCTCGACGCGGTGCCTACCGATCTGCGATCAGGCCCGCTCGGTCACCCGAAGTCCTCGTTGTGGTGTCCAGGACTCGATGACCAGCATCGTGGCCTCGGGGTTCAGGCGGGTTATGACGACCTCGGAAATGTCAGCGTGAAAGAGATCTCCATCCGATTCCGCGCCGATCGGACCGGCCGGGATCGCGCGCCCGGCGATTTTCGCCTCGCCTGGCCACTGCGCTTCCTTGCCCTCCTCCGGTGAAGACACCGGGCCGTGGAGCGCGAGCCTCGGATCACGCCGCAGGTCTGCGCCCTTGCGTGCACCGGGCATCGACCCGAAGGTCAGCTCCCCACCAGCGAACTCGCACTCGATCCCAGAAATGCGCGGCGAGCCATCGGACCGCAGGGTTGCGATCGTCTTGTGCCTGCCAGCGTCGAACAACCGTCGCACCCGGGCCGCGAACTCAGGCTCTGCCTGCTCGACGTCATGCCACGCAGTCATGCGCACAGTATGCGCCGGGGTCCAGCACGAACGGGTGCGCGCGCTCCGATTTCGGCGGCATATTTCACGATGAACGAAACGTACGTCGAAGCTGCCTCCGGACTAGTCGGCCACTATCCCGCGATTGCCACAGGAATGCGTTTTGATCGGAAACGTGCCCAGATCAGTCGGGAATGCCGTGCGGGTCCGGCGACGATCCGAGCGGAAGATGGGCATGCGAGGATGCTGAGTCATGCTGCCGCGGTGGGAGAACAGCCAGCTGGTGCTGCACGCTGCGCATGGCACCGGCAACTGGATCGGTGCCGCTAGTGCGCTCATTCACGGTGATTACGTCTACCTTGCCTACCGGGACCGGCATCCAGTGGACATGGGACGTGGCAACCGTGCCTACGTTGCCCGTTCTCCGATCAGTGATGGCATTCATTTCGACATGTTGTGTGCCATCGACAAGTCCGCCATGGACGCAGAGTCATTGGAGCGCCCAGCCCTGGATGTGACACCGGACGGTGAGTGGCACCTGTACCTCAGCTGTGCGACCTTCAACTCCAAGCACTGGCGGATCGAGCGGTTGCGGGCACGGTGGCCGGAAGACTTCAGCGCAAGCACCCGGGAGACGGTCTTTCCCGGCAGCCCAGAATTCGGTATTAAAGATCCGGTGCTCCTGCGCGACCCGCAGCTGCGCGTCCTGGCGACAGCCCACCCGCTGACCGAGGGCGACGAGAATGCCGACCGAATGATCAGCATCAATGCAAATACCGGGGAATCGCTCATGGAGCCACAGCCAGGGACATGGTATAGCCGCGGCACCAGGATCACCTCGGTTGTCGGCCAGCAGGCCTATTTCGACGGACGCTCCTCGGCAGAGCAGAATTTCGAAGAACGCACTGGGATAGCACGCTGGGATGGCTCACGGTACGTTGCCGTGGCCGGCCCGGCCGTCAGTCCTTTCGGTGGCGGTGCGCTGCGCTATGTGTCAGCCATCGAACTGCCAGCGGGGCTGCGTCTGTACTACGAAAGCGCGACCGAATACGGCAGTCATGAATTGCGTACTGAGCTGCAGGGCCAGCCGTGAGCACAGCACCAAGGCGCGGTCAGGGTTTATGGCGCTGGCTCGGTGAAAGTCAGATGCCACGGCCAGACGTCTCGGCCGAGATCGCGGCGAATACTGCACCTATGGCGAAGCAGGTCAACGGCTGGAGCCCCGCTTAGATCGCTGGCGGACGGCTGGTTCTTGTAGCCGTCGACGTTGTAGTACAGCTGGCCATCCGCCAGGTAGTCGCGGCGGAAGTCGGTGCCCCACTGGGAGTTTGGACCCCAGCCGTGCGATCGGTCCGCAGCGACTCGGTTCCGGCGCCACCAGGCCCAGTACAGGCACGACCGGGCCGCCACGTCGGGGTTCAGTAACGCGGACCCGGCCCGGACGATCACTCCGGCGCGGGCTAGCAGCATGCCGCCGACGAGATAGCCAGGCCATACCTCCGCTACCAATTCAATCGGTGCCTGCGGGTCGCCCACGGCTTCCACTGCGCTGATCTCATGGAAGAAGGGGTGGAACCGCTGCTCGCTGATCCGGATCGCACCGATGGCGCGCGCGAGCGCCGGCAGCGCGTCCTGGCTCGGGAGTCGCCCGGTCCACCAGGGCTTGCCGTTGATCCAGCTGAGCAGGGCAGGGTCCGCGTTAGCCTGCTGGTAAGGGGCGGCCAGCACGTCCAGGATCCGGCCGAGCCCGTACAGGCCCTCGAGCGCCGAGTAATCCCCGCGCCGCCAGGTCACCGCAAGAGCGGTAGTTGCCGGGCGCGCCGATGGCATGCAATTCGGCTATGACGGCCCGGTTCTCCTCTGCCCATGGGCCGATGACGTCACCGATCCAGTCGCCACCCTCGTAGTCCAGCAGGTCGTGGAACAGCCCCTGCCAGTGCCACTGCTCGGTGCCAGGGCCAATGACGGCAGTATCTGAACCGATCACTGACCAGCCGCGCCGACGCTTCGGGTCGTGCATAGCGCGGAGCTTATCCAGGGCCCCGCGCCGGAACACAGTTGCGGCGTGCAGTTGCTCTCCGGCCTGAGCGGGTCCGGCGCGTGCCGCTATGGCCGACGCCTGTCCGAGTCAGCGCGCGCGCCTCTTGAGGTGCTGGGCAAGCCCTCTCGCCGGGGCACTGCCTGGCCGCTGCCGCTGCGTCAGCTAGTTATGTCTTCCATGACAGCAGTCGCCTCGAAAGCCGCAGCGAGCCGGCTGAGCAAGCCGGGCAGCGGACTGTTCGTCGCGGCCGACGTCCACTACCTCGGTGGCGGCGGGGCCCGAGCGGCCGCCGTCGTGGCTGCCGAACCCACATTCAGCGAGCTGCTGGCCGATCGCTGTGTACTGGTGTCCCGGGTAGTGCACTATCAGCCCGGCCGCTTCTACCTGCGTGAATTGCCGGCTCTGCATGCCGTGCTCGACGACCTGAAGGGCATCAGGCTGCTAGTGATCGACGGGTACGTTGACCTGGACCCGGATGGTCGGCCTGGCCTCGGCGCCCATGCGGCCGCGGACTTTGGCGTCCCGGTCATCGGCGTGGCCAAAACGCCGTTCCGGACCGCCACCCATGCCATACCCGTCGTACGCGGCGACAAGGCTTCCCGCCCGCTCTACATCACAGCCGCCGGGATGAGCCGCGAGGAGGCGGCCGAGCTGGTCCGCGGTATGGCTGGCCCTTACCGGATGCCCGATGGCCTGCGCCGTGCCGACGCAGTGGCTCGCGGCCGAGCCTAGAACGGTCGCCGCTGGGCGGCCCAGTCGATGCCGCGCCGGATGAGTTCGCGGTACACCGGCATCGACCAGGGCCCGCGCCGATCAGAAGACTCCGGCATATCCGGCCGCGGGACATCGAAGGGCCGGTTGCAGTGCCCGAGCGCCAGGTAGAGCACGCCGCCAGCGCCGACACGATGGCGGTACATCAGCGGGCGTACTTCCTCGGGGAAAGACTGCCCCATCGCTTCGCCGCCCCAGCGGCTCTCGAGCAGGACCTCGATGTCGGCATGCTGCTCGATGACGTACAGCTCATCGTTGACATCGAAGGTCGGCTCGATGCCAGCCAGCAACGGGTCGCCGGGCTGCGAGACGGTCACCGAGTAGTGCATGTAGGGCGGGTGGGTGATGAAGCGACTGCCCAGCAGATTCGGCAACTGCGGGTTGCCACGAACCGAGTTGCTGGCGTGGACGGCGAACCATCGTCCGCCGCGCTCAAGGAACCGCGCCAGCGCCTGGCATGACGCCTCGGCTACCGGCACCTGGGATGTGTAACTCACGAGCAGATCGCCAGCCGCGAGGGCGTCGCGGGCATCGTAGTTGTTGTAGACGTCGGTGCGGATTCCGCCTGCCTCGTACAGCGCATCCAGCAGGGCGCGGCGGGCAAAGTCGAAGTCATGATTGCGGGCAGGGCTTCCGGCGACCAGGTTGGCCAGCAGTGGCGCGCTCATGGTGACAGGAAACACTCCGTCCGTCAGATCACTCAGGGCGACGGCCGCGACGGCGACCGGCAGAGCTGACGCTACCGCCGCTGCCGTCAGCAGCCCAGGGCTGTCGCCAGGTCCTCGACCCCATCGGTCTCGATCAGGCCGTCCAGTGCCGGGGGTTCGGCCGCGGGAGCGCCCGGACCCCACTCGTCGGGCCGGCGGACGAAGATCGGGCGGAGACCGAGCGCCGCTGCTGCGCGCAGGTCAGATGGATGGGCCGCGACCATTCCGGCATCCTCGGGCCGGCAGTGAAGCAACCGAAGGCCGGTCAGGTAGATCTCAGGGGCTGGCTTGTAGCTGCCGGCCAGCTGAGCCGACAGCACCGCGTCGACTCGCAGATCGCCGAACTTCAGCAGGTCGATGAGCAGTGGCAGGTGCCCGTTAGACAGGGTGGCTGTCACGCACGTGCGCCGCAGGCGATCGAGCCCGGCCCGGCTGTCGGGCCAGGGCCGCAACTGACGCCAGCCCTGCACAAGCAACTTCTGGTCGGCCTCCGCGAGCGCGATGCCCCGTTGGCCAAGAACCTCAGCCAGCGTCTCCCGCTGCAGTGAATCCAGGTCGCGCCAGGCGGCGCCACCACGCACCCGGTCCATGGCAGGCTGATACGCACGGCGCCAGTCGTCGATGACGCCGTGCCAGTCGGCTTGCACGCCGGCCGATGCCCCGGCAGCCTCAGCAAGCTCAATGAGGCTGGTGCGCCAGTCCACGAGAGTTCCGAATACGTCGAAGAACAGCACGCGCAGCGGCTTCACGATCGCCAGTATGCCCGTGTTGGCCCCGGCTGCCACCGTGCGATGGCAGTGTGCTCAGTTCCGTCCAGTTGTGTGGACGGCTCTGCCAGACTGCTGCGATGGCTAGTCAGCGACTGCAGTTTGTCAAAGCGCAGCTGAAGCCCAAGCCCGGAGCGAAGCACGTCGTGGCACGTCTGCTGGGCCCGCAGGATCTGCCGGGCGAAGGATGGCGCGTAGCTGACGAGCGGACCTGGCGCACTGGCGAGGTAGGGCCAGGCACGCCCTATGGTGAGCGCGCGCGTGAGATCGGCAGCGTGACGGCATGGCGCTCGTTCCGGAATCGTTCGGCTGGGCGGTGGGCGTGGATTCAGATTGCCCAGCTAGGGTCACCGGGCGATGCGGAGGCGGCACTGGACGGGATATGGGAACGAGGCCTGACGAATCTCGCAGCTCCGGTGCGGCTCGTTAGCGACACGGAGATAGCAACCGGGCTGGTCGCTGGCGCGACCGCGGTGCGGGCGCGGGAACAGCACACGGAAGGTCGGCCGGGCGGCGGTGTCGTCCTGATGCTTGCGGCTGCGGCGGAGGACTGGCTGATAGCGCTGTCTCTCTCCGGTTCGCCGGGCTGGGACTGGCCGACAGCGTCTTCGCTGGCCGCTGCGCAGGCGTCACGTCTCGGCACCGCCGCCGACTGACCGGATCCGCCGGAAGGCGGCGCGAGCCTCGTCGACGAAGATGGGCCGTCTAGTCCGGTCGTGAACTGCGGGAACCGGTTCAGCCTGGCCTCAGCCGTTCGCGCAAATCTTCCAGATCAGCGGCGGGTACCTATACCTGGAACGGCCTGATTGCCTCGCAGGTGACCAGCGATGTTGCCGAATTCAACATCTCGTGGACGTTGATGGTGCCGCCCGCGGACAGCACGTCGAAGGCGCGCCTGGCCAGCCAGAGGCAGGTCGCCGGGTGATGGGCGCTGCCCAGACCGGCCGGGCTTGTCGGCGGTCGGCTCCTTAAACGTCGAGGTCCGTGCGCAGCAGGCCGTAGAACACGCCATCTCGCCAGGCGCCGTCGCGCCAGCCAGTGCCTCGATGAACGCCTTCGCGCGTGAACCCAGCCTTCTCCAAGGCCCGTTGCTCGGCGATGTTCTCGGCCTCGGTGCCTGCGAAGATGCGATGGACCGGCGTGTGCGCAAACAGGTAACGAGCCAGCAGTCGCTGCGCCTCGGTGCCGTAGCCGTGGCCCCGAGCATGCGCTCGCAGGATGACGCCGATCTCGAAGCAGTACGCCGTTTTCGTGACCGCGTGCCGACGCCAGCTGACCAGGCCGAGGCGCTCGCTGCCGTGGGTGACGACAAGCGTTCCGCCGTCGGCGCCGATCAGGCGATTCTCGTCCCAGCCCTGCCGATAGTGCTGGAGATCCCACCAGCCAAACCACTCGAACTGCCCGGTCTGCGCCGGGTCCTGCGTCAGCTGCTCGAGCATCGGCAGGTCAGGTTCGCTGACCGGTCGCAGCGCCACTGGGTCGCCAGCAGCAGCCTGTTCTGTTGCCGCGGCCTGTTCTGTAGCCGTTGCCTGTTCTGCGGCCGCAATCGATGCTCCGGACGGGGGATCCTGCACGTAATGGCCAACGAGAACACCTTGCCGCGGCGTTCCCGGCCGGTCAGGTTGGCCAGCTTGATCTTGGGAATGCCGCAGCCGTGGAACAGGCCCAGGACGCCGCGGCTGGCTCGCGACAGCAAGCGGAATGGTGTCGATCAGGAAGGATTACGCCAAGTAATTGACGAATCATTCGAATTCCGGCGATTATCGAACATGCTGGCCGACCTGCAGCTCCAGAAAGAGTTCCCAAATAGTAGAGCCCTGACCAGTTTGACCGGCAGAGAGCGGGCCCGGCCGCCCGCACGCAGGTCGGCCGCAGCGGCATGAGACCAGCCGGCCCTGGGTACAACCCGCGCCGTCGGTAACGGCCACAAAGGTCCGCGCGGCCGCGCAGAATGCCTGTCACCAGCAAGGACCTCGCGGCACGAAACGGCGCGGAACGGGTGCGAATTAGCGCAGTTTGCGGTTGTTTACCTTGGCGCTACTGCAAGTTTCCTTGCGAACACCCTCCGTTTCCGCCTTTGTTGCCTGCTACCGTGCGAAAGGTCAGGCACCTGTGTCCCGTCCGGGTGCAACTTCGTCAGAAAGCACTGTGTGAACAGACGCATCACTCGCTGCGCGCCAATCCGAGCAATTCTCACTCACCTGCGCAGCGTGGTGCAGGTCGCGCTCGCGGCCATGCTGCTCCTCATCGCATCGACCGGATTCACCCTCACCCCAGCCCACGCGCAGACCGCATCGCGGGCGGCCGTCCTGACCAGGATGCGGCTGACCGCCTGGCGGTACGCGCTGCTGCAACGCGGAAAGCCTTACCGCTGGGGTGGCACCGGGCCAGCCGGATTCGACTGCTCTGGCCTCGTGTACGCGGCGTACCGAGCCGCAGGCATCCGCCTGCCGCGTACCACCTACGGCATGCTGGACAGCAGGCTGCTCGTCCGGATCCCCAAGGCGCAGGCCCGCAGCGGCGATCTAGCGTTCTTCGGCACCGGTCACGTCGAGATGTACCGCTGGGGACGCTGGACCTACGGTGCCGCCGACAGCGGCACCAGGATCGGGTTCCACCTGATGAACCCCTGGTGGCACCCGACGATGTACTTCCGCGTCCGCTAGCTTCGCGACTCCCGCTCCTCCGGCTCGCCGCCCGCCGAGCTGTCCTCAGCTGACGGGCGGCGGGCGGCCGGGGCGTCCTGGCCCTGCTGCTTGCGGATCACGTCGGGGCGGTCGATCTCGAAGTCGGCCGAATGCCCCGTCAGGATCCGCAGCGAGGCAGCCAGGCCGGTGTCCCTGCTGCCGACGAGTTCCCAGGCGCGGGCGATGCCGACGAGTAGGGCGCCGACCATCGCATAGGTGAGCGGCTGCACCAGGGAGCTGGGCGCGAACTTGCCGCCCACGACCAGCATGGCAAAGCCGCACCCCAGTTCCGTGCCGAAGATCGCCACCAGGAGGACCGCCAGGCTGAGCTGACGCAACTTCTGGTCCCTCGCCGTGTCGCTGATCCGGATCGACCGCACCGCGGCGGCCGTGAAGAGCAGCCCGATGATGCCCACCACCACTGCCGGGTACCCGATCTGGGTATTTGGCACCAGCCCGAACAGCGCGATCGAGAGCGCGTTGGTGAATGCCAGCAGCGCGGCCGCGGCGTGCACCTCCGAAATGACCCGCGACCCGGACGACAGCCGGCCAGGGGACACCGAGATCGCTACGAACAACAGCCCGGTCAGTGCCGCCGATGCGCCGGCGATGGTCCCGAAAACCTCTCGGTACGTCGCGATCAGCACGGCGACACCTTACCCGCGCTGCGACGGGCGCCGCCTGCCCCCGTGCAGAGCCGTCGCTGGCAACTCCTCGTTGGCGAGCGCAACGCGGCTGAGCGGAGCGAGGAAGCCACCGCCGAGTCTCAGTGACGGCCCGTTCGTCGGTGGCTGCCGGCTTTAGTAGCCGGCGTCGGCGCTGACCAGTCCGTCCAGCGGCTCGCCCGCGGCGAAATGGGCGACGTTGGTGGCGATCCGGTCAAGCACCGAGGGGAACACCATGTCCCAGGTGTTCGCCGTGTGCGGCGTGATGATGCAGTTCGGCATGTCCCAGAGCGGGTGACCCGTCGGCAGCGGTTCGGGATCGGTGACATCCAGGGCCGCCCCGCCAATGTCGCCGCGCTTCAGGGCGTCCACCAGAGCATCGGTATCGACATGCGCGCCGCGCGCGACGTTCACCAGCCAGGCGCCGTGGTCCAGGAGCGCCAGCTCGGGCGCTGAGATGATCCCGGTGGTCTCCGGCGTCAGCGCCAGCGCCAGGAACACCACCAGCGCGCCCGGCAGGACCTCCTGCAGCTCCTGCGTGCCGACGACCCGCTCGGCCCCGGGGATTGGCGCCACCGAGCGCCGGACCACCGTGACGCGAGCCCGGAAAGGGCGCAGCAACCCGATCAGAGCCGCCGTGATCCCGCCGCCGCCAACGATGGTCACCGGCCGGTCAAACAGCGACGTCCCAGCGGCGGCGCCCCATTCGGTCGCCTGGATCCGCTCTGGCAGCAGGCGCAGGCCCGCGAGCGCCAGCGCCAGCGCGTGCTCCGCGACCGGCTCGGCGAACAAGCCCTTCGCGCACGTCCAGGTCCGCCCGTCGGCAAGGAGGCCAGCCGCGGCGTAGTACTCGACCCCGGCGAACGGCAACTGGATCCACCGAATGCCCGGCCCCTGGGCCAGCACGCCCCGCAGCCCCTCGATGCCGCCGCCGGGCAACCAGACCAGCGCGTCCGCCTCATCGGCTGCCGTTACCGGCACGCCGCCGCCCAGCCGGATGGCATCGGCGACCCGCCTGCTCGACTTCGGGCCCATCGCGATCTTCGGCGCGCTCACGCGGCCCTCACCTGGTGATGCGCTGCAGCAATTGTCACGATCCGACCCTACTGACCCGACCGCCCGCCCGGCTGCCCTACTCGTGCCCAGGCATCCCCATCAAGGGACGGACCTCGATCGCGCCGTAGCGCGCCGACGGAATCAGTGCCGCCCACTCCAGCGCGGCGTCGATGTCCTCGCAGTCCAGCACGTAGTAGAGGCATGGGCTGACACTTTGCGGCCGCCAACGCGCGCCAGCATCGGCCACGGTGCGCCGCATGGGCGCAGCCGGGCGGCAACCGAGCCGGTCAGCGGGCGCCAGCCAGCCGGGCCAGGCCGTCGAGGACGGCGAGCTGGGCGGGCGGGACGGAGATGTCGAGCGTGAGGCGCCTGGAGGTCGCGCTGAGGGTGAAGGTGAAGAATCCGCAGCACGCTGACTCGGCGACGGCGAGTTCGGCGACCCGGCGCGCTGCCTCCTGGCTTGGCTCGAGTTCCAGCCGCAGCCGCCCTGACTCGGGCCGTTCGACCGACCGGACCGTGTCGGCGAACAGTCGCTGGAATTCCCCGGCTCGCTCCGGCACGCTCGCGATCGGCAGCGTGCATGTGTCCGGCAGCCAGCCCGGAACCTGGCTCGTTTCGTCGGTGCCCACCCTGCGACACTAACCCGCCAGGCGCCTCGGCGCGCCTATCGTAGGCGGGTGACCGGCTCAGGGACCCGCGGCCGCCATGCGCCGAGCGACGCGCACGCCGGCGCCGCTGGCCCGCGCCCGACCCGCCAGGCCGCTGGCCCGCGCCCGACCCGCCAGGCCGCTGGCTCGCTGGCCGAGGCTGTCGAAGCGGGCCTGGCCGGCGCGGGCCAGGCCACCCTGAGCGCCGGTGTCCAGCGGCTGATGACCGCTTACCGTTCCGGCGAGGTGCCAGACGCGCCGGTGATGGCCTCCCGCCAGGACGCCGCCGCCTACGCGGCGTACCGCATGCCCGCCACCGCGGCGGCCGCGGCCGCCGCACTGCGCCAGGTGCGGCTCGCGCTGCCGGGCTGGGCGCCGGCGACGCTGCTGGATTTCGGCGCGGGAACGGGCTCGATGGCCTGGGCAGCCGTCGCCGAGCTGCCGTCGCTCGAGTCGGTGACCCTGCTGGAGCAGTCGGCCGAGGCGATCCGGCTCGGCCGCGCGATCATCGGTCAGTCGCCCGCCGAGGCGCTGCGAACCGCGCGCTGGCAGCCGTGGCGGCTGAGGGCCGCCGACGAGGCAGGACCGCGGGCGCGGCAGCCAGCACGCTCGCGGCCGTCCGGCCAGCCGGGCGGGCCAGCGGACCTGCCGGCCGTCGACCTCGCTACCTCCGCCTACGTGCTGGGCGAGCTCACCGAGCCGCAACAGGTCAGCCTCATCGCCCTTACGATCGCCGTCGCTCCCGCGGTCCTGCTGATCGAGCCAGGCACGCCAGCCGGGCACCGGCGGATCCTGGCAGCTCGCGCTGCTTTGCTCGCGGCCGGCTACGAGCTGGCGGCCCCATGCCCGCACGCGGCCGACTGTCCGCTCGCGGCCGCGGGCGACTGGTGCCACTTCGCCGCCCGGGTGCAGCGCTCGGCCGTGCACCGCCGGGCCAAGGGCGTGGAGCTTTCCTATGAGGACGAGAAGTTCAGCTATGTGGCCGCGCTCCGGCCGGAGCTGCGTTCGACGGTGGCTCCGGCCGGCCTGCCGGGTGTGGCCAGAGTTGTGCGCCGGCCGCAGCAGCGGAAGGGACTGGTCATGCTCGAGCTGTGCACCCTCGACGGCCGCAGCCAGCGCGAGCTGGTGAGCAAGATCCAGGGGGAGGCCTACCGCCGGGCGCGCAAGACCTCCTGGGGCGACAGGTGGGAGGCGTCGTGAAGCAGTCGTACTCGCAGCCAGAACTCGATGCCCTGCTGGCAGCGTCCAGCCCGCGGATCGGCTGGGACTTCTCCGGAATGCGTGCCAGCCGGGCTCCGGTGCCCTTCGAGTACGCGGATGTCGTGGCCGGCTACCTGCGGCCAGGCGACGAGGTGCTGGACATCGGCACTGGCGACGGGGTCCGGTTCGCGGCCATGGCCGGATCCTTCCGGCGCGGTCTCGGCATCGACATCGACCCGGAGATGGTGCGGCTAGCCGAACAGTCGTCGACGTGCCCCAACGTGAGCTTCGCTGTGTGTAGCGCACGGCTCGAGGTGATCACGACGACGTTCCCCGTCATCATCAACAGGCACGCCACGCTGGAGTTGCCCGCTATCGCCAGCCATCTGGGGCCTGGTGGCTTGTTCATCACCCAGCAGGTCGGTGAGCGCAACATGGCCTGCGTGCGGCAGGCGCTCGGCATGGCGCCTGCTCCGCCGCCGATCGGCGTCGAGGACGTGGCTGCGGCCGGGCTGCGCGTGCTCTCCTTCCGCCAGTACGACGTTGAGTACGTGGTGCAGGACATCGAATCGCTAGTGTTCTGGCTGTCGGCGCTGGACCTGCTCCATGCCGACCTGGACGGCGGCTCGGCGCTGGCCAGCGCCGATGCGCTGAACGCAGTCCTGACCGGGAATGTCGACGAGCGCGGCTTCGTCACCAATGAGCATCGATACCTCGTCGTCGCGCAGCGGTCTGGCTCCTAGCAGGCGCTCGCCTCGCGGAGCCTGGGATATGGCCGTTCCGTTCAATACTGCCGGCCGCGTGCGTCGTAACGTCGTAGTCATGACTGATGCATTCGCTGCGGGCGACCGCTACCTGCTCAAAGACGCCCGGCTGCTGGAACGGCGGCTGTTTGCCACGTGCTTTCTCGGCCAGCCAGCCGGCCTGGTCGTCGATGCGCTGCGCGGCTACCAGAATCCGGACGGAGGCTTCGGGCATGCCCTGGAGCCGGACACACGGTGCCCGGCCAGCCTGCCCATCTACGTCGAGATCGCGTTCCGGTCGCTGGCGGTGGCGGCCGCGACGGGCCAGCCGGTCGTTGCCGAGGGCAGCGCAGGCCGGGACATGGTGCTGCGCGCGTGCGACTACCTGGCCGCCGTCGCCGACAAAGCCGGGGTGGACGGCGGGGTGCCGCCCGCGTTCCCGGTGATCGAGTCGTTCCCGCGTGCTGAGCACTGGACCGAGTGGACCTACCAGCCTGGCCTGAACCCCACGGCTGGCCTGGTCGGACTGCTCTATCAGCTCGGCGTCGACCATCCCTGGCGCGACTCGGGGACCGCCTACTGCTGGCGGCAGCTGGAGGCCGACGGCCTGCCCGGGGACGCGCACGCGCTCGTCGAGGTCCTCGCCTTCCTGGAGCAGGTCCCCGACCAGGATCGCGCAGTCCCTTACGTCGACGCGTTGGCGGCGCATTTGCCCAGCGTCGCCATGCTCCACCTCGACCCCGATGCCGAAGGCTACGGGCTCACGCCAGTCGACCTGGCACCTGATGCTGGCTCGCGGTGGCGGTCCCTGTTCGGTGACAAGCAGATCGACGTGTTCCTTGACCGCTTGGTCGCCGGCCAGCAGGACGACGGCGGCTGGCCGATCACCTGGGAGCCGCCCAGCACCGCGGCGGTCTGTGAGTGGCGCGGGTTCGTGACGCTGAACGTCTTGCGCACGCTCACCTCCTACGGTCGCCTGACCTCGAGCGCCTAGGCAGGGCGCTGTCGGCATGGCCTATCCGGTCAGGCCTGCCGGTCGCCGCTGGTCCGCCGCTCGCCTACAGTGTGCTGCGTGCGGACCAACAGCCCCGGCAGGCAGCGGCTGGCAGCGGAGGCGGCACTGTTCGGACTCGGCTATGCAGCGGTGCTGATCTGGGCCGGCGTCTGCCTGGTCGCCAGCTTCGGCCCCTCGCTGGCCAGCCCGTACTGGCCAGCAATCCCGGGCCTCCGGACGGACACCACCGGGGTCATCGCATTCGCGGTGGCGGCAATCAGCCTCCTGGTGAGCAGGTACCTGCAGCTTCGCCGCCGACGCGAGGCACCGTCGACCCGGCAGACGACGCACGGAGTCCGCCTTCTGGTCGTGCAGGCGGCAGCCGAAACGGCGGCCGTCTTGTGCACGGGTGTCGTGATCTATCTGTCACTGAACGCTGTCACCCACCCGGATACGCTGCGGCTCCAGCTCACGCATCTATGGCCGTGGCCGAGCGAGGGCACGGTGCGCGTGATCGCGCTGGGCGTCTGCCTGGTGTCGGTGGCCGCCGGGCGGTACTTGCGGGCTGCCAGCAGGTCGCCGAGCCGGGCCGCGCTCGCGCAGAATGCTCCGGCGCCTGTCTCCCGCGGCGCCGAGTGAATGGACGGGGCCAGGGCCCGGGTCAGTGTTCCTCAGGCCAGGTCAGTGTCCTCCAGTGTCGCCCGCGCCATCTGGATGCCTGCCGTGGGCGCTGCTTTCCCCTCAGCGGTGATAGCTGGCCTGGCGCTCGACCGGCGAGCTGGCGAACGAACCCTGGCCATTCATCACCTCGCCGCGCGCCAGGCTGATGTCGCGGGCCAGGCCAGCGCCCTTCAGCAGCGCGCCGCGCCCGTCCGGGTCCGGCCAGGCGTAGCCACCGAGCCCGCCGGCAAGCCGGACGGACTGTGCCTGTATCGGCCCGATGATCTGACAGCCGTCGCCAAGCTCGCTGCGGCCGGTCAGCTCGCAGCCGTTCAGCAGCCGGCCGCCGTCGCCCAGCCGGATGTGCGCGTCGGCACGGTTGGCCTTCACTTGCACGCCACCAGGCCCGAGCTCGCAGTCGTTCCCGATCAGGAGCTGGCCGCCGCTGTCTGCCAGCAGGAACGTGCCCGGATACAGCAGGTTGCGGCTGCCCACCAGAAGCGTGCTGACCGGGTCGCACTGGACGACGACGTTCGGGTAGACGACGGTGCCTGGCCCGATCTCGGCGCTGGCCGAGATCAGGGCGGAGAAAGGGTCGAGCACCCGGACGCCGCGGTCCGCGAGGGCGTCGACCTGGCCGACGGTCAGGAAGCCAAGCCCGGTGCGGTGCTCGTCGTGATGACGCGGATCCGGCATCGTCCTCCTTGTGTACCGAGTCGTCGCCTGCCCAGGGTGGGCATTATGGCCGAGGAGCAGCCGCAAGCAGAAAACGGAGGCCGATGATCCACTTCTCGCCAGCAGACTTCGGCGGCGACGGGATGGCAGGTGGCAGGCGAGCGCAAGCGGCCGGGGGCGGCTTGCCGTTGCGGCAGGCTGCGCGGGTGGTACTGCTGGATCCAGCCGACCGGGTGCTGCTGCTGTACTACGACCAGCCGCCTCCAAACGGCCCGCACTGGGCCACGCCGGGCGGTGGCGTCGAGCCGGGTGAGGATTTCCGCGCCGCCGCCCTCCGTGAGCTCGCCGAGGAGACCGGCTGGTCAGCTGAGGTGACGTTGCTGGGCGAGGTGTTGCGGCACACCTATGAGATGGCCCATCTCGGGGTGCCGGTGCGCCAGGAGGAGCGGATCTACCTCGGGCGTACCGGCCAGCCACGGCGGCAGATCCGCGGCGTGGCCGCGATGCACGCCGCCGACGGGATTAGTGCATGGCGCTGGTGGACACTGGCCGAGCTGGACGACACTACCGAGGACATCTGGCCGCGCGGCCTGGCCGAGCTGATCCGCAAGCGGAAGCAGCCGTGATCGCGAAGGAGGGGTGCTACCTGGCGACACTGTCGTCGGCGGGTGACCAGGCGGCGCCACGACCTCGGCGCCAGATCTTGCCGCGCCGCGGCAGCGAGCGCGAGGATGGGTCGCTGTGACTCGCGAGCGGGACCGATGGCATCGCTGGCTGCTCGACGTCCGGCACGGCGGCGGGCCGGAGGAGCGCGAGCGAGTTCTGAAGACGCTGTACCCGGTTCGCGACCAGGTGCTCGACCGTGCTGCGCTGCGTCCCGGCGACACGCTGCTGGACGTTGGGGCCGGCGACGGGCTGATTGCTTTCGGCGCGCTGGACCGGCTTGGCCCAGTCGGTCGCGTCATCTTCGCAGATATCTCAGCTGACCTGCTCGAGCACTGTCACGCCGCAGCGGTGGCGAACGGCCAGCTCAGCAGGTGCGATTTCGTGCTTGCTCCGGCCGACCGGCTGGACGGAATTGGCGACGCCTCGGTCGACGTGGTGACGACGCGATCGGTGCTCATCTATGTGCACGACAAGGCGGCGGCGTTCGGAGAGTTCCGGCGGGTGCTGCGGCCAGGCGGCCGGCTCAGCATCTTCGAGCCGATCAACACGCTCATGCACGGCTGCAAGGCCAGCAGCTTCTATGGCTACGACCTCAGCGCGATCGCCCCGATTGCCGCCAAACTAGCTGCGCAATTCGACGCGGCCCAGCCGCGTGCGACCGACCCAATGCTGGACTTCGACGACCGGGATCTGGTGGCGCTGGCCGAGGCAGCGGGCTTCGCTGAGGTACGCCTTGATCTGCAGGTCAGCGTGCGCCCTACCCGGGCGCCGGTGCAGTGGGATCAGTTCCTGCGGATGTCCGGCAACCCGAACCTGCCGCCGCTTGGTGAGATGCTGGAGCGCGTGCTGAGTCCGGCTGAGCAGGCAGAGTTCAGCGCCTGCCTGCGACCGCTGGTCGAGAGTGGCAAGGGGGAGCGGCGGCATGCCGTGGCGTACCTGACGGCCGGCACCGGAGTCGTCAGCGAGGACGATTAGCGCGGCGGCGGAGGCGTAGTGGACATCAGCGCTGTACAGCGGCAGGCCTGGGACAACAAGCTGGCCAAGGGATTCAACGTCACCGACGTGGCGCTGGAGTTCGGGCTGCTCACGGCCGAGGTGGGCGAGGCGTTCACTGCCTGGCGCAAGCGCCAGTCGGATCTGGACTCGGAGCTCGCCGACGTGCTGATCTACGTCACGTGCCTGGCTGAGATGACTGGCATCGACCTCGGCGCTGCCGTCGAGCGCAAGCTCGCCGTGAACGCGGCCCGGGAGTACCGGCGCGATGAGGACGGCGTGCTGCAACGTATCACCGGGCCACGGTGAGACACCGGCTGAATGAGGCTCGGCCGCAGGCGTGCCGAACCGCCAGTTACTGGTTAAAGTGCAGGCAGTTCTTTCAGTGATGGGGGCGACGGGTGCGCTTCGCGATCCTTGGCCCGGTCGAGGCCATAGCAGACACCGGCCCGATCGGGCTCGGTGGTGCCCGCACCCGCGCCTTGCTGGCGATGCTTATCCTGCGGGCAAACCACGTGGTGCCCGCGGACGCGATTGCCGAGGAACTGTGGCCCGGCCTTGATCCGGCCCGCGCCATCGCCAATCTCCACGTGCGCATGGCTGAGTTGCGCCGCGCGCTGCGGGTCGCCGGCGAATCCGGCCGGCTGGTTACGCGCAAGCCCGGCTACCTGTTACTTGCAAGCGCGCAGGAGATTGACTCGACGCACTTCGCCGCGCTAGTAGCGCGCGCCCGTACCTTGCTCCGCAACGGCGACCCGGCGGCCGCAACCGGCTGCCTGGACACCGCATTGCAACTGTGGCGCGGTCCCGCGCTCGCGAACCTTGGCGACCCTGCCTGGGCGCAGGGCGAGACCGAGCGCCTGGCCGAAGCCAGGCTCGCCGCGCTTGAGGTGCGCATCGATGCCGCGTTGAGCGCGGGCGCGAGCAGTGAGCTGATCACCGAAGTACGCGAGCTGACCGCGGCACATCCGCTGCGCGAACGCTTCTGGGCGCAGCAGATGCTCGCCTTGTACCGGGCCGGGCGGCAAGCTGACGCGCTGCTGGCCTACCAGCAGGCCCGCTCGCACCTGGTGACCGAGCTTGGCATCGAACCGGGGCCGGAGCTGCGCTCGCTGCATGAGCGTGTGCTGGCGCAAGACCCCGTGCTCGCGGCGGCAGCCGCTGTCACGGCATCGGGCTGGGTCGCGTCCACCAGCAGCGACGGCGCAATTGCAGGCGCTGCTGCGGCAGGTACGGCAGCCGCACGCGAGGTCGGCACCGGCCGTGCGGATGCAGGCCGCGCGGCGCCAGCCGATGCGAGCGCAGCCGATGCGAGCGATGGCGATGGCGTTACGGGCGCTGGCGATGGCGGTGCGATCGCGGACAATGCTGGCGCCGGCCGGGCTGGCCAGCCAGGGCCGCGGGTGCCGAGACAGCTGCCGCCGGCCTTGGCCGCCATCGTCGGCCGGCCAGCCGAACTGCAACTGCTGGACGGCCTGCTGCACGAGCGTGCCGAGCCGGCCGGGTCGGTCTCCATCGCTGCGATCACCGGCTGCGGCGGCATCGGCAAGACCGCCCTGGCGCTGCACTGGGCGCATCAGGTGAGCGGCCGGTTCCCCGATGGCCAGCTGTATGTGAACCTGCGGGGTTTCGATCCAGTCGCTGCGCCCGTCGCGGCGAGCACTGCTCTGACCGGATTCCTCGACGGCCTCGGTGTCCCGGCGGGTCAGATCCCGAGCGCCACTGCGGCGCAGACGGCACTGTTCCGGAGCCTGACAGCCGGGAAGCGACTGCTGGTCGTCCTGGATAACGCCCGCGATCCGGCGCACGTCCGGCCATTGCTGCCGGCGAGTCCCGAGTCGGTCGTCCTGGTGACGAGCCGCTCGTGGCTCGGCGGTCTGGTGGCGGCGGAGGGCGCACGCCCGGTGAGCCTGGACGCGATCTCGGAGGACGCGGCGGCCGCGCTGCTTGAGGCCAGGGCCGGGTCGCAGCGGCTGGCCGCCGACCCGCTAGCCGTCAGTCAGCTGACCGGGCTGTGCGCGGGCCTGCCACTAGCATTGGCGATTGCTGCGGCACAGGTTGTAGCGCGGCCCCAGGTGCCGCTCCGGGACATCGCGGCGGCGCTGGCAAGTACGCAGCAGGATCGGCTGGACGCGTTCGAAACCGGCGATGACGCCACTAGCCTGCGAGCGGTGCTGTCCTGGTCCTACCGGCGACTGTCGCCGGCCGGCGCGCGGCTGTTCCGCTTGCTCGGGGCGCACCCGGGCCCGCACTTCGCGGTGGCGGCGGCGGCGAGTCTGGCCGGCGCGTCGATGCGCGAGACACGTCGCATGCTCGGCGAGCTCACCAGCGCGAGCATGTTGTCCGAGCCGGCCCCGGGCCGTTATGCCTGCCACGACCTGCTGCGCGCCTACGCGGCCGAGCTGCTGGCGGAGCTGGATTCGCCCGCCGACGGGGCCGCTGCGGTCCGCCGGGTCCTCGACCACTACCTGCAGACCGCGGTACAGGCTGCGGTCGCGGTGAACGGCCCGCAGGTGTGGTTCGCAGCGGAAGGTGCGGCAGCAGGCGTGACCGTCACCGCACTGGCCGGGCGACCGGCGGCCCTCGCGTGGTTCGACACCGAGCATCAGACGCTGCTGGCCGCGGCCGCGCAGGCCGCGGCGGCCGGACTGGACGCGCACGGCTGGCAGATCCCCTACGCTGCCCGGCTCTACCTCAGCATGGCCGGGCACTGGCAGGACCGCGACGCGGTCGACGCGCTTGCACTGGCGGCCGCGGAGCGACTCGGCGATCCAGTCGCGCTCGGCAAGTGTCACTTCTCGACCGCGAACCTGCGGCACAGCGGTGGCCTCGAGGAACAGGCGATCACGCACGTACGGCGAGCCATCCAGTATCTGGAATCGGTCGGCGACATGCGCGGTCAGTCCGACGCTCACCTGGTCTTCGCCTTTGCGCTCAAGGCTCTCGGACAGTTCGATGCCGCGCTCAGCCATGCAGAGCAAGCGCTGATGGTGGCGGGCGACTGCGGTTACGAGTTCACCGAAGCCTCTGCTCTGTCGGCGATCGGCGACATCCAGGTCCTGCGTGCCCGGCCGCGCGACGGCGTCGGTTACTGCGAGCGGGCCGTCGCCATATTCCGTCGGCTCGGCGCCAAGCGCGGGCTGGTGGCTGCGTTGGACAGCCTTGGCAGCGCACAAGTCCGGGCTGGCGACATCGCCGACGGGATCGCTTCGCTGCGCCAGGCCGCCGCCGAATGTGAGGATGGCAACCGCATCGGGCTGGCCCTGATCCACTCCTCCCTGGGCGACGCGCACCATGCGGTCGGCGACGAGCGGGCCGCACGGCAGGCCTGGCAGCACGCTCTCGACTTGATCGGCGACCGGCCCCATCCGCTTGTCGACCGGATTCGCGCCCGCCTGCGTGCTGCGACGGCCGCGGCAGCGCCGACCGCGCGGCCGGATCAGCTGGCTGGTGTCGGCTGACCGCCAACGGTGACGGCCCGGCCGCGCCGCCTCAGGTCCGCAGCGGTCAGCCGAAGCGTGCCGCCAGCACGCGGAACGTGCGCGGCGCAGCGCCGTGCAGCCAGGACGGGAATCGCAGCCAGCCGGGTACGTAGACCACGTCGATGTCGCGTTCGACCGCGTCGGCGATGGCCTCCGCAACGCGCTCGGCCGGGACCGGCACCGGCATGCGCCGGTCGTAAGGCCGGCCGCGGTGGCTGAAGAACGGGGTCTGGACAACGCCGGGCAGCACCAGCGACGTACCCACGCCGCGGTCCTGGAGCTCATAGGAAAGGCTCTCGACGAAGCAATTCAGCCCGGCCTTGGCGGCGGCATAGACGGCCTCGTGCTTGACGCCGGTCGCCCCGGCGATCGACGAGACGAACACCAGCCGGCCGCGGCCGCGGGCGGCCATGCCGGGCGCGAGCAGCCGGGCGAGCTGCACCGGCGCGAGCAAGTTCAGGTTGACGAGCTCCGTGGCCCGGGCGCTGGTCAGCTCGTTGATCGGGCCTGCCCAGCCGGATCCGGCGTTGGAGACGAGCAGATCTACCCGCCCGGCCGCGTCGAGGGCTGACTCCACGAGCCGCCTGGGAGCGTCGGGCTCGGTCAAATCGGCCGGCAATGCGATGGCATCGGTCCGGTCCGCGATATCGCGCAGCCGACTGCGGTCGCGGCCGGTAAGCACCAGCCGTACCCCACGGGCTGCGAGCGCGACCGCGGTCGCGGCGCCGATCCCTGACGAGGCGCCAGTCACCAGCGCCACGGCGTCGATCAGCCGCACGTGCACCTCTCAGGTGTCAACAGCTGCGTGCCGCAGCCGCGAGGCACGCTCAGGCGGAAACCGGAACCCCGGCCGCAGTGGCACCGGTGCGCGCCCAGCACCGGACAATGTCCCGCATGGACAACAGTCCGGCGACCTCATGTTCCTCTACCACTATCAAGTGCCTGAAGTTTCCGCCTGCCATAGCGGAAGCAGCCTCTTCTAGTGTCCACTGCGGCGAAGCGAACACCACATCCGAGGTCCGGTGATCGGCCACAACTTCAGTGTCGGGGTCTTGTCCGGCGCCAATTGAATCGAGAATGTCGCGTTCTGTCAGGATGCCAATGCCGGAGTGCTCAGCGTCAACCACTACCGCGGCGCCCACCTTGCGCCCGGACATGAGCCGGGCCGCCTCACGCAGCGTGTGGGCGGGCCCGATGCTAAGAACAACCTTGGTCATCCCGTCGCTGACGTTCATTGCCGCATCGCTCCCCTCGCGTCGTGCCGGGCACGCAACCGTGCCGGGACCGTGACGGTGCCCAGTCAGCCCACTGCACGAGAGTAGGCAGAACCGAGCCGGACGTGCTTGTGCGCTTGTGACTGCCGGTGTTGTCCAGCATCCGCCGGTAAGCGCCTCAGGGCAAGTCCTGGTCCGGAGCCGATAGCAGGTTCAGCACCTCAGAGTGCAGCAATCCATTGGTGCAGACGGCGCTGCCGCAGTCCGGGCGGGGTGTGCCGTTCAGATCGGTGAACGCGCCGCCGGCCTCTTCCACGATGATCTGCAGCGCGGCAAGGTCCCACAAGTTGACATCGGCCTCGGCGGAAATGTCTACCGCGCCCTCAGCAACGAGCGTATGGGACCAGAAATCGCCATAACCCCGGGTACGCCCTACCTTGCGGGCCAGTCCCAGGAACTCATTGAGGCGCCCGGCCTCTTCCCAGGTGGACAGCCCGGAGTACGACAGTGACGCCGCGGCCAGGCTGGACACCTGCGAGACGTGGCAGGCCGTCGCCTTGGTCATGCTCCGGCCCGTCCAGGCACCCCCGTCTCGCGCCGCCCACCAGCGACGGCCCAGCGCGGGCGCGCTGACCACGCCGAGGATGACCTCGTCCTCGTCCATCAGCCCGATCAGGGTTGCCCACACCGGCACGCCGCGCACAAAATTCTTGGTGCCGTCGATCGGATCGATCACCCAGCAGCGCTGGCTCGAACCGGTCCGGCCGAATTCCTCGCCGAGGACCCCGTCTCGCGGCCGGGAGCGGCCGAGGACGTTGCGCAGTGTTTCCTCGACGGTCAGGTCGGCGTCTGTCACCGGGGTGAGGTCGGGCTTGGCGTCCACGCGCAGATCGAGGGTCCGGAACCGGCGCATAGTGATGTCGTCCGCGGCGTCCGCCAGGACGTGCGCGAACCCAAGGTCGCCATCAAAACCCGCCATCCGGGGCAACGCTAGCGCCTGCGGGCCGGCACCGGCGACGTCCAGCGCGGTTTCGGCGGTTCTAGTTGGCCTGCTGCCGCTGCCGTCAGGCGTCCGAGGCGGTGTCGGTGTCCGCGGGTTCCAGTCCTTCCCGGCTGCGCAGCAGGCGACGCAACGAGTCCAGCCGGGCCGCGTCGCCTGCGCTGCCGTGCTCCGCGATCCAGTTGTCGAGCGCGCAGCCTGCCGCGGCGTCGAGATGGCTGCAGCCCGGCGGGCAGTTCGCGATCGCGTCGGCGAACTCCCCGAACGCCGACACCACCCGGTCGGGTGCGATGTGCCCGAGGCCGAAGCTGCGCAGGCCTGGCGTGTCGATGATCCAGCCTCCACCGGGCAGCGGCAGTGCCACGGCAGACGAAGAAGTGTGACGCCCGCGCCCGGTGACGGCGCTGACCGAGCCAACGGCCCGGTCTGCCGCTGGTACTAGCGCATTGACGAGCGTCGATTTCCCGACGCCCGAGTGCCCGACCAGCACACTGATCCGTCCGGCGAGCAGTGCGCGCACCTGGTCAAGGGCCAGAGCGCCTGGGCCGGCTGGCGGCGAACCCGGCGCGGCCTGGCTGAGCACGACGAAGCGGATGCCAAGAGGCTCGTAAACGGCCAGGATCTCGCCCGGGCTGGCCAGATCGGCCTTGGTGAGGCACAGCAAGGGTTCCAGGCCGGCGTCGAAAGCGGCGACCAGGAACCTGTCGATCAGCCGTGGCCGCGGCGGCGGGTTCGCCAGCGCAACAACGATCGCAAGCTGGTCGGCGTTGGCGACAATCACCCGCTCGGCTGGGTCGTCGTCCTCCGCCGAGCGGCGTAGCGCCGACGTCCGGGGCTGCACTCGCACCACTCGCGCTAGCGTGCCTGGCTGTCCAGAGATATCACCGGCGAGGCTGACCTGGTCGCCGACGACGATGCTGCCGCGGCCCAGTTCCCTGGCCTTCATCGCGGTCACCGTGTGGTCACCTGTCCAGCATCGGTACCGACCGCGGTCGACGCCGGTGACGAAGGCGTCGGAGGCATCCGCGTGCGCGGGCCGCCGACGGGTACGCGGCCGGGTGCCGCGACCTGGCCGTACGCGCACGTCGTCCTCGTCCAGCCTGCTATGGGAGGCGGCCGGGCTCAGGGCACCGGCCCCAGCATCTGCTGCCACCGGACAGTGAAGTCCGGGAAGGTCTTGCGCACCGTCTCGGCGTTGCGCACGCGCAGCCCGGGCAGCACGAGGCCGAGCACTGCCGCGGCCATCACCATCCGGTGGTCGGCATGGCTATCGAATGGCTCCGCTCCTGCGCGCAGGGGCCGCGGCTCGATCCGCAGTCCGTCCGGACGCTCGATCACGCGGCCACCGAGCGCGCCGATCTCGCTCGAAAGCGCGGCCAGGCGGTCGGTCTCGTGAAACCGCATGTGCCCGATGCCGCTGAACTCTGATGGCGAGTCGGCCAGCGCGGCGAGTGCGGTGAGCACCGGCGCCAGCTCGTTCACGTCACGCAGGTCAGCGGTGATGCCGCGGATCCGGCCGCTGCCGCCGACCAGCAAGCCCTCCGGCGTGCGCGTGCAGACCGCGCCCATCCCGGTCAGCACATCGAGGATCTGATCCGCCGGCTGCAGGCTGACCGCCGGCCAGCCGGCAACCGTCACGCTGCCGCCGGTGACCAACGCCGCGGCGAGGAACGGGGCTGCGTTGGACAAATCAGGCTCGATCATGATGCTACCCGGTGCGAGCGGGGCAGGTCCGATTCGCCAGCGATCGGGAACAGCGCTATGCCCGGTGCTCTGCTGCTCGATCTCGGCGCCCGCGGCCCTGAGCATGGCGGCGGTCATCGCGATGTGCGGCGCCGACGGCAGCCTCTCGCCTACGTGTACGATCTCCAGGCCGCGCTCGAACCGGGGCGCGGCCAGCATGAGCCCGGACACGAGCTGAGATGACGCCGAGGCGTCCAGACGAACTGCCCCGCCGTCAACCCAGCCCCGGCCGTGCACGACGAACGGCACGGCGGCGCGCCCGCCATCGCTGATCTCGACGCCGGCCTGGCGCAGCGCGCCTAGCAGCTGCCCGACCGGCCGCTCCGCGGCGCGGTCATCACCGGTGAACTCCACGTCCGCTTTGGCCAGGGCGGCGGCCGGCGGAACGAACCGCAAGACGGTACCCGCATTGCCGACATCGATGGTGGGCGCGCCCGAGGCCCAGCCGGGCATGACCGTCCAGGCTTCCGGGACAGCCTCGCCGGACGTGGGGTCCGCGGTGGAAGCAGGCCGCTCGATGGTGGCGCCCAGCGCACCCATGGCAGCGGCCATCAGGTCGGTATCACGGGCCTGCAGCGGGCTGACGACCTGCGTCGGAGACGCGGCCAGCGCGGCCAGCACGAGAGCCCGGTTGGTCATCGACTTCGAGCCGGGTGTCCGGACGCGCGCACGAACCGTCGCGTGGGCCTGCGACGGCTCCCAGTCGGCGTCTGCGTGCATGGCTCGACCCTACTGGCAGGCGGCCGCATCTGGACTTGACTGGGCAGCAGAGTGACAATCAGAAACCACGGCGGTTGGCCAGCGAGGGAGCTGGCAACCGGGCGAGGTTTGGCAAAGCCGGATTATGGCTAAGAATCCGGCAGATTACGAAAAGCGGAACAGTGCCAGGCCGGCGGGGCCGCTGGTTGCCTCCGCGGGTCCATGGCGTCGGGTGAGGTTATGTGCGGTCGGTACGCGTCGGCGCGGAAGCGCGTGGAACTCCTGGAGGAGTTCACCGTGCAGCGCGACACGACTGCCGAGGAACTGGCGCCTGACTACAACGTGGCCCCGACCCGGACGGTCTATGCGGTCCTCGACCGTGCCGCTTCCCGAGAGGAAGATGCTGCCGCCCCCGAAGCCGCCGAGCGGCAGCTGCGGGTGGTGCGCTGGGGCCTGGTGCCGTTCTGGGCCAAGGACGTCAAGATCGGCAGCCGGATGATCAACGCTCGAGCCGAGACGGTCGGGGAGAAGCCGGCCTTTCGACGGGCGTTCGCCAAGCGCCGTTGCCTGCTCCCGGCCGACGGCTACTACGAGTGGCAGTCGAAGCCGGGCGCGGCTAAGCAGCCGATCTACATCACCAGGGCAGATGGGCGGCCGCTGGCCTTCGCCGGCCTGTATGAACTCTGGCGGGACCCGGCGGTGAGCCAGGACGATGAGGACGCCTGGCTGTGGACGGCCACCATTATCACCACGAGTGCGCCAGACGAGCTCGGCATGATCCACGACCGGATGCCGATGATCATCGATCCGGCGAGCTGGTCTGACTGGCTCGACCCCGCCAACGGAAGGGCCGCTGACCTGCGTCATCTGCTGTCGCCAGCGGCTGCCAGCGGGCTGACCACATATCCGGTCTCCACCGCGGTGAACTCAATTCGCAACAACGGCCCCGAGCTGATCGAGCCCCTCGCCGCCGGGCCCGCTGCGCCATTAGCGCCCCCAGGGCACCGAACTGGGCTAGGGGCAAGCAGACCTTCCGCTGACGCCGCGCCCGTCGCCGAGCCGCGGCCAGCGGGGTCTGGACGGCGGCGCGAGCCCGCCGACCACGGCACCGGAGTGCCGTCTGGAGCACTGTTCTAGGCCAGTCAGGTCGGCCGGCAGTGCAACGCAAGACCCCTCAGTGCTGCCGGCCTAGTTCGCTGAAGGAGGCGGGGCGGATGGATGTGATGGCGGCGCGGGAGCGGCTGGAGCAGATATGCACCGAACTGGACCGGTCGATCACGGTGCTGAACGGCAACAGCGAGCACCGGTGGTCCGGCGACTACCCGCAGGACCCCTCGGATGCGGGCGCGAACCTGTCCGAGGCGGATCGCTACCAAGCGGTGCTCGCGGTGGCCAGGCGGCAGCGCTCAGACGTGCTGGCTGCCCTGCAGCGTCTGGAGCTTGGTACCTATGGCACCTGCCTCGACTGCAGCAAGCTGGTGCCGGAGGGCAGGCTGGAGGCTAAGCCCGAGGCGGCCAGATGCGTGGCCTGCCAGGCCAAGCGGGACCGCCGGGGCAGGTAACTGCGCCAGCCAGCCCGGGGCAGGGTGGGCCGGAATGAAGACCGGAGGCGCCGTGTTCCAGCGGATGTGTCACTTGCCAGTTGCTCCACGCGCCCCGAGCAGTCATCAGCGACCGCACGCGATCTGATGACGGTTGGCGTTGTATCCTCCCGGCGAGGCGGCATGCAGCCTGCCCGGCTGCAGCCCTCGATTCCGGAAGGGGTGGGTCCGGTCCCGGAGACACTGGAGCAGCGCAGCAAGCGGTTCGAGGAGGACGTTCTGCCCTACCTCGATCAGCTTTACGCGGCCGGAATGCGGATGACTCGCAATCCTGCCGATGCCGAGGACCTGGTACAGGAGACTTTTGCCAAGGCATATGCCTCTTTTCATCAGTTCCAGGCTGGTACGAACCTGAAGGCGTGGCTCTTCCGGATTCTCACGAATACCTTCATTAATTCCTACCGGAAACGGCAGCGAGAGCCGCAGCGGTCGGGCACCGAGGAGATCGAGGACTGGCAGCTCGCGCGGGCCGCTTCACATACCTCGAGCGGCCTGAAGTCCGCCGAGAGCGAGGCCCTGGAGCGACTCCCCGACTCCGACATCAAGGCCGCGCTGCAGGCTCTGCCGGAAGATTTCCGGCTGGCGGTTTACCTCGCCGACGTCGAGGGGTTCTCGTACAAGGAGATCGCCGACATCATGGGGACACCGATCGGGACTGTCATGTCGCGACTGCATCGCGGCCGCAGGCAGCTCCGCGACCTACTGCAGGATTACGCCGCCGAGCAAGGGATGGTCGCCACGGCGGCGCGGCCCGATGGCGATGTTGCCGGGGAGGACGCGAGATGAGCTGCGGGAAGCCGCACGAGGTGCCTTGCACCGAGGTACTCGCGATGGTCTGCGAATACCTGGACGGTGAGATGGACGACGAGGTCGGCCACCGGATCCGCGAGCATCTCGACGAGTGCGGCCCCTGTCTGCGCGAGTACGGCCTCGAGGAAATGGTGAAGCGGCTCGTGCACAAGTGCTGCGGTCAGGAAACCGTGCCGGTGGCGTTGCGCACGAAGGTGCTGACCAGGATCGCCGCCGTCCGGGCGCAGATCGAGGGCGCCGACGAGGTGCTGGCCGAGTAACTGGCCGGCCGGCACGGTGCGCGATCGGGCGGATACCGCCCGCTTGCCTTTTGTGCGGAGCAAGCGGCGGGAGCAGATTGGCCGGGCTAACCTAAGTTGCGATGCAGGCCAGCTACGCTGCTGTCAGCTGCCAGACCGCGGCGGACACCGCACTGCCACAAGGGACCTGCTCGGTCGGCAGCGCAAGGGGGTCGGAGCATGGTCTCGCGGGTCGCGTGGCTGTTCATCGGCCTGGTCGTGGTGGTCACCGCGCTATTAGTGGCTTCCGCCTCCATGGTCGGGCCAGTGTGGCCAGCGCATTTCATACACCCAGTCCGCGCACTGATCGTTCTGCAGCTGCTGTTCCTCATCTGCGACTCCGCCCGGACGCCGTTCGCTGGTCGGCAGGCCGAGTGGTCACCGAGTTCGTCAGCCACGCTGGCCGCGGTGGTACTCCTCGGGCCGGTGCCTGCCGCCATGGTGGGCGCGGTCTCCGTGATCAGCATGCGTGGCCAGCTGCGGCTGGCTGAGCGGCTCTTCAATGGCTCGATGCACGGCTTGTCGGGGCTAGCGGCGGGCGAGGCTTACCTGGCCGTCCACAAAGCGCTGAGATCCTCCCTGCCCATGCAGCCCGTTCTCGGCATGCCGAACAGGCACGACTTTCCCGGGATCATCGTGCCGTTTGCTGCGGCCGCTGTGGTGCACGTGCTGGCCAATCACAGCCTGATCTGGGGTGTCTACCGACTGGATCGCGGTCGCGGCATGCTGCGCCGGGAGGCCGTGGAATCCAGCCTGCCGCTGCTGCTGGTCTCTGATCTCGGCTACGCCTCGCTGGGCCTTGTTGTCGCCTCCCTGTGGGCGGTGATGGGCTGGTTCGCGGCCGCGCTCGTGGTCGTGCCGCTGTTCGTTGCCCGCTGGGCGATGGGCCAGTTCGCCGAGCAGCAGCGGGCCTATTCAGCGACCATGAACGCGCTGTGCCAGGCCGTGGAGACCAAGGATTACTACACGCGGGGTCACGGCGATCGCGTGTCGCGCGGTGCGGTGATGATTGCCAGGCGGATCGGGATGAGCCCGGACCGGATTGAGGCCATCAGGTACGCGGGAATGCTGCATGACGTGGGCAAGCTCGGTGTCCCGACGCAGGTGCTGCAGAAGACGGGGCCGCTCACCGAGGACGAGTACGCCGCGATCCAGCTGCACCCCATGCGCGGCCTGGAGATCGTCCGGGAGATCGGTTTCCTCTACGAGGCGCTCAACGGCATCATGCACCACCACGAGCGGATCGACGGCCGCGGTTATCCGATGGGCCTCGCCGGGCACGAGATCCCCGAGTTCGCGCGCATCATTGCCGTCGCCGATGCATTCGACTCGATGACCACCACCCGCTCGTACCGGGAGGCGAAGACCCTTGATCAGGCCATCGGCCAGCTGCGGGAGGGCGCGGGATCGCAGTTCGACCCGCTGCTGGTGCAGGCTTTCATGGTGGCTCTCGGTGAGGAGAAGTGGCCGTTTGCTGAGCTGGCCGGAGAGCCTTCCGACCTGGCTATCGTGACCGTCCAAGACCATGACGACCCAACCGCCCCGCTGCGCGTGGTGATCCCGTGACGGATAGCACCCTGCCCGGCCACCAGCCGACGGACCGGTGGGCGTACTGGCAGGCGCTGGACTCGGGGCGCCTGCTGCTGCTCGCAGCGGCCGCGATGCTCGTGACAGCGGGACTGGCCGGAGCCGCGCTGGGCGCGCACTCGCGAGGGAACTTTCCGTGGCCGATCGCCCTGGCCTTCGGCGGGTTCATCGCACTCGGCGAGGTCCTCAGGCTGGCCCTGCCAGGCGGCCGCGAGGCGGCGCCCATCGCGATGGTCGGCGGTATGTCCTATGCCCTGCTGACCGATGTCCAGGGCAAGCACTTGTATCACCAGTCGGCCCTGGTGGTGATCGCGGTGTCGGCGACCGGCATGGCGGTCGGCGCGCTGCCGCACATCGCCGCCGGCCGGTCAGCCGGAATTACCGGCATGTGCACCCGGCTGGTCGCGGTGGCTTGCGTCGCGTTCATCTTCCAGCCGATCGCACCGCGGCCGGGACCGCCGCCGTCATGGCAACCCGAGTTCGCCGTGACGGTGCTCCTGGTGTTCTTTGGCTGGCTGGTGGACACCATCGTCGGCGCTCTGATCAGGGCCGATGACGTTGGAGCGAGGTTTTCCGTGGCGATCTGGGACGAGATGCGCCTGCAGTGGCCACTCGGCCTGGCGGTTGGCGCCTCGGTGATCATCACCGTCTTTGGTGCGCAGGTGATGGGGCTGGCCGAACTGGGCGTGTTCCTAGGCCCGCTGCTGGTGACACAGGTGGCGTTCCGCCGGTACGCGGGCATCCGCGCCACGTACTTGCAGACCGTCCGCTCGCTGGCCCGTGTCACCGAGGTAGCCGGGTACGTCGAGCGGGGTCATTCGCACCGGGTCAGCAGGCTCGCGGTCGCCATCGGCCGCAGTCTGGGCATGGCCGAGCCGGAGCTGCTCGCGCTGGAGTACGGGGCGCTCATGCACGACATCGGTCAGCTCTCGCTACGCGACCCGATTCCGGGCGGGGCAACCGTGCTGGTCTCGCCGGCCGACCAGGACCGCATCGCCGAGCTGGGCGCGGACGTCATCCGCCAGGCCGGGGTCCTGGATGAGGTCGCCGATCTTGTCAGGTGCCAGAGCTGGCCCGCCACGGGCCACGACCCGGCCCCGCCACTCAGCAGCATGATCATCCGGGCCGCCAACGCCTTCGACGACATGGTCGGCAGCTCGACTGACCGGGACCGGTCCGCTGCCGCGCTGGAGCGGATGCGGCTGGACCCGGTGGAGTACGACAGCGGGGTAGTGGCTGCCCTCGCCGAGGTGGCCGGACGGCGGGTCGCCTCGCGCCTGTAGGCTGCCCCGGACGTGCCCCTGAAAGCGGCTGCCGGAGGCCCGGCCGGGATCGCGTGACCAGCCTGACATCCTGTGGATCAGCTAGCACACGTCCGGCCCGAAGCCAGAGCAGTGGGGAGACTAGGTGAGCGAGGTTCGCGCGGAGATGGTGGCGAACGTGTGGAAGGTCGTGGCGGCCGAGGGCGACGCGGTGGCCGACGGCGACACGCTGGTAATCCTCGAGTCGATGAAGATGGAGATCCCGGTGCTCGCCGAGGACTCGGGCAGGGTGACCAGGCTCGCGGTGGCCGAGGGGGACGTGGTCCAGGAAGGCGACCTGATCGCGGTCATTGAGTAGCGTGCCGGGCTCAGCGACTCGCGCCGGGCTGCGCGAGCCGGCTGTGGTCCGCCCGGCTGCGAGCCGGCTGCGCTCCCCGGCAGGTGGCGGGCTAGGGCGCGGGGTCGGGGCTCGGGCTCGGAGTCGAGGGCGCCGTCGAAGCCGTGACCGGCGAATCTGATGCTTCGGCCGACTCGCGCCGCTGGTCGAGCTGCTGCTGGGTGATGGCTGGAGTCTCCGATGGCTTCGGCACCACGGTGTTCTCATTCCGGAGCACAAGTTGCTCCTGCTGGCAGGCCTGATCGCACGGCCCTGAGGTTGCCTCCTGACTCCCGGCGCGGGTGCCGGGGCCGGCGCTGCCGCTCGGTCCAGGCGCCGGGCCGTTGGCCCATGGGCAGCCGGACAGGTTGCCAGAGCCGCCGAGACCGCCGATCGAGCACCCGGCGGGAGCAGAGCCCGTGACCTTCCCAGGCAGGTCAGAATGCGGCGGCGTGGAACTGGCGGCCGTCAGGCGCATGGTCAGCCCGATCCCGAGTGCCAGCACCAGACAGCCGCATGCCGCCAGGACGCCGAGTCCTCGTGCTCTGGCCGTCTTGCCTGCGCGCTCACGAGCCATGCCGAACCGACCTTCCGCTCGCACGCCGGCCGACCGGAGAGCGCAGCTGCATGGACCCATGCAGCTGCTGAGTCAGCCGCCCGCTGGCTTATCGCGGATCAGTATGGCGGCGGCGGATAACGCGCGCAACAGCCCGGACATGCGCGCGTCAAGGCGGACTAAACGCCGGTCGTGGAGCGAGGGTAGGCGTCGCCGGGGTCGGTGACCACGTTGACCATGTATGGCACGCCTGAATCGAAGGCACGCCGGAGGGCTGGGCCGAGCTGGCCAGGCTCGGTCACGAGTTCCCCGGCACCGCCCAGC
>DASXMP010000132.1:0-19457 GCA_036495585.1 Streptosporangiaceae bacterium
CAGGCCGCCCGCCAGCGAGTAGCACATGTCGATCGGGATGAGGAACGCCGCCACGCCCCCTTCGGCGCCGTCGTCGGCGCCGGCACCGACCGGTGCGGAGGCCGGACCGCCAGCGAGGCGCGGCGAGCCCGCGACGATGAGGATCGCCTCCACGTCCGGCGACGGCTCCCGCAGCAGCGGATGGTCGGCGGCGAGCCGGTCCCAGCCGCCCAGGTCGAGCTCGCACTCCGTCACGCCGGCCGGGCTCGGGTAGCTGGCCACGACGTGCCCGAGCGCCGAGTTGACGAAGAAGAACGCGATGCCCACCGGGATCCCCAGCTCGGCCCATTCGGCGCCGGTCAGCGGCGCGTCCGGGTCGTGGCGGACCCGGTCGGGCACGGTCCGGTACCGGCCGCCCGGCCGGGTGAAGAGCAGCCCGCAGGCCGTGCAGGCGCAGCCGATCGAGCGCTGTTCCATGTCTACGAGGTGCGCGTGGCGCTCGGGAACCCGTTCGCCGCACATCTTGCACCGCTCCTCTGGAGGCGGTGCCTTCTGTCGCGGCGGAGCGGCGAAACGCCGCAGGCCGGTTGCCCCGCGCGGTGAGCCGCTGGCCACCGGGAGACGGCCGCTTACGTTCGGCGGAAATGTCATGCAGCACCCGGCGGGCGGCGAGCTATCTGCAGCAGCGGTGCCTCGCGCGGCGCGATCGTGACCCCGGTCGTCTCCGGCGCCGCGTCCGCGACGGCCTGCTCGACGTCCGCCTGCACGCCGGCGTGCCCGTGGCCGTTGGCCAGCCGGATGAGGGCCACGCCTTCGTCGTCGATGGACAGCAGCTCCGCCCCGATCCCGAGCCGCCCGAGCGCCCGCCGGATCCTGGTGCCGACGTCGAGCGGGTGCAGGTCGTGGATCAGCAGCAGGCTTTCCACCAGCGGATCGGTAATGAGCCTGGCCTTGAGCCTGGAGTCGTCGCCGATGATCCGCATGATGGACGCCAGCCCGGCGCCGTAGAGCCGCACCAGGCAGCCGACGAGCTCCTCGGCGGTGTCGGCCGCCTCGGGGCCCGCCCGCGTCCTCAGCTCGGCCAGCAGCGTCTCGACTCGCTCACCGGCGGCCTGGGCGTCAGTGCCGCCGTCGAAAGCGCCGGCGGGCACGCCATCGTGCGCGCCGGACCCGGCGGTCACCTCAGACCGCCAGCGTGATACCGGTCGGCGAGTGCGCCGTGTTCAGCACCCGGCCGCCGCCCAGGTACATGTGGACGCCGCAGGGCAGGCACGGGTCGAAGCTGCGGACCGCGCGCATGATGTCGATGCCCTTGAAGTTGTCCGGCGTGTTCTCCTCGAAGATCGGGGTGTTCTGCACCGCGTCCTCGTAAGGACCTGGCGTCCCGTAGGTGTCACGGACCGACCCGTTCCACGGGGTTGGCGGGTACGGGTGGTAGTTGGCGATCTTGCCGCCCCTGATGACCATGTGGTGTGAGAGCACCCCGCGCACGGCCTCGGTGAACCCGCAGCTGAAGGCCTCGTCGGGCACCTTGAACGACTCCCACGTCTTGGTGTGCCCGGCCCGCACTTCGGCGAGCGCCTGCTCGGTGAAGTACAGCGCGCACGCCGCGGCGTAGGCCTGGAAGTAGGTGCGGGCCCGGTTCCGCTCGATCGCGTTGGACAGCGGCTGGCCGGCCTTGTCGACCGGGATTTTCCACTCGAACGTGGTCTCTGGGCGGGACATCGTCCGCGGCAGGTTGATCTGCACGCTGTGCCCGGTGGACTTCACGTAGCCGAAGTCCACGAGGCCCGCGAGCGCCGTCGCCCACAGCCGCGCGATCGGGCCGCCGCCGGTGTCGAGCGGCAGGTAGTCCTTGCCGTCGAACCAGCGCGGCGACATCGTCCAGCTGTACTTGTCGTCGAAGTCACGCTTGGCCGGCCGCGGGATCGTGTGCTGGTTCCACGGGTGCCTGCGGTCCACCGGGTTGCCCAGCGGGTCGTGCGTGACGAACATCTCCTGGTCCTCCCAGTCCTCGTAGTACGAGTGACCGAGCAGGATCCTGATGCCGAGGTTGATGTCGACCAGGCTGGTGGTGACCAGCTTGCCGTCGACCACCACACCGGGCGTGACGAACATCTTGCGGCCCCAGTCCGCCATGTTCTGGTAGGTGAAGTCGCAGTACTCGGGGTTGTTGAGGCTGCCCCAGCAGCCGAGCAGGACCCGCCGCCGGCCGACTTCCTCGTACCCGGGCAGCGCTTCGTACATGAAGTCGAACAGGTCGTCGTGCATCGGCACGACGCGCTTCATGAACTCCACGTAGCGCATCAGCCGGGTCAGGTAGTCGGTGAACAGCTGCACGGTCGCCACCGTGCCGACGCCGCCCGGGTAGAGCGTCGACGGGTGCACGTGACGCCCTTCCATCAGGCAGAACATCTCGCGCGTCGACCGCGACACCTGCAGCGCCTCGCGGTAGAACTCGCCTTCGAGCGGGTTGAGCGAGCGCATGATGTCGCCGATGGTCCGGTAGCCGTGCTCGGCCGCGTGCGGCGCCTCGGTGCTGTTGGCGCGCTCCAGCACCCCGGGGTTGGTCTCGGCGACCATCCTCTCGCAGTAGTCCACGCCGACCAGGTTCTCCTGGAAGATGTTGTGGTCGAACATGTACTCCGCGGACTCGCCGAGGTTGATGATCCACTCGCCGAGGTGCGGCGGGCGGACGCCGTAGGCCATGTTCTGGTTGTAGACCGAGCAGGTCGCGTGGTTGTCACCGCAGATGCCGCAGATCCGGCTGGTGATGAAGTGCGCGTCCCGCGGGTCCTTGCCCTTCATGAAGATGCTGTAGCCGCGGAAGATCGACGATGTGCTGTGGCACTCCACCACCTTCTTCTGGCTGAAGTCGATCTTGGTATAGATGCCCAGGCTGCCGACAATCCTGGTGATGGGATCCCACGCCATCTCCACCACGCCGGTCTGTGCCTGCGCCGACCGGGACGCTTGCGTCGCTGTCATTGAATGTTCTCGCTTCCGCTGTGATGCTTACCAGGTCCGCTGATAGCCGCTGAGCAGCTCGTCACCGCGTTTGCGCCACTTGGGCTCGGTGTCGACTGTCTTGGCGGTGAAGCCGCGCAGCGTCCGGATCACGCTGCCGTACAGGCTGCTGGCAGTGGTCGACACCCGCGCGCCCGGCGGCTCGTCCATGAATGGCATGAACTTGTCAGGAAAGCCGGGCATTGTGCACGCAATGCAGATGCCGCCGACGTTCGGGCAGCCGCCGATGCCATTGATCCAGCCGCGCTTCGGCACGTTGCACTTCACCACCGGGCCCCAGCAGCCGAGCTTGACCAGACACTTGGGCGAGCCGTACTCGGTGGCGAAGTCGCCCTGCTCGTAGTAGCCGGCCCGATCGCAGCCCTCGTGCACGGTCGCACCAAACAGCCAGGTCGGCCGCAGCGCCTCGTCCAGCGGGATCATCGGCGCTGACCCAGCTAGCTGATAGAGCAGGTAAAGGATGGTCTCGGACAGGTTGTCTGGCTGGATCGGGCAGCCGGGCACGCACACGATCGGCAGGCCGGCCTTCGAGCGCCAGTCCCAGCCGAGGTAGTCGGGCACGCCCATGGCACCGGTCGGGTTGCCCGCCATGGCGTGGATGCCACCGTAGGTGGCGCACGTTCCGGCGGCGAGGATCGCGGTCGCCTTCGGCGCCAGCCGGTCCAGCCACTCGCTCGTGGTCATCGGCTGGCCGGTGTCCGGATTGTTACCGAACCCGCACCAGTAGCCCTCTTGCTTGATTGCCTCGTTCGGGATCGAGCCCTCGACCACGAGCACGAATGGCTCGAGCTCACCCCGGTCGGCCTTGTGCCACCACTCGATGAAGGTGTCGGCCCCGGTCTCCGGCCCGCTCTCGAAGTCGATCAGCGGCCAGTGGACTGCCACTTTCGGCAGCCCCGGAAGCGCACCGAGCGCGATCTCCTCGATGCTTGGCTGCGTCGCGGCGGTCAGTGCCACCGAGTCCCCGTCGCAGCCAAGACCTCCGTTCATCCACAGGATGTGCACGACGCCAGACTCCGGCTCACTAGCGCCGACAGACCGGTCAGCCTGGCGCGCTTTGTTCGGTGTCGCAGTGGCCATGCCGGGCCACCCCCTCGCTGCTAGGACGGCTGCGTGCCTGCATGGTGGCTAAGAGTAGTTGTGCGATGACGGTCGGTTATCAGCACCCCGTCGCTGGCCGCGCAGGCGACTACGGAGAGTTCTCATCTGGATACTGGACGTCACACCGCTTGTGTCCTACGGTTCCCCGTATGGCAATTCTCTCCGGCCGCCACCACCTCAGCCCGGAGCACGGGCGGATCACCCTGCACACCTCCCGCGACGGACTTGCCGCGCAGGCAGGTCATGATCTGACCATCGAAGCAGCCACCTGGTCGGGTGAGCTGACCATCGGAGCTGACCAGTCACCCGCGGGGCTTGAGGTCACCATCGACCTCAATGCCCTGCAGGTCATCGCCGGATCGGGCGGAATCAAGCCGCTAAGCGACAAGGACAAGCGGGATATCGCCGCCAACGCCAGGAAGACGCTGCGAGCCGACCGCTACCCGACGGCCACATTCACCGCCAGCGCTTTCTCCCCCGCAGCCGCCGGTGGCGGGTCCATCGACGGGAACCTGACCCTGGCTGGTCAGACCCGGCCGCTCCGGATCGCCGTCACGCAACCCAGCGCCGGCACCTACCAGGCGACAACTACCGTGCGGCAGACGGACTTCGGCATCAAGCCGTACTCAGGCATGCTCGGGGCGCTCAGGGTGTCCGACGCCGTGCCGGTCACGGTGGATCTCGAACTGGCGAACGTGCTGGCAGGCAAGGAGGGATGATGACGCCTCCGCCGCACCCGCCGGAGCTACCGACCACGAGCGATGCGCCTGATGTCGCCGGCATCTTCGGCCGCCGGGAGGAGCCGGCGCGCGAGCTTGCCAGCCAGGCCACCGCCGTCGCGGCCGCGTGTCATGCGATGGCGCTCCGATTCCACCAGGGCGGCAAGCTGCTGGTGTTCGGTACCGGCACATCAGCCACCGATGCTCAGCATGTCGCGGTCGAGTTCGTCCACCCGGTCATCGTGGGCAAGCGTGCGCTGCCAGCGCTCTCGCTGACCGCGGACGTCGCCACCGTCAGCGGCATCGCTGTGACCGCTGGCGTCGACGGCATCTTCGCGCACCAGCTTCGCTGCCTTGCCGCGCCAGCCGACATCGCCATGGGCATCTCAACGGACGGTCAGTGCGCGGCCACGATCGAGGGCCTGCGCACGGCCGGTGATCTCGGCTTGCTTACGATCGCCCTCGTGGGCGCCGGCGGCGGCGTCCTGGCCGCGCAGGCGGCATCCGATCACCTGCTGGTGACCGCTGCCACCGATCCGCGCATCGTCAAGGAAATGCAGGTGACCAGCTATCACGTGCTCTGGGAACTGGTGCACGTCTTTTTCGAGCAGCCCGGGCTGCTCGCACCGACGGTGATCGCATGACTATCCCGCTTGCCCAGCCGGGCACTGGCGGCGACCAGCCGGCTGGCGAGTGCCCCGACGGCACCTGCATCACCTGCTCTGATGCCGCGGTCCGCGGCACCGTCGTGCGGCTGCTCCCGGCCGCCCTGGCGCTCGTGGACACCGGTTCCGGTATCGAGGAGGTCAGCATCGCGCTGGTGTCCGCCGCCGTTGGCGACACCGTCCTGGTGCATGCCCGGGAGGCGATCGCCGTGGTGCCAGCCGACAGCGGGACAGCAGGGCGGCCCGGGGCATGACCTCGGTATCGCCGCACGACGGCGCGGCCGGTTCGGTCGAGACGCTCTATCCGTTCCTTTACCCGGATCAGGCCGGTGCGGCCGGCAGCCTGACCGCGGTCCTTGACTCGGTCCGCGCCTCGACAGTCGCCAAGACGGCAGAGATCCTGCAGCTGCGCCAGCAGGTGCTGGAAGCTGCCGGGATTGCGCTCGCCGCCTGCGCCAGCCAGATGGCGGCCAGGTTCGATCGCGGCGGTCGGCTGCTCGCCTTTGGCAACGGCGGCAGCGCGACCGATGCGCAGGAACTGGCCACGCTTTTCCTGGCCCCTGGCGGCACCGCCCGGCCCCTGCCCGCGCTCAGCCTGGCGAGCGATCCCGCGGTGCTGACCGCGCTCTGCAATGACATCGGCGTCGACGTGGTCTTCGCCCGCCAGGTCGCTGCCTTCGGCACCAGCGCCGACATCGCCGTCGCGTTGTCCACGAGCGGCAACTCCGAGAACCTGCTCCGCGGCCTCGCCGCGGCCCGCCAGCGCGGCATGCTCGCTGTCGGGATCGCCGGATATAACGGCGGCAAGATGGCCGAGATGGACGGCATCGACTATCTGTTCGTCGCCCCGTCCGCGAGCGTGCACCGGATCCAGGAAGCCCAGACCACGATGTACCACGCGCTGTGGGAACTCTGCCAGGCGGCTCTTGAGCCAGCAGGCCGACGGTCGCTGGACGAGGAACCCGGACCGCCATGACCGGCAAGCTGCTCATCGCCGGCGTGGGCAACATCTTCCTCAGCGATGACGGATTCGGGGTCGAGGTCGCCAGCAGGCTGGCCGGGTGTTCGCTGCCCACCTGGGCCGATGTCGTCGACTACGGCATCCGGGGGATCCACCTCGCTTACGACCTCGCCAGCGGCTATGACTCGGCGATCCTGATCGACGCGACGCAGCGAGGTGGCGCACCTGGCACGGTGTACGTCATCGAGCCGGATCCTTCGGTTGTCCCGGCCGGCGCTTCACCTGCCGGGGACGAAGCGGAGGGCCTGACTGCCCAGGCGGCCAGCCCGCTGCTCGACGCGCACGGGATGCAGCCAGATGTCGTGCTGCAGATCCTCGGCCTGCTCGAGGACAGCGCCAGGACGCGCGCCGACGGCCGGATCATCGTCGTCGGCTGCGAACCAGCCACCGCCGAGTACGGGATCGGGCTCAGCGAGCCCGTCGCCGCGGCGGTCGACGAGGCGATGCGGGTCGTGCTGGATCTCGTGGCCGCCGCAGGGTCCAGGCCAGACCATCAGCTAGCCGCGAAGGAGTGGTCCCATGTGCCTCGGCATTCCCGGTGAGGTGGTCGAGTTCCTGCCGGATCAGCCCGACCTCGCCAGGGTCAATGTCAGCGGCGTCCGCCGGGTGATCAACATCGGCCTGCTGGCCGGCGAGGAGCTCAGGCCTGGTGACTGGGTACTGATCCATGTCGGGTTCGCGCTGTCGAAGATCGATGAGGCGGAAGCCGCGGCCGCGCTGGAGTTCCTCGAGGGCATCGGCCAGGCCTACGACGACGAACTGGCCGCCATGGCGGAATCCAGGATCGAGTAAGGAGGCGATGCGATGCGGTTCGTCGACGAATTCCGCGACGCGGACAAGGCACACGCGCTGGCCGCCAGGATCGCCGCGCTCTGTGCGCCAGGCCGCCAGTACAAGCTGATGGAGGTGTGCGGCGGGCATACGCACACGATCTACAAGCACGGCCTGGAGGACTACCTGCCCGAGCAGATCACGCTGGTGCACGGCCCTGGCTGCCCGGTCTGCGTGATCCCGATGGGACGGATCGACGATGCGATGGCACTGGCCAGCCAGCCCGACGTGATCATGACCTCGTTCGGCGACATGATGCGGGTGCCTGGCAGCAACGGATCGTTCTTCGACGCCAAGGCACGCGGCACCGACATCCGGATGGTGTACTCGCCGCTGGATTCACTGAAGATCGCCCGCCAGCACCCGGACCGCCGGGTCGTCTTCATGGCCATCGGGTTCGAGACCACGGCCCCTTCGACCGCGATGACCTTGCTCCGGGCCGCCGCCGAAGGCCTGCCGAATTTCTCCGTCTTCTGTAATCACGTGACGATCATCCCGGCTATCAAGGCCATCCTGGACTCGCCTGACCTCCGCCTCGACGGGTTCATCGGGCCCGGGCACGTGTCCACCGTCATTGGGTGCCGGCCGTATGAGTTCATCGCGCGTGATTACGGCAAACCGGTGGTCGTGGCTGGTTTCGAGCCGCTGGACATCCTGCAGTCGATCTACCTGCTGATGCTGCAGCTCAGCAAGGGCACCGCCGTCGTCGAGAACCAGTACGCGCGCGTGGTCCCATGGGACGGCAACGAGGTTGCTCTCCGCGCCATCGGCCAGACGATGCAACTGCGGCCCTACTTCGAGTGGCGCGGGCTCGGCTTCATCTCCCACTCGGCCCTGCAAGTGCGCGACGAGTACGCAAAGTTCGACGCCGAGCGACTGTTCTCGGTGCCAGGCCTCCGGGTCGCCGACCCCAAGGCGTGCCAGTGCGGCGAAGTGCTCAAGGGCGTGCTCAAGCCCTGGGAGTGCAAGGTGTTCGGCACCGCATGCACCCCCGAGACGCCGATCGGCACGTGCATGGTCTCGCCCGAGGGCGCCTGCGCGGCCTACTACAACTACGGCAGGCTCACCAGGCACCGGGTCAAGGAAGCGAGCACGTCGTGACGACCAGCCACCTCGAGCAGCCCGGCGCGGGGCAAGCGCGGCAGCCAGCCGGGCGAGAAGAACTCGTGCTCGAGCGCATCGACCGGGTCCGGCAGGCCCGGCCGAGAGTCCGCGAAGAGCGCATCACCATGTCCCACGGGGCCGGCGGCAAGGCGACGCAGACGCTGATCGAGGCGGTGTTCCTGGACGCGTTCCGTAACCCCCTGCTCGCTCCCCTCGAGGACGCGGCGCGGCTGGAGGTGCAAGGTGCCCGGCTGGCCCTGACCACCGACTCCTACGTGGTGGCCCCGCTGTTCTTCCCGGGCGGCGACATCGGTGACCTCGCGGTCAACGGTACGGTCAACGACCTGTCGATGGCTGGCGCCGTGCCGCTCTACCTATCCTCCGGCTTCATTCTGGAGGAAGGCTTCCCCGTCGCTGACCTGTCCAGGATCACGGCGTCGATGCAGGCCGCCGCGGAGCGCGCCGGCGTGCAGGTCGTCACGGGAGACACCAAGGTGGTGGAGAAGGGCAAAGCGGACGGCTGCTACATCAACACCGCTGGGGTCGGGGTCATCGAGCACGACAGGTGCCTGGGGGTGGCGCAGGCCCGGCCCGGCGATGTGATCATCGTGTCCGGCCCGATCGGCGACCATGGCGTCACGATCATGCTGGCCAGGGGCGAGCTGGACATCGAAGCGGAGATCTGCTCCGACACCGCGCCGATGCACGGACTGGTGGCCGCGCTGCTGGCCGCCGCGCCGAGCCTCCGGGCACTCCGCGACGCCACCAGGGGCGGTGTCGCCACCATCCTGAACGAAATCGCGGCCGCTGCCCGGGTCGGGGTGCAGGTGTCAGAGGATGCCATCCCGGTGCGTGCCGAGGTACGCGGCGCATCCGAGTTGCTGGGCATCGACCCGCTGTACGTGGCGTGCGAAGGGCGGCTGATCGCCGTGGTCGGGCCGGACGACGCGGACGCGGCACTGGCCGCGCTGCACGCGCACCCGCAGGGCGGTCAGGCGGCCGTCATCGGCCAGGTCGTCGCGGAGCCGCCGGGCATCGTCCAGATCAAAACCGCCTTTGGCGGCACGCGGATCGTCGATCTTCTGGTGGGCGACCCGCTACCGCGGATCTGCTGAGCCGGAACGGAACCGTGCACGAACTCGCCATCACTGAGGGCCTCGTCGATGCCGTGCTTGAGCGGCTTCCGGGCCGGCAGGTGGTTGCCGTGCGGCTGGAGATCGGCGCGCTGTCGGGCGTTGTCGCCGACTCGCTGCGGTTCTGCTTCGACCTGGTGACCGACGGCACGGCGCTGCAGGGGGCCGCGCTCGAGATCACCGAGCCGCCGGCCGTCTGCCACTGCCGGGTGTGCGCCAGGGACTTCGAGCCGGACGCCCCGATTGCCCTGTGCCCGTGCGGCAGTGCTGAGGTCACCGTGGTCAGCGGCCAGGACCTGAAGATCACCTCGGTAGGGGTGGCATAGCCCGATGTGTGGGATATGCGGCTGCGACGAAGCGGTGCTGACCGAGCCGGCCGCGCCGGTCCACGGACAGCACCACCACCACACCGACGGCGGCGCGGTTGCGGCCGGGGGGACCCGGACCATTGAACTGCAGCAGAAGGTCCTGGCGAAAAATGACTCGATCGCCGCGGCCAACCGGCGCTGGCTGCGGGCCCACGACGTCGCCGCGGTCAACCTGATGAGCTCGCCGGGTGCTGGCAAGACCACCTTGCTGGAGCGCACTGCCAGGGACCTGGCCGGCCAGCTGGCGATCTCGGTGATCGAGGGCGACCAGGAGACCACGCTGGACGCCGACCGGATAACGTCGGCAGGCAGCGCGGTGATCCAGATCAACACCGGGGCCGGCTGCCACCTGGACGCCGGCATGGTCGCCCGTGGTCTCGATGCCCTGGCTCCGCCGGCTGGCTCGATGGTGATGATCGAGAACGTCGGCAACCTGGTCTGCCCGGCGCTGTTCGATCTTGGCGAGGACGCCCGGGTGGTGCTGGGCGCCGTCACCGAGGGCGCCGACAAGCCGCGGAAGTATCCGCACATGTTCCGCCAGGCCGATGTCGTCATGCTGAACAAGATCGATCTGCTGCCCTATGTGAGCTTCGACCTCGACCGCTACCTGGCCGATCTGCGCCAGGTAGCGCCCGGCGCACGGGTGCTGCGGTTGTCGGCGACCTCGGGCGACGGCTTGGACGGCTGGTACGACTGGCTATGCGGCCACCTTCCCGCCCCGCCGGAGTAGCGGCGCCGCGGTCAGGTCATGGGGGTGCCGCGGGGCCGGCACCGCCGATGGCTCGGCAGCGCCCCTCACCCATTGCGGAGCCGATCGCGTGCGCCCGCGATGGCCGCCTGACCCAGGCTGATGCCGCCGTCGTTGCAGGGCACCTGGCGATGGGCCAGCACCCGGAAGCCAGCCTGCGCCAGCCCTTCCGACACGCGACCCGTGAGCAGCACGTTCTGGAAGACGCCACCGGATAGCGCCACTACGCCAAGGCCGGTGTCGTTCCGCACGCGAGCGCACACCGCGACGATCGCGGCCGCCACGCCATTGTGGAACCGGGCCGCGACCACCGGCGGCGGCGCGCCGGACGCGAGATCCTCGACCGCGGCCCGGACGAGGTCGGCGCCGCACACCCACGGCGCCCGACGGGCAGCAGTGGCGCCCCCGGGCGACGGATCCCTGGCGGCAGCACGCGCCCGCAGTCCGCCGGCGGCTCGGATCCCTGCTGGATAGCTCCCACGTTCCCCGGGATCCGCCAGTTGCTCCAGTTCGATGGCCGCCTGGCCCTCGTAGGTGATCTCGTCCCGGACGCCGAGCACGGCAGCGACCGCGTCGAACAATCGCCCCGCGCTGGAGGTGAGCGGAGCGTTGATGCCGCGGCCGGCCATCGCGAGCACGGCGGACCACTGACTGGCATGCCGGTCCCGGACGGCCAGCCGGGCTGGCGGCTCGCCCCGGTAAGCCGCCGCCAGATACACGGCGGCCATCCGCCATGGCTGCCGGATGGCGGCCGCGCCTCCCGGCAGCGGCACCGGCTCCAGGCAGGCGGCCCGCTCGAAGCTGACCAGGTCGGCGACGAGGAACTCCCCGCCCCAGATCGTGCCGTCGGTGCCGTAGCCAGTCCCGTCGAAGGCAACACCGATGACCGGCCCGTCCTCGCCGTTGTCGGCCAGGCAGGACGCGATGTGAGCGTGGTGGTGCTGGACGCCGAGCAGGCTGGCCGGCCGCGGATCGCTCCGGGCCAGATCCTGCGCGTACTTGGTGGAGAGGTACTCAGGGTGCAAATCGTGCACGATCACCTCCGGCTCGACGTCGAAGAGGCGGCGGAAATGCTCGATGCCCTCCGTGAAGGACCGCAGGGTTTCAGCGTTCTCCAGATCGCCGATGTGATGCGAGAGGAAGGCGTGGTGCTCTTTGGCGAGGCAGAACGTGTTCTTCAGCTCGGCCCCGCACGCCAGCACCGGCCGTGGGAACGGCTTCGGGACGCGGAGCGGCTCTGGCGCGTAGCCGCGGGAGCGCCGGACCGGGTACGCGCGCGGGCCGCCCGCCCGCACCACCGAGTCGTCGGTCCGGACATGGATCGCGCGGTCGTGCAGCAAGAACGCGTCGGCGATGCCGGACAGGCGGGCCAGCGCGTCAGCGTCACGGAAGGCGATGGGCTCGTCGGACACATTGCCGCTCGTCGCCACCACCGGGCTGGCCGCGGCCGCCAGCAGCAGGTGGTGCAGGGGCGTGTACGCCAGCATGATCCCGAGGTGCCGGTTGCCCGGCGCGACCGCCGGCGCGATCATCGCATCGGCGCTGCCGTCTGCCGCCAGGCGCGGCAGCAGCACGATGGGCCGGCGCGCACTGGCCAGCAGGTCCGCGGCGGCCTCGTCTACCGCGCATAGTTGGCGGGCGGTCGCCAGATCGGGCACCATCACCGCAAACGGCTTGTCCTCGCGGTGCTTGCGGGCGCGCAGCGCTGCCGTCGCGGCCACGTTCCCGGCATCGGTCATCAGGTGATAACCCCCGAGGCCCTTGACGGCCAGCACCCGGCCGGCCCGCAGGAGGGCGCCCGCGGCGGGCAGCGGATCGTCGCCGGCGACCGCTAGTGGCTCTCCGGACGCATCTACCAGTTGCAACCGCGGGCCGCATGCTTCGCAGCAGGTCGGCTGGGCGTGGAAGCGCCGGTCCGCTGGGTCGTTGTATTCGGCCGCGCACTTCGTGCACATCGCGAAGCCGCTCATCGTCGTGCGGGACCGGTCGTAGGGAACGTCCCGCACGATGGTGAACCGCGGCCCGCAGTTGGTGCAGTTGATGAACGGGTAGCGATACCGGCGGTCGGCTGGGTCGGCAAGTTCGCGCAGGCAGTCCGAGCAGGTCCCGGTGTCCGCGGAAACTAATGCCCGGCGGCCCGATCCGGCCTGGCTCGGTGCGATCGTGAACAAAGCCGAGCCGGTGAGGGCGACGTTGCGAGTGCTGACGCGATCGATCCGGGCGAGCGGCGGCGCATCGCGCCGCAGCAATGCCAGGAACTCGGCGACCGCATCCGTGCTGCCCTCGACCTCCGCGAAGACCCCATCGGCATCGTTGCCCACGAGCCCGCCGAGGCCCAGGCCGGTCGCGAGCGAATACACGAACGGGCGGAACCCCACGCCCTGCACCACGCCCTGCACACGGACCGCCGTCCTGACCCGGTCGCTCACCCTTCCAGTGTGCCGCTAGCGGGCCCGCGCCACAGGTTGCCGGGCCGCGGCGCTACCGCGTGGCGCGGGTGGTCAGCTCGGCGCCTGCTACCCAGCCGCGGGCGCCAGCGCCTCAGCCACGAGCAGGCTGTCGCCGGACTGGATCACCGGGTCATCGGCCAGGCCGAGTGTGAACTTGCCGTCGTGTACCAGGCCGAGCACGAGACCGGCCCGCTCATCCCGGACCGCGCTCAGTGACTTGCCAATGGCAGCCGCTCCGACCGGGACCTCGCCGAGCCGGTGCGTGTTGGACTCGACCAGCTGAGCGAGCATGTCCGGCGCATGGGGGGCTTCCAGGCTCTTGGCCAGGGTGGAAGCGATGAGCCCGCGCGCCGAGATGGTCTGATCGATCCCGAGGTCGGTCAGTGCCTCCCGGATGGTGGGCGAGCTGACCAGGGCCGTCGCATGCAGGCCGGGTGCCAGCTTGCGCACGAGCACCGAGCTGACCAGGACGTCACCGTCGGACTGGCCGGTGATCAGGGCCTGCTCAGCGTCGGCCGGCCGGGCCGCGGCGATCGCTGCCTCGGCGGTTGGATCGCCGCGTACCAGGTGAACCCGCTCCGGCAAGGTGGCGGAATCCACGTCGGCGACGAGCACCACCGCGACCCCCGCCGCCGACAGGTCGGCCAGGATCGCCGGCACCACCTCGTTCATGCCGATTACCAGCCGGTAGCGACCCTCGGGGAAGTGAGCGTGCATAGCCAGGATCCTCCGCACTCCGGCCGCTGCTGCACTGCCGGTCGCGAGCGCGAACACCGAGGCAAGCAGCGGGATGGTTGTCAGCATGACCAGGGCGGCCACCACGCGACCGGCGCCGTTCTGCGGCGTCACATCGCCGTAGCCGACGGTCGTGGCGGTCGTCACGGCCCAGTAGAGACCGGTCGTGAATGGCCTGCCCTGGGTGGCCGCGAACGCCTCGCCGCCCCCAAGCACGCAGGCCGCGACGATCGCCAGCAGGACCGCGATGTGCCGACGATGGCCGCGGCCGAGAAATCGGAACAAGAAGTCGATCACGGACCAATGGTGCCGCATGCCTGCCTGCCGCACGGGCCCTTATGACCGGCTCATGACCTGCGCGGCGTGCTCTGCCGGCCCCGGTACCCGCAGCGACGAGCGGGTAGGACGCTGTTCATGCGGCTGGAGCCGGAGGCGGCCCGGTGAGCTCGACGTTCACCACCGTCATGGACCACACGGCGCAGGCGTTCGAAGGACTCGGGGCAGCCATCCTGGTCGTCGGCGTGCTGTGGTCGCTCGTACTCGCCGTCGTCGTCTGGCGGCGGACCCGCGAGCCGGGCCGGGCCTATACCGCACTCCGGCAGGCGGTTGGCGGCTCACTGCTGCTCGGCCTGGAGATCTTCGTGGCCGCCGACCTGATCAGGACGGTCGCGGTCGCGCCCACGCTCACGAACGTGCTGGTGCTCGGCCTGATCGTGCTCATCAGGACATTCCTGGCTGTCTCGCTGGAAACCGAGATCGAGGGCGTACCGCCCTGGCGGCGAGCGGTGACAACCACGGGCGCCGGTACGCTCCGCCACGCGAGCGGTACCGCGCTCCGTAGCGAGCCGAAGTGAGCGACCGGGCCCAGATGCCTATCGGAGCCCGGCGAACAGGTCGTCCTCCGGCACCGGAGCCCCGGTTCTGTCGCTCGCTCGCACGAAGCTCTCCTCGCCGAACGCCGACTCGGCCACCTCGGCCGGCAGCTTGCTGAACCACGAGTCCTCGATCTGGCTCGCGTGCGCGTACAGGGCTTCCCGCTTGCGCCCGAGCACCGGCCGGATGTTCACGGTCGTGGTGATCCGTGCCTCCGCCTCGGCGGCCTTCTGGATCTCCTCCGGGGTGAACTCGCGCGGATCAGGTACCTCGGCGCCCAGTTCGCGCAGCGCTTCCCAGACCTTGCGCCAGGTGCTGCCGCGCATCGCGGTCTGATAGAACTTGGCGACCCTTGCGGAGCTGGCAGCAGCTCCAGCGGCCGCCCTGGCCGCGTGCACGTGGTCCGGGTGCTGGTACATGCCGTCAGGGTCATAGGAGATCACGACCTGCGGCCGGTAGGCCTCGATGAGCCCGCCGATCCGGCCCGACACTACGTCCAGCGGCACGTTGCAGAACGCGTCCGGCCGGTCCTTGTAATCCCAGTCCGGCATCCCGGAGTCGTGGTAACCGAGCAGTTCCAGCTCGCTGACGCCAAGGACCTTGGCGGACTGCCGCAGCTCGGCCAGGCGCAGCTGAGCGACCGCCTGCTCGTCGTGGCCGTCCTGGCCTGGCTTGATTTGCCCGGGGGCATCGCCGAACTCGCCATTAGTGCAGGTCACGATCACCGTGCGGACGCCCTGGTCGGAGTACAGCGCGAGCACGCCGCCGGTGCTCGATGCCTCGTCGTCGGGATGCGCGTGCACGGCCATCAGGGTGAGGGAGTCTGCCATGCTCCCAGCCTGCCAAATCCTTTCCGCATCCGCACATCCGGCTCCGGCGGCCGGGCGAATTGGCCCCCGGTGATAGGCAGGGAGGGTGACCAGCAACGACGGACCGCGTGCCCGGCTGGAGGCGCGGCAGCAGGCAGCCCGCGCGCGCGTGGCCGGGCTGGAGCGCGACTTCGCCGCCATCGTGGAGGCAACCAGCGCGGCCAATATCGACGACGAGCACGATCCTGAGGGCGCCACCATCGCGTTCGAGCGTCAGCACGTGGCCGCCCTGCTCGACCAGGCACGCGACGAGCTTGAGCAGGCCGCCGGGGCCTTGCGCCGCCTCGACGACGACACCTACGGGCGGTGCGAGCGCTGTGGCCGGCCGATTCCGCAGGCTCGGCTCGCCGCTCGTCCGGCGACCACAACCTGCGTGCAGTGCGCGGCCGCGAGCAATCGTCGTCGTCGTTAGGCCGACCGGGATACTGGCGGGAACGGCCCGCAGAACAGGCCGGTCAGTCAGGCAACGCGGCGCCCGGCCAGCCGTGCCCGGGCCAGCCGCACGCATTAGGTCTCGGCCGACCGGTCCGGTGCAGGCTGCGGGCTGCCGATGCGGCCAGGGCGCCAGAGTGAGCCGAGGGTGCCCTGCGCGGCTCGCGTGCCGGCCGTGCCACCTCCCGGCCCGCGCAGAATGAACGCGAAACCGACCGCGATGACGGCACCGGCCAGCGGTCCCGCCAGGTAGACCCACCAGTCCCGCCAGTCGCCGAGCACCAGGGCCGGACCTAGCGAGCGGGCCGGGTTCATCGACGCGCCGCTCACCGGAGCGCCAATCAGGCCGGCGAGAGCGATGTAGCTGCTTACGCCGAGTGCGGCGATCGGCCCGAGCTGCTGGGCGCCGGACGCCGTGCCCAGGATCACGCTGACCAGGCCGGTGGTCAGCAGCACCTCCCAAGCGAGCGCGACACCAGGGGAGATCCCGTGCCCAGGCAACGTCAGCCCGGCCTCGCCGTGCCGGCCGAGCAGCCCGCGCAGCAGGAGCGTGGCTAGCGCCGCGCCGGCGAACTGTGCCAGCACATAAGTCGGCAACCGGCGCCACGGGAAGTCGGTGCGCAGCGCGAAGGCGAAGCTCACGACCGGATTGAGATGGGCGCCGGAGACCCCGCCCATGAACAAGATCACCGCCATCACCATGAGCGCGGGCGCAACCACCTGCGCTGCCTGCGCCACCGCATGACCGCCGAACCGAGCGTTCACCAGCGAGCCGCCAACCGCGGCTGTGACGAGCAGGAACGTGCCGAGCAACTCGCTGAAAAGGCGCCGCCACTCGTAGCTGTCGTCCCAGAAGTCGAACTGCCGGGCAGCCGCGTTCGGCTGGCCGAACGACCGCAGTGTCACCGCGGCATGGGTGACCTCCGCGTGTGCCCTGGCGTGTGCTGCCTCAGCCTGGGCCAGCTCTGCCCGGGTGACCTTCGCCTGAGCAGCCTCAGCCTGACGGGCCGCTTCGGCCCGCCCAGGCGGGCCGGGCGCTGCGCCCTCGCTCCGCTCCTCACCTGTCACATCGGTCCTCCGTCCTGCGCTGCACCCGCTGACGCAGGTTCGCTACCGCGGCTGACCCAGCCGCCTCTCGGGTTCAGTCCGGACATCGACATGAAGCAGGCCCGCCGCTTCAGCCGCCCGATTCATCGTCGGTAGCCTCGTCCGGCCTGGCGACCCAGGCCGAGAACACCGGCAGTCCGTGCCACGGCGAGGGCTGGCCACTGCCACCACCGTGACCTGCGGCGTCGGCGGCGAATGCCACGACGGCGTACGGGTGGGCGAACCGAAGCTCGGCAGCGCGCCGCTTCGACGGGAGCCGGGCACTTGCCGCGACCGCGAGCGCAGTGACGGCCGCTGCCTCGAAGCCGGTCCTGGAGTACCGGGCCATGGCCGACTGGGTAGCCGTCCAGGGGTCAGGCCCGTCGACCAGAGCGTGCTTGGCGGCAGCGAAGCCGAGCACCGGGTCGGTCAGGCTATGCGCAGACTCCGCCGACCAGGCAGGCAGCACAGCGATACATGTGTCAGCGGCGGCCGAGACCTCCCGCACCAGCCACAACGGCCCGGTACCGAGCGGCAGGTCTGCCAGGCTTCGGCGGTCCAGCGACTGGCCAGTCACCTGCCGGTGGCCAAGGTCGTGCGCCAGCGCGAGCACCTGCGCGGATGGCACATCGGGCTGCGCCGCCACCGAGACCACTACCACGCCGTCCGCGGCACTGGCGGCGTGCACGATCACGTCTCCGGCGGTGCCGCCGGCCGCGACGAACTGGACGTGGCCGCGGCGCTCCGGTGGCGACGGTGTGCGCAGCACCTGGCTGACCTGGCCGGCGAAGGGACTGGACTGGCCCAGGCTGGCGGCGTCGGCCAGCTGGAACGGGACCTGCCAGGACACCTTGGTAGCCAGCGCGCTGGCCAGTACCAGGTACATCGACGGGTCTAGCTGGACCGGGAAGTGCCGGATCAGGCCGAAGGTGTGGTCGCGAGCCCATCCGTCCAGGGCCGCCTGGCCCGGCAGCTCACCAGTAGTGACGGCGGCGGGCAGCCAGGCCTGCCACTGCCGGAACCGCTCGCCGCCCTCGACGCCGCGCTGCGTCCACACCGCGGCCGCGCTGGCGACCAGCGGATGCGGATTGGCGAGGAGATCGGCCGCGACGCGGGCAGCGGCATCAGATTCGCAGCCGAGGACCACGGTCAGCGCGTCCCGGTCGCCGCCGGTGGCGGCTGGCGCGGCTAGCGCCAGCAGGAGCCAGGCGCCAAGCGGCGAGGCCACGTGATGGCCAGACCCGATGACGCCATGCAGGCGCGCCGCGTAACCGGCCACACAGCCGGCGACGTCGATGGGCGGGCTAGTCATGGCAGCTACTGTGCTCCCCTCGGGCCGTGTGCCGCGGGCTGGGCGCGCGTCTGGCTGGCCTACAACGCCGGGCCGGTCTCGGTGGCTGGGCTCTCCGGAGCCTGCCGGCCTGGCCGGCCGAGCACCACGAAGCTGAAGATCCCGGCCGCCAGCACCAGCGCCGCGCCGAGGTAGAGCGCTCCGTGCAGGCCAGACTGGAACGCCGAGTAGGCGGCCTCGATCACCTTCTTGGCCTCGGAGCCATAGGACGAGAACGCGTTGGAGTTGGACGGGGTCTGACCGGTCTCGACGCCGTTGATGACATAGGACTGGATGGCCTTGGGCACGCCGATGGCTCGCATGCTCGCGGTGAGATCAGACTGCAGCTTGGCGGCCACCAGTGCGCCCAGCACGGCCACCCCCGCAACCGCGCCGATCTCCCGGCTGGTGTTCGTGGCCGAGGCGGCCATGCCGGACCGCTCGGCCGGTACCGCCGACAGCGCGGCAGCCGTGGCTGGCACGACCGTGCTGCCGACCCCGATCCCGCAAAGGGCGAGGGCCAGGGCCAGCGACGCGTACGACGGCTTGGGGCTGATGGTGACCGCGGTGAGCAGCAGCCCGGCCGCGAACAGCACACTGCCGACGAGGATCGACCAGCTGAGGCCGACGGCCCCGATCCAGCGGCCGGCCAGCACCGAGGCGACCACCATCAGCACCGCCATCGGCAGGAACACCAGCGCGATCTTGTAGCCGCTGTAGCCGGATACCTCGTCCAGGAAAAGCGCGGTGAAGAAGAACACCGCGAAGGTGGCAAAGTACGCGCAGAACGCCACGACATTGGCGGTCAGGAAGCCCGGCACGCGCAGGAAGCGGAGATCCAGCAGCGGATGTGCGGCCCGGCTCTGCCACCAGAAGAACCCGACGATCGCGACGGCGCAAACGCAGAACAGCGCGATGACCTGCGGTGCACCGAAACCTGAGCCCTCCGCTTCGATGATCGCGAACGCCAGTGCGGAAATGCCGGC
>DASXMP010000133.1:0-37255 GCA_036495585.1 Streptosporangiaceae bacterium
CGCGGGCAGCTGATCCGCCCGAGTGCGGCCGAGGCGGTGCTCACCTGCGCGGTCGGGGCGGCGGCCGGCGCCGTAGTCGGGCGGCAGCTCGCTGCGTTCCTCCTGACGAAGGCGACGCACGCCCACGTGGCGCCCGGCGCACCGCTCGGCGTGGCCGTCGCCGCTGCGGCTGTCTTCGCGTTCTGCCTGGTCATCATCGTCTGGCCGGCGCTGCGGCCGGCTGGCATCGCGACGGTCAGGATCCGCCGCGGCCGGCAGGCTCCGGTGGCCGGCATCCTGGCGGCTGGCTTCGATGTCGGCCTGGTCGTGCTCGCCGCGCTGGCGGTCCGGGAGCTGCACGCATACTCGGCGGCGCAGGCCGCCGCCGGCAACGGCATCGATCCGGTCATCGCCGTGGCGCCGGCGATAACCCTGGCTGGCTTGGCGATCATCCCGCTGCGGCTCCTGCCGTTGTCCGCCCGGGTGCTCGAGCGGCTGACCGCGCGCGGCCGGCGCTTTGGCGCGGCGATGGCGAACTGGGAGATCAGCCGTCGCCCGGTACGCCAGAGTGGCCCGGTCTTGCTGGTGATCCTCGCGGTCGGCACCGGAACGCTGGCGCTGTCGCAGTACACCAGCTGGCGGCAGTCGGTGACCGATCAGGCGGCCTTCGCCGCGGGCGCCGATGTGCGAGTCAGCCCGCCGCAGGCCGTGTCGCTGCCTGGCGCGGCGCGACTGAGCACGCTGCCGGGGGTAACCGCGGCGATGCCGGTCAGCCAGTTCGCCTACACCACCGGCAGCGACGTCGTCGACGCGATCGGGTCCAGGCAGGCGGCAGCGACGGTGCTGCTGCGCCATGACCTCGCGGCCGTGCCCGCTGCCCGGCTCTGGCGCATGATCGAGCCGGAGCAAGTCCAGCCGGCCGGGCTCGCGCAAGGAGCACCGCTGGCAGGCGGCCTCACCCTGCCCGGGCATCCGGTCCGGCTGGGCATCACGGCCAGCCTGGCGCCAAGCGCGGGAAGGGCGGCTGCTGGCCTCGGCCCAGCCCAGGCCCAGGTCACCGTGCAGGACGCCAGCGGCGCGAGCTACGTGCTGCAGGCTGGATCCCTGCCCGCCGACGGGCGGTCGCATCAGCTTGTCGTGCAGCTGGCGCCGCCTGGCGGAGCACGCTACCCGCTGCGGTTGCTCGGACTCTCCGTCATCTACAACTTGCCGCTCTACCGGCAGGTGCAGGAGCAGGCTCCGGCCGTGCTGACCATCGCCAACGTCGCCGACAGCCCTGCCGCGGCGGGCCCGATCGCGCAGCAGGTGGCACCTGGCTCCGTGCTGGCCGGCTGGCAGACGAAGGCATCCAGCCCCGACGCCGGGTTTATCCAGCTCTACGGCGGGGGGTTCGGCAAGGGCCGCGGCCAGGCCACAAGTCCCCTCATGCTGGGCGCCCAGCCATCCGGGCATGCGCTCGCGATAACGCTGGATCCAGGTAACGGCCCGCAGGACTCGCTTGCGGACCTGCGATTCCTCGGCCTGACCGGCCTGACCGGCGAGGTGACGCTGACGCTTCAGAACCCAACGGAGCCGATCGCGGCGATCGCGACCAAAGCCTTCCTGTCCGACACCAACCTCCAGGTTGGCTCGGTGGTCGCAATGCCGGTGAACGGGGTCACTGTGCAGTTCCGGATCGTCGCGTCGATGCTGGAGTTCCCGTCTGTCGCCGGGACCGGCGCGCTAATCGCCGACCAGGCGGCGATCCAGGACGACCTCGCCAGCCAGAACACCTTGCCGCTGCCGGTCACCCAGTGGTGGCTGCACACCGCCACCGGCGAGGCGCCCGCGGGATTGCCCAGGGGCTCGAGCGTGACCGTCGCCGCGCAGACCGCGCGCTCGCTCCGCAGCGACCCACTCTTCGCGGCGCCAGTTCAGGCGGCGCTGCCCATCTCGGCGGCGGCCGCGCTGCTGGCCGCGTTCGGCTTCTGCGTGCATGTCGCGGCGAGCTCGCGCTCGCGCCGATCGCAGCGGGCGCTGCTGGCCGCGCTCGGCGTGCCGGCCACCGCGCAGGCGCGGCTGTTCTGTGCCGAGGAGTTGATGCTGAGCCTGCCAGCCGCGGCGGTCGGCATCGGTGTCGGCGTTGGCCTCGCCTACCTGCTCATCCCGTCGCTATCGCTGGCCGCGAACTCCGGGCTGCCGGTGCCATCGGTGCTGGTGCAGATCCCGCTGGCCTGGGCGGTCGCGCTGGCGCTGGCACTGACGGCGATTCCGGTACTGGCAGCGGCGGTCAGCGTGCTGCGGCAGCCGGACCCGGCCGCCGAGTTGCGCGCCGTGGAGGCAGCATGAGCGCCGGCGCAGCCCATCGGGCCACGCAGAGTCCAGGGCTTCGCCCAGCGGGCCGGCTGGTGGCCAGCTGGCGGCTGCTGGCCGGCACCGCAACGTCAGTGACCGCAGGCCTCGGGCTGCTCATGCTCGCGTGCGTGCTGGTAGCGATGGCCGGGCCCCGGGCTGCGGAGGAGATGCAGACTAATGCGCTGCGTACCGAGATTGCGCGGGCTGGGGCGACTACCAGCACCATCGAGGCCACCTACGGGGAAATCAGCTTTCCGGGCGGCTCGCTGTTGTCAGACAAGAATCTCACCGAGATCGGCAGCGAGCTGCGGCTGGCACTGCCAGGGCTGCCGCTGGCCCGGCAGCGAACTGACCTGGCAGCCGTTACCTCGTCGTTCCTGCCGCTCGTGGACGGCGCGCCAGGGTTGCAGCAGGCCCCAGCCCAACTCGAGCTGGTGTACGCCACCAGGCTCAGCGAGAACGCGCGCTTTGCCGCCGGCGGCCCGCCGGGGGTCGTGACCAGGGCGGTCGTTAAGTCGAAGACCTATTACTTCCTGCCAGTCGCCGTCACGTCAGCCGTCGCCAAGCGGTACGGATTGTCGGTGGGTACCGAGGTGCCCTTTGGCGTCAGTGGCGGCAACTTCAGCGTTCAGCTCCGGGTGGCGGGCATCATGCGGCCAATCCGGCCGGCTGGCCCGTTCTGGGATTACGACCCAACGCAGGGGACACCCGACCTGGTCACCCCGCTGAACGGGGCGCCCTACTGGCAGGCCGGCGCGTTCGTCAGCAAAGCGGAAATTGGCAAGATCACCTCGCTGCTGGCCGTCAGCGGCGGGTCCACCCGATGGGTGCTGCCGCTCAACGACGCCCGGCTCACCGCCACGCAGGGTAAGGCGCTCGCGACATCGCTGCCACTTGCGCTTGGCCAGGACGGCAACAACCTGCAGGATCCGCCAATCGCCATCGCGCTGTTCTCGCCGCTCAGTCGCGTGCTGCAGACCTTCGTCCAGCAGGCGAACGCGGTCACCACTCTGCTCGCCCTGCTGTCGGTGAGCCTGACCGCGATCTGCGCGACCGTGTTGCTGCTGACCGTCTGGCTGCTGAGCGAGCAGCGGCGCGAGGAGTTCACCACGTTGCAGGCGCGCGGCGCGTCGCGCCGCCAGCTTGCCTGGGTGGCCAGTCGTGCCTGCCTGCCGCCGGTGGCCGTGGGCACGATCATCGGCCTCGCTACGGCCATTGCCGTCACTCCCGGCGGCGGGAATGCACTCAGCTGGTGGCTCAGTGCACTGACCGTCGCATCCGTGCTAGCTGGAGTGCCGCTGATCACGACATTCCGGTTCCGGGCCGCCGCGGTGCGCTCCCGGCGCCAGCGCAGCAGGACGGCCGCGCGCAGTCGCGGGTCCCGGCGGCTGGTGGTCGAGGGGACCCTGGTGCTGGTCGCGGCCGGCGGGATCCTGACGCTCCGCTCGCAGGGGCTTTCGCCGGGCTCCGTTGACCTATATCCGAGCCTGACACCGGTGCTGATCGCGATTCCGGTGGCACTGGTCGTGCTCCGGTCCTATCCGCCCCTGACCAGGCCAGTGCTGCAGCTGACGGGCCGCCGCCGCGGGATGACGGCGTTCGTCGGCCTGGCCAGGGCAGTGCGGGCCGGCGCTACTTCCGCGCTTCCGGTGTTCGCGCTGGTGCTGGCCCTCACCTTGGTCGCCTTCGCGGGCATGGTGCGGGCGGCGGTGCAACGCGGCGACGTCGCGGCATCCTTTCAGCAGGTAGGCGGCGACGCACTGATCCAGACCTCGGGCACGATCAGCTTGTCGGCGCAACGGTCGCTCGCGCGCGTTCCTGGTGTTCAGCGCACCGCGGCAGTCGGCGTAGTCAGCGCGACGTACACCAATCTCAGCAGCACTGTCGGCGTCGTCGCCGTGGATCCGGCGCAGTACGCTGCCGTGTTTGCTGGCGTGCCCGGCCTTGCGGACCAGGCCCGGAGCCTGGCGGCCGCTGCCGCGGCGCGGCCCGGCGGGCAGGCGCGGATCGGGTCCGCTGCCTTCCCGGTACCGATACTGGCCCCGGCGCCCATTGCCGCCAAGCTGCAGCGCCCTGGCAGCATCATCGATGTCGGCGGCGGGGGTCAGCCTGTCCACGTCCGCGTCGTCGGACAGGTCATGCCGGTGGCGGACATCGCCGAGCAGGCAGGTCAGGAGTACATCGTGCTGCCCGCTGCGGTCCTCGGCAGCGACGCGCCTGCGGCGAGCATCCTGCTCGTGCGCGGCGCGAGCGTTAGCCAGGGCGCGTTGACCAGGGCCGTGGCGAAGAACATGCAGGGAGCGGCGCTGACATTCCGGGCGCCGGTCTTGGCCCAGCTGCTAGACGCGCCGCTCCAGCACAGCGCCTACACCGCGTTTGCCCTGGGCAGCGGAGAGGCGGCCGTGCTCAGCCTGCTGGTGCTGCTCATCACGCTGGTGATCGGCGCGAGGCCGCGGGAGCTCACGCTGGCGCGGCTAGCCACCATGGGGATGTCCGCCGGCCAGGGCCGCTCGGTGGTGATGCTGGAGGCGCTGCCCCAGATCCTGGCCACCGTGGCGGGGGGAGTGGCCTGCGCTGCTGCGCTCGCGCCCCTGATCGGTCCGGAACTCGACTTGTCCGGCTTCACCGGCACGGCCGCCAGCGTGCCAGTGCAGATCGAGCCCTCCTACCTGGTCGGAGCTTGCGCCGGGCTGTTGCTGCTGGCGATCCTGACGCTGACGGTGCAGACGAGGATAGCGATCCGCGGCACGGCTAGTGCGCTGCGTATCGGTGACTGAGAATGAGTACCACGGGAGGATCCATGGCGGAGCGAGACAGCAACCGGGTCGCGGCCGCGTCCGGGATAGCCGAGCTTGGCACTGAGGCCGCCCGGGCTCGCAGCAGCTACGGTGAGGGCGCGCTGATCGTGTGCGACCAGGTGGTACGGATCTACTCGGGAGACGGCATCGAGGTCCAGGCGTTGCAGGGCCTCGACCTGCTCATTGGGCAGGGCGAACTCGTCGCGATGGTGGGCGCGTCCGGCAGCGGCAAGTCGACGTTGATGAACATCCTGGCCGGGCTGGACACGCCGACGGCCGGCCGGGTGCGGGTGGCCGGGCTGGACCTCGGCCTGCTGACCGCCAGGCAGCGGCTCACCTACCGGCGCAGCGACGTCGGCTTCGTCTGGCAGCAGACCTCGCGCAACCTGCTGCCCTACCTCACTGCGAAGCAGAACGTGACAACCCCGATGCGCTTCGCCGGGATGGGCCGCAGGGCCAGAAGTGCCCGCGCGATGGATCTGCTCGGCGCGATGGGGGTAGCCCATTGCGCGAACCGCGTGCCCTCGCAGATGTCAGGCGGCGAGCAGCAGCGCACGGCGATCGCCACCGCGCTGGCCAACAACCCGCGCGTCCTGCTGGCGGACGAGCCGACGGGGGAGCTCGACAGCGCCACGGCGCGGGACGTTTTCGGCGCACTGCAAACTGCCAATTCCGACCTTGGCGCGACAGTGCTTGTCGTCACCCACGATCCGGCCGTGTCCTCCCAGGTGCAGCGGACCGTGGCGATCAGGGACGGCCGCACGAGCAGTGAGACCCTACGGCACGATCTGGCGGACGAGGCCGGCAACACCACGAGGCACGCGGTGGAATACGCAGTGCTGGACCGGGCCGGCCGAGTGCAGTTGCCGCGCGACATGATCGAGCCGCTCGAGATGCGTGACCGGGTGCGGCTCGAGGCGGAGGTGGACCACATTGGCGTCTGGCCGGACCGGCCGGGCGACCGGCTGACGCCGGGCAGTCCGCGGCCGGAGACCGGACCAGCAATCGGTGGGCCGGATGCCCGCCCCAACGCGGGGGAGGACAGGTGAGCGAGGCAACTGCGCCCCAGGCGAACGTGCCACTGCCGCGCTCCGCCGCCGGGGCGGAGCCGCCACTTGTCAGCGTCCGCGACGTATCGCGTACGTTCGGCCATGGCCGAACGGCGGTGCACGCGGTCCGCCACGTTTCCTTTACTATCGAGCGCGGTCAGCTGATTGCGCTTGTCGGCCGGTCCGGTTCGGGCAAGACGACTCTGCTCAACATTGTCGGTGGCCTGGATGCGCCGACCAGCGGTGAGATCTTCGTGGCCGGGCGGAACCTCGGCCAGCTGCCCGCGCGCGAGCGGACCATGCTGCGTCGCAGCACGATCTCGTTCATCTTCCAGTCCTTCGGCCTTATCCCGATGCTGTCAGCAGCGGAGAACGTGGGCATCCCGCTGCGCATCCTCGGCACGCCCCGCGCCGCGCGGGACGAGCGAGTGCAGCTGATGCTGAGCGTGGTCGGCCTGGAAGGACACGCCCAGCAGCGCCCGAACGAGCTCTCCGGCGGGCAGCAGCAGCGCGTCGCGATCGCCCGCGCCCTCGCTGGCCGGCCGGATCTGCTGATCGCCGACGAGCCCACCGGTCAGCTTGACTCCGAGACCGGCCGGCAGATCATGCGGCTGCTGCGGACCGTGGTGCAGTCCGAGGGCATCACCGCGCTGGTGGCCACCCACGACTCGAACCTGATGGAACTCGCCGACCAGGTCCTGACGATCGAAGACGGTCAACTGACCGGGTAGGAAGAGCGCAACCTCTGACGTGCCGGGACCGACCCGGCTCCGGGCCCGGCCTCGCGCCGCTGCGCCGCCGCCGCGGGCTGCTATCCGCGCGGCCGTCCGCTACTGCGCAACGGGCCGCTCCCGGGGGAACCGGCTGCCGTGGGCGCCTAGCGCGCCGGGGTGATGTCGGCGAGGAAGTTGATAGCTGCTGTCGCGTTGGCGCGCCGCCAGGCCAGCAAGGTCGCCTCGAAGCCGCTGGACCCGCGTCGCTCAGCGGCAATGGCCCGGGCGATCGGGGCTAGCGTCGCCTGCTGCCGGTGCAGCAGTTCGGCCGGGTCGAGGCCAGAGCGGTCCAGCAGCGCCAGCTTGACCAGCAGGTGCGAGCGCACGTCGCGAATGTGCTCGACCGGCGTGCGCAGCCAGGACCGCACCGCGGTACGCCCCGAACTCGTGATCTTGTAGATGGTCCGCTGCGGCCCGCGCCCTGGTTCGGTGCCGTCCTCGGCCACCAGCCCCGCCTCCGCGATCCGGCCGAGCGCCCGGTACACGATCGGTCGGGGAATGTGCCAAATCCGGCCAAGTTCGCCGTCGGGTGCAGCGAGCTGTGCGATCGCGAAACCGTGCGTGGGCCGCTCGGCGATAACCGCGAGCACGACCCATTCCGCGAGGGACAGGGACGGCGGCTGGCTCATGTGCCTGAGCATAACCGGGCCAGTGACTATGCAGGCTTGTCCGAGTAGTCTCGTTGTTACTACCAGGGAAGGCAGGTATGGCAGACCCGACCGCCGCGCCGCGTCAGGCTGTCGGCAGGCTCGCGGATGGCACGCCCCGCCACGGGCCTGTCGGCGAGATTGTGATGGACGGCGACCTGGTGCTTTGCCATCTGTGCGGGCGGTGGTTCCGGTCGGTCACCGCGCACCTACGAGCGCATGGCTGGACCAAGGATGGCTACTGCGACGGCTTCGGCCTGGAACGCGGCCAGTCCCTGGAAGGCAGCGCCACGCGCAAGCGCCGGTCGGCGGCCTTCAGTGCCCGCCTGGTGTTCGAGCCAGCGGTTCGCGCCGGCAGCGCGGCCGGCCGCGCACGGGCGCGCGCCGGCGCGCTGGCCAAGGACGCGGCCGCCGCCGCACGCGGCCGGCCACTGCCCGAGCAGCGCCGCCGGAAAGCGCGCGAGGCCCTAGCTGCGATTCCGCTCGCGTCGATCGCCGACGCGAACCGGGCCCGGGCAGCCGAGCGCATCGCCCGGCTAGCGGCCGCTGCCGCTACCGAGGCCGGCTATCCGGCCATCGGTGACCTCGTCCGGGCTAGAGTGTCGGCCGGCGGCAGCCTGGCCGGCCTCAGCCGCGAGCTTGGCCTGCATAAGGACTGGCTGTCGCGCCACCTGCCTGACCTGGACCCGGCGGCCGCCGCAGTGGCCGCCGTCGTGGATCGCTCGGCGGACGCCGACGGTCGCTGGCAGCCGACGCTCGCGCGGCTTGGCTACGCCGATGTGGCCGGGTACCTCCGGGACCGGCTGGCCACCCACCAGACCGTCAATCAGATCGCGGCCGAGGTCGGGATGGGCTACCACGCGGTTCACTCTGCGCTCCGGCGCCACGGGCTGGACGCCGCGCCACACGCGGCCAAGCGGCACGCAGCTCGCTGCCGGGAAGAAATGGTGGCGGCGGCACTAGGCTGCGCCAGCGTCGGCGAGTACATCGAAAGGCGCCGGTCATCCGGCTGGACCTGGTCGCAGATCGCGGCCGAGTCCGGCCAGCCTCAGTCCTGGCTTCGCCGCCACTCGCCCGCCTGAGCTTGCCCGGGCCGGAGATCCCTCGGCGCGCAGCGGCCGCCGCCCGGATCAGTATTTCGGCCCGACGAACTCGTCCAGCCGCGCCACCGCATCTCGCCGCGCCACGGAAATGGTGTTCGGTCGAGAGAACTTCCAGCTGACGCCGAGTTGATCGAGCGCCTCGCCGCAGAGCGCCAGGATGTCGCGGGACTCGTTGGTAAACATGTACCGCGGATACTCATACCAGTGGTCACCATCCGCGAGCGGCCTGCGGACGCGGTTTGTGAATCTCGACCCGTCAGAGTGAATGAGTCCCCTGGCGAAGCTGTCCGGATGCTTCGTGGTGATAATGCGCTGCCATGCCTCAAGCCTTATCTCCCGGTCCTGCTTCTTGCCAGGGCCATGCTGGGGGAAAAGGCAAGGCCAGTGTTTGGAGTAGCAAGTCACTTCGGCGCAGCCCTGGCGCTGGACTGCGCCGACCTTGTTGTCGGGCCGGATAGCACCGACCGCACGCTTGCATTCTTCCAGCAGGCCGGGCCACGCGTCCGCGCATGCGATGAGCAGAATCCAGACGCCCCTGCTGCCATCTCCACCCACGCTGATGCAGCCATCGCCAAGGCAGAGCCCTAACACGTACGCATAGTCGCCAGTCGGTTCGGGGAGCGTCGGTATGTCGCGACATCTCGGGCAGCTCGAAACCCGGTCGACCTTCTCCGGGTGATCACGCCAGTCTCGCAAGGCGGATCGAGAAATGCCGGTAGAAAGGCTAATGGAGCGCAGGCTTAACCCTTGCTCTAAAAGTGCCACGGCTCGTTGTCGTACATCGCGGTCGTACATAGCCGTAGCGTCGCATCTGCCACCGACAGTCCAGCCTCGTGACGCTAGGTAAGAGCTGCGTTGCATCGGGCCGAGTGCCCCGGGTGGGAGTCGAACCCACACTGCATGGATTTTGAGGCCATGTTCTCTGCCAGTTGGAATACCGGGGCGGGTACCTGGTTGGGGATACCACCAGGGCAAATCTACTAGGTGTTCGATACGCTTCGCACGTGAGTAAGAGCCCATTTAACGTTGTGATAGCCGAGGACGAGGCACTGATCCGACTGGATCTGCGCGAGATGCTGGAGGAGGAGGGCTACGTCGTGGTCGGCGAGGCCGGCGACGGCGAGGCTGCCGTCAAGCTTGCCGAGGAACTGAAGCCGGACCTGGTGATCATGGATGTGAAGATGCCAGGCCTTGACGGTATCTCGGCCGCCGAGCGGATCACCTCCAGTCAGCTAGCCCCGGTTATCATCCTGACCGCCTTTTCCCAGCGTGACCTGGTGCAGCGAGCCAGCGAGGCAGGCGCGATGGCCTACCTCATCAAGCCGTTCACCAAGGCTGACCTGGTCCCGGCCATCGAGGTGGCGGCGAGCCGCTTCGCCGAGATCGCGGCGTTGAACACCGAGGCGGCCAACCTGCGCGACCGGCTGGAGGTCCGCAAGCTGCTGGACCGCGCCAAGGGCGTGCTGCAGGACACGCGGGGCATGAGCGAGGCGGAGGCGTTCCGCTGGATCCAGAAGACCTCGATGGACCGCCGCCAGACCATGCGGGCGATGGCCGAGGAGGTTCTGGCCGAGGCGGATAAGGCCAAGCCAGCCGAAGCGCCGGCCGCAAGCGGCGACCAAGCCAAACCTCCGACGGCCGGCTAGCGCGGCTGGGACGCATACGCCGGAGTACGGGGTGTACCAACGTGGGTACCCGTCTTTTCATCGGTCCGGCAGCCTTCCCGGGGGATCTTTGTCCCTTTTGCCCCTGCAGGATCGCAGGATCGATGAAAAGATCCTCGCTCTCCTGGCCGGCCACGGTCGCTGTGAATGGGCCGAGTCCGAATGGCGTACCAGACGGCCATCAGGGGTTAGTTGTGTCGCGCGCCTGAGGGGCGCGGGTGATGGCGAGGCGCTGCTGCCCGTCGCAGAACTCGTCCGCGTGCCGACCAGGGATCAACAGCAAGCGGGCGGGACCGGCCACACAGCCCCCGCTGTAGCCGGTACCCGCCGCTTGCGGCCGCCGTGCGCCGAAGCAGCCGGCGGCCTAGAGTTCAGCGACCTTTGGTGCCATGTCAGCCTTCCCCGGGCCGGCACGTTCTCTACTCGGTCGCCAAGCTCAGCCCACCACGTTAGCGACGGGCGACGGCGACGCGCAAAGACACCGGCAAACGGCGGCCGGAATGGGGGAAACATCCCCTGGGACCGCGCCGATCTTCTGGCCGCCAGCGCCGCGAAGTCACTGCGACGAGCTACCGAACCGTAGTGGAGCGCTGCCACCGGGCACCGAATCCCGCAGCAGGCAGCTGAGCCGGGAGGTGCAGACTCGCTTGCCGTCCTCATCGGTGATGATGATCTCGAACGCTGCCATGGACCGCCCGCCTTGCAGGAGCGTCGCGACCCCGGTGACCAGGCCATTGCGAGCTGCGCGGTGGTGACTGGCGTTGATCTCGATGCCCACCGCGATCCGGTCCGGGCCGGCCTGCAATGCTGAGCCGAGCGATCCGAGTGTCTCCGCCAGCACGCACGACGCACCACCGTGCAGCAGCCCGTACGGCTGTGTGTTCCCCGCGACCGGCATCGTGCCGACGACTCGCTCAGGGGACGCCTCAAGGATCTTGATGCCCATCCGACCCGGCAGCGTGTCATTCCCGGGGTTGTTGAACAGTTCGATGATCTGCTGCGAGCGGTCGGACAACTGCGGCACCGTACCTCCACGTTCCCTGCTGCACCTGGGGCAAGCAGCAAGCGTAAGCCGCTCCGGTCCGGGGCGCGCAGGCCCTCGCCAACCCCCGGCGATTGTCAGACTCGCGCACTAGTATCTGGGCGTGGTTACGAAGGAGGCAGCGGCTACGAGCCAGGACGAGGCTGCGCGGGTTATAGACCGGGAGCAGGACGTAGACCCGGAGCAGGACGTAGACCCGGAGCAGGACGTAGACCCCGAGCTGGACGCGGTTGCAGAACAGGCTGAGGCCCAGGCCGAGGCGCTGGAGCGTGCGAGCCCGGACCAGCCGGCCGACGAAGGCGCTGGCGGGCGCCGGGGCCGACTGCTGCTTCTGGACGGGCATTCGCTCGCTTACCGGGCATTCTTCGCACTGCCGCCGGAGAACTTCTCGACCACGACCGGGCAGCCGACCAACGCGGTGTATGGCTTCACCTCGATGCTCATCAACGTGCTCAGGGACGAGCAGCCGACGCACGTTGCGGTGGCATTCGATCGAGGTGAGCCGACGTTCCGCCACGAGCAATACGTCGACTACAAGGCGGGACGCAAGGAGACGCCGGCCGACTTCCGCAGCCAGCTCAGCCTGATCTTCGAGGTGCTGGACGTGCTCGGCATCCAGCGGCTGTCGGTGCCCGGGTTCGAAGCTGACGACCTCATTGCCACGCTGGCCACGCAGGCCGCGCCGGACATGGACGTGCTGATCGTGACCGGCGACCGGGACGTGTTGCAACTCGTCACCGACCAGATCACTGTCCTGTACACCATGCGCGGCATCAGCGAGATGGCCCGGTTCACGCCGGAGGCGGTGCAGGCCAAATACGGGCTCAGCCCTGCCCAGTACCCGGACTTCGCGGCCTTGCGTGGCGACCCCAGCGACAACCTGCCCGGCATCCCGGGCGTGGGGGAAAAGACGGCGACCAAGTGGATTGCCGAGTATGGCTCGCTGGCCACGCTGGTTGACCGGGTCGACGAGGTCAAGGGCAAGGTCGGGGATGCGCTCCGCGACCACCTGTCCAGCGTGCTTCGCAACAGCCAGCTCACTCAGCTCGTCCGGGACGTGCCACTCGACGTCACTCCCGCTGACCTGCGCCCGGTGGCGTGGAACCGGGACCAGATCCACCAGCTCTTCGACACGCTCCAGTTCCGGGTGCTGCGCGACCGCCTCTACTCAACCTTGCCCAATGGGATCGGGGTGGTGGAGACAGCGGCCGCGGCAGGCCCGACGGCCGGCGGGTTCGAGGTGGATGTCGTCGTGCTCGGGCCGGGCGAGGTCGCCGCCTGGATTAACGGAAACGTCGCCGGTCAAGGCCGGTCTGGTCTCGCCGCCAGCGGTACGTGGGGGCGGGGGACGGGCAACCTGACCGGACTGGCGATCGCGGCTGCTGACGGCGCGGCTGCCTACCTGGACCCGGCCGAGCTGACGCAGGAGGACGACACGGCGCTGGGTGCCTGGCTCGCGGACCCTGATCAGCCCAAGGCTCTGCATGACGCCAAGGGACCGATGCACGCGCTGGCGGCACGCGGCTTCGAGCTGGCCGGGCTGACCAGCGACACCGCACTGGCTGCCTACCTGGCACTGCCAGGACAGCGCTCGTTCGACCTGGCCGACCTCGCGCTGCGCTACCTGAACCGGGAGCTGGCCGCGGCTGAGCCGGCCACCGGGCAGCTCACGCTCGACGTGCCGGACGACACCGAGATAGCCGCGGCCCTCGCACAGCGCGCGGTAGCCACCGCCGAGCTTGCCGAAGCGCTGGACCGCGACCTGGCCCAGCGGGGCGCCACGCAGCTGCTGGCCGAGGTGGAGCTGCCGCTGGTGGGCGTGCTGGCCCAGATGGAGCGAGCGGGCATCGCGGCCGACGCTGACCACTTCGCTGCCATGTCGGCGAGCCTGGGGGGCGAGGTCAAGGGAGCAGAGCAGGCGGCGTTCGCGGCGGTTGGTCACGAGTTCAACCTGGGGTCGCCCAAGCAGCTGCAAGAGGTGCTGTTCACCGAGCTGAAGCTGCCGAAGACCCGGCGGATCAAGAGCGGCTACACCACCGACTCCGAGGCGCTGACAACCTTGCTGGCGCAAACCGAGCACCCCGTGCTCGCGCACCTGCTGCGGCACCGCGACGTGGCCAAGCTCAAGAGCATCGTCGACTCGCTCATCCCGATGGCGAATGTCGACGGCCGGATCCACACCACCTATAACCAGATGATCGCGGCCACCGGGCGCTTGTCCTCGACCGACCCGAACATGCAGAACATCCCGATCCGCACCGACGAGGGCCGCCGGATCCGGGAGGGCTTCGTCGTCGGTGCTGGCTATGAGTACCTGCTGACCGCCGACTACAGCCAGATTGAGCTGCGGATCATGGCCCACCTGTCCGAGGACGTGGCGCTCGCAGCTGCCTTCACCTCGGGACACGATTTCCACGCGGCTACCGCGGGCCGGGTGTTCGACGTCGCGCCCGAGTTGGTAACGCCGGACCTGCGCAGCAAGGTCAAGGCGATGAACTACGGGCTTGCGTACGGCCTGTCCGCCTATGGCTTGTCCCAGCAGCTGCGGGTGTCGACCGATGAGGCGCGCGGCTACATGGACGAGTACTTCGAGCAGTTCGGCGGGGTCCGGGACTATCTACGGGATGTGGTGGGCCGGGCGCGGATGGACGGTTACACGGAGACAATGCTCGGCCGCCGCCGGTACCTGCCCGACCTGACCTCGGACAACCGGCAGCGCCGCGAGATGGCCGAGCGGATGGCCCTGAACGCCCCGATCCAGGGCTCGGCCGCCGACATCATCAAGGTCGCGATGCTGGCCGTGGACCGGCTCCTGCGCGAGGCCGGGCTGCGGTCCCGGATGCTGCTGCAGGTCCATGACGAGCTGCTGTTCGAGGTGGCGCCCGGAGAACTGGATGCGGTACAGGAGCTCGTCCCGGCCGCCATGGGCGGAGCGGCGCAGCTCACGGTGCCGCTAGAGGTATCCATGGGCTGGGGCCGCAGCTGGGCCGACGCCGCGCATTGATGTCATCGCGACGCTAGTTCGGCTCGCCAGGGCTGACGGCTTGCACGCGGTGATGCGCCGGGCGGCGCTGGTGGTTTGCAAGCAGTGATGTGCCGCGCACCGCTGCCTTGCAGTGGTGTTGTGCGGCGCCATTCTGATTCCTTGCAGCCCTGATTCGTCGCAACCGTGTTGCTAGCAACGCTCAGCCGTTGCGTCAATCGCCGGATGTGCGGCGGTCTGGGATACTTGCTTCATGCAACTGCGGCTGCGCGGGCTGAACGCTCCCGTCGAGATTGTCCGTGACCGCCTGGGCGTGCCACACTGCCGGGCCGCCACTGAGCACGACGCATTCTTTGCGCAAGGCTTCGTGCACGCGGTGGACAGGCTGTGGCAGATGGACTACGACCGTCTGCGCGGTCTCGGGCGATCAGCAGAGGCCGTCGGGTCGGCCGGACTCACCGGCGACAGCTTGTATCGCAGAATGAGCCTGGCTGCGGCTGCGCGCAGCGACCTTGCCTGCCTGTCACTCGCCGCGCGGGAAATGCTGACCGCGTACACCGCTGGTGTCAATGCGCGGATGGAAAACTCAGACGTGCTGCCGGCCGAGTTCGCGCTCACCGGGCTGCCGCCGCAGCGCTGGGAGCCCTGGCACAGTTTGCTGGTGTACCGGGTCCGGCACGTGACCATGGGGTCGGCTGCGCCGAAACTCTGGCGGGCCGTAGTCGGCGAGGCGCTCGGCCCGGCCGCCGCGCGGTCAATGGCCCGCACCGGCGCGCAGATCGCATGCGTGCCGCCGGGCGAGTGGTGCGACGCAACCGTCCCGTCCTGGGCCTTCCTCGATGATGGCGGCAGCAACAACTGGGCGCTGGCCGGCCGCCGGACGGCCTCCGGCCTGCCGCTGCTGGCGGGAGATCCGCACCGGCCGCTGGAGATGCCGAACGTGTACGTCCAGGGCCATATCGCCTGCCCGCAATGGGACGTGCTGGGCATTGGCATGGCCGGGGTGCCGGGATTCCCGCACTTCGGTCACAACGACCGGGTCGCCTGGTGCATCACCCACGGGATGGCCGACGACCAGGACCTGTACCAGTTCGATGGCGATCCGGATGGCGAGGCGCACACGGAGCACATCCGGGTGCGCGGCGGCGATCCCGTCGCCGTGCAGGTCCGGTGGACCAAACGCGGCCCATTGATAGCAGAAGACCTCGCGCTCGTCTGGACCGCGACAGCCGAGCCCAACACCGGCTTCGACGCACTGCCGACGATGCTGCGCGCCCGCAGCGTCGGCGAACTCTTCGACACCATGGCGCCGTGGGTGGAGCCGGTCAACAACCTGCTCGCTGCCGACACCGACGGCAGCATCGGCTACCTGACCCGCGGGCGGGTGCCGATTCGGACTCGACCGGAAGCCGCCTGGAGTCCGGTGCCTGCGAGCGACCCTGGCTACGGGTGGCGCGGGTTCGTGGCGTTCGCCGACATGCCGCAAGTTCGCGACCCGGACGGCGGGTTCCTCTTCAGCGCCAACAACCGGATCCTCGCCTCGGACTCCGGGCCTTACCTAGGCCTGGATGTGGCCGCGCCGTGGCGGGCGACCCGGATATCGGACACCCTGTCGACCTTGTCGCAGGCGACGGTTGGCGACATGGCCGCCCTGCATCGCGACGTTGTCTCGCTGCCAGCACGGCGCATCGCCCGGCTGCTGTCCGACTGGAAGCCGCTGGCAGGCTGGGACGGCCGAATGAGCGCTGACTCCGCGCCCGCGGCCGCGTACTCAGTGCTGCGCCGGGAGCTTGCGCGACTGGTGCTGGAGCGATCTGGTCTGGCCGACTATGTCGAGCACCGATGGAACCGGCTGCTTCCCGGCATACGGGCCGAATCGGCCATCTGGCGAGTAGCCGGCGAGCACTTGGAGGCGGGGGATGAGTCGCTGCTCGGCGGCTGGTCCTGGCGCCAGGCCTGCGCCGAGGCGATCCGTCGAGCCGAACGCACCTGGCGCGGCGAGGCGTGGGGCGAGCTGCACGCTACCGGGCAGCGTCACCCCCTCGGGCGGCCTGAGCTCGATCCGCCGTCGGTGCCCTACGGCGGCGACATGGACACCGTGCAGGCGAGTTCTTACCTGCCGTTCGATGGCCTCCGAACAATCACTGGCTCGGTCGCGCGCTACGCCTTCGACGTTGCCGACTGGGACCGGTCAGGCTGGGCGGTGCCGCTCGGCGCGAGCGGGGAAGCGGGCAGCCACCACGCGGCCGATCAGCAGGACGCGTGGCGTACCGGCCGGCTGCTGCCAGCCCCGTACTCACCTCGGGCGGTGCGCAGCGAGGCGGAAGGGCACGACTCGCTAGTCCCTGGCTAGCGGGCCGGTCCGTGGGCGGGCTGCTTGCTGCGGGCGCAGGTTCCCGATGAGCGGTGGTGCGCGGCCGGCGTGGCCGCTGGTCAGCGGTGGTGCTTCGGGCCTGGCGCTGGTGCCCGGCTAGCAGCCTGGAGCAGCCGAAAACTCCGTTGACCGCGGCGCTGGGTGACCCTACCTTGAGCCTCGTGTCCTCATGGGCGATCGAGCAATGGCCACGGCGCGAGCAGTCCGACGAGTTGCTTGCCGAGCTGCACACTGCGAGTGCGCCGCTGGATGCCGAGGCAACTCCGGATGACCCGAGGCGTCCGCTGGCGGACGAGATAGCCGCAGTCCGGCACCTGCCAGCGATCGAGGACGGCATGGTGGTCGTGGCCCGTGACCCGGCCCGGGCCATTGTGGGCTTCGCGCGCTGCACGTGGGAGCAGCTGGCCGGGTGGGACCACCTGGTATTTGCCGAGCTCGCGGTGGTGCCGTCCAGCCGGGGCCAGGGCCTTGGGCGGCTCCTGCTTGAGCGTACGGCCGACATAGCGCAGCAGCAAGGGAAGCGGCTGGTGATGGGCCGGACCAGGGAGAACATCCCGTCCGGCGCGCGTTTCTGCGAATGGTTTGGCGCGGAAGCGGCCTATGCCAACTGGGAGAACCGGCTCGACATGCAAAGCGTGGACACCGCGCTGGTCGACCATTGGATCGCCGACGGGCCAGCCCGGGCGCCGGGCTACCGGCTCCAGTTCGTGGCCGGTCGCACGCCTGCTGAGCTGACGGGACATGTCGCCGAGGTCAATAACGTCATGAACACCGCGCCCCGAGAGGGCATGGATGTTGGCGACTTTCTGGTCACGGCAGACCTGATACGCGAATACGAGGAGTCGGCGGCCGCCGCTGGTCGGCAGCAGCTGGCGTACTACGCGGTCGACGAGTCCTCCGGTCGTTTCGTGGGCGCTACCTCGATCCAGATCGAGCCAGGGAGTCCTGACCGTGTCTGGGTCGGCGACACTGCCGTGGCCCCAGCGCACCGCGGCCGAGGGCTGGGGAAGTGGCTGAAGGCCGCGATCACCCGGCAGATTCTGGCCGACCTGCCAGAGGTGCGCTGGGTGATCACCTGGAACGCCGGCAGCAACGAGGCCATGCTCGGCATCAACTCGCAGCTCGGCTTCCGGCTTGCGGCCATCTACACCACCTGGCAGATCGCCACGGACCGGCTCAAGTCCCGGCTGGCGGCCAGGGCTGCCGGCACGTGACGGCCTTGGCTACTGCTTCGTTGGCGCTCACCTCAGCGCGGCTTACCCGGGGCTGGCTGCCAGCGCACCGGCTGGCTGGCCGGGCTGGTGGCCCGAACTTGGGCTCGCTGCCGGTGCCCGCGGGGCTGGCTGGCGGGCTGGTGGCTGGTACGTGGACTCGCCAGGCGTGCCCGCAGGCGAGGCTGGTCACTGGCCGCTGGCCTAGCATGCAGTCAGCGGCGATGTTAAATTCGGGATTACTGTGCTGGTCAGGTGGACTCGGATTTGGTTGCTGCCCCAGGATTGACCCGTCGGCCGGGCTCTCATATGCTGGTCGCTGCACTGTGTTCTGGTGCAGTCCGCCACTGGTCAGGCAGCCCGCGGGGCAGTCTCACTGGCCGCGGCCGGCGTTGCTGGCCAGGCAAACCAAGGCCTTCCCTTGTCGGACGAGCCATGCACGGTACTAATCCCGCATCCCATTGTCCGTATCCGGAGTCCACCACCACATGACGAGCAGCACTGAGGCCACCTCGACCCCCAAGGTAGCGGTCAACGACATCGGTTCCGAGGAGGCCTTCCTCGCCGCGATCGACGAGACCATCAAGTACTTCAACGACGGCGACATTGTTGAGGGCACAGTCGTCAAGGTCGATCGGGACGAGGTTCTGCTTGACATCGGCTACAAGACCGAGGGCGTCATCCCGTCCCGGGAACTGTCGATCAAGCACGATGTCGACCCGAATGACGTAGTCCACACTGGCGAGCACATCGAGGCCCTGGTCCTCCAGAAGGAGGACAAAGAGGGCCGGCTGATCCTGTCCAAGAAGCGAGCGCAGTACGAGCGCGCCTGGGGCACGATCGAGAAGATCAAGGATGAGGACGGCGTCGTCACTGGCACCGTCATCGAAGTCGTCAAGGGCGGCCTCATCCTGGACATCGGGCTCCGCGGCTTCCTGCCGGCCTCGCTGGTAGAGATGCGCCGCGTGCGCGACCTGCAGCCATATGTGGGCAAGGAGATCGAGGCCAAGATCATCGAGCTGGACCGGAACCGCAACAACGTGGTCCTGTCCCGCCGTGCCTGGCTTGAGCAGACTCAGTCCGAGGTCCGCCAGAACTTCCTGAACACGCTCCAGAAGGGCCAGATCCGCAAGGGTGTGGTCTCCTCGATCGTCAACTTCGGCGCGTTCGTCGACCTTGGCGGCGTGGACGGCCTGGTGCACGTCTCCGAGCTGTCGTGGAAGCACATCGACCACCCCGGCGAGGTCGTCGAGGTCGGCCAGGAAGTTACCGTCGAGGTCCTGGACGTCGACATGGACCGCGAGCGAGTCTCGCTGTCGCTGAAGTCGACGCAGGAAGACCCGTGGCAGCAGTTCGCCAGGACGCACCAGATCGGCCAGGTCGTCCCTGGCCGGGTCACCAAGCTGGTGCCTTTCGGTGCGTTCGTCCGGGTCGAAGAGGGCATCGAAGGCCTGGTACACATCTCCGAGCTCGCGGACCGGCACGTGGAGATCCCCGAGCAGGTCGTGCAGGTTGGTGACGAGATCTTCGTCAAGATCATCGACATCGACCTGGATCGGCGGCGGATCAGCCTCTCGCTCAAGCAGGCTAACGAGGGCCAGACCGGCGAGGTGACTGGCGAGGACTTCGACCCCACGCTGTACGGCATGCCCGCCGCCTACGACGAGCAGGGCAACTACCTCTACCCGGAGGGTTTCGACCCCGAGTCGGGTGAGTGGCTCGAGGGCTTCGACAGCCAGCGGGAAGAGTGGGAGCGGCAGTACGCCGAGGCCCGCGCTCGCTACGAGGCGCACCAGGTGCAGGTTGCGGACGCCCGCACCAAGGCCAGCGCTGCTGGCGCCGAGGGCGACGAGGACAACCGCGAGCACCACACCTCGAGCACGGACTCGGATCGGGCCGGCACGCTGGCCTCGGACGAGGCGCTGGCCGCGCTCCGGGACAAGCTGTCCGGCGGCCAGAGCTGACCGCTGCACCAGACGGCATGACGGTGGCGGGCTCCGGGCGCACAGCTCCGGGCGCCCGCCGCTCGTCTGTTCAGGTCGGCTGAGATGCTCCGGGTCGGGCTGACCGGCGGGATTGGATCCGGGAAGAGTGAGGTCTCCAGGCGGCTCGCCGCGCAGGGCGCGGTGCTCATTGATGCGGATCAGATTGCCCGCGAGGTAGTCGCTCCCGGTACCGAAGGGCTGACCGAGGTGGTCGAAGGCTTCGGCCCCGGCGTGCTGGCGGCCGATGGCGGACTGGACCGGGCGCTGCTTGGTGACATCGTGTTCGCTGACGAGCAGAAGCTGGCCAAACTCAACGCCATCGTTCATCCGCGGGTCGGAGCCCGGATGCGCGAGGTCGAGGAAGCGGCGGGCCCGGGCTCGGTCGTGGTCCACGACGTGCCGCTGATCACCGAGAACGGCCTGGCCGGTGGCTACGACCTCGTCGTCGTGGTGGATGTACCGCCGCGGCTGCAGCTCGACCGGCTGGTCCGGCTGCGTGCCATGACCAGGGATCAGGCGCAGGCCCGGATGGCCGCCCAGGCCAGCCGCGACCAGCGGCTCGCCATCGCTGACATCGTGGTGGACAACTCAGGCTCGCTGGCTGAACTCGACCGCCAGGTCGGGGAGCTGTGGACCGAGTTGCGTCGCCGCGCGGCGCTGGCCACCCGCTAGGGCCCGGCCCATGACCGGTGCCCTAGCTGATTCAGCCGCGCTGCCGCCGATACGGCGGCTGAGTGCCGCCGAACTGGCCGACTGCATCGCGCTCACCGACGACCGCGGCTGGGCCGCGGAGCCGGCGAAGTGGCAGCTCCTGTTCGCGGCCGGCGAGGTGTACGGGGCGCCCGATCCGGCTGGCGGGCTGGCCGGCATGGTGGCGCTGACCCGCTACGGCAGCCAGCTAGCAGCGATCGGAATGCTGGTGGTCGCCTCGCGCCACGGCCGCCAGGGTCTTGGCGGGCGGCTCATGCAGGAGGTGATGACACGGGCCGGTGGCGCGGTCCTCGTCCTCACCGCCACCGACATGGGCCGTCCGCTGTACGAGCGGCTGGGCTTCACTGCCGTCGACACCTCCATCCAGCACGCTGGGGTCTTCGCCGCCAAACCGGGCGACGGCTCGCGCCTCGTCACCAGTCCGCTGCGCCAGGCGGGCCTGGGCCCGGTCCTGACCGCGGATGCCGAGGCTTTCGGCGCCGATCGTCGGCGTGTGCTGACTGGCCTGGCCGGCCTGGCGGACAGCTTCGCAGGCTGCGGCGAGCCGCTCACCGGCTACGCGGCCGCCTGGCAGAACGGTGGTACGCGGGTCATCGGCCCGGTGGTCGCGCCTGACGCAGCCACGGCCTCGGCCTTGATCAGCCAGGCCGCAGCGGGCCGGCAGGGCCAGATCCGGCTCGATGTGCCCGGCCGGCAGGCGGAGCTGTCGCGCTGGCTGGCTAGCCGCGGGCTGCCGGCGGCCAGGCAGACGACCCTGATGGTGCGCGGCGGCTCGCTGCCGGGCGCGCGAGAACGGCTGTGGGCTCAGGCCAACGTGGCGATCGGCTAGCCAGCCGGTGCCTGCAGCAGGGAATGCAGGCTGACGGACTCGCGTTGTCAGACCACCGACTTACAGTGGAAGACGTGCAGGAAGCTGAGGAAATCTGATGCGCCCGGTGACCGACCTGCAGCGCTCGGTGGCGCCGTTCGAGGTCGTTACCGACATGGTGCCGGCCGGCGACCAGCCGCGTGCGATCGCCGAGATGGAGCAGCGGATCAGGGGCGGCGCCAAGGACACGGTGCTGCTGGGCGCGACCGGCACGGGCAAGACCGCCACCGTCGCCTGGCTGGCCGAGCGGCTGCAGCGGCCCACGCTGGTGATGCTGCCGAACAAGACACTCGCGGCGCAGTTCGCGAATGAGCTGCGCGAGATGCTGCCCAGGAACGCGGTCGAGTATTTCGTCTCTTATTACGACTATTACCAGCCCGAGGCTTACGTCCCGCAGACCGACACGTACATCGAGAAGGACTCCTCGATCAACGACGAGGTAGACCGGCTCCGGCACTCGGCCACCAACTCGCTGCTGACCAGGCGGGATACGATCGTCGTCGCGTCGGTGTCCTGCATCTACGGCCTGGGCACGCCGCAGGAGTACGTCGACCGGATGCTGAAGCTGCGCGTCGGCGAGTCCACCGACCGGGATCAGCTGCTCCGTCAGCTCGTCGGCATGCACTACGCGCGCAACGACATGTCGTTCACCCGCGGCACGTTCCGGGTGCGCGGCGACACCATCGAGGTCATCCCGCAGTACGAGGAGCTGGCCGTCCGGATCGAGATGTTCGGCGACGAGATCGAGCGGCTGATGACGCTGCATCCGCTGACCGGCGAGGTGATGAGTGAGGACGACGAGCTGTACGTCTTCCCGGCCTCGCACTACGTAGCCGGCCCGGAGCGGATGGAGCGGGCGATCGGGGGGATCGAGGCCGAGCTAGAGGAGCGCCTGGCCGAGCTGGAGAAGCTCGGCAAGCTCCTGGAAGCGCAGCGGCTGCGAATGCGCACCGCCTACGACATCGAGATGATGCGGCAGGTCGGCAGCTGCTCGGGCATCGAGAACTACTCGCGGCACATCGACGGCCGCGAGGTAGGCAGCCCGCCCAACACGCTGCTCGACTACTTCCCCGAAGACTTCCTCCTGGTCGTCGACGAGTCGCACAACACGGTGCCGCAGATCGGCGCCATGTATGAGGGCGACGTCTCCCGCAAGCGGGTGCTCGTGGACCACGGCTTCCGGCTGCCGAGCGCCATCGACAACCGGCCGCTGACGTGGGACGAGTTTGGCGACCGCATCGGCCAGACGCTGTACCTGTCGGCGACGCCCGGTCCCTATGAGCTGCGCAAGACGGCCGGCGAGGTGACCGAGCAGGTCATCCGGCCGACCGGGCTGATCGACCCGCAAGTGATCATCAAAGCCACCAAGGGGCAGATCGACGACCTGGTGGGCGAGATCAGGGACCGGGCGGAGAAGTCCGAGCGAGTGCTGGTCACCACGCTGACCAAGAAGATGGCCGAGGACCTCACTGACTACCTGCTGGAGCTGGGGATCCGCGCCCGGTACCTGCACAGCGAGGTGGACACCCTGCGGCGGGTCGAGCTGCTGCGCGAGCTTCGGCTCGGCGAGTACGACGTGCTGGTCGGCATCAACCTGCTGCGCGAGGGCCTGGACCTGCCCGAAGTGTCGCTCGTGTCGATCCTGGACGCGGACAAGGAAGGCTTCCTGCGCTCAGGCACCTCGCTGATCCAGACGATCGGCCGGGCGGCCAGGAACGTGTCTGGCCAGGTGCACATGTACGCCGACAAGGTCACCCCGTCGATGCAGCGGGCCATCGACGAGACCAACCGCCGGCGAGAGAAGCAGGTCGCCTACAACCTTGAACATGGCGTGGACCCGCAGCCGCTGCGCAAGCGGATCGCCGACATCCTCGACCAGCTCGCGCGCGAGGACGCCGACACCGAGAAGCTGCTGGGCGGATCGGGGCGGCAGCAGAGCCGCGGCAAGGCTCCGGTACCGGGTCTTTCGTCCCGGGCGCGGGCCGCGGCGGCGGCTGCCGGAGCGCCGGGCGGAGGCCCGGCCAGGGCCGACCTGTCCGCCCTGATCACCCAGCTGACCGAGCAGATGCACGTGGCCGCGGCCGAGCTGCAGTTCGAGGTGGCGGCGCGGATCCGGGACGAGATCAGGGAGCTCAAGCACGAGCTGCGTGGCATGGAAGCCGCCGGGGTCTGAGTAGTCGGCGCCTGCGCGGTGCTGGCAGCACTAGACCGTTCGCACGGAGCAAGCGGTCCGTCAGCGTAGTGTCGTCTCATGCTGGCAAGCCTGCTCGCCGCGCTGGTGTCGGCTATCTGCTATGGCGTGGCCTCGGTGCTGCAGGCGATAGCAGTGCGCGCGGCCAGCAGGCGCACGGGCGGGCGCAGGCCAGCGGTCGATCCGGGGCTGCTCATACGAATGCTGCGGCAGGGGCCTTTCCTGGTCAGCATCATCATCGATCTGATCGGCTTCGCTGCTCAGCTCGTCGCCTTGCGGCGGCTGCCGCTGTTCGCGGTCCAGGCGATCGTGGCCTCCAACCTGGCCGTCACCGCGGTGCTCGCCGCCTGGCTGATGAAGGCCAGGCTGACCAGACGAGACTGGCTGGCGGTGGTCGGCATCGTGGCCGGCGTCGGACTGCTCGGTGCCTCGTCCGGCGGGCAGGGCGCGACGCGCGTAGGCACCGCCTTCCAGATCGGCCTGATCGTAGCGATCGCGGTGGTGGGAGTCGCCGGATTCGCTGCCTCGGCCCTGCGCGGCCGGGCGCGGACGCCGGTGCTGGGCGCGATCGCCGGATTCGGCTACGCGGTACTGGCCGTCGCCGCCCGGACACTACCCGGTCTGTCGCTGGCTGACCTGGTCCGCAGTGCCGCTGCCTATACCCTGGTCGCGGCCGGGATCATGTCCTTCATGCTGTACGCCGCTGCCCTCGACGGCGGCAGCGTGACGACCGCGACGGCGGGGGTCGTGCTGGCGGAGACGCTACCGCCCGCGGTCGTCGGCGTGGCCTTCCTCGGAGACGTCGCCAGGCCCGGCCTGGCCGCTCTGGGGATGCTCGGGTTCGCGCTCGCGGTGGTGTGCGCAGTGACGCTGGCCAGGTTCGGGGAGGGCGGCGAGGAGCATCAGGAGGGCCGCGCCGCTGGGCCGGCCGGCCTCGGCGAGGCAGCCGGGCGGTGACGATCGGTTGGTCTTTCCCGGGCAGAACGGCTACTACCAGCGCAAATCCGGCGGCATCCGACCGCGGGCTGGTCGTGTCTGCCCGGCCTGATGGCTCGTGCCTGATATCCTGAGACTCCGTGGGCGAGCGGGAAGCCGCCGAATCTGACCACGGGAGCCTCATTTGGCGATATCAGGGCATGCATCACGGCCAGCCACGACCCGGCATCTTTTCGTCACCGGGGGCGTCGCCTCCAGCCTCGGTAAGGGACTCACTGCATCCAGCATCGGCAGGCTGCTGAAGCTGCGTGGCCTCAGGGTGAGCATGCAGAAGCTGGACCCCTACCTGAACGTCGACCCAGGCACCATGAACCCGTTCCAGCACGGCGAGGTCTTCGTCACCGACGACGGCACCGAGACCGACCTCGACATCGGGCACTACGAGCGATTCCTGGACATCCGGCTGCCTGGCTCGGCCAACGTCACCACCGGGCAGATCTACTCCCACGTCATCGCCAAGGAGCGGCGCGGCGATTACCTCGGCGACACCGTGCAGGTCATCCCGCACATCACCAACGAAATCAAGGCCCGCATCCGGGCGATGGCCGATGACCAGACCGATGTGGTCATCACTGAGGTCGGCGGCACGGTCGGGGACATCGAGTCGCAGCCGTTCCTGGAGGCGATCCGGCAGATCCGGCACGAGATCGGCCGGGATCGCTGCTTCTTCCTGCATGTCTCGCTCCTGCCCTACATCGGGCCGTCGGGCGAGCTGAAGACCAAGCCCACCCAGCACTCGGTGGCGGCCTTGCGAAGCATCGGCATCCAGCCAGACGCGATCGTGTGCCGGTCAGACCGGCCGATCAGCGACGGGCTGAAGCGCAAAGTCAGCCTGATGTGCGACGTGGACGAGGAAGCCGTCGTTTCCGCGCCGGACGCTCCGTCGATCTACGACATTCCGAAGGTCCTGCACGCCGAAGGCCTCGACGCCTACGTGGTGCGTCGGCTCGGCCTGCCGTTCCGCGACGTTGACTGGCGCGACTGGGACGATCTGCTGCGGCGCGTGCACCGGCCCGCCAGGACCATCACGATCGCGCTGGTCGGCAAGTACGTGGACCTGCCCGACGCCTACCTCTCGCCGGCCGAGGCGCTGCGGGCGGGCGGCTTCGCCCACGATGCTGCTGTCAACATCCGGTGGGTGACCAGCGACGACTGCCAGACACCGGAAGGTGCGGCCCGGCACCTGGCCGACGTCGACGGCGTTCTGGTGCCTGGCGGCTTTGGCGTCCGGGGCATCGAGGGCAAGATCGGCGCGGTTCGGTACGCCCGCGAGCACGGCATCCCGGTCCTCGGACTGTGCCTCGGGCTGCAGTGCATGGCGATCGAGGTGGGCCGGCACCTGGCCTGCCTCGCCGATGCCAACAGCACCGAGTTCGATCCCGACACGCGCCACCCGGTCATCGCCACCATGGCTGACCAGGAGGACGTCGTGGCTGGTGACCGGGACATGGGCGGCACCATGCGACTTGGCCTGTATCCGGCGGTGCTGGCCGAGGGCAGCCTGGTGCACGAACTGTACGGGGTGCCGGCCGTGCAGGAGCGGCACCGGCACCGGTATGAAGTCAACAACGCCTACCGGGAGGTCCTCGAGCAGGCTGGCCTGATGTTCTCTGGCCTGTCCCCGGATGGCCGGCTGGTCGAGTTCATCGAACTGCCGCGCAGCATGCATCCGTTCTTCGTAGCCACGCAGGCTCATCCCGAGCTGCTGTCCCGGCCGACCAGGCCGCATCCGCTGTTCAGCGGGCTGATCTCCGCGGCGATCGAGCGGAGCCGCAGCGTCACTGCGGGCGGGCAGATGGCCGCGACCGCCGCCGTCACGAGCGTCCCCGCTGCCACCGCCTGACTGGCGGTCGGCGCGAGTCATGACGGAGGTAGACAAACTGGACCGGGCCGAGCCCCTCGACCCGGCGGGCTCGCCCAGCGGCGAGCGACCCGTCGATGCGGCCGGACGCTGGCCGGTAACGGCCTCATCGGTGCTGGGCAGCGGCGCCATTGTCACCGTGCGGCAGGACACCGTGAGGCTGCCTGACGGGCAGGAGATGACGCGCGACGTCGTCGAGCACCCGGGGGCAGTGGCCATCGTCGCCATCGACGAGCAGGACCGGGTCCTGATGATCCGCCAGTACCGGCACCCGGCGGGCGCGTTCCTGTGGGAAGTTCCGGCCGGTTTGCGCGACGTGGCGGACGAGCCACTGGTCGAGACGGCCAGGCGGGAACTACTGGAAGAGGCCGGCTACCGTGCAGCGCAGTGGCATGTGCTCACGGACTACTTGTCCTCGCCTGGCATCAGTACCGAGCGGATCCGCGTGTTCCTCGCGCGGGAGCTCACCTGGGTCCCCGAGGCGGAGCGCGGCTATGTTCGGCAGCACGAGGAGGCATACCTGACAGCAGAGTGGCTGCCGCTGACGGCGGCAGTCCGTGGCATTCTGGCCGGAGATCTGCACAATGGCGTGGCGATCATCGGTGTTTTGTCCGCGTACGCAGCGCACGACACAGGGTTCAGTGCACTTCGGCGCGCCGATGAGCCGGAGAACCTATGACTGCCGGGCCGGCGCGGCCACACCGGGCCCGGTGACAGCCATGGCCCCGGTGCCCCGCCGGGCGGGCAGGTGCGTAAGGAAGGACAAGAACATATGAAGGTCGGCGTTCCCAGGGAAGTCAAGAACCACGAGTACCGGGTGGCGATCACGCCCGCTGGTGTGCACGAGCTGGTGCGGGACGGACACCAGGTCTATATCGAGCAGGGTGCCGGGGCCGGCTCGGCAATCCCGGACGGTGACTTCACCGCCGCGGGCGCCACTATCCTGCCGGCGGCTGACGACGTCTGGCAGGCTAGCGACCTGGTACTCAAGGTCAAGGAGCCGGTCGCCGAGGAGTACCACCGGCTGCGCAAGGACCAGGTCTTGTTCACCTACCTGCATCTGGCGGCGAGCCGCGCCTGCACCGACGCGCTGCTGGAGTCAGGCATCACCGCGATTGCCTATGAGACCGTCCAGCTGCCCGACGGCTCGCTCCCGCTGCTTGCGCCCATGTCGGAGGTAGCTGGCCGGATGGCACCGCAGGTTGGCGCGCATCACCTGCAGCGCGACGGCGGTGGCCGGGGCGTGCTGATGGGCGGCGTGTCCGGTGTGTACGCCGCCAAGGTCGTGGTCCTCGGCGCCGGCGTGTCCGGCATGAACGCCGCCGCCATCGCGCTCGGCATGCAGTCCGAGGTGCTGCTGGTGGACAAGAACGTCACCAGACTGCGCCAGGCCGACGCCATCTACCAGGGGCACTGCCAGACTGTCGCGTCCAACACCTACGAGATCGAGCGCGCATGCATCGACGCCGACCTGGTCATCGGCGCAGTGCTGGTGCCCGGTGCCAAGGCGCCCAAGCTGATCACTAACGACCTGGTGGCCAGGATGAAGCCCGGCTCGGTTCTGGTGGACATCTCGATCGACCAGGGCGGGTGCTTCGAGGCCTCGCATCCGACCACGCATGCGGAGCCGACCTACCGGGTGCACGACTCGCTGTTCTACTGCGTGGCGAACATGCCCGGCGCCGTGCCGCACACGTCCACGTTCGCTCTCACCAACGTCACCATGCCGTACGTGCTGGAGATCGCGCGCCAGGGCTGGCGGGAGGCGCTGCGCAAGGACGCATCGCTGCTGCCCGGCCTGAACACGCACGAGGGGAGCGTCACCTGCGCGCCCGTCGCCGAGGCGCACGGGCTGTCGTACCTGAGCCCCGCAGAGGTGGTCAGCTGACCACAGTCGCCCGTGCCATCGGACGCTACCTCGACCACCTGGCCGTCGAGCGCGGCCTGGCCGAGCACACGCTGGCGGCGTACCGGCGGGATCTGCAGCGGTACGCCGCCGCCCTGACTGCCGCGGGGCGGACGCGGATCGAGGACGTCGGCACGACCGACGTGGCCGAGTTCCTGGCTGGCCTGCGGGAGGGCGACGCGGACCATCCGCCGCTGGCCGCGAGCTCGGCGGGCCGCGCCGTCGTTGCCGTGCGGGGCCTGCACGCCTTCGCGCTTGCCGAGGGCATGACGGCGGAGGATCCGGCCAAGGCCGTCCGTCCGCCCGCACCGCCGCGGCGGCTGCCGAAGGCGATCTCGATCACGGACGTGGAGCGGCTGCTGGACGCGGCCGGGACCGGGCAGGCGGCGCTGCGCGACCGCGCGCTGCTGGAGCTGCTCTACGGCACCGGCGCGCGCATCTCCGAGGCGGTCGGCCTGGACGTGGACGACCTGGACCTGCGCAGGCACACATCCGAGCCGCCCACGGTGCGCCTGAATGGCAAGGGCGGCAAGCAACGGCTCGTGCCAGTCGGCAGGTTCGCGGCGGAGGCCGTCAGTGCCTACCTGGTGCGGGCCCGGCCTGCGTTGGCCGCTGCCGCCCGCCGCGGCCAGCCCAGCCCGGCGCTGTTCCTCAACGCCCGCGGCGGGCGGCTCACCCGCCAGGGCGCCTGGGGGACGCTGCGGGCGGCTGCCACGCGGGCCGGTCTCCCCGAGGTGTCACCCCACGTGCTGCGGCATTCCTTCGCCACCCACCTGCTCGATGGCGGTGCCGACGTGCGCGTCGTGCAGGAATTGCTCGGCCACGCCTCGGTCACCACCACGCAGGTCTACACGCTGGTGACGGTGGACAAACTGCGGGAGGTTTATGCAGCCGCGCACCCGCGGGCATTCGGCTGACCCGGTTCGCTGCCGACACCGTTCGCCGCTGGCACGGTCCCCGCGAACACGGTGCGAGCGACCGCACGGCCGCGGGTGGCGGCGGTGACGTTCCCGGAAAAAGCGCCGCAGCCGGGGCAGTCTGCTGCTTCGTCTCATTTTGGAGCTGTCCGGTGCGCCTGCTTGCCGCCCGGTTGCCCAGCGCCTAGAGTCGCTGTTCCAGTGAGCGGTTTTGTCGCCAGCCGCCGGGAGGTGCGCTAGCTGTGTCAGCATCCCAAGTCCTCGAGACCAGGACCGGTCTGCTGGGACCAACTGGGCGGCCAGTGCCGGTGTTCCCGGACCCGGAGCCACTGGCGGTCCATGGTCCGGCCCGGATCGACGCGGTGTGCAACCAGAAGGGCGGCGTCGGTAAGACCACCACCACGATCAACCTGGGTGCTGCGCTGGCCGAGCAGGGCCGGCGCGTGCTGCTCGTGGACTTCGATCCGCAGGGCGCGCTGTCGGTCGGGCTTGGGGTCCAGCCGCACGAGCTGGACGCGACTGTGTACAACTTGCTGATGGAGCGGGGCCTCACCGCTCAGGACGTGATCATCAAGACTCGCGTCGACGGGATGGACCTGCTGCCGAGCAACATCGACCTGTCCGGTGCCGAGGTTCAGCTCGTGCATGAGGTGGGCCGCGAGTTCGTGCTCGGCCGGGTGCTGCAGCCGGTCCTGCCCGACTACGACATCATCCTGATCGACTGCCAGCCGTCTCTCGGCCTGCTCACGGTCAACGCGCTGGCGTGCGCGGATGGCGTGCTCGTGCCGCTGGAGTGCGAGTACTTCGCGCTGCGCGGCGTCGCGCTCCTGATGGAGACCATCGACAAGGTCTCGAGCAGGCTGAGCCCGAAGCTGACCATCGACGGCCTGCTGGCCACCATGTATGACTCGCGCACCCTGCACACCCGCGAGGTACTCGCCGGGGTCGTCGAGGGCTTCGGCGAGCGGGTCTTCCATACCGTCATCAGCCGGACGGTGCGCTTCCCTGACGCCACGGTCGCCGGTGAGCCGATCACCAGGTTCGACCCTGCCTGCAATGGCGCGAACGCCTATCGCGAGCTTGCCAAGGAGGTACTGGAGAGGTGGCGTCAGGGCGTTCCCGCGGGTCCCATCCACGCCGGGTAAGCCTGCCTGGAGTCGCCGAGCTGTTGCGGCCGCCGGCCCGCATACCAGTCGTCGACACGGAGCGGCAGGCCAGCGGCCGGGAGACTCATTCACAGAAGATCACGGTCTACTTGTCAGGCGCCGAGCTGATCGAGCTTGAGCAGGCGCGGCTTGCACTGCGCTCCTACGGGATCTCGGTCGACCGGGGCCGAATCGTGCGGGAAGCGCTCGCCATTCTGCTGGCAGACCTCGACTCCGCCGGTACGGATAGCCTGGTGACCAAGCGGCTGCGCCAGGACACATGACCTGGCCTGGCCGGGCCCGCGGGGGCAATGACCAGCAGGCAGCAGATCTCCGATGACGACGATGACGACCGACGATCTCAGCGACGCGGCCCAGGCCGGCGGCTTCCAGGTCCACCTGGACGTGTTCGAGGGGCCATTTGACCTGCTCCTCGCACTCATCTCCAAGCACAAGCTCGACATCACCGAGATCGCACTCTCCAGCGTGACGGATGAGTTCATCGCCTACATCCGGGCCCTCGCCGGCGGGTGGGATCTGGATCAGGCCAGCTACTTCCTGGTGGTGGCAGCCACGCTGCTCGACCTGAAGGCGGCCCGGCTGCTGCCGGCCGGCGAGGTCGACGACGAGGAGGACCTGGCCTTGCTGGAAGCCAGGGACCTGCTGTTCGCCCGGCTGCTGCAGTACCGGGCCTACAAGGAGGTCGCCGCGGTGCTGGCCGCCCGGCTGTCCGATGAGACCAAGCGGTACGCGCGCCGCGTGCCGATGGAGCCGCAGTTCGCGCAGCTGCTGCCGGAGGTGCTGATCGGCATCGGCCCGGAGGAGTTCGCCGCGATCGCCGCCCGGGCGCTCGCGCCGCGCAAGCCGCCCACGGTGTCGACGGCGCATCTGCACGTCCCGCGCACGTCCGTGCGCGAGCAAGCTGAGATACTGCTAGCACGGCTCCGCTCGCTGCGGCGGGCAACCTTCCGCCAGCTGATCGCCGACTGCGCCGGCACCTACGAGGTCGTGGCCCGGTTCCTTGCCGCGCTCGAGCTCTACCGAGACGGGCAAGTCAGCCTGGACCAGGTGGCCCCTTTCGGGGATCTCTACCTTTCCTGGGCCGATCGCGGCCAGCTCGCCGAGCCGGAGATTCACCACGATATTGAGGAATACGATGGATAACGGACCGGTCGTGACGGGCGGAGTGCCCGAGTCGGCCGTCCCTGGCGGGCTCGGTAGCGACCCCGGCGATGGACAGCTCCGCTATGGCGCGCTGGACGAGCTCCATCAGGGTGATCCCGGCGACGGCAAGACCGATGACGGGCAGCCGGATGATGCCGAGCTGCCTGGCCTGCAGATGAGCCTGGAGGCCATCCTGCTGGTCGCCGATGAGCCGGTACCGGTGCAAGCCTTCGCCACGGTCACGCGTCAGCCGGAGGCCGACATCGCGGTCGCGCTCCGGGATCTCGCCGACTCCTACACGCGCCAGGAGCGAGGCTTCGACCTGCGCGAGGTGGCCGGCGGCTGGCGGCTGTACACCAGGGCCGAGTGCGCGGCCGTGGTCGAGCGTTACGTCAGCGAAGGGCAGGAGATCAGGCTGACTCAGGCGGCGCTCGAGACGCTGGCGGTGGTGGCCTACCGGCAGCCGGTGAGCCGTGCCCGCGTATCCGCGGTCCGCGGCGTGAACTGCGATGGCGTGATGCGGACCCTGGTCCTGCGCGGACTGGTCGAGGAGGCAGGCACCGACCCGGACACCGGCGCGATCTTGTTCCAGACGACCAGATACTTCCTCGAGCGGCTCGGCCTGGCGCAGCTGTCGGATCTGCCCGACCTGGTCCCGTTCCTGCCTGACCAGGCCGACGACGAACTGGACGTGAGCCTGTGACGGCGGCCGGATCGGGCCGGCCCGGCGCCGCCCGGCATGACCCCGCCGGCAGCAGGCGGGGGAGCGGGCCTCGGGGCAGCGGGCGACCCGGCCACGGGCCGCTGCCGGGCGGGCTGAGCGCCGCCGAGCTGGCGAGGGCGAGGGCGGCTGCCGCCAGCCTGGCCGATCTTGACGCGGCGGAGGAGGACTGGTCAGCCGTCGGGCCGGGTGAGCGGGACTCGCTCACAGACGTGCCAGGTGGAGTGCGGCTGCAGAAGGTGCTTGCGGCCGCCGGGGTGGGCAGCCGCCGCCACTGCGAGGAGCTGATCGGCGAGGGCAGGGTCGAGGTCGACGGCGAGATCGTGCGCCGCTACGGCGCCAGGGTCGACCCGCAGCGGCAGGTTATCCGGGTCGACGGCCGGCGCATCCCGGCGAGCGAGGACCTGGTCTATCTCGCGCTGAACAAGCCAGCCGGCGTACTCACCTCGATGTCCGACAGCCGCGGCCGGCCCACCATGGCCGACCTGCTCGGTGACACCGCCGAGCGCCTGTTCCACGTCGGCCGGCTGGACTACGACACCGAAGGCCTGATGCTGCTGATGAACGACGGCGAGCTGGCGCACCGGCTGGCCCACCCGCGGTTCGGCGTGCCGAAGACCTACCTTGCCGAGGTCTCCGGATCCCTGCCCAAAGACCTTGGCAGACAGCTGATGACGGGCATCGAGCTGGAGGACGGGGTCGCCAGCGCGGATAAGTTCCGGGTGGTCGAGCGGGTCGGTGATCGGGCGCTGGTAGAAATAACGCTGCACGAGGGCCGCAAGCACATCGTCAAGCGGATGCTCGCCGCGACCGGTCACCCGGTCACCCGGCTGGTCCGCACGCAGGTTGGCCCTGTCGCGCTGGGCTCGCTGCGGCCGGGCACCAGGCGCTCGCTGACCACCAAGGAAGTCGGGGATCTGTACGCCGCGGTGGGCCTGTAAAAACGGTCAGGCACTCGAGCACTGCGGCGCGGCACTAGCCGGGCTCGGCGTCAGATAACAGGAGGGCAAGTGGCTGTCCGTGCGATCCGCGGAGCGGTTCAGGTCGCAGGCAACGACCGGGCCGAGGTGCTGGCCGGCACCACCGAGCTAGTGACGGAGGTGATGGCCCGCAACAGCCTCAGCACCGACGATGTCATCAGCGTGATCTTCACGGCCACGCCGGACCTGACCGCCGAGTTCCCCGCGCTGGCCGCCCGCAAGCTCGGGTTCCAGGAGGTGCCACTGATCTGTGCGTCCGAGATCAGCGTGCCCGGCGCGATGCCGCACGTGGTCCGGCTGATGATGCACGTGGAAACGGCTAAGCCCCGCGACGCCCTGCAGCACGTCTACCTGCATGGCGCCATCGCCCTGCGACTGGACATCGCCCAGTGAGCAACCCGCAGGAGATACCGCCAGCCAGCGTCATCGTGATCGGGACCGGCCTGATCGGTACGTCGATCGCCCTGGCGCTGCGCGAGCACGGCGTTCAGGTCTGGCTGCACGACCAGGACGAGGACGCCGAGCGGCTGGCCGCCGATCTCGGCGCCGGGCTGTCGCTGCCGGCGGCCGGGCCGCCCGGAGGGCCTGCCGACCTCGCGGTGCTGGCCGTGCCCCCGCCGTCGATCGCCGCCGAGCTGCACGCTGCGCAGCAGCGCGGCCTGGCGCACGGCTACACCGACGTCGCCAGCGTCAAGGGACAGCCGCTTGCTGGCGCCCGCGAGCTGGGCTGCGACCTGGCTGCCTACCTGCCTGGGCATCCGCTCTCCGGGCGCGAGCGGTCAGGTCCCGCGGCGGCCAGGGCAGACCTGTTCGTCGGCCGGCCCTGGGTCTTGTGCCCGCAGCCGGCCAACAGTCAGAAGATCATTTTCCAGGTTACGTGGCTCGCCCGTGCCTGCAAGGCTCAGCCGGTCTCGGTGTCGGTGACCGATCACGACCGGTGGGTCGCGCTGGTGTCGCACGCACCGCACCTGGTCTCGGCGTCGATGGCGGCCCGGCTTGAGCAGGCGCCCGGGTCTGCGCTGGCGCTGGCCGGGCCCGGATTGCGGGACGTGACCAGGATCGCGGCTTCCGGTGCCGACATGTGGCTGCAGATCCTGGCCGCCAACGCCGCCCCGGCGGCCGCCGTCCTGCGCGCGGTGGCCGCCGACCTGGGGCAGGCAGCGAGTGCGCTCGACGGCCTGGCGGCCGGCGACGAGCAGGCTGGCAAGCAGCTCGCCGACCTGCTGGAGCGGGGGATTGCCGGGGTGGGCAGGCTGCCGGGCAAGCACGGCGGGACGGCGCATGGGTTCGTCACCGTGCAAGTCGTCATCCCGGACCGGCCGGGCGAGCTGGCCCGGTTGTTCCAGGCGGCCGGCGACGCCGGGATCAATATCGAGGACTTGAGCATCGAGCACTCGCCCGGCCTCCCGGTCGGTGTGGTTGAGCTCCTGGTCCGGCCAGAGGCCGTCGCGCCGTTGTCTGACGTGCTCGCGGCCGAAGGCTGGCCCGTTCGCCGGTAGCATCTGCTGGTGACCGAATCCGTCGCGGGATCAAAAACCTCATACACCGCACGCGCCTCCGCTACCGGGCTGGACGAAATGCCGCCTTATACCGTTAAGACCGGCCTTGTTGTGGCCGTGGACGGTCCATCGGGGTCCGGCAAGTCGACCGCGGCCCGCCGTGCCGCGACCGAGCTCGGCCTCCGCTACCTCGACACGGGCGCCATGTACCGGGCGCTCACCTGGTGGCTGCTCGACCGTCAGGTGGACCTGTCCGACACCCGCGCCGTGCTGAAGCGGATCACGGAGCCGCGAATCGAAGTCGGTACCGACCCGGCGGCGCCGCGGATCTCCGTCGACGGCCAGGATGTGTCGGGGCCCATCCGGACCAGGGAAATCTCCAACTCGGTCAGCGCCGTGGCGGCGATTCCGCAGGTACGCACGCTGCTGATCGGGATGCAGCGAGACATCATCTCGACTGCGGCCGGAGACGCGGGCATCGTGGCGGAAGGCCGGGACATCGGTACCGTCGTCGCGCCTGACGCGGCGGTCAAGGTGTTCCTGACCGCGACGGAAGATGCGCGTGCCCGGCGGCGCAGCGCCGACCTGGCCGGCGATCCGAAGGCCACCGTCGACACGACCCTGCGGGAGCAGGCCATCAGGGACCGGCGTGACGCGGCGCAGATGGTGAAGGCAGCGGACGCGGACGAGATCGATACCAGCGTGCTCAGCCTGGATGAGGTCGTGCACCGCATCGTCACGATGGGTCAGGTGGCGGGCTTGCTGCCGCGCGGACCACGGTCACATGACTGAGCTCGCCGACAGCCAGCCAGCCGCCGAGGGGCCGGCTCCGGTCCTCGCGGTTGTCGGGCGGCCGAACGTGGGCAAATCCACGCTGGTCAACCGGATCCTGGGCAGCCGGCAGGCGGTGGTCGAGGATACCCCCGGCGTGACCAGGGACCGGGTCAACTACGACGCGACGTGGCGCGGCCGCGCGTTCACGCTGGTCGACACGGGCGGCTGGGAGCCGTCCGTCGAGGGCACGCCGGAGCTCGCGGCACGGGTGGCCGCGCAGGCGAGGATCGCGGTCGATGCCGCCGATGCGGTGCTGTTCGTGGTCGATGCGATGGTTGGCGTGACCGACGCCGACGCCGCCGTCGCCGCGGTACTGCGCCGGTCGCGCAAGCCGGTCGTGCTCGCGGCCAACAAGGTGGATGACGCTCCCGGCGAGCCGGAGGTACACACGCTCTGGTCACTCGGGCTCGGCGAGCCGCTCGCCGTGAGCGCGCTGCACGGCCGTGGCAGCGGCGATCTGCTGGACGCGATTCTGGGCGCGCTGCCCGAGGCGCCAGCCGAGCAATTCGAGCAGCCCAGCGGGCCGCGCCGGGTGGCGCTGATCGGACGGCCGAACGTGGGCAAGTCCAGCCTGCTGAACAAGCTGGCCGGGACCGAGCGGGTGCTGGTCGACGAGGTCGCCGGCACCACTCGCGACCCGGTCGACGAACTGATCGAACTGGGCGGCAAGACATGGCGGTTCGTCGACACCGCGGGCATCAGGCGGCGAGTGCACCAGACGCAGGGCGCTGACTACTTCGCCGCGCTGCGGACCGAGCGTGCGCTGGAACGGGCCGAGGTGGCGGTGGTTCTCGTCGACGCCAGCGAACCGCTCGCCGAGCAGGACCTGCGGATCATCTCGATGGTGATCGAGGCCGGGCGGGCCCTGGTCATCGCCTACAACAAGTGGGACCTGGTCGACGCCGACCGCAGGGAGTTCCTGGATAAGGAGATAGACCGGCAGTTGCACAACGCCCGGTGGGCGCCGCGAGTCAACCTGTCGGCAAAGACCGGCTGGCACGTAGACCGGCTGGTGCCAGCGCTTGAGCAGGCACTGGACGGCTGGGAGACCATGGTCCAGACCGGACAGCTGAACGCCTGGCTGACCGCTCTGATCGCGGCAACGCCGCCACCGGTGCGCGGAGGCAAGCAGCCGAAGATCATGTTCGCGACGCAGGCCGGCATCCGGCCGCCGCATTTCGTGCTGTTCACCAGCGGCTTCCTGCAGGCAGGTTACCGGCGCTTCGTCGAGCGCAAGCTGCGGGATGAGTTCGGGTTCGCCGGGACGCCGGTGCACGTGACCATGCGGCTGCGGGAGAAAAAATCTGGCCCGTCGGGCCGGGCGGCACGCGGGCCAGGTCGTAGCTAACTGTTCTGGTTCGCGATGGCTAGCAGGGACGATCGCTCGTCGCTCTCAGCAGGAACCAGACTGTTGTGCCCTTGCCGTGTCGGGTATAGCCCCACTGATCGGAGAGCGTCTGCACGAGGAACAGGCCGTGCCCGTCAGAGGCGTACGCGTCACCGCGCACGATCGGTGTACT
>DASXMP010000134.1:0-18043 GCA_036495585.1 Streptosporangiaceae bacterium
ATGTCCACTCGCGTACTCGGCGCCACCGGCGTGCATGTCAGCCCGCTGTGTCTCGGCGCGATGATGTTCGGGGCGTCCTGGGGTGGCAACCCAGATCACGACGAGTCGATCCGGATCATCCACCGGGCGCTCGACTCCGGCGTCAACTTCGTCGACACCGCCGACGTGTACTCCGGCGGCGAATCAGAGACCATCGTCGGCAAGGCACTGGCTGGCGGCCGCCGGGCCCACGTCGTGCTCGCCACGAAGGCCAACGGGGTCATGGGCGATGACGTCAACCAGCGCGGCAACTCGCGCCGTTGGCTTATCCGGGAATGCGAGGCCAGCCTGCGCCGCCTCGGTACCGACTACATCGACCTTTATCAGATCCACCGGCCCGACCCGGACACCGACATCGACGAGACACTGGGCGCGCTCTCAGACCTGATCAGCGCGGGGAAGATCTGCTACGCAGGTAGCTCGACGTTCCCCGCCCATCAGATTGTCGGCGCTCAGTGGGCGGCACGGCGCCGAGGCCGGGAGCGATTCATCTGCGAACAGCCGCCCTACTCGATCCTGGTTCGCGGCATCGAGGCGGACGTGCTGCCAGTGTGCCAGCAGTACCAGATGGGCGTGATCACGTGGGGACCACTAGCCAGCGGCTGGCTGTCCGGCCAGTACCGGCTGGGTGCCGAGCTGCCGGCCAGCCGGCGAGCACAACGGCTGCCGCACCGGTTCGACCTGAGTGTGCCGGGCAACAAGCTGAAGCTGGAGGCGGCCGACAAGCTCGTGGGCCTCGCGGCCGAGGCTGGCATGTCACTGATCCACCTGGCGATTGGGTTCGTGCTGAGCCATCCGGCGATCACCTCGGCAATCCTCGGGCCACGCACGATGGAGCACCTCGATAGCCAAGTCGGCGCGCCGGATAGCCTGCCTGCCGACGTGCTGGACCGCATCGACGAGATTGTGGCGCCGGGCACCAACCTGAACCCGGCCGACCGGGGCTACGTGCCGCCTGCGCTCACCGATGCTGCCCTGCGTCGCCGTTGAACCGCAGCAGAACCCATAACGTGACCAAGGTGTTGTCGATGACTGACCTGAATCGGTTCGAGCTGTCGTTAGCCTGCTTAGCAGGTGAACCGCTGGGCGGATCTCCGGCGCGATCTGGAGGTGGCTGGTGGGTCTGACCAGCCCAGCCCTTTCATACGTGCTCGCCGTGGTGACCGCTGGCGTGTTGCTCGGCGTGATCCTAGCCTGGCGCCGGCTGGCCGGCCCGGGGACGCGGGCGATCGCGCTGCGCGCGGTGTGCCAGCTCGCTGTGCAGGCCTGCGCCCTTGCGCTCATCTTCGTCCTGGTGAACGGGTCGGGTGAGTTCTACTCCTCCTGGTCGGATTTGCTGGGGCTGGACCACGGCGCGGCGCAGGTGCAGGCAACCGCTGGAGTCTCGACGGCAAGCGTGCGGCCGGTGGTGCTGACCGGCAAGACGAGCGTGCGCGCTGCCGGCGACGGCGCCGCGGCCGGCGTGCTCGAGTCCGTCCGGCTATACGGCGAGCTTTCGGGTCTCAGCGTTCCTGGCGCTGTTTACCTACCGCCGGGCTATCCCGCAGCCCGCCCGCCCGGCGGCTACCCGGTGATCCTGGAGATCTCCAACGCGATCGACAGTACGACGTCGCCGTACGGCAGCGACCGGCTGGCAGGCATCGCGGCCATGCTGATCGCGGCGCACCGGATGGCGCCCGCGCTAGTAGTGATGCTGCCAGCGACGCTGGGCCCGGGCGACGACGGCTGCCTTGACGTGGCTGGCCGCCCGGCCACGACACAGCTCGCAGGCGTCGCGCCGACGCTGGCGCAGACGTTCTTTGCCACGGACCTGCCGGCCATCCTGCAGTCCCGCTATGACGCAAGCGTGAGCGCCTCGAGGTGGGCACTGCTCGCCGATGGCTCCGGCGGCTACTGCGCGCTGCATCTGGCGCTGACAACGTCCTGGCAATTCTCGGCCGCGGTCGTCCCGCCTGGCAGCTACACCGCCCCACCGGGCGGCGCGGTGCGCAGCCCCGAGCTCGCCCGCCAGGATGACCTGATCTGGCTGCTGCATCATCAGCCGATGCCGCCGGTCTCGGTACTGTTCGTAGGCTCAGCGAGCGACATCGGATTCGGGCGTGCGGAGCCGTTGGCCGAACTCGCGCGGCCGCCCATGCGGGTGTCACAGACGCCTCTTGGCACGGGCGGGTCGCCGCTGACAGGGGTGCTCGGGTGGATCGCGAAAGCGATCGGCGGCGCGCCTGAGGAGCAGTGATGGGCCTCACCGACGGTGCGTTCGTCACCTTCATGATCGCCATGGCCATAGCCGGGCTGGCCGCCGTGCTGTGGCTCTGGCCCCGGGTCGCGGGCGCCACTGTCAGGGCCGTGGCGGCGCGGATCGGCCTGGTCGCGGTCAGCGAAGTGCTCGTGATCGCCGCCTTCCTCGTGTGCCTGAATAGCTATTTCAGCTTCTATTCGTCGTGGTCGGCGCTGCTGGGAGGGAGCAGCGCCAAGGTCGTCGGCACCAGCGCCACGGCTGGCCGGCGGAGTGTGTCGCTGCTGACAGTCACCGCTGCCGGGCCGGCTCCGCTGCCTGGCGCCGCGGTGCGGGACTTGCAGCGCATCCGGCCGACGTCGGCCGCTGGAGGCGGCTTCGCCCTGGCCAGCCGGGACCAGGACGTCAGCGCCGACCTGGCGCGGACCGGGGAACTGCTGAGTTTCTCGGTCACCGGCAAGTACACCGGAATCTCGGAGACAGGCGACTACATCTACCTGCCGCCGCAGTATTTCCAGCCTGCTTACGCCCGCTCGAAATTCCCAGCCGTACTGGCGCTGACCGGTTACCCCGGGTCGCCGTGGAGCTTTGTGGCGCGACTGAGGTTGCCGACCGAGATTGCGACGGTGGCCCGGGCGGGCAAGGTAAGGCCCGCCGTCTACGTCCTGATGAACTCATCGGTCGCCATGCCGCGAGATACCGAGTGCACGAACATCCCCGCCGGCCCGCAGGTGGAGACGTTCTTCACCGTGGATGTGCCGCGGGCGATCGAGCAGGCGTTCCGGGTACAGAGCGGGCCCGGCGGCTGGGGCGCACTGGGCGTCTCGACCGGCGGGTACTGCGCGGTCAAGATGGCCATGATGGACCCGCGGCAGTACCCGGTGGCGGTCTCGCTGGCGGGTTACTACACCGCCTTGCAGGACCACACCACCGGTGACCTGTACGGGGGCAGCATCGGCTACCGGGACGAGAACAGTCCCGACTGGCGACTGACGCACCTGCCGCCGCCACCTGTCTCGGTGCTCGTCACGTCCAGTGTGATCGGCGAGCAGACCTACCACGGGACGCTGGCGTTCCTCCGGCTGATCCGGCCGCCGATGCGGGGGTATTCGCTGATCCTGCCCGACGGCGGCCACAACTTCCGGACCTGGGACCGTGAACTCCCGGCCTCACTGGAGTGGCTCAGCCAGCGACTGCGACCCGCGGTGCCGAACTAGCGGAACCAGGTGCCGTCCGCTGGCGTCTGACGGGCATGAGGATGCGTGGTGGCGGCTGCCGATGCCGATTGCCCAGGCGGCCGCCTGGATCGGAGCGCACCGCCCGCGCGGCCTGCGTCGGCAAAGCTCCTTTACGGTCGGCGCACCGGTCTCGCGCGTGACCGGCTATGGATACACGGGCCCGGCCAGTCCAGCGTGGGAATCGGCGCAACTAGAAGTGGAGTTCCTCCCGTCCGGGCCAGGCGCCACCGTGATGCGAGCCGACGGCGTTGTGATCTGGCTTGACCCAGTTCCGGTGCCGGATGTGCCAGGAGGAGCGCGCGTGACCGTGGCCGGCGGCTGCCGCGGCACGGACAAGTCACTCGGCGGAGTCACGAATAGCGGTGCCGACCTGCGGCACCGGCTGCTGCCCGCTGCCCTGCCGACGGCCGGGCTGCCAGCCGGTGTCGAGAGCCCACTGGCCGGCCGCGGCGACGACCAGGTCGACGACTGAGTCCTTGACGTCGGTGTAGACCGCCAGGTCGCCAGCCACTGCATCGGCCAGCTCGCCCTTGAACCGCGCGTAGGCAGCGACCGCCAGCGGATGCGCGCGCAGCCAGTCCCGGAAGAGAAGCGCGAGCCGTTCGTTCGGTGACCCGGCCAGGCGGACGTGCAGGTTGACGTCGCCGTCCGGGTGGTTGCGCCGGTGCCAGTATCGCTTGGCCCACTGCGCCGGGTCGCTATCATCGCCGGCCGGTACGTGGTCGCTGTTGTACGGCAGCTGCTCGTATCCGAGTGCGGCGAGCGGCGCCGCGAACGCCGCAGCCGCCTCGTCCAGGTCGCGCACCGACAGCTGCAGGTCGATGAGATCCTTGGCGGCCATCCCCGGCACGGCGGTGCTGCCGATGTGGTCAGCTTGCAGGACCAGCGGCCCGAGCGCCTGCCGCAGCGCGGCCAGCTCGGTCGCGGCCCGCTCCGGCCATCGCGTGTCATAGGGAACAATCTGGACGAGTGCAGGCATGCCCTCTAGCATGACGGCCAGAGGCGCGTGGTACAGGCATTCCGAAGCGGGGGACCGGCGATGGGGCGACGAATCCGGCGGTGGCATGCGCTCACCGCATTAGTGGGCTGCGCGGCACTTTCAGCCGGCGTGCTGGCGGCCGCATCAGCACCAGCGGCCGCCGCGACGAAGCCGCACTGGACGGTTACCTACCGGCACAAGGGCGTGACGATCACCGATCTGGTCGTCCTCCGGCCGAAGGCCGCATGGGCGGTCGGCCGGAACGGCACGGGCAGCGGATTGCTGCTGCGCTCGGATGGCAGCACCTGGACCTCGGTGACGTTTCCTGGTTCCGCGCACTACCAGCCGGAGAGGATCTGGGCACTCTCGGCAACCGACATCTGGATCAGCGGGCAGGACACTGCGTCGTTCTCGTCGTCCGAGATGCTGCACTTGCACGACGGTACCTGGAGCACGCTGACGCTGCCGGGCGGCGAGCCGATGCTGGTCGTCAGTGACACCAGCATCTGGGCGACGAATATCGGGCTGGCTAGCTGCGGGACAGTGTCGGAGGACAGTCAGGGCTGTATCGGCACCGCGCACTGGAACGGCAGCACCTGGACGACCTATCCGCTGCGCGCCACGACGACTGACGCCGCGGCTAGGTCCGGGTCGACCATCTGGGTGATCGGCGAAAGCTACACGCGCATCGTGAACGACAGCCCCGTCTTCACGCCGGATCTCTTCACCTGGACCGGTTCCGCCTGGCGGCGGGTGACCTCGGTGCACTTCGGCCGGACTGCCCACTCGCCCGCGATCGTGGTGACCTCGCCACGTGACATCTGGGTGGCCGACTCGTCACTGGCACACCCGCGCGCCTGCGCGATGCACTGGACCGGCGCCAGGTGGAGTCCGTTCTTCCTGCCCGGCGCACCGGGACCGTGCAACTGGACCGCCTCGGATGGCAAGGGCGGCCTGTGGTTCAACTGGTTCAAGCTGCCCTCCGTCACGCTGGCGCATTGGACGGGCGGGCGACTCGTGTTCACCAGCGACTTCCGACCCATTAGCTCATTTGGCACCGATGGATTCAGCCCTGTTGCCGTGCCGCGGACGAACTGGGTGATGCTGTCCGGGTCCTACTGCCCGCTGACGAAAGCCTGTCCCATCACCGGTGTCATCGCCCAGTACACCTGAGGGTAGGCGTCAGGCCGGGGCGAGGCCTTCCAGGATCATTGCGGCGCGGGCGACCGCGGCGATCGGGTCGACGTCGGGCGAGCCGATCTGGGGATCCCAGTTCAGGTCGTAGAACACTTCGGTTACGCCATGCTCGCCGAGCCACTGCGTGTCGGCCCGGATCTGCTCGTAGCTGCCGGACAGCAGCAGCCGCTCGCCGTCCCGGCCGGTCACCGGCTCGCCGGCGCGGACGACACCGCGGCAGATAAATCGCATGGCCTCCGGGTCGCGGCCCGCGGCCGCCGCCGACTCCTTGACGATCGCGATCAGCTGGTCGATCTCGGACAGGTTGGTGCGGCTGGAGGTGACCCAGCCGTCCGCGATCCGGCCAATCCGCTCCAGCGCAGGCCGGGCCATGCCGCCGAGCAGCACGGGCGGACCGCCGGGCCGCAGCGGCGGCGGTGCCTGGATACCTGACGGCACCTGGTAGAAGGAGCCGTCAAACGTCTCGCCACCCCACAGGGCGCGCAGCGCTAGCACGTACTCGGCCGCGCGTGCGCCGCGCCGCGCCATGTCGGCGCCAGTCAGCTCGAACTCCTGCGGCAGCCAGCCGATGCCAAGACCGAGATCGTGCCGGCCGCCCGACAGCAAGTCCACCGTGGCGGCCTGCTTGGCCAGATAGCCGGGCGAGACGAACGGCAAGTTGATCACCGCGACGCCGAGCCTGATCTCGCTGGTGACGGCGGCCAGGTAGGCCAGCGCAGCCATCGGATCCAGGACGCTCTGATACACCGGGTCCATGCCGGATCCGGTCGGCACCAGCAACCGCTGGAAGCTCCACAGTGAGCGGTACCCTGCGCGCTCGGCCGCCTTGCCGAAGGCCGCTAGATTGTCCGGTGTCGCCCACGCGCCCGAGACGGGAGCGCCGAATCCGATCTCCACGCTGGTTACCTTATCCGGCTGCGAGCGGACGGCCAGGGCGAGATAAGCACGGCCACGTTCCCGAAATGATGGAGGCGATAGTGAACGAAGGCGCGCGTTACCGGATCGAGGTCTTGCGCCGGTCGCATGATCGGCTGGCCGGCCTGGTGGAGCAGCTGAGTCCGGAGCAGGTACGCAGGCAGTCGTACGACTCCGACTGGAGCGTCGCGCAGGTGCTGTCGCACCTCGGCAGCGGCGCCGAGATCGCGCTGCTGATGCTCCCCGGTGCGCTCGGCGAGGGCGCTATGGTCGGGGTTGAGGCATTCCGGCCGGTGTGGGATGTGTGGAATGCCAAGACTCCGGAGGCACAGGCCGCGGACGCGCTGACGGCCGACGATCGGTACGTGAGCGCGCTCGAGGACCTGACCGATGACCAGCTTGCCGGAATCAACCTGAGCTTCATCGGCACGAAGTTTGACGCGGCCGGCCTGGTCGGGATGCGGCTGAACGAGCACACGCTGCACACCTGGGACGTGGAAGCGACGAACGACGTGGCAGCGACGGTTCCCGCCGAGTCGGCTGGCCTGCTCATCGATAACGTGCCGGGCTTCCTCGCGCCGCGTACGGCCAAGCCGCTGGACGAGCCGTTCGCGGTACGGATCACGACCACCGACCCCGACCGTGACTACCTGCTGACCTCCGGCGACTCGGTCACTGTCACCGACTGGCCAGCGGACAGCGGCCCCGATGTGCCCGCGGTGCGGCTTCCTGGTGAGGCGCTGCTGCGCCTCGCGTCCGGACGGCTCGACCCGGCACACACACCCGACTCGGTATCGGCGGATCCAGACGTACTGGACAAGCTGCGGGAGATATTCCCCGGCTTCTAGCGCCCCGGGTCGAGCACGGCGAGCGCCAGTGCGGCGGCGTCTGCGGCACACCCCCAGGAGAGCGTGACCCCGGCGCCGCCGTGTCCGTAGTTGTGGATGACCGTGAGGTCGGCCCTGAGCTGCTCGGCTTCCAGCCGCACCGATGGCCGGGCTGGCCGCAGCCCGACCCGATGCCCCAGCACACGTGCGCCGCGCAGCGCGGGCTGGACCGCAGTACAGGCCGCCACGATGCGCTCCGCGGTGGCCGGGTCCGGCTCGCGGCGGCAGTCGCCCGGCTGTTCCGTCCCGCCGAGTACCACCACCTCCCGGTGCGGGAAGAAGTACGTCAGGTCGCCGGGATCGCTGCCGGTGCCGACAAAGAACTCGGTAATGCCTGGGTTGGCGACCACGACTGCCTGGCCGCGCACCGGCGTCACGCTGGCATCGGGGACCAGGTCCCGCGCGCCCGTACCGGTGCAGTTGACGATGACACGGGCGCCCTGCGCCAGCCGGCTCGCGTCGCTCAGGCTGCCGAAACTAGCCGGGAACGTGCTCGCACCGCCCGCCCGGCCGAATCGCCCAGCGAGGTAGTCCAGGTACTCCGGCATCGCGATCAGCGGCGCCGATAGCCGCCAGGCTGAACGGTATCCGGCCGGGATCTCGTCCGGGTCGGCGGCGGTCAGCGCGCCCGGGTCGGGCGCGAACTCCGGCGGGCTGGCGTGCTCTTCGCGGCTCGCAGTGATACCAGTTGCGGTGTGCACGATTCCGGTCAGGCCGGCCACGCTGCGCTTGTCCGGCCTGCTCCCGGCCAGTTCGGCGAACCGGTCCAGCGTGACCTGGCCCCACCGCGCGATGCGATCGTCGTGCCCGACCAGGTGCGGACCCCAGACAGCACCGGCCGCGATCGACGTGCTCTGCTGCGGTGGCTCAGCCGCCGCGATCAGCACCCGTAGGCCGGCCTCGGCTAGGCAGATACCGGTGGTCAGCCCGATCACGCCGGCGCCGAGGACCAGAGCCTCTGTGTCATCCCTTGTCACGGTCCGAACCCTATGCGCCGGTGTCGTGTTGCCCGGCCTGGCAGTCCAGCCGCGCACAAGGCGCTTCGACCGGCGTCGGGAGCAGCGCGAGGACGAGGTCCCGCTCTGCTGGGCTGATGGCGCTACGTTTGTCCTGTTTGTACCTGGCAAGTTGATACCAAGCCGGGCCGATGACCTGCCAGCCATCGGTTACCGGGCAGTAGCCGTGGCGCGAGGGCTCGGCTAGGCTGGCGCCGCCGTCGCGCGCAGGATGGAAGCAGCCATGACGATCGTCTCCGAACTTGACCTGCCTGAGCTGGACCTGGATAGCCCGGACCTAGCCGGCGACAAATATCACGCACTGATGGCTGGGCTGCCGCGGGCCGGCGCCCATAGCTGGCTGGCCAAGTCTCCGCTGGCCTTCATTGTGCTCGATCGGGACGCGGCCGAGTTCTTCCTGCGGTCCCGGTACACCGAGTTCCCTGGCCGGGAGATCGCCGATCTGTTCGGGGTCACTTCCGGCCGCCTGCGCGAGCTGATCGACGCGAACATCCTGAACCAGCAGGGCGCGCAGCACCGCCGCCTGCGGTCGCTGGTGGGCGGCGCCTTCACGCCGCGCGCGGCGGACAGGTGGCGTCCGGTCATGCGGAAGTTCCTGGTGGAGCTCTGGCCGACGGTCGAGGCCGCGCAGGCCTGCGACTTCGTCACCGCGTTCGCCCGGCCGTACCCGTCGCTGACGATTAGCGCCGTGCTGGGCGCCCCGCCGGAGGACGCCCCGCGGCTGCACGAATGGTCCACCCTCGTGCAGAAGCAGTTCGACATCAAGGCGCTAGGCAGCCAGGTGCCGCAGATGGAGCGCGCATCCGCAGAGGTCTACGACTATGTCGAGGCGCTCCTGGCCAAGCGCCGGGGCGAGCCGGGCGAGGATCTGCTGACGACGCTGCTGACCGCCGAGGACGCGGGTGACAAGCTGTCCCATGCCGAGTGCGTCAACTTGGTGCTGGACGTGATCGCGGGCGGTGTTGACACGACCCAGGCGCAGCTATCGCACGGGATGCGGCAGTTCGCGCTCCATCCCGACCAGTGGGAACTGCTGCGGTCCCAGCCTGAGCTGACCGCTCGCGCGGTCGAAGAGATCCTGCGGTATGAGCCGATCGCCCCGCTCACTGCGCGGCTTTGCACGCAAGACATCGAGCACCACGGTGTGCTGTTTCCGGCCGGGACGATCCTGGCCGTCTGCGCCGAGCGCGGCAACCGGGAGCAGCCAGGCGGCGAGGACTTTGACATCACCGCGGAACGGGACGAGCGGCTGCTGACCTTCGGCGCTGGCGCGCACTTCTGCCTCGGCGCCAACCTGGCCAGGGCCGAGCTGCAGGAGGCCCTGACGTTCCTCACGCCGCGGATGCCCGGGCTGACCCTGGATGGCCCCGCCGTGCTCGGCAACGTGGAAGGCATCTACGGCGTCGAGTCGCTGCCGCTGCGCTGGTCCTGACGCGTCGCGGCTGGCCTTGGCTGGTCGCAGCATGCTCGCGGCTGAACCAGGTGACCTCGGCCTGCTCGCTCGACCTGTTCGGCCTAGCGAGCGCCGGCGGCCAGCCAGGCGTCGAACGTGGTCGGCATGATGCGCGCGTCCGGTCCAGGCAGCAGGACGTCGCCGGCCATGCCGACGTCGAACGGGCCCTGCCAGGTCGGCACGAGCCGGACCTCCTTGCCGCGCACGGCATGCGTGCGGCGCGCCATGTCGACCAGGTCCTGGGTCTCCGGGCCGGCAATATCGAGCCGGGCGTTCCGCGGCTCCTGCACCGCGGTCTCCGCCAGTACCTCGCCCACGTCCGCCGGGGCGATCGGCTGCACCAGCAGCGGCGCGATCAGCGCCGTGCCGTCGCGCTCCGTCCAGCCGGCCACCATGGCGGCGAAGTCGTGGAACTGGGTAGCGCGCACGATCGTCCACGGCAGCTGGCCCTGTTCGACCGCCGCCTCCTGCGCCAGCTTGCCGGCGTAGTGCGGCGCCTTGGCGGGCTCGCTGAGCCCGACGATGGACAGCAGCACGTGATGCGTGACTCCGGCGCGCTGGCCGGCGGCGAGCAGGTTCTTCGTGCCCGTGGCGAAGAAGTCGACGACCTCCTGCCGGTCCTGCGCCGGAGTGCTGGTGCAGTCCACTACAGCCGCCACGCCGTCCAGTGCCTTGTCCAGGCCGTCGCCGGTGAGCACGTCCACCCCGAGCGCCCGGCTCAGCCCTACCGCGTCATGGCCGGCGCGCTCCAGCGCCGCGACCGTCAGGCGGCCGATCCGGCCGGTGGCCCCGGCTACGGCTACACGCATAACCAATCTCCTCCTCGGCTCCGGGCGCCCGGCCCGGCCCCGTCGTAGCTCTTAGAGTGCCGCGGCCGCGGCCTCCCCGATCGGACTGGCCCCCAGCTCGATCGGACTGATCCCGCCAGCCCGATCCCGGTCACGGCTGGTAGCTGCCTGGCATCCAGGTCCGGGTGCTGACGCCGATCGCGTTCCACGCGTTGATCGTCACGATCAGGCTGATGAGCGCGCCGAGCTCGGCCTCACTGAACTCCGCTGCCGCTTGCGCGAAGTCTGCTCCCGGCACGTGCGTCTGCGGCATCAAGGTGATGGACTCGGTGAGGGCGAGGGCGGCTCGTTCCCGGCTGGTGAAGAATGGCGTCTCCCGCCAGGCCGGAAGGGCGTAGATCCGCTGCTCGGTCTCGCCGGCCGCGCGGGCGTCCTTGGTGTGCATGTCGATGCAATACGCGCAGCCGTTGAGCTGCGATGCCCGGATCCGCACCAGCTCGCGCAGGCGCGCGTCGAATTCGACGTGATCGAGTTCCTTCGTCGCGGCCCGGTCCAGGTGCGCCACCGCCGCATAGAAACCCGCCGCCCGCGCCTCGAAGTCCAACCTCGGCGTGGTCTCCTCGGTCGTCGCTGTCATCAGGATCTCCTTCATGAGAATTCGTGTGTACTGCCACGCTAGGCCACAAGAGGGTCGGGTTTAAGATCCAATTCCATGCAGGGAACGTGGGCCACTTCGGTCGGTCTCGATCTCCACCTCGAGCTGTCCGGGGCGCGTCCGCGAGCTGCCCTGGAGTCCGCACTGCGCGAGGCTGTCCGGGGCGGCCGGCTGGTGCCCGGTACTGCGCTCCCGTCGTCGCGGGTGCTCGCGGCCGATCTGCGCCTCGCCCGGAACACGGTTGCCGACGCCTACGCACAGCTCATAGCCGAGGGCTGGCTCGCCGCCCGGCACGGGTCAGGGACCTGGGTCGCCGAACGCGCCGCCCAGCCCCGGCCGGCGGTGGCGGCGGAACGCCCAACCGAGCGGCAATCTCGCTACGACCTGCGGCCCGGCACTCCGGACGTGTCCGCGTTCCCGCGCAGCGCCTGGCTCGCCGCAGGGCGGCGTGCGCTCGGCGCGGCGCCGGCTGGTGACCTGGCCGGCTACCCCAGCCCGCAGGGCCTGCCGGAGCTGCGGGCCGCACTGGCCGAGTACCTCGCCAGGGCTCGCGGCGTCGCCGTGACACCCGAGCGGGTGATCGTGACCGCCGGGTTCGCGGAGGGATTGGATCTGGTCTGCCAGATACTGCGGGCACGGGGCGTCCGCGCGCTGGCGGTCGAGTCCTACGGGCTGCCGGAGCACCGGGAGATCGCTGCCGTCCGCGGCCTGCAGCTCGACCCGGTCCCGGTTGACTCTCCGGGCGCGGTGTTGTCCGCCGAGGTACTCTCGTCGGCCGGCGCGATCCTGCTCACGCCTGCGCATCAGTTCCCGCTCGGGATGGCGCTCGCGCCGCAGCGCCGGCGGCAGGCAGCCGACTGGGCCGTGCGAACCGGCGGCCTGCTGATCGAGGACGATTACGACGGCGAGTTCCGTTACGACCGGCAGGCCGTCGGCGCGCTGCAGGCGCTCGCGCCTGAGCACATCATCTATGGCGGCACGGCCAGCAAAAGCCTCGCGCCGGGACTCCGGCTCGGCTGGCTCGTGGTGCCAGCGGGGCTGGTAGCCGAAATCACCGAAGCCAAGCGCGCGACCGTGCGCCTGTCCAGCAGCCTGGACCAGCTCGCGCTCGCCGAGTTCATCGCATCGGGCCAGTACGACCGGCAGGTCCGGCGGATGCGGACCGTCTACCGCCAGCGGCGCGACCGGCTGCTCCGTGCCCTGGCGCAGGAAGTTCCTGACGTCAGGTTGACCGGCATTGTGGCTGGCCTGCAGGCGCTGGCGCTGCTCCCGGACCGGCTGGGCGAAGACGAAGTGGTGGCGCGGGCGCGGAAGCATGGGCTGATGCTGAAAGGCCTGGCCGATTTCCGGGCGGGGGAGCAGTCCCATCCACCGGGTCTCGTCCTCGGCTACGCGACTCCGCCTGCGCACGCGTTCACGACGGCGATCGCTCGCCTGTGCGCGGTGCTGCGGTCCGCCGCGTAAGCGGCCAGGCCGAACACCGAGTCAGGCGGCGCCGTCGTTCCCCGCGGTGGAGACGATCGCACGCGCGGTGGCGCGGGCTCCTGCGCCCGGGCAGTGACGGCGGCCAGCACTTCTCGGCCGAGGCCGTCGAGATGCGGCCGAAGGGATGGCAGGGTGAAAATCGGGCCTCAGTGCTTCACCGTGGCTACGTAGTCAGTAAAGAGCTCCTTCGCTGCTGCACGGTCCCCCCGGTCATAGGCGGCCACGATCTGCCCTACGCGCTCCCGGGTCTGGGCTGACCAGCGGTGCTCAGGGTCGGCTAGATACTGGCGCATACGCGGCATCAGGCCGTCGAGTTTGTCTCCTAGCTGGTCGTTGCTCATGTTCCGTACCTCCCCGACAGTGCGGCTGACAGAACACGAAGACCCGTCCGGATTTATCCGAAGTGATCCGGGCGGCCCTGCGCATGTCCGACCCCAGCCGTCTGCAAGCCGTCGAGCGCACGTTCTAATGTTTTGGGTTACGTCGACTCCGGACTGGGGGTCTTATCCGCCCCATCTGCGATCACGGGCACCCATGAGCTGCGTGGTTGAGAGACACGCCAGGCCGAGCCATCGTCGCGATCCTGTGGCCGAGGGCGCGGGCGGAACTCGGGCGGCCCGCGGTCCCGCACTCACCTGGGTCATAGCCTAAGCCTAGATGGCTAAGAATTAGAAATCAAAGCATTAGACATCGATTGATGTGCTAACGTTAGGCCATGCGACCAGCACACACTCCGATCGGCCTGCGGCTGACCGCGGTCTCTAGGGCAGTCAGCCGGGCCTTCGACGACGCTCTGGCTGTGGCCGGCGGCTCGTTGCCGATGTGGCTCGTGCTGATCAACTTGAAGATGCGCAACGTGGCGAGCCAGCGAGAGCTGGCCCAGGCGATGGGTATCAGGGAGGCGACTCTCACTCATCACCTGAACGGGATGGAGTCCGGCGGGCTGGTCACCAGGCACCGGGATCCCGCCAACAGACGGATCCACGTCGTGCAGATCACCGACGCCGGCGAGGCCATGTTCCTGGCTTTGCGGGATGCGGCGATGGCGTTTGACAGCCAGTTGCGCGCCGGCCTCACCAGCCAGGAGATCGCCACGCTTGATGGGTTGCTTGGCCGGCTCGCGGCCAACGTCGACGCCGATCAGGCCGGCCTGCCGTGGCAGGGCCTCGTGGAGGGCAGGCCGTGACACCGGTCGCAATGGTTCCAGCGCCGTCGTCGTGCTCGTCGCGGTTGTCCGCACTATTTCGATGCAGGTTCTAGCCAGCCGCGACACGCCCCAGCTCAGAGGAGGTCACCGTGACGACTGAAGGAACAAGCCCGCCGCCGGGCCGCAAGATGCAAGCGCGGGCATTCCGAGTCATCAATGTCCCGATGCGAGCCATGCTGGGCCTGCCGTTCGGTACGCCTGCAGGACGCAACCTCATGCTCGCGTACGTGATCGGCCGCAAGACCGGCAAGACGTACCGGCAGCCGGTCAGCTATGTGCGCGATGGCGACACGCTGCTGACGCCTGGCGGCGGGAAATGGAAGCTCAACCTGGTCTCCGATGTGCCAGTCCGGCTGCGCGTGCGCGGGAAGGACCTGACTGCCACTCCCGAGCTGATTGGTGACCCCAGTGAGGTCGACCGGCTGCTCGGCGTCTTGCTGGCCGGCAACCCCCGGGCGGCCGGGTTCATCGGGATACCGCGCGGCGCCGATGGCCAGTTCGACCGCGCAGGGCTGCAACGCGCGGTCCGCTACGGCTTCCGGATAGTCCGCTGGCACCTGAGCCCGGCAGCTTCGTAGCCCTAGCGGCCGCTTAGTACTTCACGGCCACGGCCAGGACGATGACCAACAAGATCAGCATGAGGATACCCCGCAACACGAAGGTTCGGATCTCGCGCGACATCGCCCGGATCTGTCCGCGGCGGGACCGGATCCCCAGCCGGGCCTGATTGGCGCGGGTGGCATGCCACACCACTAGCCCTGCGGCGATCGCGACGAGGATGGCCAAAACCAAAACCGATCTGGACAGAAGGGGCAGATTGCATATACCTCATCGCATTTTGCTGCCGCGTGTCAACCGATCAACGGACGGCCTGGGCGGTTGTGTGAGTTGAGATAGCACTGGCCTCTGACGGCCTCGTGGCGTCGCAGGGAATGCGCAACATTGCTATTAAACGGGCGGGTGACGGCACGGAGGGCCGGGCCATCGGGTCAGCCGACCGCGTGTCCACCGGTAAAAGTGTTGGTCAGGAAGTTCACGATCGAGAGCATCTCCGAGTGCCACACGCTATGTCCGAGTACGCCGAGAGTGATCAATAGCAAAATAGTGTGCGGCCAATCCCAAAATCGCGGCGAACGAGCCTCCCGCCAGACCAGCCAATGGACGAAAGATAGGGAGCGACGGTCGCTTACTACCGCAGGCTGCGCCGCCGGGCCGGGACTAGGTGAGACAGAACACCGCGCACTGATTCTGAACCTCTGGGGCGCGCCCGGCCGACGGCAGCGGCGAGCCAGGCGGTCGCCTTCAGGACCCGGCCCGCAGGCCGCCGCTTCCGCCTCGCTCATCAACGTCTAGCGGTTCGACCGCTACATCGCGGCAAAGGCTAGGTGATTACCCCGCGAGGGTCCATGCTTGTCCGTCATGCCTGATGGCGAGCTCAACTGGCTCGCTGCCCGGCCTTCGCAGCGCCAGGACATGTGCGGTCGGCCAGCTGGCCTGCTGGATGCCGACCATCAGATGCCCGCCGACTACGGTTAGGCCGGGCGCCCACATGCTGGCGAGCCAGCTCACCGGCAGTCGCGCCCGCAGCCTCTGCCGGGTCGCAGTGTGATCCAGACTGACCTCTCCCCAGCCGGTCCCGCTGTGGACTGCTGCGTTGACCTGGCCGGGATTCAGGTCAAGCCACCGCGCGGCGGCTGGCGCGAGTCGGCTGGTCAGCGCGGCGGCGAGGGCCGGATGAGACTGGCCGGAATGTTGGCCATGCGCACCCTCGGCCGACCATGCGTGCGCCACCGTGCCGGCCAGCCGCAACTGGAATGCCTCCCCGAGGGCCAGCAATTCGATCAGCTCGAGGCGCGGATTGCGGCCTTCGCTCCCGTCGTCTTCCCCGCTCCTGGCGAAGAGCAGTCCTTGACGGCCCTCCGCTAGCAGGTGAGAGGTGATCGAGAGCTGGTCATCATCCGAGCGCGGCGCAAGCGCTAGCACGCTGAGGTCGGCGGCATGCTCGGCCCACGCCCGGCACAGGTCGAGGCATCCCGTCGTGGCGCCCCCAGGGGTGGTGCGGAGGAGCTCTGCGTCGGCGTCCGGATGATCCACCGGCTGCAGGCTGCCATCCGCCCAGCGCAGCCGGTGCAGCGCCTGGCCGCAGCTGACCTGCGCCTCGGCTGGCCCGAAGGCCGCCCACCACGGTGAGGTCACAGACCCGCCCGCCACTCCAGCGGAAACGTCACGCTTACCTGGTGCGTCGACCCGGTCAGCGTGATCTCTAGTGCGCGCGCGAGCGGGTTGATCGGCGGGATGACGGCGAGTTCGAACTGCGCGTCTCCGCTTCCGTAACTTCCATCTTGCTCGCTCGCGAAGTACCAGCCGCCGACGTCGTCCCGGGCGCTCCACCAGAAACCTGCACCGCGCCCCGGCGCGGAGAGTGCGTGGGAGGAGACCGGCCAGCCGCGGGCATGCACGCGAAAGGCGGCTGCCTCCGGTCCGGACTCGATCTCGGTGACGACGCAGGCCGCACCGTCCAGTTCCGGCAGCACCGCGCCGACGGGCATGATCCCGGTCGGCCCGTCCGCGGCGTCCCGGCGGGTGAGCAATGCTTGCCAGTCTGGGGGCAGACCGCTCGGCGTGATCGCTGCCAGCGCCTCGGGCAGGGGCTGCCCGACGCGGCTCGCGGCCGCGACCAGGCGGCCGAGCGCGGGGCTCGTCTCCCCAAGCACTCCGGCCGCCAGCAGCCCGGCCGCTACGGCGACCGCCTTCGGCTGCACGTCGTTATCGGGATCGACGGCCCAGCCACTCCCGCTCCAGTTGTAGCTAAGCATCCGGGTCGTCAGCAGGTCGATGTACCGGTCGGCGGCGGTGCCCGGCGGTCTCGGCCTCGAGGTGGTCGGAAGCACCGAGGCGGGAGCGCTCAGGTCGATCCGCACCGGGCTCGCGCCGGGAATGCTCAGGTCCAGCCACCGAGCCTCAGCCGGCGGCGACATGCTGAGGGTCAACTGCCCGTCCCAGTCCTGGGTGTCGCCGCCGCCGCTGAAGTAGGCCGAATAGCTACGGCGCTGATCATCGACCGCGTCGAGGTCGTCCAAGGCGTTCATGATGTCCGGCGGCAGGCGGGATCGGGATCTGGCCGGATCTTCGGCTAGCTTGGCCCGCAGCGTGACCGCGGTCTCGCCGGGCTCAACCAGGAGGATTCCCAGGTAGACCCGGCCCGGGTGGCCGTGCAGGGCACAGTCCGTCGTTACGCCGATCGGGATCGCGCGCGCTGGGCCAGCCGGCGCTCTGGGCGTGGCTTGCAACTGGTGCCATCGGGAGGCCAGGACCTCCTCGAACAGAGCACTTGGGTAGGTCAGCCCTCGCAGGGCCAGCGCGGTGTGGAGGTCACCGACAACCGTGCGCGCGGTCGTCTCATCAACAACGCCGCTGGCTGCCAGGCCCGCCGCGAGTTCGGCCACTCGGTTCAGATTGGCGTAGGCAGGCAGTGGCTCCTCAGTCCGGCTGAAGCGAGCCGCGGCATGCATGCCAATTGCCTCGAACCGGCGGGTGGTCCACGCCGCCGCGCGGGCGAAGGGAGCGAGCCAGGTGGCGGGCGCAGCGAACTGCACCCGGGTCGTGGCTGCATCCGGGCCGGCGCCAGACCAGCCCGCAACCAGCTGGCTCTCCGGCGGGCGCCAGAAGGTGAATCCAGTTCTCGGGTGCCGGTGATCACGGGGCGGCTGCCATCGCCGTAGCGTCAGGGCCCGGCTTAGCTCGTGCTCGGCTCGCAGGCGCAGGTATGTCTCAGCGCGCACCGGATCTGGCGCAGCGCCGTCTGCAGCAGTGTCGTCTGCAGCGGTCATCGAGGTCCCCGTCCACGCCATCGGGCGCTGCCGATCCCGGTCTGCAGTGGCGAGTGCGACGAGCGGCGGCCACTGCACCGGATGGGATCACGGTAGGTCGCGATGACGCAGGCCGCAA
>DASXMP010000135.1:0-3712 GCA_036495585.1 Streptosporangiaceae bacterium
TCCACAGGCACGCCGCGTCCACGTGCGCATAGCTCAGTTCGACGCCGGCCTCGGCCGCGACCTCCCGAGCGATCCGGTGCCACAGATCACCGGCGTGGGTCAGCACGTTGGTCTTGTGCACGAGCGTCAGCCGGCCGGACCTGGCCGCGGCCAGCCGCGCCGCGTACTCCACGCACCGCCGCACTCCCGCCCAGGTGTTCAGGGACTCCTCGGTCGCGGTCTCGAACTGCGTGCCCTTGTGCACGGTGCCACCGGCGCCCGCGTACAGACCCTCGGTGTTTTCCCGCACGATCACGAAGTCGAGATCCGACAGCTGATGCTTGCCCACCGCTCCCCCGACGCCGGGCCGGAGTTTGGACGGGCGCAGGTTGACGTACAGGTCCAGTTCGAACCGCAGCCGCAGCAGCAGACCGCGCTCCAGCACACCCGGCGGCACGTCCGGGGTGCCAACCGCGCCCAGCAAGATCGCGTCCGACTGCCGCAGTTCGGCCAGCACCGCGTCAGGCAGCACCTCGCCGGTGGCCAGGTAGTGCCGACCGCCGAGGTCGCACGGCCGCCACTGCACGCCGAAGCCCCGCCGGACGGCCACCGCCTCCACGCATGCGCGCGCGACCTCGGTGACCTCCGGTCCCACGCCGTCACCCGGAAGGTGGGTGACGACATGAGTACGGGCACTGCTGCCGGATACGGGGGCAGATACCTCGGACGGCATTACTCGTCCATCTCCTTAGCGGCCGAGCCGAGCCAGCTCATCATGGCCCGCAGCGGCTTGCCGACCTGCTCGACCTTGGCGCCCTTCGCCTCAGCCTGGAGCTTGGCGAAGTTCGGCCGGCCCGCGTCGTCCTCGGCCACCCACTCCCGGGCGAACTCCCCGGACTGGATGTCGGCAAGGATCTTGGCCATGGCCTCGCGGGTCGCGTCCGAGATCACCCGCGGGCCGCGCGTGAGATCGCCGTACTCCGCGGTGTCCGACACCGAGTACCGCATCCACGACTCGCCACCCTCATACATGAGGTCCACGATCAGCTTGAGCTCGTGCAGGCACTCGAAGTACGCGACCTCCGGCTGGTACCCGGCGCCGACCAGGGTCTCGAAGCCGGCGTTCACCAGCGCGGTGACGCCGCCGCACAGCACCGCCTGCTCGCCGAACAGGTCGCTCTCGGTCTCCTCCTTGAACGTGGTAACCAGCGCACCCGCCTTGGTGCCGCCAATCGCGGCCGCGTACGACTTCGCCAGCTCCCACGCCTTGCCGGTGGCATCCTGCGCGACAGCTACCAGCACCGGCGTGCCGTGCCCCTCCTCGTACTGCCGCCGCACCAGGTGCCCTGGCGCCTTCGGGGCCACCATCGCCACATCCACGAAGTCCGGCGGCGTGATGTAGCCGAAGTGGATGTTGAACCCGTGCGCGAAGAACAGCGCGTCACCCTGCCGCAGGTTCGGCTCAATCGCCTCGGCGTAGAGCCCGCGCTGGGTGGTGTCTGGCGCCAGCACCATGATCACGTCGGCCCAGGCGCACGCGTCCGCCGGCGTGGCGACGCTGAGGCCGGCCGCCTCGGCACGCGCCCGCGACCGGGAGCCCGCCGGCAGCCCGACCTGCACATCGCAGCCGGAGTCGCGCAGGCTGAGCGCATGCGCGTGGCCCTGCGAGCCGTAGCCGAGTACGGCGATCTTGCGGCCCTGGATCAGGCTGAGATCGGCGTCTGAGTCGTAATAGACGGTGGCCATGGAGGAACTGTCCTTTCCGGGACTCTTTGACATTGCAGGGAACGGGTGGTCTTACGCTGCCTCAGCCGATTCGCCAGGCTCGCGGTCGTCGGCACGGTCATCAGCACGATTATCAGCGCCGGCGTCTGCATCGGTGATGGCGCCCGCGCCGCGCTCCAGCGCGATCCGCCCGGTGCGCACGAGCTCGCAAGTGCCGTAGGACTCGAGCATCGCCAGCAGCGAGTCGAGCTTGCTGGGACTGGCGACCGCCTCGAGCACCAGCGTGCTCGGACTCATGTCCACCACGCTCGCGCCGAACACGCCAGCCACCTCGAGGAGCTGCCCGCGCAGCGCGGGCTCGGCCCGCACCTTGATCAGGGCCAGCTCGCGCTCGATCGCGGCGTCGTCGTCGAGCTCCACGACCTTGAGCACCCGGACCAGCTTGTCGAGCTGCTTTTTGACCTGATCGACGGGCGTGGACGCGCCGTCCACCACGATCGTGATCCGGCTCACCCGCTCATCGTGGGTTGGCCCGACCGCGAGCGAGGCGATGTTAAACGCCCGCCGGGAGAACAGGCCGGCCACGTGCGAGAGCACGCCGGGCTTGTTTTCCACCAGCACCGCCAGGGTGTGCGTGCTCATCGGCTGAGGTCCCTTCTGCTTGCTGCGCGCTGCTCGTCCGGGGTGAACTCGGGGCCGAGCACGATGTCGTCGTTCGGGTGCCCGGCCGCGACCATCGGGAACACGCCCTCGCGGTCATGGGTGCGGAAGTCCACGATCACCGGCACATCGGTGGGGGCCAGCGCCTTGTCCAGCACCGCGTCCACCTCCTCGGGCCGGTCGCAGCGCAGCCCGATGCAGCCGTAGGCCTCGGCCAGCTTCACGTAGTCGGGGATGTCGGTGCCGAGCTCGACCGAGGAGTAGCGCTCGTCGTAGAACAGCTCCTGCCACTGGCGCACCATGCCAAGGAATCCGTTGTTGAAGATCAGCACCTTGATCGGGATCTTGCCAATGGCGCAGGTGGCAAGCTCTTGCGCGGTCATCTGGAAGCACCCGTCGCCGTCGATCGCGACCACTGTCTCGCCGGGCCGGCCGACCTGTGCGCCCATCGCGGCCGGGACCGCGAACCCCATGGTGCCGGCGCCGCCGGAGTTGATCCAGCTGCGCGGCCGGGTGAATGAGTAGTGCTGGGCCGCGTGCATCTGGTGCTGACCGACGCCCGCCACGATGATCGCATCGCCGCCTGTCATGGCCGACAGCCGCTCGGTCACGTACTGCGGCTTCAGCGGACCCTCCATGTCCTGGCTGTAGCGGAGCGGGAACTGCCGCTTCCAGCGGTCCAGGATCGCCAGCCAGTCAGCGGTGTCGGGGCCTTCGCCGCCGGCCAGCACGTCGGCCAGGCCGCTCAGGGTCAGCCGCACGTCGCCGACGATGGCCACGTCCGCGACCCGGTTCTTGCCGATCTCGGCCGGGTCGATGTCCGCGTGCACGATCCTGGCCTTCGGCGCGAAGTCCGTCAGCTTGCCAGTCACTCGGTCGTCGAACCGCGCACCGAGAGCCACAATCAGGTCGGCTTCCTGGAGCGCTGAGACCGCCGTATAGCAGCCGTGCATGCCAGGCATCCCGAGCGCGAGCGGATGCGTGTCGGGGATCGCGCCCCGCGCCATCAGCGTGGTGGTGACCGGCACTTGTGTCAGTTCGGCCAGCCGCAGAAGCTCGGCGTGCGAGTTCGACTTGATCACGCCGCCGCCGACGTAGAGGACGGGACGGCGAGCCCGGCGGATCTCGGCCGCGGCGGCCTGGATCGCCTCCCGGCTCGGCGGGCCGGGCACCCGGTACCCGGGCAGGTCGAGCGACGGTGGCCAGGACCCGTCCGGCAGGCTCCACTTGCCCAGCGCCTGCTGCACGTCCTTGGGCACGTCGATCAGCACCGGGCCGGGGCGGCCGGTGGTGGCGATGTGGAACGCCTCGGCGACCGCCCCCGGGATCCGCTCCACGCTGGTCACCA
>DASXMP010000136.1:0-11451 GCA_036495585.1 Streptosporangiaceae bacterium
GAGGTCGCCAGTGACCGGGTCGATCCTGTCGTCGTAGTCCGGCCCGATCGCCAGGCAGGTCCTGGTCGGCACGCCACCGAACTCGGTCAGGCCCGAGTCGGTGATCACGTGCACGACCAGTCCGGCCGCCTCGGCCCGCGCATGGATGTCCAGCAGTTCCTCTTCCGAGGCGACTTGAAGCGTCACCTTGCGGAAGCTGCTGGTCAGCCAGGCGAATTCGGCCGGCGAGGTGGTCAGCCGGGCTTCGGTCTCCCCGTCGGTCCAGGTGAGCCTGCGGGTGAGGAAAGCCATCGCGGCGTGCGCGCCCTGGGCAATCTCCTTGCCCCGGCGCATCCTCAGGTCCCGGCGGATCACGATGACCTGCTTGACCGCGTCACTCACGTGCTCTCCTTCGGCCGGGCGTTCCGGCCAAGCGCCAGGTCACCGAGCGCCGAGGGCGGCGGAGACAGCCTGGCCGATAGCCGCGCGCAGCTTCGCCTGCTCGGACCTGTCGGTCTGCAATTCGGCCAGCCGCAGCCCGTGCCCGGTCAGCACCGCGGTCAGGTCAGTGAGCCGGCCCAGCCGAGCGTACGGCAGGCCAGCCGCGCCGGCCAGGCGGGCCAGGTTCGCGCCATGCGGCGTGCCGAAGACCCGCTCGAACGGTCCGGGGAACGCCACCTGCTCCAGGGTAGAGAAGATCCCGCCGCCGTCGTTGTTGACGACCACCAGGCACAGGTCCGGGCGCGGCTCTTCTGGCCCGAGCATCAGGCCGGGCGCATCGTGCAGCAAGGCAAGGTCACCGAGCAGCGCGACAGCCGTGCCGCCGCCCGCGCGCTGATGCGCGAGCGCAGCCCCGATCGCGGCGGACACCGTCCCGTCGATGCCACTGGCGCCCCGGCTGGCGAGGATCCGGATGTCTGGCCGCGGCGCCATGTACCGGTCCAGGTCCCTGGCCGGCATGCTGGCAGCGGCCCAGAGCAGGCCGCCAGCCGGCAGCCCGGCGGCCACCTCACGCGCGAGTAGCGGCTCACTGACCGCCGACTCGGCGCGGAGTATCTCCTCGGCCGCCGCGGCCGCAGCCGTGTCGGCCGTCAGCCACGACTGCAGCCACCCACCCGGCATGGACGGCGGCACGCCGCGAAGGCGTACCGAGTCGGCCACCTCGGCGGCGCTGCGCGCCGGGTCGGCCCACCGCCCGTCGGCAGCCCGGCCGACAACAATGTGCCGAACAGAGCCCGCGGCCGGGTCGGCGGCACCGCCGCCTCCCTCGTCCCCCGTCCACGGGCCGGCCCCGCGCAGCAGCGCGAGCTGGCCGCGGGACAGGCCCGGCCGGCCAGCCGAGATGATCAGATCGGGCCGGTGGGCCCGCGCGAAGTCGGCGGTTTCGAGCAGGAATTCATAGGCGCGCAGCGCGGCCCTGCCATGCCGGGCACCCGAGGACGGCTCGGCGAGCAGCGGCCAGCCCGCCGCAGCGGCAAGCTCCGCCAGTGCGGCCGGGTCGGTCGCGCCGTCGCCGCAGACCACCAGGCCGCGTTCAGTCCAGTCGATCTGGGTCGGCGAGCCGGCCGGCGCGGCAGGGATGCGGGTCCAGGGTGCAACGCCGGGCCGGCCAGCGAGCGGCTCGTGCCAGGAGGGGTCGGCCAGTTGCCCGGCCTCGTGCTGGTAGGCGGCCGCGAGCGAACCGGCGGCCGGATCGGCCAGGTCCGGTACCAGCGGATCCCGGAACGGGAGGTTGAGGTGAACCGGACCGGCGGAGACTGGCCCGTTCCCGTAGGCAAGAGACCAGGCACGACACGTCAGCGAGCGCCAGTACTCGACTTGCCCTGGCCGGTCCTCCGGTACGCCGACCTCGCAGAACCAGCGCACCGCCGACCCGTAGAGCTTGATCTGGTCGATGGTCTGGTTAGCACCGGTGCCACGCAGTTCCGGCGGCCGGTCGGCGGTGAGCACGAGCAGCGGCACCGCGGCTTCGTCGGCCTCGACGACAGCGCCGTGGAAGTGCGCAGCCGCGGTGCCCGAGGTGCAGACCACTGCGACCGGGCGGCCGCTGGCCTTGGCCAGGCCGAGCGCCAGGAACGCGGCCGACCGCTCGTCGATCCGCACGTGCAGCCGCAGCGGACTGCCCGGCCGGGACTCGTCGCAAGCGGCGTGCAGCGCCATGGCCAGCGGCGCGCTGCGCGAGCCTGGGGCGATCACCGCCTCGCGGAGCCCGCACCGGATCAGCTCGTCCACCAGCACCGTGGCGAACGCCGTGGATGGATTCACAGCCGGTCCGGCAGGAACTCCGCTGCGCCGAGCAGCCGTGCGCCCCATCCCGATTCGGCTGCGTCGACCTCGTAGCGCCGCAGCGCCTGCTCATCGACGACCGCAGGGCGCACCGGCAGCTCGCCGTCGGCCTCAGCCAGCGGATCGGCCGTCACATCGCCGGCCAGCAGGCTCATCGTGGCCAGCCCGCAGGCGTAGGGCAGCTCGGGCAGCGCCGCCGCGAGCGCCACGCCGGCCGCGAGGCCGATGGAGGTGTCGATCGCGCTGGACACGACGACTGGCAGCTCGCAGGCCTCGGCGATGCGCAGCGCGGTGCGCACGCCCCCAAGCGGCTGGGCCTTCAGCACGATGATGTCGGCCGCCCCGGCGGCGCGGACCGCGATCGGGTCCTCGGCTCGCCGGATCGACTCGTCAGCTGCCAGCGGCACGTCAACCTGGCGGCGCAGCTCGGCCAGCTCGCCGAGCGTCGCGCATGGCTGCTCGGCGTACTCCAGGCCGAAGCGGCTCAGGGCGGCGAGCGCAGCGGTGGCCGCAGCTACGTCCCACAGGCCGTTCGCGTCGACGCGCACCCGGCCGTCCGGCCCGATCGCGTCGCGTACTGCCTCGACACGCGCGATGTCGTCGGCCAGTGCCTGGCCCGGCTCGGCGACTTTGACCTTGGCGGTCCGGCAGGCCGAGCCAGCGACGATCGCATGCGCCTGCTCCGGCCCGACGGCGGGCACGGTGACGTTTACCGGCACCCGGTGGCGCACCGGCGCTGGCCAGCCGACACAGGCCGCCTCCAGCGCGCACGCGAGCCACCGTGCGCACTCGCGCGGCCCGTACTCACTGAACGGAGAGAACTCCCCCCACCCGGCCGGCCCCTGCAGCAGCGCACCCTGCCGCAGCGTCGTGCCACGGAAGCGCACAGGCATCGGGATCGCGAAAGCCCGCAGCGTCGGGAGGAGCTCGGCGACCAGTTGCGCCGGGCTCGAGACCCCCGTCGTGTCGGTCACGGGCGGCGCGGGAACTTACTGAAGTCCGGCGCGCGCTTGCCCACGTAAGCGTCCCGGCCTTCCTGCGCTTCCTCGCTCATGTAATAGATCATCGTCGCGTCGCCGGCGAACTGCTGCATGCCGGCGGCGCCGTCGGTCACCGCGTTGAGCGCGCCCTTGAGCATGCGCAGTGCGAGCGGAGACTTGGCCAGCATCTCCCGGGCCCAGTTGACGGTCTCCTCCTCGAGCCGCTCGAGCGGGACGACCGTGTTGACCAGGCCCATCTGCAGCGCCTCAGTGGCGTTGTATTGCCGGCACAGGTACCAGATCTCGCGGGCCTTCTTCAGGCCCACGGTTGCGGCCAGCAGCGAGGAGCCATAGCCCGCATCGAACGATCCGACCTTGGGACCGGTCTGCCCGAACCTCGCGTTGTCGGCGGCGATCGTGAGGTCGCAGCACACGTGCAGCACATGACCGCCACCGATGGCATACCCCGCGACCATCGCGATCACTGGCTTGGGCGTGCGGCGGATCTGCACCTGCAGGTCGAGCACATTGAGCCGGTCCACGCCGCGGGTGTCGGAGTATCCGGCCTCGCCGCGAATCCGCTGGTCGCCGCCCGAGCAGAACGCCTTGTCGCCCTCGCCGGTCAAGATGATGACGCCGATCCCCGGGTCGTCGCGGGCAACGTTGAACGCATGTGAGAGCTCGTAGAGAGTAGTCGGCCGGAATGCGTTGTGTACCTCGGGCCGGTTGATCGTGATCTTGGCGATGCCCTCAGCAGTCTGGTACCGAATGTCGGTGTACTTCTCGCCGTCCGCCGGTCCGGACTCCTGCCAGTCGATCACGTGTTGCCCTCCTGCTGCTGTGCCGATCTGTCCGATTAACCTTACGACCGTGACTTCCCGCCCCCTGCACGCGGTTCAGTTTGGCCCCGCCGCTGGTGAGCAGATGCTGGCCGCCCTGGCGGCTGCGCTCGACGGCTCGGGCCCGGCCATCCTGCCGCTGGACCCGGACCTGCCGGAAGCCGCGCTTGCCCGCACGTTCGAGTTGTTTGCCCCGTCGGTTCTGCATACCGAGAAGGGAACGTCCTCGCCGACCCTCCCGGCCGGCCGCTCGCTCGCGGCTGGCCGGACCGGCGTGCGCGACGACACGGCCGTTGTCATCGCCACCTCTGGCTCGACCGGCCGACCCAAGGCCGTCGAGTTGTCGGCCGCCGCGCTGATCGCCTCCGCCACGGCATCGCTGCGGCGGATCGGCGCCGGGCCAGGTGACCGGTGGCTGTGCTGCCTGCCGACGTTCCACATCGCTGGCATCGGCGTGCTGGTCCGTTCCCTGCTGGCTGGCACCGATCCCGCATTCGCGTCCTCGGCCAGCCAGGCGGCCCTTGCTGCCAGCGATCCTGCGCACGTGTCGCTGGTGCCGACGCAATTGCGCCGCCTCCTCGATGCCGGGGCCGGGCCCGGGTCTGTGCGGACTGTGCTGCTCGGCGGGGCGGCTTCCGCTGACTCGCTGCTAGCGGAGGCCGGGGCGGCGGGCTGGCGGGTGGTGACGACCTACGGCATGAGCGAGACCTGCGGCGGGTGCGTCTACGACGGGGTACCGCTGGACGGCGTCGAGGTCACCTGCGGGCCTGGCGACGGGCTGGTCGAGATCGCCGGCCCGGTGCTGTTCTCCGGCTACCTGGACCAGCCCGAGCTGACGGCGGAGGCGCTGCTGACCAGCGACCTATCGACCGGCCTGGTCGGCGAGGTGCGCGCTTCGCCTCGGTTCCGGACGGCTGACCTGGGCGCCTTCGACAATACTGGCCGGCTGGTAATCCGCGGGCGGGCCGACGACGTCATCAATACAGGGGGTGAAAAGGTCGCCCCTGGCGACGTCGAAGCCGTCATCGGAACCAGTCCGGCTGTTGCCGACGTTGTCGTAGTAGGACTGCCGGATCCGGAGTGGGGCGAGGCGGTAACCGCCTTTGTCGTCGCGACGGACCCGGGCAACCCGCCGGATCCCGACTGGCTCAGGTCAAATGTCCGGGAGGCACTTTCTGCGTATGCAGCACCCAAGAGAGTCCTGGTTGTGCCAGAATTCCCGCTATTGCCGTCTGGCAAGCCCGATCGGGCCGCTTTGCGACGGCTGGAGATACCCCAAAAGTGAGGCAGGCACAGCCCCGAGGTGCACCTTAGTGCAGGCGTGCAGCACCAACGCGGGAACAATTAGCCGCCTCGTGCGTTACAAGATAGTGCCCACGGTGCTCGCTGCCAAGAGTACCGGGGTCCTCGCCGAAAACCTAAGGCGCGCCTGCCGAGGGCGCCGTGACCAGCGCATGCCTGTTATGCGCCCACGAAGGGAGGTGTCTCATGCCGAGGAACGCGACGCTCCTGGCACCAGCAGCCGTGTCGACCGTAGCCGAGGATGAGGAGACCACGACCGGAGTGGACGAGCTGATCCAGCGCGGCCGCAGTCAGGGCTATCTGTCCCTGCCCGAACTTCGTGACGCCTTCGACCGGGCACGCGTGTCCCCGAGCGAGGCGCGTTCCATCATCCGAGAGCTCACCGAGGCCGGTGTCCAGCTCGGCAACGAGCCGACGGACTCCGCCGGCGCCCCAGGAGAAGTGGTCTCCGCCATCACCAAGGGTGACCTGACCGCCGAGGGCGAGGCTGACGCCGAGCCGGAGGCCAGGGAGATTGTCGTCAGCGCCGCCCGGGAGGCGGCCAGCGCACCCGAGACCGATCTCGACGACCAGACCTCGGTCATGGGCGACTCGGTCCATACCTACCTCAAGTCGATCGGCCGCAGGCAGCTGCTGACCGCCGAGGAGGAGGTCGACCTCGCCAAGCGGATCGAGGCTGGCCTATTCGCGGAGCACAAGCTGGAGGTCGAGAAGCGGCTGTCCAGGCAGCTCCGAGCCGACCTGGAGGCAGTGGCCGAGGACGGCAGGCTGGCCAAGGCCCACATGCTGGAGGCCAACCTGCGCCTGGTGGTGTCGGTGGCCAAGAAGTACTCCGACCGCGGGCTGTCGCTGCTGGATGTGGTCCAGGAGGGCAACCTGGGCCTGATCCGCGCGGTGGAGAAGTTCGACTACACCAAGGGCTACAAGTTCTCGACGTACGCCATGTGGTGGATCCGGCAGGCCATCCAGCGCGGGTTTGCCGACTCGGCCCGTACGATCCGGCTGCCGGTCCACGTGCTGGAGATGCTGAGCAAGCTCAGCCGGGTCGAGCGCGACATGCACCAGCGTCTAGGCCGGGAACCCACGCCTGAGGAGCTGGCTGTCGAACTGGACCGCACGCCGGACCAGATCGAGGAGCTGCTGCGCACCAGCCGGCAGCCGATCAGCCTGGACTCCACCATTGGCGAGGACGGCGAGACCAGTATCGGCGACCTGATCGAGGACGTTGACGCGCCGGAGGCAGGCGAGCTGGTAGACCGGCAGCTGATGGCCGACCAGCTACGGCACGCACTGGACGCGCTGACGCCTCGCGAGGCGACGATCATGTCGATGCGGTTCGGGCTGTATGACGGCAACCCGCACACCCTGGACGAGATCGGCAAAGCGCTCGGGCTGACCCGGGAGCGGATCCGCCAGCTGGAGAAGCAGTCGCTCTCCAAGCTGCGGCACCCGAGCAGGGCGCAGCCGCTGCTCGACTACGCGAGTTGACCGCTCGTTTCCTGATCCCGGTCACGTAGTTACGGTGCGGCCGGGCCCGACCCCCCGCCGGGCCCGGCCGCACCGTTATGTCCGGGCGCATCCTCTTTTCCGGCCGCCGCCAGGAGCCGTTCCCCGACGATGCGCGCGGCCTTCTGGACCTCAGGGCCTGTGACGATGCGGTAGGTCGTCGGCAGCGCAGCCAGCATCTCCGCATACATGAACGGGTTACTCGTGCTGCCGGTCAGGCAGCAGGTGCTGTCATCAACCGGCCGCAGCTTGCCCATCGTGCGCGGAACGCACCTGGCCACCTTCTCGAACGGCCCGTCGATGACGACTTCGACCGCATACTCCCAGCCGACGCCGAGGTGATCCTCCAGCGCGGCAACCGGGTCGAGGTCGGGGGGCGGGCTGAAGGTGCCGTCCAGGACCTCGATCTCGCGGACGCGATCGATCCGGTAGGCCCGCTGTGCCTTGGCCGCGTGGGACCAGCACAGCACGTACCAGCGGCCATGGCGGACGACGACTGCCCACGGGTCCACCTTCATCCGCCACTCCGAGCCCGCTTCGGACCGGTACAGCAGCCGGACCTGCCGTCGGCTGACGCAGGCCTGCACGAGCGCCGTCGTGGTACCTGGTTCGGGCCGGGCCGCACCGCGGTCGGGCGCGGGCGCGGTTGCCCGCCGCACCGCTTCGGCCTGGGCGGCCACCGGCTGCGGGAGGGCCCGCATGATCTTGCCGAGTGCGCTGCCGACCGGGTCGGCGGGATCGGCCGCGGCGTGGTGGCCGTCGAGCACAGCCATAACCAGGCCGAGGGCCTCTGTCGCGCTAAACATCAGCGGCGGGAGCCGCAGGCCGCGACCGAGGTGGTAGCCGCCGTACGGCCCGCGAACGGACTCGATCGGGATGCCGGCCTCGCGGAGGATACCGACGTACCGGCGGGCGGCACGGTCGGAGACACCGAGCTTGCCGGCCAGCTGGTCCGCGGTGATGCCCGGGCTGCCCTGCAGCAACTCCAGGGCTAGCAGCGCCCGCGCGGTCGGGCTCTCGTCAGGCTTCATGCGACTTCCCGTTCGGTGCGTTAACCGGAAGTTAAACGTCCGGAATACACACTAGCGCGCGGCTCCGACTGAGGACCGCAACAGGCAAAGCTGTGCCGAAGCCACCCGGGGCGCCGGTTAGCCCGCTGCTTCCTCGGCCTGCTCGGCGGCCTGGCGCAGCAGGCCGAGCAGACCCTCGTCGGACACCGGCCGGTTGCGTCGCAGCGAGCCGCTGAGCAAGCCGCCGTCGACCACGATCACCTGGCCGTTCACGTAGCTGGAGGCGTCACCGGCCAGCCAGAGCACGGCCTCGGCGATGTCGGCCGGCTGCCCGGCGCGCGGGATCGGCGCCGCGTTGCTCAGCGCCTGCGCCATGAACTCCACGGTCCGCTGCGCCTGCTCCCCGTCGAGCCCGGCCGCGCGGCCGAAGATCGCGGTCGCGACAGCGCCGGGTGCGACCGCGTTGACCCGGACACCATGCTCGCCGAGCTCGTTGGCGGTGGTGAGGGTGAGCTGCTTGATCGCCGCCTTGGCCGCGCTGTAGTCGTGCGGGGCCATGTTGGCGCGGTAGGCCGCGACGCTTGCGGTGTTGATGATGCTGCCGAACCCCTGGGGGCGCATCACCCGCGCCGCGGCCTGAATGCCGAGGAAGACGCCGCGCAGGTGCACGCCGACCGTGTGGTCGAAACCTTCGACGTCGATGTCCTCGATTCCGCCAGGAGATCCGGGCACGCCAGCGTTGTTGAACATCACCTCGAGCCCGCCGAACGCCTCGACCGCAGTCGCCACCGCGCGGTTCACGTCCGCCGCCCTGGACACATCGGTGGCCACGAAACGGGCCCGTTCCCCCAGCTCGCGGGCCAGCCGGCTGCCCCGGCTCTCGTCGACGTCGGCCAGCACGACGCTCGCGCCCTCGGCCACGAAAAGTCGCGCCGTCCCTTCGCCGATGCCGCTCGCCGCGCCGGTGATAACCGCACGCTTGCCGTCTAGCCTGCCCATTCGTTGCCCCTTGCCGTTCCGACCGCCCGGAGTTCGTCCGCAGCAACCTGGCATCTGGCGCAGCAGCAGTCAAGCGGCGCGGAGGGGATAGAAAGGCGCCAGGTCGACCGGGACAGATTCGCGAAGGGCCGCCCGAGCGGCTATCTCGCCGGTGAACGGCCCCATGGTGAGCCCCTCCGCGCCGAGGCCGGTAGCGACCACGAGGCCGTCCGCGGCCGGTCCGAGCACCGGGCGGATGTCGGGGCCGACCGGCCGGAACCCGATCCTGGTCTCCAGGTAGGTGCCGGCCGCGAGGCCCGGTGCCACCGACAGCGCGTGGTCCAGCACTTCGGCCAGCCCGGCCGGTGTGACCCGGTAGTCAAACCCGGCCCCGGTCTCCCTGGTCGCGCCCGCGACGACCCTGGAGTCATCGAAGGCCAGGAGGTAGTGCCCGCTGCGTTCGGGCAGGATCACCGGCCAGTTGCTGGTGTCGGATCCGGGCAGGCCGATGTGCATGATCTGGCCGCGCTGCGGCACGACGCCGAGCGTCAGCCCAGCCGGCCGGAGGAACTCGTCCGTCCACGCGCCCGTCGCCGCGACGACCGCATCGCCCTCGATGGTCTGCCCGTCCACCACGACACCGCTGACTCGGTCACCGCGCAGGTGCAGGCGGGCATCGCCGGCCAGGACGGTCGCTCCGCTCCGCTCGGCCGCCCGGCGCAGCGCCGCGGAGATGAGCCGGCCATCGATGCGAGCTCCGCCGCTGATCCGGACCGCCACAGTCGGCCGCAATGGCGGGAAGAGCTCGCGGGCGTCGGCTGCAGTCTGTACCTCGCCCATTTCCGGATGGTTCGCCTGCCGGGCCATCAATGACTGCCGGAGCTGCTCAGCGCGTTCGAAGTCATCGGCAAGGACAAGCGCCCCAACCTGCCGGTAGCCCACTTCTTCGCCTTCGTCGGTCAGCGCGGCGACGAGTCCGGGATAGCGTCGGCCTGCTTCGCAGCCGAAGGAGAACAACGCCGCATCGGCCGCTGAGTTGGCCCACGGGCAGATGATTCCGGCACCCGCCGAGGTGGCCCGCCCCGGCAGGTTCGCATCGACCAGCACGACTTCGGCGCCGAGGCCACCGGCCGCATAAGCGCAGCCACTGCCGACGATGCCCGCGCCGACGACGATCAGGCGGGCCGGGTTCGCGGGCATCGGGTTGTGGGCTAGAGCGCGGTCAGGATCAGCGGGCCGCCGGGTGTGACGGCGACGGTGTGCTCGACATGCGCGGCGCGGCTGCCGTCGCCGCTGCGCAGCGTCCAGCCGTCGGGGTCGACCCGGTAGCTGTCGTGGCCGCCAGCCATGAACCACGGCTCGATCGCGATCACCAGGCCAGCCTGCAGCTTCATGCCGCGACCTGGCTTGCCGTCGTTGGGCACCGACGGCGACTCGTGCATGGTGTGCCCGACGCCGTGTCCGCCGAAGTCGGTGTGCAAGCCGTACCCGGCTGCCCGGCACACCGCGCCGATCGCGGCGGAGACGTCACCAAGACGACCGCCGGGGACGGCCGCCGCGATGCCGGCGGCGAGCGCGCTTTCCGCCGCCTCGATCAGGCGGAGGTCGGCCGGGCGGGGCGTGCCGACCGTCAGCGAGATGGCTGAGTCACCCGTCCAGCCGTCCAGGGTGGCGCCGAAGTCGAGGCTGACCAGATCGCCGTCGGCTAGCCGGTAGTGACTCGGGATGCCGTGCAGAGCCGCGTCGTTGACCGACGAGCAGATGACACCGGGGAATGGCGAGTGCGCGAAGCTCGGCTGATACCCGAGGAACGGCGACGTGGCGCCGTGCTCGGCTAGCACTCCTCTGGCAATCTCGTCCAGTTCCAGCAGGGTCACGCCGACGGCGGCGTGCTTGCGCATCGCCTGCAGCGCGATCGCGACGACCCGGCCCGCGGCCCGCATCGCCTCGATCTCGCCTGGTGACTTCAGTTCGACCACAGGTCCATGGTGTCAGATGCCGGGCCCTGACCCGGCAGGCGGCGTCCAGACGTAGGGCGTGGTGCGCGCCACCGGCTGGAAACCCAACCTGGTCAGGATCGGCTCGCTGGTCGGGAGCGCGTCCACCTGCAGGTAGCGGTAGCCGCGCGCGGCCGCCAGCCCGGCCCGGTAGGCGACCAGGGCGCGGAAGATGCCCTTGCCACGCCAGCCGGGCACCGTGCCGCCGCCCCACAGCCCGGCGAAGTCAGTACCAGGCGGAAACTCGATCCTGGCCGCGCTGACCGGCTCGCCACCTGCGACCGCGACGACCAGGGCGATCAGGTCGGGACCCGCCGCGAGCTGGGCCCGCATCCGCTCGGCAAGATCCGGTGACGGCTTGTCGAAAGCACGGTCATGGACGGCCGTCATGGCCTCCAGCCCCGCCTCGTCCGTCACCGGCACCAGGGCCACGCCGTCGGGCAGCACGATCTCGGTGCTGATGCTGGCCGTCTCGGCCACCAGCATGACCTCGGGGTCCTCCGGCGCGAAGCCGGCCGCGATCAGCCGGTCCGGCAGGTCGGCGGGCTGGTCGTAGTCGTAGTGCTTCCACTCC
>DASXMP010000137.1:0-48564 GCA_036495585.1 Streptosporangiaceae bacterium
CGCCGGTCAGGAGGCCGCCGACGAGCACACGGCCGAGCAGCTACGGCGGCTCGGCCATGAGGCATAGCCGGCCGTGCAGCCGCGTGCCTGCCCAGGGCCCGGGACAGCCAGCCCGTTGCTGCGCAGTGGCGGACCTGGGCGACTCCGACCCTCGCCGACGCGCCGACATCAGCGCGCGGATGACCATGCCGTCCGCGTGCTGGATACCGCGCCAGTTAGTTACCAGGCGTAGTGCTCGGGAGCCGTCCTGTACCCAGGGAAAATCGCGTCGAGGCGCTTGAGTGCATCAGCGTCCAGTGGCAACGTCAGCGCAGGCATTGCGTCATCGAGCTGCGCCATGGTCCGCGGCCCCATGATGGGCGCGGTCACGCCCGGCTGGTGCAGCAGCCACGCGAGGGCGACGGCGCCAGGCTGCGCGCCAAGCTCGCCGCAGAATGTCTCGTAGGACTCGATCTGCTCCCGGTGCTGCTCGACTGCCTGCTGCGCGCGACCCGCGAGGCGGCGCTGCCCCTCGCGGTCTTTGCGCAGCACCCCGCCGAGCAGGCCGCCCTGGAGCGGCGACCACGGGATGATGCCAACGCCGTAGTCGCTCGCCGCCGGCAGTACCTCAAGCTCGATCGTGCGCGTCATCAAGTTGTAGATGCTCTGCTCGCTGACCAGGCCGAAGAAGCCGCGGGCAGCGGCTGCGTCGTTGGCCTTGGCGATATGCCAGCCGGCGAAGTTCGAGGAGCCGACGTAGAGGATCTTGCCCTGGGCGACCAGGACCTCCATCGCCTGCCAGATCTCGTCCCACGGGGTGTCGCGGTCCACGTGATGCATCTGGTACAGGTCGATGTAGTCGGTCTGCAGGCGCTGCAACGACGCGTCGCACGAACGGCGGATGTTCAGCGCCGAGAGCTTGCCCTCGTTCGGCCACTCGCTCATCGCCCCGTAGAGCTTGGTCGCGAGGACGGTGCGCTCGCGACGGCCGCCACCGGAAGCGAACCAGTCGCCGATGATCTCCTCGGTCCAGCCCACATGTGCTTTCTCGTGGTGGCCGACTTGGCCGGGCGGGCTGGAACTGCCGCCATAGCGATTGGCGGTGTCGAAGAAGTTGATGCCGAGTTCGTGCGCGTGATCCATGATCGTGTGCGCGTCGGCAGGAGGCGTTAGCGGGCCGAAGTTCATCGTTCCGAGGCACAGCCGACTCACGGATAGTCCGGAGCGGCCCAGGTTCGTGTACTCCATGGGTCCACCCTTTCACGCCGACGCTGCGACGCCGACGCGGAGGTGCGGACACCGCGTCAGCCGGTCAGCAGCCGACCGGCTGGCGGCCGACGGCGACTGTCAGCGGCCCACCGAGCTGCCTGCCGCATCGTGGTCCGGAAGAGTCGCCGACTGGTAGCTGTCGAGGACGGCTGGCCAGCCTTCGTCGTAGTTGGCGCGCGCCGCGGCGGGGTCGTCGAAGTGTCACCGACCGTTCGACCAGCTGGCGGCGGGTGGGCTGGCCTTGCTGCTCCCCGGTCACCCGGCCTACCTCTGCGGCGTACGCGTCCAGGACGGTGTCCCAGGTCTGCACGATTATGGGAGCCGATGAGGTGCTGCTCTAGCGACACCGGATCGGCTCCCATGGCTGAGCGTCCCGGCGTGTTCCGGTGGTTACGCGGTCTCCGGGACTTCGGTTGCGCCGCCGCTGACCGGCCGGGCCACGCCGGGGATGTCACGCATGGTCCGCAGCGGCGAGGCCAGCACCCAGAACCCGGATGCCCAGGCTCCGACCACGCCGATCCACAGCGTCGGCCGGATCCCGATCGTGCTGCCAAGGACCCCGCCTAGCAGGCCGCCCAGCGGGAGCGTGCCCCAGACGATCCACCGGATGGCGGCATTCATTCGTCCGAGCAGTTCCGGCGGGCAGATCGATTGCCGATAGCTGAGCTGGCTGATGTTGTACAGGACCGAGGTAACGCCGAAGCTAAAGCCCGCGAGGGGGAACAGCGCGAGGCGCCAGCCCGGCTCGGTCAGCGGCATCAGCATCTGGGCGGCGCCGAAGCAGAGCATCGATACCCAGATGAGTCTGGCTGTGCCGATCCGGCGGCCAATGGCGCCCGAGGAAATGCCGCCGAGCACGCCGCCCACGCCGCCGACCGCCAGCAGCGCACCGGTGTAGGCGACCGGCACGTGCAGGACGCGCACCAGGAAAATGATCTCCAGCGCGAATGCCATCTGCGCGAACAAGTTCGCCGTCCCGGTGCAGGCGGCGATCTTCCGCAGCACCGGGTGCCGGACGACGAAGACGAGCCCGGCCAGCAGTTCGGTACGCAGCCGCGGTGCCTCGGCCGAGGGTGGTGAGCGCGCGATGGCAGGCTCCTGCGCGCGAATCCCGAGGATCGTCAGCCAGGACACGGCGAACGACGCCGCATCCGCGGTCATCGCGCCCGCCTTGATCAGCCCGAACAGGGCGCCGCCCACGCCGGGGCCTGCGACCTGGGCGAAGGCCTGAGTGGCGCCGAGCTTGCCGTTTGCGTCGATGAGCTGCTCGGTGGCGAGCAGGTGCGGCACATAACTCTGGTAGGCCACGTCGAAGAACACCGTGGCGATCCCGGCAGCGACGGCAGCCACGTAGAGCTGGGCCAGGGTGAGCGCTCCGGCCGCGTAGGCGATCGGCAGCGAGCCAATGATGAGCATCCGGGCGAGATCGCAGCCGATCATCATCGGCCGCTTGTGCAGCCGGTCGACGACCAGCCCGGCGGGCAGAGCGATGAGCAGGAACGGGACCGTCGTCGCCGCGGACAACAGCCCGACTTCCAGCGTCGAGGCCCGCAGCCAGACAACCGCGGTCAGCGGCAGCGCCACCGTAGTGACCGCCGAGCCCAGCTCGCTGACCGACTGGCCGCTCCACAGCAGCAAGAAATCACGGTGCCGCCAGAGCGATGAGGCTGCCACGCGGCTGACCTTACGGACGACCGGGTCGGCGGGCAAGCCGATAGCCGATGGCGGGCCGCGACAGCCGGAGGGCTCATTGCGGCTTGAAAGGCAGCACGAACGGCAGCGAGCTAGCGGATCCAGTGCCCGGCGACGGAGGGCAGCAGCTGATCCGCATAGGCGTCGAAGGCAGCCGCCATCGCTTCCGAGCCGGTCGCGCCCTGCTCGATCCACTCCTGATTGGCCAGGAACACGATGGCGCCGAAGACCGCGGCCAGCACCCGCGGCCGGCGGTCGGTGGCCGGATCGACGCCCTCACGGCGGGCAAGCACGCCGACGATGTCGTCCTCGTGGTCATGCAGGTAGCGCAGGCTGGCGGCCACCAGGACCGGAGAGGCGTCCATCAGCCGGATCATCGACAGGTAGGGCGGCAGTTCACCGGCGCGGCCGGCCGCCATGCCCGACAGCGAGTCATGGAAGGCGTTGCGGATCGCGGCGACCGGGGCCTCGTCGGCGGGCCGGTCGGCCAGCGCGCTGACAAAGACGCTGATCCGGTCCTGCATGAACGACAGAGCCAGGTCCTCTTTGCTGGCGAAGTACCGGAAGAAGGTGCGCTCGGATACGTCGACCGCGTCGGTGATCTCGCGGATTGCGGTGTGCTCGTAGCCCTTGGCCTCGAAGAGCTCCAGCGCTGCCTCAATAAGGGCATCCCTGAGCTGCTGCTTCTTCCGTTCACGCCGGGCCGTAGGCGGCGCGGCGCCAGGTGACTGCCGGGTCGCCAGCTCGGACGCGCTTGCCACAGACACCTCCATTCACTCATGATACACCGGCAGTTCGTGCTAAAAGTCAGAAGTTGCTAGTTGTCACTTACTGCCATAATCTCGGTTCGTGCGGCCCGGCGTGCTTGCGGTTCCTGGTGTCATTTCGTGCTGGCGTCGTGCCGTGCTGGTGTCAATCCGTGCTGGCGTCGCTACCAGCATGCGGGGTTCTGGGAGGGAAGCTAGTTGAGCGGGACGAGCGTATCCAGGATGAGCGCCGATGGCGGTGCAGCGCGGCCAGCTCGCGGAGCGCTGCGTGGCCATCCAGCGCTGACGCTGATCTCGGTCGCGCTCGGCGTGATGATGGTGGCGCTGGACGGCACCATCGTGGCGGTCGCGAACCCCTCGATCCAGGCCCATCTGCACGCCTCGCTGGCCGACATCCAGTGGGTCACCAACGGGTACCTGCTGGCGCTCGCCGTCACCCTGATCACGATCGGCAAGTTCGGTGACCGGTTCGGGCACCGGAAGATCTTCATGATCGGGATAGTCGGGTTCGGCCTGACGTCGGCCGCCATCGGCCTGTCCGGCGACATCGCCGGCAATATCGGCCTGGTCATCGGCTTCCGGGTACTGCAGGGCATCTTCGGCGCCATGCTGCAGCCCACAGCACTGGCGCTGCTACGCGAGACCTTCCCGGTGGAGAAGCTCAACACGGCGATCGGCATCTGGGGCGCGGTCCTCGGTGCGTCCACGGCCGGCGGTCCGATCGTGGGCGGGCTGCTGGTCCAGCATGTCAACTGGGAGGCTTGCTTCTACGTCAACGTCCCCGTCGGCATCATCGCCCTGGTCACGGCGATGCTTGTGCTCCGCGAGACGCCGCCGTCGCCGGCCGCGCGCTCGTTCGACCTGCCGGGCATCGGCCTGCTGTCGGCCGCGCTGTTCCTCCTGGTCTGGGGCTTGATCAAGGGCTCTGCTTACGGCTGGGGGAGCGGCAAGACCCTCGTCTTCTTCGTGGTCGCGGCCGTCGCATTCGCGCTGTTCATCTGGCGAGAACGGCGGGCCGATGCGCCACTGCTGCCGCTGCGGCTGTTCCGTTCGGTGCCGCTGTCGGCGGGCACGGTGCTGGTCACCTTGCTGATGTTCGCACTGTTCGGCGCGATGTTCTTCATGACCTTCTACCTGGAGAACGTGCACGGCCTGGACCCGGTTACCACCGGCCTGCGGCTGCTGCCGATGACCGGCATGCTGATCATTGGCTCGCCGATCTCGGGCGCGGTGCTCACCAAGTTCGGGCCGCGGGTGCCGCTCACCGTGGGCATGGTGCTCGCAGCGGTGGCGCTGTTCGGCCTGTCCCGGCTGGGCGCGACCTCCAGCCCGAACGACACGATCATCTGGTTCGTGCTGCTAGGTCTTGGCCTCAGCCCCGTGATCGTCGGTGCGACCGACGTCATCGTCGGCAATGCCCCGGTCGAGCTGGCCGGCGTGGCCGGCGGCCTGCAGTCCACAGCGATGCAGGTCGGCGGGACACTCGGGACGGCCATCCTGGGCAGCATCATGTCCGCCAAGGTCGGCACGCTGCTGCCGGCGCAGTGGAGTGCGGCGCGCCTGCCGGCCATCAGCTCCTCGCAGCTGGGCGCGCTCAAGAGCCTGGTCTCGGTGGGCGTGGCGCCGGTGCAGCAGGGCGATCCGCCCCAGGTGGCCAGTGAGCTGGTCCGGATCACTCACGAGGTGTTCTCGAGCGGGATGAGTGCGGCGTTCCTGGTGGCGGCGATCGTCGCCCTGGCAGGCGCGGGAGTTGCGCTGCTGACCCGGGCGGCCAGCGGTCACGGGGACCGTCCGGCTGAAGCCGGTCACGTCGCTGCGGCCGGCCGTGTCGATCACGTTCAGTCGGTGAGCGACACCTCAGCCTGACCCAGGGAGTCCCGCTCTCAGGCGGCTGGCCTGCTCAGCGGCTCGGCTGGCGGGTCCGTCCCCGGCGCGTGCCGGGCTAGTTCGTCGGCAATCTCAGCTGCTAGCTCGTCGGTGAGGTAGCGGGCCCAGCGCATTCGCTCGCAGGCCTCCTCAGGGTGGTCACCGAACTCCTGCGCCATCTTGCTCGCGCAGCCGTCCTTTCCAAGCCTGGTCAGCATGGCGCTGATCGCCTCGGTCACCATCTCGGGGGTAGGCATGTCGGAGCGCTGGAGTGCTGAGGCGAAGAGGGCTGCGTAGCGGGGGTCGATCCCGTTCGGCCTGGTCATTCGAGCCTCCATGCGGCAATGCGACATTGTGGGTGCGTCCGCTGCCCTCGGGGGTTTTGCTGACCGAGCGGGTCAGCGGTCGGGCTAGCGGGCGCGAGCTTTGCGATTAGGACGTGCCAGGAGCTCAATCACGTTCCGTGACATCCGTCACGAATTCCGGCACTCTGTGTAGTTGAAACATGCCGAGAGGCCAGTGAAATTCCAGGTTTGCGAAGATCTGTGCAAATCGAAGGCGCCATCGAGAGCGCGCAAGCCGAAGGGCGCCACCGGACGGATTGCTGCCCTGAGCGGAGCAGCAGTGGTCCGGTGACGCCCTTCGGCTGATGCCATGCCCGCTCAGCGGGCTGCGGTCACGAGCTTGCCTGGCCTTCCGCGATCGGCGCGACCCGGCGCGGCGGGAGAGCGGGCAGCGGGCACCAGGTCACGGGATACGCGGGCGGCTGCCCGGCTCCTGCTTCGGCATCTGCTGGTCGGTGGTGGGAATGACTGGCAGCGGGAACTGGCTGATCTCGAACTGGGACAGATTGAACTCGCCGTTGGTATCGGGTAGCTGGGGCGGATTGAGGTCTGTCTTGCCGAACCGGAACGCCGAGGTCAGGTCGCCCACCGTCGAGCGCCGCCACTGGCTGATGTTGGTCTCGGTCACGCCGGTGATGTGCTCAAGGAAGCGCAGCTGCGAGGTGTGATCGGACAGCTCCGAGCAGACGAAGCCGCCGACCGTCCAGGGCGAGACGATGATGCACGGCACCCGGTAGCCAAGCCCGATCGGCAGGCCGTCGCCGGCTGTGCCCGACTGGGAGGTGAGCGTCACGAACTCGTCCGGGGTTCCGGGCGGCGGGGTTGGCGGGATGACGTGGTCAAAGAACCCGTCGTTCTCGTCGTAGGACAGGATGAAGACGGTCTTGGCCCAGACCTCCGGATTCGACGCGAGCGCATCGATCTTGGCCGCGACGTAGGTCGCGCCGGCCGCTGGCGAGGCATTCGGGTGCTCGTCAAAGCCGGCTGGCGGCAGCAGCCAGCTCACCGCAGGCAGCTGGTCGTTGGCCACATCGAACTCGAAGCTGCCGACCGGCGAGTTGGCAACGGCCTTGTCGAAGAGCGGGCTACCAGGCTGGGCGTCGAAGTATTGGGTGAAGTGCGCCAGCGTCGGCAACCCGGTCGCGGTGTCAGCCTCGTGGTAGAACTTCCAGCTGATGCCTGCGGCCTCCAGCCGCTCCGGGTAGGTCGTCCAGGTGAACTCGGCGTTGGGCCCGCTCGTCGTCAGTGACGGGCCGCCGGCCAGCCCGTTCGGGTCGATCGTGCCGCTCAGCCACATGTCCCGGTTCGGCCCGGTAGGCCCGATCACCGAGCAGAAATAGTTGTCGAAAATGGTGAACGCATCGGCCAGCGCGTACTGGAACGGAATGTCCTGCCTGGTGTAGTAACCCATGGTGTACTGGCCGTTCTTGGCGCCATCGGCGGCCAGGTGAGCGGGCACCCAGTTGTCCATTTTGCCGCCGTCCAGAGCCGAATGCTGCGGGCCCCAGTCATGGCTGAGTGACGGCACCGCCTGGGCCGCGCTGATCTCCGTGTTGAGGCGGTAGGGGAGCAGGAACCCGTCGGGGTTGCTCGGGTCGGGCTGGAAGAACACTGTCCGGCCGCTCGGCAGCCTGGCCGGGTGCGGGTCACCGAACCCGCGCACCCCGCGCAGCGTCCCGTAGTAGTGGTCGAAGCTGCGGTTCTCCTGCATCAGCAACACGACGTGCTTGATGTCCTTCAGGTCTCCCCGCGCCGGCGCGGGATCAGCCAGCGCCTTGCGTACGTTCGGTGGCAGTGCGAGCGACGCGGCCCCAAGGCCAGCGCCGGCTGCGGCGCTGCCGAGCAGACGTCGCCGACTGAGGCCGCCTGTCGGGCTGGATTCGCTGGGGATGTCGGTCATGAGGCCGTCCTTTCAACAATGGTCGGCACGACCGGAAGGGGCGTGCCTGCCCACGCTGAACGGCTCCTGTTTCACGGTGCTGAGCAGCAAATGGCCAGCAGCCGAAGGCCAGGAAAACTTGGATAGCCATTGGATGGATTCCGACGACACGCCGCCAGGCTGGCCCGCTGCCGCTGCCGCCGACACCCAGGCAGCTGCGGACAGCAGAGGGCGCTGGCAGCTACTGGCTGCCTGCGCCCTCTGCGGGTGCTACTGGACTGCGGTCACGAGCTTGCCTGGCCCTCCCGGAGTGGTGCGGCCGGGGAAGCCGGCGGCGGGAGCGACGGCGGCTTGTCCGCGTGGCCCGGCCACCAGGCGCGATGGCCGATCAGCGCCGTGAGGCTCGGCGAGAAGAACATCGCCATCACGAACGCGGCCAGCGCGATACCGGCGGAGACCGCGAAGCCGAGCTGGGACAAGATGCTGTTGCCAGCCAGCGTGAGCGAGGCGAACGTGCCGGCCAGGATCAGCCCGGCCGATCCGATCGTGGGCCCGGCGTGCCGCAGCGCGACCGCCGCCGCTTCCCGCGGCGACTTGCCCTCCTTCGCCTCCTCTCGCAGCCGCGCGATCATCAGGATGTTGTAGTCGGTGCCTAGTGCCACGACGAACAAGTACATGTACACCGGCAGCAGGAACACCAGGCCAGGCTGGTTGCCAAGGACCTGGAACACCAGCACGGTTGCGCCTAGCGTCGCCGCGAAGCCGAGGCCGACCGAGACCATCAGGTACCACGGTGCGACCAGGCTGCGCAGCATCAGCATCAGGATCAGCAGGATGATCACGCCCGCGGTCGGGAACACGACGGCGTAGTCGTGGTTGACCGCGCGCTGGATATCCGTGAAGACCGCCGTCGTGCCACCGACGAGGGCTTCGGTGCCCTGCGGGGCGGCCGCGTGTGCGCCCGGCCGGACGGTGCTCTTCAGCACATTTACCGCTGCGGTCGAGACCGGGTTGTCGTTCAGCGTGACCGTGTAGGCGGCCGTCGCACCATTAGCGCTGACCGTCGGGGGAGCGACGGCGCCGACACCGGGTATTGCCTTCAGCTTCGTGGCGTAGGTGCTTAGGTCGCCAGCTGGCAGATGGCTGCCGGAGGTGCTGTGCAGCAGCACGATGGTCGGGTCGGTGGAGCCCGGCGGCAGGCCCTTCTCCAGCGTCTTCAGCGCGGTCTCCGACTCGGCGTGGCTCGAGATGCCGGCCGAGGAGAGATCGAACGTCGGCTTGTAGCTGAAGGCACCGAGTGCCAGGAGGACGAGGACCAGCCCGGCCACTCCGGCGAAGAGCCCCGGTCGGCGGCCCAGCGCCCGGCCGATGGCGGCGAACCTGGCTGCCTTCGGTTCGCGCTGCCAGGCCTTGGATGGCCAGAACACCCGCGGTCCGATCAGCGAGACAACCGCTGGCACCAGGGTCAGCCCGGCGATCAGCGTGACAGCGACCGCGATGGCGAGGGTCGGGCCCAGTGAGCGGAAGATGCTCAGGGTGGACAGTAGCAGGGCGAGGAAGGCCACGATGACCACGCCTGCGGCCGACGCGATCACCTCGCCGACGCGGGCCACCGCGCTCGCCATTGCTTGCTTGGAGTCCTCGCCGGCGCGCAGCCGTTCTCGGTATCGGAACATCAGGAACAGGATGTAGTCGGTGCCGATGCCGAACAGAACCACGATGAGGATGGTCGAGACCGAGCTGTCCGCGTTCAGGTGCGCTGCCTTGTTGACGTCGGCAATGATGCCGGTCGCAACCTGAGAGACCAGCGCGATCACGATCAGTGGCAAGATCGCGATGAGCGGGCTCCGGAAGATCAGCAAGAGCAGCACAAGGATGAGCACGAGGGTTGCCAGCAGGACGATCTGCTGTGCCCGGTCACCGGACTTCTGGCTGTCGAGCTGCTGCGCCGCCGAGCCGGTGATGCCCTCCTTCAGGCCGGTCCCCTGCATGAGCGGCTTGATGTCGTTGCGGAGCGCCTGGGCAGCGTTGGCCCCTGCCTTTCCGGTCCCGTTGACGACGCTGTTGGGCATCGCCACGAGCGCCGTCTGCACCAGGTGGTTCGGGGACGGCGGGCCCGCTGTGACTCCCACCACGTTCTTGATGTGCTTGTCGTTGAGGGCCTTGGCCACGGAGGCGACCTTCGCCGAGTCAGCGGCCGTCAGCGGCTTGCCGTCCGGTCGGGAGAACACGACGATCGCGGCGGACGCCGTGACGTGGCTGGCCTGCGGGAACGCATGGTCCTGGAGGTTGGCGGCCCGGATCGACTCGTAGTTGCTGGGCAGGAAGCTGCTCTCGTTCGTGGTGGTCGGCAGGGCCGGTGCGGTCGCGACGATCCCGACGGCGACCACAATCCAGGCCGCGATCACCCACCAGGGGTGCCGCACGACGAACCGACCGAGCGTCGCGAACACCCCGGTATGGCCTGACCCAGGCTTGCCTTCGCCTTCAGGGCTGGCCTTCCCGCTTGCCAAGCGGGAGCCCCCGGTGCCCGGATAGGCGTGACTGTTACTCAACGTATCCCCTTACCTCGATTGCGTGACCCCGTGCCGCCGCTACACGTGCCTGACCCGGCGGGCCGAACCGCAGACGGCACCACCTTATGCAGCCATAACGAGCATCCAGCACAGCGGGCCATGGCTGGCAGTGCCACGGTTCACGTCTTGATCGTGACAGATGTCAGGTGTTCCGAAACTGTCATGGGCCACTGGCAAGATCGGCCTTATGCAGGTTAGGTACCGCTACCGGGCTTATCCGACGAGGGGCCAGCAGGAGATGCTGGCCCGGACGTTTGGCTGCGCGCGGGTGGTGTACAACGATTGCATCCGCCTGCGCGATCAGGCACATCAGTCTGGCGAGGATCTGTCGGATACCCAGGTCCAGGCCCGGGTGATCACGCTGGCTAAGCAGACACCGGAGCGGGAGTGGCTGAGCGAGGTCACCTCGGTCGCATTGGTGCAGGCGTGCCAGGATGCCCGCCGCGCGTACCGGAACTGGTTCGAGTCGATGTCTGGTAAGCGAAAGGGCCGCAGGGTCGGTCATCCCCGGTTCCGGCGGAAGACGGGCAGGCAGTCGGTCAGGCTCACCCGCAACGGCTTCGCTGTTCGTTGCACCGGACGGGTCTATCTCGCGAAGATCGGCGAGGTCAGGGTTCGCTGGTCACGGGAGCTTCCCTCTGCCGCGAGCTCGGTCACCGTGATCAGGGAGCCGGACGGCCGGTATTACCTGTCGTTCGTGGTCGAGCGGAACGCGCAGCCGCTGCCCGCTGCCGACGCCGAAGTGGGCATCGACCTTGGCCTGGACCGCCTGGTCGTCACCAGCGAGGGGCAGATCACCGGCAACCCGAGGTTCCTGCGGAAGCGGCACCGGAAGCTGGCGCACCTGCAGCGTGCTGCGTCCCGCAAACAGATGGGCTCGGCCAACCGCCGCAAAGCGAACAGGCGAGTAGCTGTGCAGCACCGCAAAGTACGGGACGCCCGGCTCGATCATGCGCACAAGATCGCACTTCGGCTGATCCGCGACAACCAAGCGGTGTATGCCGAAGACCTGGCCGTCAGCGGGCTGGCCCGCACGCGGCTGGCCAAGTCCGTCTACGACGCTGGCTGGTCGCAGTTGCTGCGGCTGCTGGCCGAGAAGGCAGACCAGCACGGGCGGACGTTCTATCAGATCGGCAGGTTCGTCCCGTCGTCCCAGAGGTGCTCGGCATGCGGGCGGGTTGACGGACCCAAGCCGTTGTCTATCCGGACCTGGGAATGCTTGTGCGGAGCACGGCACGACAGGGATGTGAATGCGGCGCGCAACATCCTCGCGGTCGGGCAGACCGAGAGGCTAAACGCTTCTGGAGCGCTGGTAAGACCTCCGAAGGAGGCAGCGGCGTGATGAAGGAAGAATCCCCGCCCCTCAACGCGCGGAATGTCAAAGATGTCAGGCTGCCTGCTGGCAGCGTGGTGCCATCGGGGAGGACCCTGAGCCGACCCCGATATCCCCCTGGCGCTAGCAGAACTCCAGGCCCTCGAACGTGCCGGCCTCTCGCCAGCCCTTGATGTAGGCGAAGTAGGCGCTGGGCCCGTAGGGGTAGCCGACGCCGAGCGGCGCGGCCCCCTGGTGGCCCTCGTTGTTGTAGTAGCCCGGGGTGCAGTCTGGGCCGCCGATGGCGCTGCCCGGGCCGGTGGCCAGCAGGTCGAGCCAGGACTGTACCGCGGTGGCCGACGGCTCCACCTGCGCGAACCCGTGGTCAAGAGCATGGCGGACCACCAGCGAGATGGTCTGTGCCGAGTCGACAATGTTGTGCGGCACGTTGGAGATCAGGTTGGCGCCCTGGAAGGGCTGCACCCAGAAGGCGTTCGGGAACCCTGGCGAGTGGATGCCGTGCAGGGTGCGCTGCCCGCCGGCCCAGTCGTCCGCCAGCGCGATGCCATCGCGGCCAGTCATCGCGAAACCGGCCCGCCGCGTGTAGGGCGTGCCCACCTCGAAACCCGAGGCGTAGATGATGCAGTCGACCTCGTACTCCCGCCCGGCGACCACCACGCCCGACGGCGTCACCCGCTCCACGCCCTGCCCGCCGGTGTCCACCAGGTGCACGGACGGGACGTTGTAGGCCTGCAGGTACTGGTCGTGGAAGCAGGGCCGCTTGCACAGCTGCCGGTACCAGGCCTTGAGCTGCTGCGCGGTGTCCTGGTCGGTGACAATGGCGTCGACCCGGGACCGGATCTCCGACATCTTCTCGAAGTCGGACTGCTCAAGCAGCCGGAGCAGCGCCATCGGATCGCTCGCTTCAGGACCGGCTGCGGCGATCCTGGCCTTGAACCGGCGGGCGATATCGGTCCAGCCGTCCATCACCAGGTCCTCGTCGGCCTGGCCGCCCGCCTGGTTAGCCGTGAAGTTCTCCAGCCAGCGCTGCTGCCAGCCGGGCGTGGCCATCTGGGCGAACCAGTCCGGGTCGATCGGGTAGTTGTTGCGCACGTCCACCGAGGACGGCGTGCGCTGGAACACATACAGGTCCTGGCACGCGCGGGCCAGGTGGGGCACGCACTGGACCGAGGTGGCGCCGGTGCCGATGACCGCTACGCGCTTGTCCGCGAGCTTGTCCATGGGCGCTCCGGCGGCGTCACCGCCGGTGTAGGCGTAATCCCACCTGCTGGTATGGAAGGAATGACCACGGAACGAGCCGATTCCAGGGATCCCCGGAAGCTTCGCCACGTGCAGGAGCCCGACCCCGAGGACCACGAAGTTCGCGGTGAGGTGATCGCCGCGGCTGGTCTCGATCGCCCACACGGACCTGCCCGCATCCCAGGTCAGGGCGGTCACCTCGGTGTGGAAGAGCGCCTGCTCGTACAGGCCGAACTGCCTGCCGATCCGCTGGCAGTGCCCGAGGATCTCCGGGGCGTGGGCATACTTCTCGCTCGGCATGTGCCAGGTCTCCTCGAGCAGCGGCATATACACGAACGAGGCCGTGTCGCACTGCGCGCCGGGGTAGCGGTTCCAGTACCAGGTACCGCCGAAGTCGCCGCCCTTCTCGATGACGCGCACGTCGGGCACGCCTGCCTCGGTGAGCCGGGCCGCGGTGATGAGGCCGGCGAAGCCGCCCCCGATACACACGACCGTGCGGTGCTCGGTCAGCGCCGCGCGCTTGGCCACCGGCGTGTACGGGTCGTCCAGGTAGTGGCCGAACTCCCCGCTGAGACGGATGTACTGGTCGTTGCCATCGGCGCGCAGCCGCTTGTCCCGCTCGGCCGCGTACTTTCGCCGCAGCGCGTCGGTGTCCAGTGTCCCTGGCTCGCGCGGTCCGGTGGTCGTCGTCATTCGCCCTCCCGCTGGCGGCACTGTGCTGGCAGAACCATGTGCTGGCCGAAAACCTGTGCTGGCCGAAACCTGTGCTGGCAGAAACCCTCTGCTGGCAGAGCCCTGCGCTGGCAGAGCCCTGCGCTGGCCGAAAACCTGTCTGCACCTGGCAGTGTCATCCTGGCACTTATGAGTGACATCCGGCAACGGCCCGGTGCTAACATCGCCGCATGAGCCAGCCCGCCGTGATCGCGCCATCGCTGGCGGACGAGCAGCGGGACCTGGTGCGGACGCGGATCACGCGCGCAGCCGGATTGGTCCTGGCGGCACGGGGCCTGGCTGCCACCATCGACGACGTCGCCGAAGCGGCTGGCGTTAGCCGGCGCACGATCTTCCGGCACTTCGCCACCCGGGAGAGCCTGTTCGCGGCGGCGATCCGGGCGGGCATCCGCCGGTATGCCGAGCAACTGCCCATTCCGCCCGGCGAGGGCGACCTGAGCCGCTGGCTGGCCGACGTGCTGCTGGTCACGCATGGGCTCAACGCGCGCAACGGCCGGGTGTTCTGGGAACTCGTCGGCTTGCAGGCAGGCGACCTGTCCGGCGAGTTCGCTGCGGTCGCGGCTGAGTGCCGAGACAGCCGGAACCGGTTCGCGGTGAACGTGACCATGCGCATGTGGCAGGCGCGCGGCGGCCGGGGCCAGCCGCCCGCCTGGCTCACGGACGCGGTCGCGGTGCACCTGTCCGGCTTCACCACCCAATCGCTGGCCGGTGACCTCGGCCGCCCGCCGGAGGAGGTCGCCGCGGTCTCCGCCCAGGTGCTGGAAGCCGCGCTCGGCCGCGCGCTCGGCACCTGAACTGGCATGCCTAGGTCGTCTTGGTGCCGGGTATGGCGGGCTCCCTGGGGCGATTTGCCCGTTGTGCATCGGCGCCACTGACACCGAGTACTTCTAGGTAAGCGGACCTGCGCCCTCAGCTGATCGGCGATTGGCGGCCGATAGCATGCACATGGCAGTGAACTGCCAGCAGACTGCGGGAGGTAGTTCGTGGCGGTCCTGCGCAGCAGCGTGGACAGCAGCAGCGAGGCCTACCAGGCCAACAGGGCTGGTCAGCTGGCGGCGATTAGCGCGCTGAACGAGCAGCTGGAGCTCGCCCGGGCGGGCGGCGGCGAGCGGTACGCCAAGCGGCACCGCGACCGCGGCCGGCTGCTGGCACGCGAACGAGTCGAGCTGCTGGTTGACCAGGACAGCCCGTTGCTGGAGCTGTCGTCGCTGGCGGGCTGGGGCACGGAGTTCACCGTCGGCGCCAGCCTGGTGACCTGCATCGGGGTGATCAGCGGCGTCGAGTGCGTGATCATCGCGAACGACCCGACGGTGCGTGGCGGCTCGATCAACCCGTACACACTCCGCAAGAACCTGCGGGCGCTGGAGATCGCCAGGCGCAACCGGCTGCCCGTGGTGAACCTAGTCGAGTCCGGCGGGGCCGATCTGCCGACGCAGTCAGACCTCTTCGTGTTCGCCGGCAAGATCTTTCACGACCTGACCGAGCTGTCTGCGCTGGGCATCCCGACAATCGCGCTGGTCTTCGGCAGCTCCACCGCCGGCGGTGCCTACATACCGGCCATGTGCGACTACTCGGTACTGGTCGATGGGCACGCCAAGGTCTTCCTCGGCGGCCCGCCGCTGGTCAAGATGGCGACCGGCGAAGACGCTGACGACGAGTCCCTCGGTGGCGCGGACATGCACACGCGGGTGTCCGGGCTCGGCGACTACTTCGCCGCCGACGAGCTTGATTGCCTCCGCATCGGCCGCCAGATCGTGGCTGACCTGCATTGGCGCAAGATGGGTCCGGTGCCTAGCGAGCCGCCGGACGAGCCGGTGTACGACCCGGACGAGCTGCTCGGCATCGTGTCGGCTGACTTCCGCGTCCCGTTCGACCCGCGCGAAGTGCTGGCCCGCGTCGTCGACGGCTCCCGGCTCAGCGAGTACAAGCCGAGGTACGGCACCAGCCTGCTGACCGGCTGGGCGTCGGTGCACGGCTACCCGATCGGGGTTCTCGCCAACGCGCGTGGCGTGCTGTTCAGCGAGGAAGCCAAGAAAGCGACCGAGTTCATCCTGCTGGCCAATCAGAGCGACATCCCGCTGGTCTTCCTGCAGGATACGACCGGCTACATGGTCGGCGCCGAGTATGAAAAGGGCGGCATCATCAAGGACGGCGCCAAGATGATCAACGCGGTGACTAACTCGACCGTCCCGCACTTCACGATCAACATGGCGGCATCCTTCGGGGCCGGCAACTACGGCATGTCGGGCCGCGCCTACGATCCGCGGTTCATGTTCGCCTGGGCCAACGCCAAGCTCGCCGTGATGGGCGCCCAGCAACTGGCTGGCGTGATGTCGATCGTCGCGCGGGCGTCCGCGCAGTCAGCCGGCCGCGAGTTCGATGTCGAGGCTGACGAGCAGCGCCGCCAGGGGATCGAGGCACAAATCGAGCGCGAGTCGCACTCGTTCTTCGTCAGCGCGCGGCTGTACGACGACGGCGTGATCGACATGCGCGACACCCGGTCGGTGCTTGGCATCGCTCTGTCGGCCGCGCACTCGGGGCCGGTCGAGGGGCGCCGGGGCTTCGGCGTCTTCCGGATGTAGGAGGACGCGCCACATGACCATCAGCAAGCTCCTGATCGCCAATCGCGGTGAGATCGCCGCCCGCGTGATCCGCACCGCGCGGGCGATGGACATCGCCACCGTCGCCGTGTACTCCGACGCCGACGCCGGCCTGCCGTTCATCCGCGACGCGGACGAGGCGGTGCGCCTGCCTGGTCTCACGCCTGGGGAGACGTACCTGCGCGGCGACGCGATCATCGCCGCGGCCGACGCGACGGGCGCCGGCGCAGTGCACCCTGGGTACGGCTTCCTGTCCGAGAACGCGCAGTTCGCCCGCGACTGCGCCGCGGCCGGGCTGATCTTCGTCGGGCCGACACCCGCGGCCATCGACGCGATGGGCTCGAAGATCGCGGCGAAAGAGCTGATGGCGGCGGCCGGCGTGCCGGTGCTGCCCGGCGCCGTGTTCGACGAGTCGTCCGATCCTGATCCCGTCGACCTGCGCAAGGCGGCCGAGGAGATCGGTTTCCCGGTGCTGGTCAAAGCCGCGTTCGGCGGGGGCGGGCGCGGCATGCGCATCGTTCGCGATGCGGACGAGGTTGCTGACGCGATCGCCTCCGCCCGCCGCGAGGCAGCCTCCGCATTCGGGAACGGCACCGTCTTCCTGGAGCGGTACCTCGAATCGCCGCGGCACATCGAGGTGCAGATCTTCGGTGATCAGCACGGGACTGTCGTCCATCTCTTCGAGCGCGAATGCTCGATCCAGCGCCGTTACCAGAAAATCATCGAGGAAGCGCCCTCCCCGGCCGTCTCGGGCGACCTGCGGGAGCACCTGTGCCAGGCCGCGGTCGCGGCCGGGCGCGCGATCGGCTACGTCGGCGCCGGCACCGTTGAGTTCGTGCTGGACGCCAGCGGCAGCTTTTACTTCCTCGAGGTCAACACCCGGCTGCAGGTCGAGCACCCGGTGACCGAGCTGGTCACCGGCCTGGACCTGGTGAAGGTCCAGCTGGAGGTCGCGGCCGGGCTGCCGCTGTCGGATCAGGTCACCGCGGCGTCGCTGTCCGGGCATGCGATCGAGGCGCGCCTGTACGCCGAGGACGTGGCCGGCGGGTACCTGCCGGCCAGCGGCGACGTGCACACGATGGAGATCGGCCCCGCGCCAGGCCTGCGGGTGGACGCCGGCTTTGGCTCCGGCACGCGGGTGAGCACGTACTACGACTCGATGCTCGCTAAGGTCATCGGCTACGGGCCGACCCGGGACGACGCGCGGCGCGTGCTCGCGGCCGCGCTGGGCCGCGCGCGGCTGCACGGTGTGGTGACCAACCGCGACCTGCTGACCGGGATCCTGCGGGAGCCGGAATTCGCGGTCGGCGCGATCGACACCGGCTACCTGGAGCGGCACCCGCCGGCGCAGCTCCTCCCGTCGCCCGATCCGGTCCGGCGCACGGTGCACACCCTCGCGGTGGCGCTGGCCGACCAGGAGGAGCGGCGCCTTACCACTCCGGTGCTCGCCTCCCTGCCGTCGGGCTGGCGCAACAATCCGAGCGCGCCGCAGCGCGCCAGCTATGACATCGACGGCGAGCGAGCCGAGATCAGCTACCAGTTCGCCGCCGCTATCCGGGACCGCGCGACCCTTACCGCGCAGGTGGACGGGACACAGATGGGTGGCGTGCGGCTGCACGCGGTCACGGCCGTGGCGCCGGGTCGGGCAACCGTCGACCTGGAAGTCGACGGCGTGCGCAGGGTCGTGGCGGTGACGACATTCGGCGCCGACCGGTATGCCGACAGCGCGCTGGGCCACAGCGTGGTGACGCAGGTGGAGCGGTTCCCTGACCCGTCCGCGACCGCCCAGGCGGGCTCGCTGCTTGCGCCGATGCCCGGCACCGTGGTCCGGGTCGAGGTGGCGGTCGGCGACCACGTGCGGGCTGGTGCGCAGATCCTGGCCATCGAGGCCATGAAGATGCAGCACGCGATCTACGCGCCGGTCGCTGGCGTGGTGACCGAGCTGCCTGTTGCGGTCGGCGCCCAGGTGGACGCTGGATCCGTGCTCGCCGTGCTGGAGGAGGAGACACCCGGCGGTGACGAGTAGCCCAGGCGGCACCGGCCAGCGCCGTGCGGTGCGGATCGGCAACTCCTCCGGCTTCTACGGTGACCGGGATGCGGCCGCGCGGGAGATGGTGGACGGCGGCCCGATCGACGTGCTGACCGGCGACTACCTGGCCGAGCTCACCATGCTGATCCTCTGGAAGGCGCGGCAGAAGGATCCTTCGGCTGGCTACGCCCGCACCGTGCTCCGCCAGCTCGAGGATGTGCTCGGCACCTGCCTGGACCGAGGCATCAAGATCGTCAACAACGCGGGCGGGCTGAATCCGGGCGGCCTGGCCGAGCAGCTTGCCGCCCTGGCTGGCCGCCTTGGACTGCACCCGACGATCGCCTACGTGACCGGTGATGATCTGCTGCCGCGACTGGACGAGCTGATCGCCGGCGGCCACGCGCTGGCCAACCTGGACACAGGCCAGCCACTCGCAGAGGCTCGCGGCAAGCCCGTGACCGCGAACGCCTACCTAGGGGGCTGGGGGATCTCGGCCGCGCTGGAGACCGGCGCCGACATCGTCATCTGCCCTCGGGTTACGGACGCCTCGCTGGTGGTCGGGCCGGCCGCGTGGTGGCATGGCTGGCAGCGCGATGATCTCGACGCGCTCGCTGGTGCGGTCGTGGCCGGTCATGTGATCGAATGCGGTCCGCAGGCGACGGGCGGCAACTACTCGTTCCTGGCGGAGATCGCCGACCGCCGCTACCCGGGCTTTCCGGTGGCCGAGGTGGCGCATGACGGCTCCTGCGTGATCACCAAGCACGAGGGGACCGGCGGCCTGGTGTCCGTCGGCACCGTGACCGCTCAGCTGCTCTACGAGCTCGCCGCGCCCGCGTACGCCAACCCGGACGTGATCGCGCATTTCGACACTGTCAGCGTGGAGCAGGCAGGCCGCGATCGGGTCCGGCTGTCGGGCACGAAGGGGAGCTCGCCGCCGGCGACCACGAAGGTGGCCGTGAACTTCGACGCTGGGTACCGGAACACGATGACGCTGGTGCTCACCGGGCTGGACATCGAAGAGAAGGCCGCGTGGGCCGTGACGGAGCTGTTCGGCGTCCTCGGCGGCCAGGAGCAGTTCGACGAGGTGGACGTGCGACTGCTGCGCTTCGACCGGCCGGATGCGCCGACCAACGAGCAGGCGACCGCGCACCTGCGGATCACCGTCAAGGACACCGATCCGCGCCTGGTGGGACGGCGCTTCTCGAGCGCGACGATGGAGCTGGCGCTGGCCGGCTACGCGGGCTTCCACACCACGACGCCGCCGTCGGCCGAGAGCGCTTACGGCGTGTACTGGCCGGCGCTGGTGCCGGCCGATCTGGTGCCGCACGCTGTCGTGCTGCCGGACGGCACCAGGCTCGATGTCCGGCCGACCCCGGGTGGGCCCGTCCGGGCTGACACTGGCCTGCCGCGCGCCGAAGAGACGCGCGCCGGCGAGGTGGCTGACGCACCGCCTACTCGGGCGCCACTCGGCCGGGTCTGCGGCGCCCGCTCGGGCGACAAGGGCGGCAACGCCAACGTGGGGATCTGGGCTCGCGACACGGCCGGGTACCGGTGGCTGGCCGGTTACCTCACGGCGGACCGGCTGCGCGAACTGCTGCCCGAGGCGGCTGGCCTGCCAGTGCAGCGTTACGAGCTGCCGAACCTGAACGCGGTCAATTTCGTGATCACCGGCCTGCTGGGGGAGGGCGTTGCCTCCTCGACCCGGCCAGACCCGCAGGCCAAGGGGCTGGGGGAGTACCTGCGCTCGCGGTACGTCGACATCCCCGCCGAGTTGCTTGCGCCCCGCCACTCATAACGGCCGGGCGATCTAGACCACGGGCGGATCGGGCCGCTGCCGCGGGCCCTTGCGCTGGACAGTCCAGCGAGCTGTCTTTCACTGACTCGATGAGCCGGTATGCGCTCTTGCCGATCCGTTCCGCAGCGACGAGCCCCTTCCCGGTACCTGCAGGGACACGGCAAAGCCTGGCGCCTAGCACCCGCGTGCTACCAGGCCCGTTGCTGCCTGCGCCAGGTGTCGTGGTCCGGCGGTCGGTCCGGGGGAGTCAGGCGGTTCGGTCAGTGAGGCGATGCACGCGGTGAGCAGGCGCCGCATCTGATCTTGTTCGCTGACATCCAGATTCGCGAGCATGCCTTGCTCGACGCGACGGACTGCAGCACTGGCCACCTTGAGCTGGCGGCGCCCGCGGGCGGTCAGCTCGGTCGGCAGGGCCCGGCCGACGGGTGCCTGCGCTGGGCGGACAACGAGTCCCTGGCGTTCAAGGGCCTGCAGGAGCACATTCATCGACTGCCGGGTGACGAAGGTGCCGCGGGCAAGCTCTGAGTTCGACAGACCCGGGCGCTGGGCAAGGAGCTCCAGGCAGGCGTAATGGGTGATTGTCATGCCGAGCGGCCGCAGCACGGCCTCCAGGGCAGAGTGCAGGGCGCTCGCGGCCGCCTTCAGCATGTACCCCAGCGATGTGTCCAGCACGATTCCGGGCTCGCCTTGACTCATGTCAGTATTCTGACATACAGTGTCGAGTGTCAGGAGACTGACATACCATGAGGAGGCAAGAATCGTGGCCGTCACGGGACCCGACTTCATTTCACTGCAGGTGCGCGACCTAGAGCGTTCCGCCGCTTTCTACGAGCAGTACCTGGGGCTGAAGCGCTCCGACGCGGGACCGCCGCACGCCGTCGTGTTCGACACCAAGCCGATAGCGTTCGCCGTCCGCGACGTCGTCGCGGGCACCGACCTGGACGCAATCGCGCAGCCGGGCCAGGGAATGGCGCTGTGGTTGCAGGCGCCCGACGCCCAGCACATCCACGACGCGCTCGCCGCCGCCGGCACCACAATCGTCTCAGCACCCATCGACGGGCCGTTCGGCCGAACTTTCACGTTCGCCGACCCCGACGGCTACCAGGTGACCCTCCACGACCGCGGCTGAGCCGGGCGCCCCTCTGAGCCGGGGTAATGACTGGCCTGAGCAGCACGCGGGCAAGACAGGCGCATGAACTTGAACGCGGTGAACGCCATCTCCGCGATGGTTGCTCCGGTGGTGCTCCTGACGGTGGGCGGCCTGCTGGCCAACGGTCTGCTCACCGTCTATGCCAACGTCAACGACCGGATGCGTGACATGACCCGCGAGCACATCGAGATCCTGACCGGCCCTGCGCACGAGAAGCTCGACGTGGCCAAGGTGCCGGTGATGGACCGCGAGCGGCTGGCCGAGATCAAGGCCCAGATCCCGCTGATATTGCGTCGCCATAAGCTGACGCGTCTGGCCGTCCTCACCATCTACGCGGCACTGGCCGTGCTCGGACTCAGCATTGTGGTCATCGCCATAGCGGTTGGTGATCGCGATGAGATCGCTGGCCGAGTCGCGCTCGGACTGGTGCTGGCGGGAACCATCATCCTGCTGCTCGGTATCGGCGTCGCTGGCCTGTCGCTCGCAAAGTCGGCCGACGCGATCACCTACGCGGTCGAACGGACGCAGGCACTCGACGGCTAGACGCTCCGGCCCATTCGGCGCTGTGTCTGCTGCCTCAGTCAAGGCCCGTGAAGGCCTTGGCCGCGATGCAGAACTCGTTGCCTTCTGGGTCCTGCAGGACGGTCCAGCCGTGGCCGCGTATCTGGTGGGTGCCGATGACAGTGGCACCGAGCTGCATCAGCCGGTCCACCGCGGCCGGCTCGGGGTCTACCAGGTCGAGGTGCACGCGGTTCTTAGCCTGCTTGGGCTCGGATACCTGATTGAAATACCAGGCCGGCTCTCGCCGCTCGCCGTCCGCACCGCCGATGGATGCAAAAAACTCACTGCTGCCCGCATCGAGCGGGCGCCCGAGCACCGCCGACCAGAAGGCGGCCAGCTTTAAGACGTCAGCGCAATCGAAGGCGATATTGCCCGGGCGGGCTGCCATGTCATCCTCCTCGGCACATACCGACATGTCCGGGAATCGTCGCACCTGCGGTGAGCGCCTCGCAAGCGGTACTCAGGCGCCGGAGACTGACCCCGCGGGTGCGACCCGGCCGCGCCGGGCTAGCTTGCCGACCTCGTTCAGGTGCCGCAGCGCCATGCCGTAGGAGCGGAACAGGCTGGTCTCGCAGTAGGCGATCTCGCGTTCCTCGCAGAACGCCTCAATCATCGGCTGCGATCGCCGCAGGTTGGGCCGCGGCATGGACGGGAAAAGGTGGTGCTCGACCTGGTAGTTCAGCCCGCCGAGGGCCAGATCGGTGAGCCAGCCGCCACGGACATTGCGCGATGTCAGTACCTGGCGGCGGAGGAAGTCCACCCGGTCGTCAGCGGCCACGATCGGCATGCCTTTGTGGTTCGGCGCGAACGACAAGCCCAGGTACAGGCCGAACAGCGCCTGCTGCACGACGATGAAGACGATGGCACGGACCGGCGACAGCACCAGGAACACCACGGTCAGGTACCCGATCACGTGCACCGCGAGCAGGACGCACTCGGCCCATCGTCGTGGCGAGGCCCGGCTGGCCAGAGCGCGGATGCTCGCCACATGGATGCTCGCGGCCTCCAGGAGCAGCATCACCATAAACAGGTAGGCCTGGTACCGGAACAGCAGGCGGACCGGCCCACGGCTGGCGCGCGCCTGAGCCGGGGTAAATGCCAGCACTTTCATGTTGATGTCTGGATCGGCATCTTCGGTATTGGGATGCGAGTGATGCCGGTTGTGCTTATCGATCCACCACCCGTAGCTGAGCCCGACGGCAAGGTTGCCGGCCAGCAGGCCGACGATGTAATTAACCCTTGCCGAGGGCGAGATCTGGCGATGCCCGGCGTCGTGCCCGAGGAAGGCTGCCTGCGTGAACATGATCGCCAGGAAGACCGCCACCAGCAGCTGCCACCAGGAATCACCGAGGCGGACGAACCCGGCCCACCCGGCGGCCAGCAGCGCGGTCGTGATGGCGATCCGCCAGCCGTAGTAGCTGAACCGGCGTTCCAGCAGTCCGGCGTCCCTGACCTGCCGCGACAGCACCGCATACTCGCTGCCCCGCGATGAGGATGTGCCGTCCGCGCCGCGGCCGGGCGGTGTGCCCGGCTGCGCCTGGCCTGGACGGCCGCCTGGATTGACCTGGTCGTCAACTGCGTTGAGTGGCTGCACCTCTGCACTCCTGGGACGCACATAGTGGCCGGATGGTCATCGTGCTGTCAGGATCCGGAGCAGCGGCCGCTGGGCTGCGGCCACGTCGGTGCGAAAGGCGATCCGACAGATCAAACCCCACGCTACTACCCGGACTGGCCTGCTCGGAGATCGGGAGGTCAGGCACCGGCGCGCAGGCACGTGCTAGATGGTGTGCAGGCTGGAGGCGAACAGCAGCAGGATCCAGCACAGCAAGATCACGCTGGCCACGGCCACCCGCATCTGACTTGGCCCGGGCATTGGCCGCGCCTGCGGATGCGCGGGCAGCCGCCCGAACGGCCCGACGGGCAGGTCGCGGGTGAGTTCCATTAGCTGATCGAATGTCCGTGCGGTCAGGACCTCGCCCAGGCGCTTGTCGAACTCAGCGAAAGAGAGCCTGCCGTCGGTGAAACCCGACTTCAGGACCTCGACTGAGCGGTCCCGATCTGCCGTCGACGCCCGCATAGCGTACGGCGTCCGAAAAGGTGTTCCGTATCCCGGACCGGTGGGCATGTGATCCTCCCCCCGCGCTTATTACCAGGTTAACAGCCGTCCGTCGTAAGGTCATGTGACGTGACGGATGACCAGGCCAGCAAGGGGCGCCCCACCAGGGTCGCAGTGCTCGATGACTATCAGCGGAAAGCCAGCGGATTCGCCGACTGGAAGTCCCTGGGACCCGGCGTCGACGTGCAGTTCCTCTACGAGCCGATCGCGCAGGACGCGATCCCGGGCACGCTCGCCGAATTCGATGTGCTGGTGCTGATGCGTGAGCGCACCGTCTTCCGCCGGGACGTGCTCGAGCGACTGCCGCGGCTCCGGCTGCTCGTGACCACGGGCATGAGGAATGCGTCGGTGGACGTGGCCTATCTGGGCGAGCACGGTGTCGTTGTGAGCGGCACGGGCCGGGCGGACGGCGTGGCTTCCCCGCCGCCTGGCGTGCCAAGCACAGCCGAAGTCGCCTGGGCGCTGATCCTGGCGGTCACCAAGCGGGTGACGGTCGAGGACCGGGCCATCCGCGCCGGGGACTGGCAGCTTGACCTGCCGTCTACCCTGGCGGGCGCGACCCTGGGGCTAGCTGGGCTCGGCCACCTCGGTGCCGCGATGACCGGGCCGGCCAGGGCGTTCGGCATGAACATCGTGGCCTGGAGCGAGCACCTCACCGACGAGCGCGCGGCAGAGGTCGGAGTCCGCCGGGTCAGCAAAGCCGAATTGCTGGCCAGCGCCGACGTGCTGTCCATCCACCTGGTGCTGAGCGATCGCACGACGGGCCTGTTCCAGGCCAGCGACCTCGCGCTGATGAAACCGACCGCGGTGCTCATCAACACCTCGCGCGGGCCGATAGTGGACGAGCGGGCGCTGGTGACGGCGCTGCGGGAGAAGCAAATAGCGGGCGCCGGACTGGACGTTTACGACGCCGAGCCGCTGCCCGCCGGGCACGACCTGACGGAATTGGGGAACGTCGTCCTGCTCCCGCACTTGGGTTACGTCAGCGAGCCCGGGTTCAGGCAAATGTACGGCCAGGTGGTCCAGGACATCGCGGCGTTCCTGGCCGGGGCGCCGATCCGGACCATCGCCGGGGGCAGCGCCTGACCGTGCGCACTCCGCCGGGCAGACTGTCTGCGTGCTGGACCCCCAAGAGCAGCGGGTGCTGGACGCCGCAGTGGCACAGGCAGGTGTCCTCGGCACGGACAATCCGGCACACACCGTCGCAGCGGCCGCGATGGACACCGCAGGACGCATCTTCACCGGAGTGAACGCGCATCACTTCACGGGCGGCCCCTGCGCCGAGCTTGTCGTCCTCGGCATGGCCGCAGCCGCCCAGGCCGGGCCGCTGGCCATCATGGCCGCGGTCAGCCGCGAGGCCCGCGTGCTGCCGCCGTGCGGGCGATGCAGGCAGACGATCCTGGACCAGCATCCCGACTGCTTCGTGGTCCTGCCGACATCAGCAGGCCTGCAGGCCCTGCCGGTGCGCGACCTGCTGCCCTACGCCTATGACGCGAGCCGGACCGCGGCCGAGCGCATCGTGCGCTTCAGCCCGCAGTACTACGACCGCGTTGCGTCCGGTGCGAAGCGCGCAACCACCAGGTACCGAGACCCCTGTGCGGTCGGCCCGGCCTGGCTGCTCTTCGAGTTCCCGGACGGGTACCAGCGGCTGCCCGGCTTCGTCGAGTCTGTGCAGGGCAAGCGGGTCTGCGAGCTTTCCGACGACGACGCCCGGCTGGAGGATGTCAGCTCCGCCGCCGAGCTTCGCGACGGGCTGCGCAGCCACTACCCAGGCGTCGCCGATGAGGACATGGTCGAGCTGGTCCGGTTCTCGCTGCGCGACTAGGCCAGGTCAGTCCGCTGCCGGATGCCGATGTCGGTGGAGCGCTGGCTGGTGTCCAGCAGCGGGCTTGCCGGGATCTGACGCGGGCGGGTCTGATCAGGATGGTGGCGCGGTCAGCGCTTGCTTCGCCGCCTCGTACAGGTCAGCCGGCAGCGGTCCCTTCTCGGCTACCGCGATGTTCGCCCGCAGGTGGTCGATGTTCGAGGTGCCGACGATGGTTGTGGACAGGCCCGGGTGGCTCAGCGTGAAGCGCAGCACGAACTCCATCCGCGGCATCCCGTCCAGCAGGTCGTCGATGGCGGCCGCCTGCCAGCGGCGCTCATTCTCGCCTTGCGCGAGGCCGATGGTTCCGACTCGCCAGCCCTTATCCTCGGCCGGGGCGCCGCGCGCGACGCCGCCGCGAATCAGCGTGCCGGCTCCGCCATCGGCGGCCACGGTGATGAGGTCCTCGTGCTCGCGCTGCAGCGCTGAGTACGGGATCTGGAAGACGTCGAACACGCCCAGCGCGATCTGGTCGGGCAGGTTCGGCAGGGTCCCGGACATGCCGATGAAGCGGATCTTGCCCTCGTCGCACAGCGTCTGGAGCGTCTCGATGGTCTCGCCGTCGCGTAGTTGCTGCACGCTTGGCGACATGTGCACCTGCACCAGGTCGAGGCGGTCGGTGCGCAGCCGCCGCAGGCTCCGCTCCACTCCAGCCCGGACGTTCGCTGCGCTGTAATCGTGCGGGTAGGGCGGCGGTGCGTCGGCCGGGTGCTCGAGCGGGCACCCGCACTTGGACGCAAGAAAGTACTCGTCGCGGCGGTGGCCGAGATAGCGGCCGATCAGTTCTTCGCTGCTGCCGTAGTCGATGCTCGTATCGATCAGGTTGATGCCACCGTCCAGGACGGCGCGGAGGACCGCGGCGGCGTCCTCGTCTGCCACGGCCGGGCCGCGGGGGAGGCCGCGGAGTTCCATCGCGCCGTAGCCGAGGATGGTGACGTCGGTTCCGGTCACGCCGAGCTTGCGGGTTGCGATCGCCATGTCAGTCACGCTACCGCCCGTCTCTTGGTCAGGTTCGGGCCTGGCATCTTTCACGGCGCTGTCGTCCCCGCGAAACCCTCGCGTCATTTTGGAGCCGTCCGGCTGGTACCAGGTCGCACTTCCGGTACCTCGGCCAGCACGGCCTGTGGTTCGACGACGAAGCAGGAGCCTCGCTGTCGGTGTGACGCCGCAGCAGACCTGCGGAGGGACGTTGTCCCCGAGCGTCACCGCTTCGAGGCGGAAAACCGTTTGAGCCCTCCCGGAGCGCGCCCGTAGGTTGCCGGTAGCCCCATCGCAGTGAGGACAGACCTCGTGACGCCTGCTCTTTAGACCTGACACCTTCTTCCGCTCACCTCCAGCCGGCTCTCAGGCCGGCTCCGCCGGGCAGCCAATCTGCGCCCGGCCATGCAGCGATTGAGGCCGCGCGCAACCGGCCTCGTGTCAGGTCAGAGAGATCATGTCTGCACAACCTCATACTGTGCTGCCCTGGGTCCTTCGTCGGACCAGGCTGCCGCTGCTGTCGTTACGATGCGTCGCATGCCGGTCAGAGTCGGCCACCACCGGCGAGGGAAGATTCCGCGTCAACGCCAACGGCAAGCTGCTGGACGTATGGCTGCTGGTCCGCTGCGTGTCCTGCGATCGGACGAGCAAGCTCACTGTGCGGGAGCGAACGCCGGTAAGGTCCTTCGATCCGGCCGAGCTCGACGGCTATTACGCCAACGATCTGGAGCTGGTGGCGTCCAGGCTATTGGATCCGCTGTTTGCCCGGCGCAATCACTTCACCCTGGACTGGGAGGGAGCCTGGCGACTCGATATCCCGTCGGCGTGGTTCGACGAGGTGTGGCCCGTCAAGGTAGAGGTCGTCTTAGCGGATCCGGTGCCGGTACGCCCGGAACGGCTCATTGCGCAGGGCCTCGGCCTGAGCAGAAGCGAGGTGCTCCGTCGGGTCAAATGCGACGTCCCGCTGCGCCGGCCGACGAGGGCGGGGTTCACCTTTTCAGTGACGCTCGGGGACTAGCCGCGGATGTAACCGCGGCACCTGGTTTCCCTAAGGCGTCCGTCCGACAGAGGTCTGTTGAGCGGAGGCTGCGCCCGCCCGTCCCTTGGGCCGCCTACCGCGCGCTCGCCCGGTATCCAGCCGACCGTGGCAACGGGTAGCGCACCCCGCAGGCACCCGCGTAGCGGTGGTCGACCGTGCAGTGCGGGCGCGGCGAAGCAGCGGTTAGCGCGGTGCTGCAGCGACAGCCGCACCGGCTCTGACGCGGTTCGTTTTGTGACACGATGTCCTTGTGCCGGAGTTATCGGATCGGGCCGCTGAGGAGTTTGTCGCCGCATATCCCGACGCTCGGCAGCGGACTCATGCGGAACGCTGGCTCGGCCTGCTGGCATGCCAGGCCACCGAGAGCCGGCGAGTGCGCTGGTGGCAGATCCCCGAGCTCGCGTCCGCACAGGCAGTCCTCACGACCCGCCGGATGGTCCTCTGCGCAGCAACCGCTGTCATTGCCGGCTGGGGGACCTATGTCGGGTTCACGCAAATCACGCAGAACAACTCCCCCACGTTCGGCTTGTACCTATTCATCCTCTTTTTCGTCGGCCGGTGGCTCTCTGCCCGGATCATCACAGAAGTACGGCACCCGACCGAAGAATTGCAGCCGGGGTTCCCGCGTGCGATCCGCCCTCGCTGGCCGCGTGACTGGGGGGAGTGGTCCCGGCTCCTGGGCGCGGCGCTACTGCTCGGCCTGGGAATCCTGCCGACCCTCGTCAAGCTGTGGACCGCGCAAGCCGCCGGCCTGCCCGGCGCTACCCCGGCCGGCAGTTACCGGAGCGACCGGTCAGCCTGCCTGCTCAAGGGACTGGCCTGGGCACCGGCCGGCCTGCTGGTGGGCGCGCTGCCCGCCTGGGGGACGGGAGCCTTACCCGAGTCCATGGCGGCGCACGGACTGCTGGCGGTCGTCTTGGGCATGCTGCTGTCTGGCCCGTATCCGCTGCTGAGGTTTTCCGAACTGGTGGTGTCGGCCGACTGGGACGAGCGCGTCCGGTTCCTGCCGCTGCTTGAGCACGCCGCAGATCGCGGGGTAGTACGGCGCGATTCGGACGGCTATGAATTTCGCGACGACGCTCTGTTTGCCTATCTGATCGTGAGGGGCCAGGCAGCGCTTGACGACCAAGCGAAGGTCCGCGCCGGCCGTCTTGCCCGCATGGGCATTCGCGCCGCACTGGTCAGGTCCCTGACGCAGCGGGGGAGAGCCAGGGTCTGCGTGGATGGCGCAGTGGGCATTGGCGTCGGTGCTGCCATCGCGTTCGGCATCTTCCTCGCGGGGCATGGCGGCGTTGTTTGGGGGTCGGGCGGTCATGCCTATGGCTGGGCGCTCGTGCCCGTCGGCGCGGTCATCGGCGTACTCGCCGGCGGACTGGCAGCCGGGCTCCTGTTCTGGTCCCTGCCCCTAGTCGCCAGCACGAGCGCGATGGCTCTGGCCCATCTGCCACGCACGTCACGCGGCAAGCGGCTCGCTACGGCGCTGGTGGCCGCGGCCGCGGTCGCGGTGCTCATCGCCGGCGCAAGCACGGTGCTGGCGAAGATCATCGCGTACGTGCTGCCCGCAGCGCTGGTCGTTGCCTGCGGTACCTGGGCCGTCGTGCTCGCCTCCCGCCGCACGCGTGCGCTGCCACGGCGATGGCAGCGTGCTGCACCGGACGTCATCGCCGCCGCCACGAGCGCGGCTGGGCTGCTGCTCCTCATCGACCATCGCCTGCTGGCTGCTGCCCCTGCCGCCGGGCTGCTGTTCCCGGCCGGCGCCTGGGGGTCGATCCTGCTATGGCGGTGGATGAATCGCTCCAAGCGACTGGCGGTCCGGGCCGGGGCCGACCTCGTCTTGTCCCTGCTGCTCGGCGGGATCGTGGTCCTGCTACTGGTCTGGCTAGCGAATATCCTGGCCATGCCGAGGGCCGAGGTGGCACTGCTGCGCACCGTGCTCGGCCAGGCCGGCGCGCTCGCCGATCTGCCGTGGTGGGCGTGGACTAGTTGCTGGCTGCTGCTCGCCGTGGCCAGCCTGGCATTCGTCCGCTGGCCTGACAAGCTGAAGCAAGTAGCCAGGCAATTCGCTAGGTTGCGCGTCGTCGCGGCGACCAATGTTAGCGAACGAGTCTTGTCGGCAGTGCACGTGGCGCTGCTCGCCCTAGTGCTGGTCGGGGTGGCCGCTCCGCCGGCGCTTACCCCGACACTCAGCCGTCAGCTGCGCACGACGTATGAGGCAGCCTTTCAGCGCCGCGTCCTCGACCAAGGCGAGCTGACCGCGTATCGGGAAATCGCCCGCACGCTGACTGGCCAGCCGACCTCGCGGGTGCTGACTGCACTGGTCACAAAGCTCCATGACGTCAGCCCGCCCGATGACGAGGAAGCCTCGGCCATCGAGGTCGAGAATGCCCGTCGGCTCGGCGAGGCCGAAGCGCTTGCCCTGGCTCTGGGGCCGTCGGCCGCGCTGACCAGCAAGGCGCAAGAGGCAGCCGCGGACGCGGGCATCAGCGGGTCGGCTCCGCATCCGGGCAGCCTGACTGAGCGGGCCGCGACTGTGCAGGAGCAAGAGAAGAAGGTTGACGAGACAGGCAAGCAAGTGGAGACGGCGGCCGACACCGCCGCCCGGGTCGTTGCCAGCCTGATCTCGATTCCACGGCTCAGCACCAACGAGATCGTGCAGGTCGTGCGGGCGTACCTGGCCGGCCTGATCGAGGAAAGCCCGCTGAAGGACACGTTCGCCGCGTGGATCGAGCGGCTGCCCGGTTCGCACCGGCCGCCAGACCCGGAGGCGGAAGTCTTCCCAGCGCCAGAGCGTCTTGAGCAGGCCGCGACGGCACAGCTCTCGGCTGAGTTCAGCGCGGCTGGCGATGATGATCCCGTCACCGACCCGTTCGTCACCGATCAGGCGCTGGGCAAGGCCCGCGCCGAGGACCCGCTGGACGCTGCTGTGGACACCGTCAACCAGGCCAGGTACGCACAGGACCAGAGCGGCACCTGCACCGGCTGCGCGGTGCCAGGCAACAGCGACGAGAACCAGCCGGGCGAGCAACCGCCAGAAGACAACCCAGAAGAGCCGTAACAATGCAAGCGCTCAGCAGGGCGACCGGCTCACGCGGGAAGAGCCGTCGGCCGGGTCAGAGGAACGGCCGCCCGGCGATCTCCGGGCCGCCCTCACGGTCTCTGGTCAGGTAGTAGGAGCCAATCGCGGCGTACGCGGTGTCCAGATAGTTGGCGCCGTCCGGCCGCGGCAGCAGCGCGGACAGGCGCGGCCTCCGGTGTCGGAGGCCGCGCCTGGATGGCCGGCTAGCTGGGCATCAGGATGGCGAGCCCAGGCACTCGTACGGCAGGCCGTTGCCCGGCGGCAGTGCGGTAACGCCGGCCGGCATCGTGCCGTTCAGCGCGTAGTACGCCAGGTCGGTGGCCCACGCCTGAGTGGCTGCAGCGGTCGGGCCGTTCGCATACTCAAAGACGTTGGCGAGCGGCGTTGTTGCTGGCGGGAATGTCGGCAGGTCGACGTTGTTCAGGGAGAACGGTGTTGACCCGGCAGGCAGGGCCGACGGGTTGGCCCAGCCACACACGTTGTAGTACAGCGCGGAGTTAGCCGCCGTACCTACCGCGATGACCAGGTACTCCCCGCTCAGCGTGTCCGCCCAGGCGGCGGCGAACGACGTGGTGACCTGGCTGGCTGGCAGGCCAGCGGCGGCAGCGCCAGCTCGCGCAGCCGTCGCGTCACCCGAGGTGGCGGCGTACAGCACGATGCGGTCAGCCCAGGTAGCTGGCGTGTCCGGGAGCGTTACCGACGTCCAGCTGCCGGACGGATCCCCGCTGCGGGCGCCGGTGGTCTCTTCGGTCAGACCGCTGGCGGTGCTCAGGAACAGATTCGACGGCTCCTCTTGCACCTGGTAGGCGGTCGCCGCGACGATGCTCGTCGCGGTGCCGGGCAGCGCCCCGGTCTGCCATCCAGTCCCATTGTTATAGGTGACGGCTGGCGCGCCCGACGCGGTCAGGTAGAACGCCTCGGTGCCGAGGGGCGCCGCCGCGTTGGAGTCCGTGGTCGAGCCAGGAGGCCCCGGGAAGTCGCCCGGCGTGGCAGGCAGGGCCGACGGCAGCAGGTAAGTCGTTGCCGCCACCGAGGTACCGGCCGCTGGAGTGCCGGGCAAGTCCGTCACGTCCCAGTTGCCGCCGCTGGTCGCGCCCGCCTCGGCTGCTTCAGCCAGGCCGCCATGCGAGTTCACATACACCACGGCTGCTTTCCCGGCCGGGGTCGTGAGGGCCGCAAGTGACCCACCCGGCGTGGTCTTGGCCGGGATGCCAAGGCTCGCCCAGCTGCCGCCGTCGGACGAGACGACCTTGATGGTGCCCGCCGGACCGACGGCGAAGATCTCCGTCCCCTGGCTGGTGTCTGCTAGCGCCAGCGATGCGGGCTCGAGCGGCGGGGTGTCGCTGGCCACCTCGCGACTAGTCCAGCCAGCTGACCCGGGCACTGACTCGGCCACCTTGCCTGCGGTGTCGACGAAGAACACCGCCGGGCTGCCGTCCGCCGTGGTGGTCGCGACAATCTGGCTACCAGCTGCCGGGCGGCCGGCCAGGTCCTGCGTCACCCAGCCGGACGTGGTCTGGTACGTCTCGGCAAGAGTTCCGCTGGCGGCCCGGTAGTACCCGTGCGGCGTCATCGCATCCGCGTTGTCGGCATCGGGGTAGCTCAGTGCCGTGATGTTGCCGGCCGCCGCTGGGTCGCCTGGCACCGCGACCTGCAGCCAGCTGCCGCCGTCAAAGCTGTCCACCGCGAGCCCGCCGCCCGACCGGGCGAACGTGTACTGCAGGATCGGCAGCGGGTCGTAATAGATCCCGTCGTACGGGGCGGAGGCGACGGCTGAGGACGCGGCGAGGACTTCGACGTTCCGTTCCAGGGTGACGATCGTTCCGTAACTCGAGGTGATCGTGACGCTGACCGTGTAGAGGCCAGCCTCGCTGAACGCGTGGGTTACGTCCGGGCCGGTGGAGTTGGTCGTACGCCCGTCCCCGAAGGTCCAGTAATAACCGGTCACGCTGCCGCCAGCGACGCTGCCGCTGGCATGGAACAGGCCGGTGGAGCCGGCCACCGCGGTGGCCGGACCGGACAGGGACCCGGTCGGAGTGGGCTGCTGAGCGGTGGTCGGCGGGGTCACGATGGCCCATTCCTCGCCGGGGCCTTCCACGGACGCGGCGAAGGCAGACAGGCTGGTGATGTCGGTGTCGTACTCGGCGTGCACATCCGGAGTGGCGGCGAAGTCGCCATTCACCATGTCGATCGAGCCGTCGGAGTTCACCGACGTGACAATGCCGACGTGATCGGCGAAGCCAGGGAAGTCCCTCGGGGTGTAGAACAGGATGCTGTCGCCAACTTGCGGCGTGCCAGTGTCGACCTTCGGAGTCTGTCCCTGGTCCGCCGCCCAGTCGTAGAAGGACACAGCGCCCGCGTTGAGCGTGTTCATGTCGGCGGTGACGCCCGCCTGCTCCCACACCCACTTGTTGAAGTCGGAGCACCAGGTCTCGTTCTCGTTCTCGACCTTGAACGTGCTGTCGTAACCGCAGCCGTCCGAACTTGCCGAGAACCCGGCGACCATCGTGCTGAACGGGTCGCAGTCGACACCGTTGAAGTTGGTCACCGCCGGTGTGTCACTGACGCCGACCTGGCTCAGCGCAATGGCCGCGATGGTCTGCGGCAACTCAGCGGGGCTGGTGGCCGGGGCGGCGGCCGCAGTTGCTGCGGGCCTGACCGCAGCAGCGGCGGCCGTCTTGGCTGCGGACCTCGCGGTGGCGGGCAAGGCGGCGAGAGCGTGCTGCGCCGCGGCCCGCTGGGCCGGAACCGATGATGAGCAGGCCGTCCCGCCGGTCAGGTTCCACGCTGCCTTGAGGGCAGCCGGCAGGCCATTGCCGCAGCCATAGAGCCCCGTCTGGACGAGCTGCCAGGTGCCGTCAGTCTCGGTGAACACACCGGTGGCGGCGCCGTCCTGGAACGCAGCGGCGGCCTTTTGCTCGGCCGAGCGGGCTGGTGTGAACGTTGCGATCGCCCACTGGTGGCCGTCCGCCGAGCCGACGTGCAGCGTCCCGGCGCGGATGCCGCCGACTTCGGCAGCTGGCAGGTGCCGCGCGGCCTCGAACGCCCGCGTCAGCGCCGCCGCCTGCGAGGCGGCGGGAGAGGTGGCGGCGCTCGCCGAGACTGCGGGGACAGCCACGAACGGCGCGATGATCGTCAGGCCCGCGAGCGCGCGGAGCCCGAGCCGGAGAACTCTGTTGCTTACCACGTGCTGCGCCTTCCATACGGCCCGATGGGCGTTGTGATTAAATTGCGAGAAGGAACAGGATTACATAGATTCTTGACGTAACTGTGAGCAATCGTCAAGCACATCGGAGCCACGATCTTCGCCCGGGCCCGCGATACCGCAGCCGCTGGCGGACCGGACTCTAAGCGGAGGCGCCGGGCCGGTCAGCGAGCCATGTCTCGGTCCGGCTCGGGCCCGCCAGCGGGTGGCCGGCCAGGATGGGCCGCGGGTCGGCCGCTGCCTGCGGTCCGGGAGAGCGGGTCTGCCCGGGTAAGATGGCGCCCCTATGAGTTCCAGCAGGCTGGTCCTGGCGGGACGGTACCGGCTCGATTCGGTGATCGCCGCCGGCGGTGTCGGCGAGGTCTGGCGCGGTAGCGACACCGTGCTGGACCGCCATGTCGCCATCAAGCTGCTGCGGGCTGAGTACGCCGAGCACCCAGAGACACTGGCCCGATTCCGGGCCGAGGCCCGACATGCCGCCGGGGTCCCGCACGCTGGCATCGCCCAGGTCTACGACTACGGCGAGGATGGCCAGCCATTCCTGGTGATGGAACTGGTGACCGGGCCGTCACTGGCGGCCGTGCTGGCCCGCGGGCCGCTGGATGCCGCCCGCGCCATGGACGTGGTCGCACAGGCGGCGACCGCACTCAGCGCCGCCCATTCGGCGGGCCTCGTGCACCGCGACATCAAGCCAGGGAACCTGCTGATCCAGCCGGACGGGCAACTGAAGATCACCGACTTCGGCATCGCCCACGCTGCCGGGTCCGCTCCGCTGACCCGGACCGGGACCCTGATCGGCACGCCCGCGTACCTGGCACCGGAGCGCGTCGCTGGCCGGCCTGCCACTCCGGCCAGCGACCTGTACTCACTCGGCATCGTGTGCTACGAGTGCCTGACCGGAGCGACGCCTTTCACCGGCACGTCGGTCGAGATAGCCCTCGCGCACCAGCATGGGCAGCTGCCTGCCCTGCCGGCTGGCGTCCCGGCCGGTGTATCCAGCCTGGTCAGCAGCCTGACCGCGAAGGACCCGGCAGAGCGTCCCGCCACGGCGGCCCACGTGGCCAGCCAGGCGGCTTCGCTGCGGGATGCGCTGTCGTCCCCGGCCACCCCGGGCCAGGCCGGATCGGCTGACGCGCCGGGTGGCGCAGCCACGGTCACTCTGCCTGCCACGCTGGTGAGCGGGCCGTCATGGACGATGGCAGGCGGATCGGCCGGGTCGGCCGATCCAGACCCGCGAGGCGACCGGCCACCGGGTCGCAGGCGGCTGCTGGCCGTGGGCGCCGGAGCCGTCGTCGTCGCTGTCGCACTGGTCGGCTGGCTGATCGCCAGCGCGAGCGCGCCCACCCCACCAGCGGGGCATCCGGCCGGACCGACAGCCAGCGCCTCGGCGCCGGTCGGCCGGCTGGCTGAGGTCAGCAACAGCGCGCTAGCAGGCCAGCCGGTCGACGCCGTGCGCACGCAGTTGCGCCAGCTTGGCCTGCATGTCCAGGTGATCTGGCAGCGCAGCGACCACCAGCAGCCGGGCACGGTCATCTCCGTGCAGCCCACCGGCAACCTGGCGGCCGGCACGACGGTGGTGGTGATCGGTGCTATCGCGGCTCACGGACATGGCGGCCACGACGGGCACGGCGGCGACGGCAATGGCGGCAACGGCGGCCAGGGAGACTAGCCGCAGGCCGCGCGCGGCTGACGGCCGGTGAAGGCAACAAGTTCGTCGCCGGGCGCGCTCGCAGCGGCCAGCGACAGCGGGTCCGCGAACAGGCCTGGCCGGCTGGCGGGAGTTATCAGCACCGGCGCGACCGGCAGCAAGAGCGCTGCCAGCATTGGCGGGATGGGCTCGCTTCGTCCGCAGGCAGCGGCGATGTCCCAGCCGTGCACGGCCACTTCCAGCGCGCCGGCCACCGCGGTCATGCTGGCCGGGAGTTCCCGGTCGCCGATGATCACGGCGCGCTCGGCGCATCCGGCAGCCGCACAGGCGCTCAGCAGTCCCGCAGCACGACACCGCACCATCGGGAGCGGATCGGCCAGCGGCGAGGCGCGATCTGGACCGGGATCCAGCCCGATGGCCCCGGCCGTGATCGCTTCCGCCAGCACTGCCATGGAATCTGCCACGTGGCGCAGGAGCAGTCGGAGATCCCACGCCTGGCATGGCGTCGGGGCGTCAAGCAGCAGGGTAGTGGTTCGCCCAGCGGCCGCCATCAGGTAATCCACCGCGGCTTCCAGCAGCCAGGTCCCGCTCACCATGGCCGCCACCGGCCGAAGCCGGTCCGGCTGACCAGGACCAGGACCCGCGCCGTAGCTGTCATGGTCCACCACCCCCACCTCGACCAGGACGCCCGCGCGGCGGCCTTGCCCATGTGGACTCCGCAGCGGGCCAGAAGTCACCGGCCGCGGGCGCACCGATCCGCTAGGAGGTCGCCGGTACCTGCGAGGAGAGACAGCTGGCCTGCGGCGATCAGCGTGCCAGCAGGTAGGCGGCGAGCGGGTCTGGGCGGGCCAGGGCGATGAGGTGTCCGCCGGGCAGCACATCCGCCGTCAGCCCTAGCCGCTCCCGGACGACGCGGCGCTGGAATTCGGGCGGGAAGAACCGGTCGTCGGCGCCGGCCGCCACCCGGATCGGAATGGACGGCCAGTCGGCGAAGTCACAGGCCGAGCCGAAAACGGCATCGGCTTCTGGCCACGCGTGCTCCTCACCGCCCGCGGCCAGTACCTCCGGCGGGACATCATGCAGGAAGTACTCCGCGACGTCGAACTCGGCGGTGTAGCCACCCGCGCGGGCCGCCGCGACGCGTGCGAGCTCCCAGCCAGTGTTGCCCCACCACTGTCCGGCCGTCTCGCCCGGCTGCGGGATCATGGCGTTCACGAAGATCAGGCCGGTCACCGGCCGGGACGCGGCCACCAGCGCGGCGGTGAACCCGCCGAGCGACGCCGCGACGAGAATCACGTCGGCGTGGCCGCCGATAGCCTCGCACACGATCCGGCGGTACTCCGGCAGGCCCGCTTCCGGGTCTGGGCCCGGCAGGTCGACCGCGACCGCTTCGTGGCCCGCTTCGCGCAGCAGCGGCAGGACGCGGTGCCAGTACCAGGAATCGCCGCCCGCGCCGGGGATCAAGATAAACGCACTCACGCCGGCACCGGCCTGGTCCAGCCGCGCCTGGTTCTGGTCAGCTCGGTAAAGGGCGAGGTCTGCAGGAACGCGCGGTCCTCGTTGCTCCCCTGGCCGGTCTCGTCGGCGCTCTCGGCGCTGCCGTAGTCGAGGAGCCTGCTGACGCCGGCCAGGTGCAGCCAGTCGGCAGCCTGGCCGAGCAGCCAGGTCGCGACGCCGCGGCGGCGGTACTGCGGGAGGACCCGCAGGTTGCCGATGTCGGCCCAGCCGCCGTGCCGGGGGAGGCGCTCTCCCTCCTCGATGATCTCCACCTCGATGTAGCCGATGCAGTCCGCGGCGAGCACGGCGCTCAGCCTGGTGCCATTGAGCCCGACCGACCGCCGCACCCGCAGGCCGGCCAGGGGTGGCTCGGCCGGGCGGAGCAGATCCGGGATACGGGCCAGGTAGACGATCTCAGTATCTCCCTGGTGGACAAACCCGGACCGTTCATAGAGGGCGCTGACGTGCGGCCACTGCTCCGGGACGCCATACACGCCGGGCACCGGCAGCTCACCGCCCGCGCTCTGGCTGGTGACGCGCCACTGCTCGAGCTGGCTCAGGCACGCGGCCATGAGCAGATCCGCTGCCTGCGTCGCGTCGGTCCAGTGGCGGTTGGCCGCCACCGGACCCACGGGCCAGAACAGCAGCCAGCGGATCTCGCCCGCGCCGCGGTATGCCTCGCCGACACGATCGTCGGCCGCGTATCTGAGCAGGTGCGCCGCGGCGGCGACGCGGTCACGCTGCGCGGCCACCAGCGTGTGTCGCTCGGCGACCCAGGGATCGACGATGAACTCGCCTGGCTCGCGCTCGAGCTGGCCGAGCACTGCGGCGACCGACGCGCCGGGACCGGGCACGACGGCGGCGGCGTGGGCGTTCACCAGGTCGGTGAGCTGCTGGCGGTCGCTGCGGCGGAAGGGCCGGACTTCGATGGCCGACATGAGCAGGCCTCCTCGATGCTGGAACGACGTCGCGATCACAGCGACGTCGAGCTAACAAGGCCCGCTACCGGTGCGGTACACCAGCACGGTAGCAATCCGCCGCGCGGATCGCGAGCGGCTCAGGGCATGGCGGGCGGCGCCTGGTCGCCGTGAATGATGAGCACCGGGCACTCGGCATGCTCGGCCACGTTCGCGCTGACCGAGCCGAGCAGCAGGCCGGCAAAGCCGCCGTGACCGCGACTGCCGACGATCAGCATGGTGGCGTCGGCCGCTTCCTCGATCAGCACCTTCGCGGCGCTGCCCTCGCCGACATGCAACTGGAGCCCGGCAGGCGGGTTGGCGCCGAACACCTTCCGCACCGCTTCCTTCAGGACATCTTCCATGTCCTTACCGGGGTTCCAGTCCTGCGGCACCGATGCCCATCCGTACGAGGCCGGGTACTCCCACGCAGTCACGGCGTCCAGCTGAGCGCCGTAAATCGCCGCCAGATGCGCGCCCCAGCGCAGTGCATCCTGCGAATGCCCCGAGCCGTCCACGCCGACGACGATTCGCTTGCCGGTGGCACCAGCCGTGCCTGCAGTCATGTGCGTGCTCCCGTGTCTCGATCGGCGACGCCCGCGGCGGCGCGCTCCTCGCATGATCGCAGGCTCAGCGGCGGCGCGTGCCAGAGGGAGCATCTCGAAAAATATCTTCGAAATTTGTTTTCGACAAGCTACGGTTAGCGCATGGGTAGCCGATGCCGGGTCAGGCCATGACGGTGGCGGGGCACGATCCCCCGACGACAGGGGACGGTAACGGCGCCGTGCGCCCCACGCGGCGGCACCGGACGCTGGCGGACGCGCCCTCGCTGCAGGCGCTCACCCATCCGACCAGGCTGGCGCTGATGGAGGCGATCGGAATCGCCGGCCCGCTCACCGCGACGCAGGCGAGCCCGCTGGTGGGGGAGAGCCCTACGGCCTGCGCCTACCATCTGCGCACGCTCGCGAGGCTCGGGTTCATCGAGGAGACCGGCGGCGGCCAGGGCAGGGAACGTCCCTGGCGCCTGGCTCAGACCGGCATGTCCATCGACGCGACCGGCGGCGACCAGGCGGCGGCCCATGCCGCAGGTGCGCTCTCGCGCGCATTGATCGAGCGGTTCATCCAGCGCGTCCGCGACTTCGAGCTCGCCCGATCCAGCTACGACGAGGCGGTGCAGTCGGTCACCGGAGTCATCGAGTCAGTCGTCTTCGCCACGCCCGATGAGCTGCGGCAGCTTCGCGCCGAGCTGGTGGGGTTGGTGACCAGATACAACGAGCGCATGGACCCCGCGCTTCGCCCGCCCGGCAGCCTGCCGTTCGAGCTCGTCACGTTCGTGCATGTCTTCGATCACGTCACCGAGGAGCCGGGCTGATGCGCGCGTTACTCAAGATTCGTAATGTCCGGCTATATCTGCTCGGCGACGCGGTTTCCACGCTGGGCGACTCGGCGCTCTGGCTTGCCATGGCGATCTGGATGAAGGAACTGACCGGCAGTTCCGCGCTGGCCGGCCTGGTGATGTTCTGCTTTGCCATCGGCAACCTGCTGTCTCCCCTCGGCGGCGTGGTCGCCGACCGGTTCCGGCGCCGGCCGCTGCTGATCTGGTCGAATGTGGCGGCGGGCGCACTGGTACTGCTCGTGCTGCTGGTGCACGACCGGAGCGAGATCTGGATCGTGTACCTGGTGATGCTGGGCTACGGCGCCGCGGGCAGCGTGATGGGTCCAGCGCAGAGCGCGTTGCTGCCAGCCCTGGTGCCCGCGGAACTGCTCGCCGAGGCCAATGGCGCGCAGCAGACCCTGAACCAGGGGCTGCGACTGGTCACGCCGCTGGTCGGGGCGGGCTTGTTCGCGCTGGTCGGCGCCGCCGTGGTGGCGGAGATGGACGCAGCGACCTTCGTCGTCGCGATCGTATGCCTGCTGGCCGTGCGAGTCAGCGAGCCACGGGCGCGAGGCCTGGTCGCGGCAGCCGCGGCGGTCGCCGAAGGCAGCCAGGACAGCAGTACTGCGGATCAGGACGCCAGGCTGACGGCAGGGTTCGCCTTCATCGCGCGCGAGCCGACCCTGCGGGCGATCACGCTGGCATTGGCGTTCGCTCTGCTGGCATTCGGGTTTACCGAGTCAGCCGCGTTCTCGGTGGTGACGCAGGGGCTGCATCACCGGGCGACGTTCGTCGGCTTCCTCAATACGGTGCAGGGCGCCGGCGCCATCGCTGGCGGGTTGTCGGCCGCGGCGATCCTGCGGCGGGTCTCCGAGGGCGTGCTGACCGCGCTCGGGCTGGCGTGCGCCGGCGCCGCAGTCCTGCTGCTCACGCTGCCGAACACCGGACTGGTACTGACAGGCATGGTCCTCGCCGGGCCGGTCGGCCCCTGGGTAGGCGTAGCCGCGATCACGGCTCTGCAGCGTCGTACCCCCGCGCATCTGATCGGCCGGGTGAGCGGCGCGTTCAACCTGGCGCTGACCGTGCCGCAAGTCGCTTCGGTGGGACTTGGCTCGGCGCTGATCGCTGTCGTCAACTACCGCGTCCTGCTCGTCGCCGTCGCCGTGGCGGCCTCGGTCTCGGTGGCATTCCTGCTCAGCCAGCGGCCGGCGCGCCTGCGGCCAGCGGACGCGGCGGCCGATCTGGCGGCCTCCGGGGGGGCCGAGCCCGCCGAGGTCACGCTGCAGCGCAGGGTCAGTGTGCGACCGGCTCGGCAGTGCGGCGACGACGGAACCGGCACGTTCCCACTCAAAGGTGACACCCAGCATCGGCGCAGTCGCAGCGATCCTGGACAATGACCAGGTGATCTCGGTTCCGCCAGCCTTCGTGCCCGAACCGGCGGCCGGCCGTGTCTTCGCAGGCCGCCGTCTCGTCCGCAGTACCGACGTGACGGTCAACGGACGGTTGCGGCTGGACGCGCTGGCCCGGTACCTGCAACTGGTGGCCGAGGACGACGTGGCCGATGCGGGCCTGGCCGAGGGGGTCGGCTGGCTGGTGCGGCGATCCGAAGTCACGATCCGCCAGTTCCCCGCGGCGGGCGAGCGGCTGTCGCTGCGGACGTTCTGCTCGGGGACCGGGCCGCGCTGGGCGGAGCGGACGACCACGCTGGCCGGCCCGGACGGGGACCTGGTCCAGGCGCGGGCAGTCTGGGCGGCGGTCGGGCCGGATGGGCGTCCGGTCACGCTGTCGGAGGCGTTCCTGGCGATCTACGGTCCGGCGACCGGCGGGCGGATCGTGTCGGCGCGCCTGTCCCACCCGCGGCCAGAACTGTCCGCCGGGCCGACCGCCGGACCGGAGTGGCCGCTTCGCGTCGCCGACTTCGACACCGCCGGTCATGTCAACAACGCGGTGTACTGGCAGGCCGTCGAGGACGTGCTGGCTGCGCCGGACTGGCCGGGGTGGCTGCCCACTGTCGCGGAGATCGAGTACCACCGGCCAACGCTGCCGGGTGCTGTCCCGCGGCTGCTGCGCGGCGGCCGTGACCGACAGTCGCTCCTTTGGCTGGTGGACGGGTCCCGCCTGCTGGCCTCCGTCCGGCTGGCGGGCTAGTACTACCGGGGCGTCGTGGTCAGCGCGTGATCGCGGATAATGTGCGAGGCAGCGAAGGGGCAACGGTGTGATGACTCAGCTTGACGAACTGCGTGCGGCGGCGCCTGGCGCGCATGTCATCACCGACCCCGATGTTATGGACGCCTATCGCCGGGACCAGACGCCCGCGCTCGCCCCTGGCACGCCGCGCTGCGTCGTGCTGGCGAGCAGCAGCGGAGACGTATCGGCTGTCCTGGCCTGGGCGCAGCAGCACCAGGTTCCGGTCGTGCCACGCGGCGGAGGCACCAGCCTGGCCGGCGGTGCCACGGCGACCGACGGCTGCATGGTGCTATCGACTGCCAGGATGACCTCGATCCGGGAGCTGGACCCGGCCAACGAAATCGCGGTCGCCGAGGCCGGCGTGGTGAACGCGGACCTGGACCGGGCCGCCGCCGAGCACGGGCTGATGTACGCACCGGACCCGTCGAGTTACGAGACCGCCACGCTCGGCGGGAACCTGGCCACGAACGCCGGCGGCCTGCGCTGTGTGAAGTACGGCGTGACTCGCGACTCGGTGCTCGGACTGGAGGTCGTGCTGGCCGGCGGGCGCGTGCTGCGCACCGGCCGACGCACCATGAAGGGCGTGACCGGATACGACCTGACCGGGCTGTTCGTCGGCTCGGAAGGCACCCTGGGCGTCATTACGTCCGCCACGCTGCGGCTGCGGCCACGGCCGGCCAGGTACCCGACCACGATCGCGGCCGCGTTCGGCAGCTTCGCCGCGGCGGCCCAGGCGGTCACCACGATCCTCGCGGCCAGGATCCGGCCGAGCCTGCTGGAGCTGATGGACTCAGCCACGCTGCGCGCCATCGACGACTGGAAGAACACCGGCTTCGGCGACGCGCAGGCACTGCTGATCGCCCAGGACGACGGCGAGATGGCGGACGGCAACGCCGAGCTGATGCGCTCCCTGTGCATCCAGGAAGGCGCCACGATGGCGGAGCTGTCCGCGTCCGAAGCCGAGTCGCGGCAGTTGCTCGACCTGCGCCGGCTGGCCTACCCCGCGACCGAGCGACTCGGTGTGCCGCTGGTCGAGGACGTCTGCGTGCCGCGGACGCGCTTGCCGGACATGGTGGCGCGGATTGAGGCTGCCGGGCAGCGCCATGGCGTGCTGATCGCAACGGTTGCGCACGCCGGCGACGGCAACCTGCATCCCGTCTTCGTGTTCGACCGCGGCCTGACCGAGGTGCCGGCCGCTGTCTGGGCAGCCGCCGACGAGATCTTCCGGGCCGCCCTGGAACTCGGCGGCACGCTGACGGGGGAGCACGGCGTTGGCATGATCAAGCGCCGCTGGCTGGCCGACGAGCTGAGCCCAGAGTCCCTCGAGGTGCACCATGCGATCAAGAACGCGCTTGATCCGGCCGGCATCATGAATCCCGGCAAGGTGCTCTGAGTCGGGCTCGGAGCCCCGGAGCCATGCCGAGCCTCGGCTCAGCATCGCGCCGGCCGTCAGATCCGTGCGCCGCGCTTCGTCCTATCGGATAAGGAGCGCGCAGCGAGAACGAGGAGGAACCGTGCAGTACCTGATGCTGGTCATGGTCGAGAGCGAGCCAGGGCCGGACGCCGCCGCGGAAGCCGAGCCGGTCGGGCCCTGGGTGGAAGAGATGGACGGTCGCGGCGTCCGGCTGATGGGTCACGTGCTGCGGCCGGTCACCGAGGCCGCATCGGTGCGTGTGCGCGGCGGCGAGCGCATCGTGACCGACGGGCCGTTCGCCGAGACCAAGGAGCTGATCGCCGGGTTCGACGTGCTCGAGTGCAAGGACCTTGCCGAGGCGATCGACGTCGCCGCCAAGCACCCGATGGCAAAGCTCGGGCGCCTGGAACTTCGGGAGATGATCCCCGGTTAGACGGTCGCAGCCCGGGAGTCGCAGTCAGCTGATCAGGTGCTGTGTCGGCGCGGCCCCGCCGGGAACCCGGCCGGCCGGAACTAGCGGCATCGACCGCAGCCTGACGCCGCAGGCCGCGTAGATCGCGTTCGCGATGGCGGGAGCGACCGCGATGATCGGCGCCTCGCCACCGCCCGCGGACGGCTCGCCTGGCTGGTCAAGCAGGATGACCTTGCATCGAACGGGAACGTCCGCGAGGCGCGGCACGCGGTAGTCCGTCATCGAGCCGTTGCTGATCCGCCTGCCGTCGAACTCGATCTGCTCGAACAGCGCGGGTCCAAGACCCATCACGACGGCGCCCTCGACCTGGTTGACCAGTCCGTCCGGGTGCACGACCGCGCCGCAGTCGACCGCGGTGACCAGCCGCAGCAGCCGCAGCGTGCCGTCCGCGGCGACGGCGACGCGCGCCGCCGTGGCCAGCCGGCCGCCCTTCTCGAAGCCGAGGGCGATCCCCGTCCCGGTCCGCTCGCCCGCCGCCTGGTCGTCACCCGCGTTTGCCGCGTCGGTCCGGATGTCCGTCGCAGCCGCCCGGAGCACCGCCGCGAGCCGCTCGTCGTCGAGATGCCGGAGCCGGAACTCCACCGGATCCGCTCCGACGGCCGCGGCCATCTCATCCATCAGTGACTCGCGGGCGAAGTTGTTCGCGGTCGCGGCGAGCGCCCGGTATGACCCCTGAGGCAGCGGTGCGGCCGCGGGCTGGAACCGGATCCGCTGACTGGGCACGCGATACGGCGTCATGACCCCGACTGCGCCGGAGTTGAGGTTCTCGAAGGACCAGCCGGTCAGCTCGCCAGCCGCATCCGCGCTGGCCGCCGCGTCGATGAACGCGGCCGGCCGCAAGTACGCGGCGCTGAACTCCTCGGCTCGGGCCCACTGCACGCGCACCGGTCGCCCGGTCGCCCGGGCAAGGCGCGCCGCCTCGGCTGCGACCACCGAGCCGTGCTTCCCGCCGAAGCCACCGCCGAAGTCCGGCACGATCACGTGCACCCGGTCCTCGGCGACGTTCAGCTCGGCGGCCAGCTCTCGTCTGGCCCGGAACGGCGTCGAGGTGCCTGTCCACACCGTCAGCTGTCCGTCATCCCACCGGGCGAGCGCGGCGCGCGGCTCCATCGGCGCGTGCGCCACGTACGCAGCCGAATACCGCGCGGTGCGGCGCACCGGTCCGGTCGCGAGGGCCGCGTCGGCATCTCCGCTGTCATGACGGAACGAGCTGGCGAATCCCTCGCCCTCGACCGGATGCGCGCGGAGGTAATCCTCCAGGTCGGTCATCGCCGGGCCCGACAGCTCGTCCCACTCCGCTGTGATCGCCGCCAGCGCGGCCCGTGCTGCGTGGTGGTCCGGCGCGGTCACTCCGACAAACGACTCGTCCGTCACCACCGTGACGTCCGGCAACGCCGCCGCGGCGCTGGTGTCGGCGTGCAGCAGGGTCGCTCCGTGCGAGGGCGGGCGCAGCACGCAGCCGTGCAGCATGCCGTCGACGCACAGGTCGGATGGGAAGCGCTTGGCGCCGGTGACGACGTCGGTGCCACCGGCCGCCCGGGCCGCATGTCCAGCCGACCGCCACCGGCTGGCCGGGGTCACCGGCGCGTCCGCGGGCACCCGCTCGACCCGACGCTGGCCGGCGACAAGCTCACCGTAGCTGGCGCTCGGCGCCCCGTCCGGCCCGGCGATCATGCCGTCGGCCGCGGTCAGTGCGTCGGCTGGCAGTCCGAACCGCTCAGCCGCCGTCTCTGTCAGGATCCGCCGGGCGGCAGCGGCCGCGGCCCGGAGCGGCGGAGCCGCGTGCGGCATCGACCGGCTGCCGAACGTGCCCAGGTCGAACGGCGAGGTATCAGTGTCGGCCATGGACAGCGCGATCGACCCCGGCGGGACCGCCAGTTCCTCGCCGACCAGCAAGGACAATGCGGTCCTGGTGCCCTGGCCGGCCTCCACCTTGCCGGTGTAGGCCGTGATCTGGCCGTCGGCGCCAACGTGCACCCAGGCATCATCCGGGCCGCCGAACCCCGGCTCGCCCTCCTCAGCGACGACGGTCATCAGCCCATCGGGCATCGCGTCAGCGAACGATCCCGGCTGGCGGCGGTTCAGGTCCCACGGGTGAGCCGACTTGAGCGGTGCCGATTCGAGCCCAGCCGGATCGCGCTGGGCTGCCTCGCCTTGACCTTGCTCCAGCTGGCCGCCAGCGCCGTCGCCGCGCCCTGGCTGCTGCGCCGGCAGCGGCTCCAATAGTTCCGGGCGCTCCATCAGCTCGGCGGCCCGGTGCACTGCCTGGCGGATCCGCACGTAGGTGCAGCAACGGCAGACGTGACCGGCGAACTCGGCGTCGATCCTGGCGTCGCTGGGCTGCGTGACCCGAGTCAGCAGCGATGCGGCGGCGGTCAGCCAGCCCGGCGTGCAGTAGCCGCACTGCATCGCGCCGGTCTCCAGCCAGGCCTGCTGGACGGGATGCAGGATGCCGTCCTCGGCCAGGCCCTCGACCGTGGTGATCCGCTGTCCGGCCGCGTCGGCCGCGTCGAGCTGACAAGCCTGGACAGGCCGGCTGCCGATCAGCACGGTGCAGGCGCCGCACGCGCCCTCGCCGCAGCCGAACTTCGGCCCGGTGATGCCGAGGCCGTCGCGTAGCAGCTCCAGCAGGCTCTGTCCGGCCGCAGGCGGCACCTGGTACTGAGTGCCGTTGACGGTTAGCGAGATAGCGTCGGTCACGGTACGACCCTAATCGGTACCTCGGGCCCGGTTCACCGAACCTCCACCGCCGCGGGCTCGGCGTTCACCTCGTAGTTACCAGTCGCCGGCCGAGGATCGGGGCCATGGCTGATGTTCTCGTGGTGGCCGGGGTCGTGACAGGTAGGCCATCGGCCAGGGCCGCAGCCACCGCGTGGTCGTGACGTTCCGGCGCCCAGAGCTGCCCTGGCTTCACTACGATGAAACGATCTTGCGACTAAGCACGGCAGGGGAGCGGCGCATGGCAGATCTGCTCGTGCTGTCGGCAGCCGACGTGCATGCCGTGCTCGGCTATTCCGAATGCGCAGCGGCAATGCGCGGCTCGCTGATGGCTCTTGCGTCCGGCCAGGCGCAGCAGCCACTGCGCACCGTGCTCAGCCCCCACGGCGCCAGCGGGCTGATGGCACTGATGCCGTCCCACCAGGCGGGCACCTCGGACAGCGATCCGGTCTACGGACTCAAGGCGATCTGCATCGTTCCGGCGAACCCGGCCATCGGTCTGGACACGCACCAGGGCGTGGTGCTGCTGTCGGCCGGCCAGACCGGCGAGCCGCTGGCGCTCCTGAATGCTTCCGCGGTGACGGAGATACGAACCGCAGCCGTCTCGGTAGTGGCGACGGACCTGCTGGCGCGGCCGGACGCGGACACCGTCGCCGTCATCGGCACTGGGGTACAGGCGCGGGCGCACATCCTGGCCCTTGACCTGGCGCGACCGCTGAGCGAGTTCCGGGTGGCTGGCCGCACGCCGGACAGGGCTGCCGCCTTTGCCGGGCAGCTGGCGGCACGGACCCGGGCACCGATCCGCGCCTGCGTCTCGGCGCACGAGGCGGTTGCCGACGCCGGCATCATCGTGACAGCGACGAGTTCGGCGCAACCTGTGCTCGACCGGGACTGGATCGCGCCCGGCGCGCACATCAACGCGGTCGGCGCCTGCCTGCCGCACATGCGCGAGCTGGATACCGCCACCGTGGCGGGAGCTGCCCTGTTCGCCGATCGCCGCGACTCGGTGCTGGCCGAGTCCGGCGACTACCTGCTCGCCGCCGCCGACGGCGCGGTGACACCGGACCACATCCGCGCTGAACTCGGCGAGCTGCTCCTGCGCACTGCCGCCGGCCGGACTAGCCCGCAGCAGATCACCATCTTCGAGTCGCTCGGACTCGCGGTGGAAGACCTCGCCGCCGCGGTCTGTGCGTACCGCACGGCGATGGGCGCCGGCGTGGGTGCGCGGATAACTTTTTAGGGAACGAGACCGTCGGCCACCTCTGTATCGGGAACCGCGCGCGGTCCGGCTGCGTCGCAGGGGAGACAGACCTCACCCCGCGGGAGCAGGGAGCACCCTCGATGAACGTCTTCAGCAATTCCGGCCTCCGGGCGGCAGCCATCGGAGTCGCTACCGCCGCACTCCTCGTCGGCGCGTTCGCGCTCGGCACGAGCCGCGGCGGTTCCGGCCCTGGCGGTACCCCGTCCGCCCGGGCAGCGACGAACCGCGCCACGACCGACGCCGCCACCACCGCCGCGGCCCGCATTACCGTGACCGGCACGGGCACGGTGACCGGAACCCCGAACCAGCTCATCTTGTCGATGGGCGTACAGGTCAACGGCAGCACCGTGAACTCGGCCCTGACCCAGGCAAACCAGGCCATCCGCCGGGTCACGGCCTCGCTGCGCAGTCGCGGTGTGCCGGCCACCGACATCCAGACCTCCGGCCTGAGCATCCAGCCCACCTACAACAACTCGCAGGCAGTGACGGGCTACGGGGTCTCGGAGTCACTCACCGCGACGCTGAACCACATCGGCCAGGCCGGCAGCCAAATCCAGGCCGCGGTGCAGGCGGGCGGGAACGCGGCGACGGTGGACGGCGTCTCCCTGGACCTGACCGACGACAGTGCCCTGCTCGCGACGGCGCGTGCCCATGCGATCCGGGATGCTCGGACCAAGGCGGGGCAGTACGCCAAGGCGCTCGGCGAGCCGCTAGGCCAGGTGATCAGCATCTCCGACGACGGCAACGCGCAGCCCATCGAGCAGAACGCGCTCGCGGCGACCGCCGCCAGCGGCAGCCCGGTCCCCATCTCACCGGGCAGCCAGCAGCTCAGCGTCTCGGTCACGGTGGTCTTCGCGGTGTGATCGCCGCCAGCTCGACGACGCTGGCAGCAGCCAGCGAGGCGGTGACCAGGAGCCGTGGGCGCCCGCCGGGGGGCGGCGGGGGGG
>DASXMP010000138.1:0-23584 GCA_036495585.1 Streptosporangiaceae bacterium
AGGAAGGCACGCGCGATCATGTGGCCGAGGCGGCGATCCTGGGAACGACGATCGTCTGTTTCCACCGGTCGCCGGCCGCGGACGACAGAGTGCCATTGACCATCATGCACCTCACTGGCGCACCGGTGATTGACAGTGAGCGGCTCCCGAATCGAGTCCCGCAACCGCCGCCGGGCAAGTCGGCTAGCGAGGGCGGACTGCTCGATCGCCTCGCGTCCGCCTGGGCGGCCAGGAGAGCAGCCCGGAGCTCTATCGCCTACGGCGACTCGGCGGGCATCTCGAAGAAGAGCGACTAGCTGATCGGCTTAACTGCTGGCCGCGCACCAAAGACGGGTTAGTCGCCGAAGCCGACCGAATCCAGGAGACGGGACCTGCGCGTGCCCGAGGCCGGCCGAGCTGGCTCGGGAACCAGCGGCGGCTCGCCGGCAGCCGGAGCAGGGACGGGCTGGTACGTAACCCCGGCCACGATCTGCTCGGCCATCCCGTACAGGAGCGGCAGGGCCCCGGCGACCACGCCCCCGGTCTCGTTGATGTGATCAACAGCCGGTCCGATCACCTTGGCGTTGTCGCCGACCGTGCGAACAAGCTCAGCTGACTCCTCCAGGTTGCCAGCGATCCGGGTCAGCAGCGTGCCCGCCCAGTACAGGTAGAAGGCCAGGCCCGCGATCAGCACTGCGATCACGATGACCGTGAGGATCACCAGCGGCGTCATGACTTCACCTTTCCGAGCACCCGGCCGAGGAACAGGTGATGCTGGAGCCCTTCGGCCAGCACCGCCTCAACACCGCCCGCAACCTGCGGTATCAGCGCCGCATCGGCGGTGGTGGCGACCGCCTCTTTCAGCGTGTCGCGCACTGTCACGACGCGGCGGTCAATGGTCTTTACGAAGTAGATCAGCAGGCTCAGCAGCGCCGCGACCGCTAGCACGACGACGAAGCCAACGATGATCGTCACGACCCACCAGGTGTGCTCACTCGATGACATCTGCTGCTAACCTCCGAGCCTCGCGCGGCCGCGCTGCAGCCCGCCGATGATGGTGGTGGCGTACTCGATCGTGGTGCGGAGCGCGGCCAGCGGCGCAGTGTTGCGGACCGCGGCGCGGAGCCCGCCGTCAATCTTCGGGGCCTCGGAACCGATTGCCCGCGCGAGCGCAAGGATCGAGACGACGAGGACGACCACCACGACGAGCAGGACGCCGCCGATGATGTAGCCAAGGATCCAGCCGAAGCTGCTGAATGCGTGCATGCTGAGGCCGTCCCTTCCCCTACACCGTCTCGCAGAAGTCACTGACCGGCTTGAGGCTGGCGTTGACTGACGTCAGCCGCTCCGGCACGGTGCTGGTGAGCTGGGCGATCGCCTGCACCCCGCCGGTGGTGCTGGCGAGCGTTGCGCGGATGGCCCGCAGGTGGAACACGATGCGGATGAGTCCGACGGCCGTGAACGCGATGATGAGTGCGGCCACGATGAGGGTCATCCAGGCGGCTGCTGGCATGGGGGGTTCCTTCCTGCTCAGCCGAGGAGCTTGGCAACGGATCCGGCGTACCTGACGGCGCCGACGGAGACTTCCCGGATGGTGGTGTCGGTGGTGGCCAGCGCAGTCGGCAGGCCATCCAATTCGCCGATCAGCGCCACGCCCCCGCTGAGGATGTCGCTGGTCGCGCCGCGGATGCGCTCAAGTGCCGCGAGCACCCGGTTGAGCAGGTAGATGACGAATGGCAGCACGACTACCAGGAGCACCACGTTGGCGATCCACCACAAGACCACGGCTGCCTCCTAGTGCGCCGGCTGGTAAGGGACGAAGAACCTGCGGAACACGCGGGTCAGCGCCATCAGCGCAGCCCGCAGGCCGAGGGTGAAGCCGCGAGCCGGGCTAGCCGAGGCGGCTGCGATCTGCTCCGCCGACTCGCCTCGCTCGATCCGCTCGATCCGATCCTGCAGGTTGGCGGAGAAGTCGCGCATCAGCACCGACGTAACGTCGGAGATCATGCCACGGCCGTATTGTGCAGCGGCGCCGGCGAGCTGCAGGTCCTGCGTTACGTCGACACGGGTGCCGCGGCCGCTGCGGGCGAGCGTCGCGGTCACGACCATGCTGGCCTGGCCACGCCCCTTTTCCTCGGCGCCGGTCGCGTTCACCACGATCCGCTTAGCCGCGTCGTCCCGCTCGGTGATGTCGGCGGTGCCGGCGAACTGCAGGCGCACCGGGCCCATCCGGACCGCGACTTTCCCGGCGTACTTGTTGTTACCGAGGTCGTCGGTCAGCTCGGTGCCGGGCAGGCAGCTCGCCACCTGCGGAATGTTGTCGAAGAACTGCCAGACCTTGTCGACGGGCTGGCCCACGTCGAAGCTGTTGCTGATCAGCATGTGCTCTCGTTTCCTTGGTGCGCGCTGGCCAGGAAAGCGGCCGGATCCTGCTCGAAGGCGTGCTTGCAGCCGGCCGAGCAGAAGTAATAGGTAAGCCCGTCGTGCTCGGCTGATAGTGCGTCCGCAGCGACGGTGACCGTCATTCCGCAGACCGGGTCGGTTGCTTCGCCCTGACCGTCGGCAGCTGGCGTGTGTGCGTCGCCGCCGCCCGGCTGGAGACTGGCCGAGGAACGCAGCTGCACGAGCTCCGCCAGGATCGCCACCGCGATCTCGGCGTGCGTCGTGCTGCCGAGATCCAGTCCGGCCGGCACCCGCACCTGGTCCAGCATCTCCCTGGGCAAGCCCCGGTCGGCCAGGTAACCGAGGACCGCCGCCCCGCGCTTGCGCGAGCCGACCAGGCCGAGATACGCCGGCCGCGCCGCGGCCGCGCGCTCGAGTACGCCCTCATCGTCGTGACCCTGGGTCGCGACCACGACCATGGCCCGAGCGTCCGCATGCTGGCTGCGGAAGTCCGCGCCGGCGATCAGGTCGGCGTGCCAGCCCAGCGTCCTGGCTAGGTCAGCCAGCATTTGCGCCATGGGCGACTGCCCGACCACGACCAGGTGCGGAACGGGCAGCACCGGCTCGATGTAGACCTCCAGGGCGCCCTCGCTCTGGCAGGAAATCGGAACCATCGTCATCCCGTCCGGGACGCCGTCGCCATCGGCGGGTACCGGGCCGAACTGGTCAGCGTTGCCGAGAAGCAGCAGGCGGGCCGAGCCGGTCGCGATGACGTGCTTCGCCTCACGGATAACCGTGGGCTCCGCGCAGGCGCCGCCGATCCAGCCGCGCAGCTCTCCGGCCGCGGTGATGATCGCCCGCGAGCCTTGCTGGCTGGACGACGGGCCCTGGCGCCAGACGACGGTCGCCAGCGCGAACGGCTCGCCGCGCCGCGCTAGCGCCGCAGCCTCCTCCAGCACGCCCCAGCTTTCGGCCGCCGCCATGGCTACTCGTCCGTTCGCACGGGCGGGATACCGGACACGTCCCGGCGGTTGGTGATCGCCTCCCAGACGCGGTCCGGCAGCAGGGGCATGTCGATGTTGCGAACCCCGGTCTCGGCGATCGCGTCCATGACTGCGTTGACGAACGCGGCCGGTCCGCCAACGGCAGCGCACTCGCCGATGCCCTTCGCGCCGATCGGATGGTGCGGGCACGGGGTGACGACCTCGCTGTGCAGCTCGAAGCCTGGCGTCTCCCACGCCGTCGGCAGCATGTAGTCCATGTAGTTCGAGCCGACGCAGTTGCCGTCGGCGTCAAAGGTGATGAATTGCATGCTGGCCATCGCGTAGGCCTCAGTCAGCCCGCCCATGATCTGGCCCTCGACGATCATCGGGTTGATCCGAACACCGCAGTCGTCGACTGCCACGGTCTTGAGCACGTCCCACACGCCCGTGGCCGGGTCGACCTCTACCGTCACGATATAGACGGCGAAAGGCCAGGTCAGGTTCGGCGGGTCGTAGTACGCCGTGGTCTCCAGGCCGGGCTCCATGCCGTCGGGCATGTTGGCGTACGCAGCGATCGCGCACTCCTGGATGGTGACGCCGCGGTCCGGGGCGCTGCGCACATAGAACCGGCCGAGCTCCCAGTCGATGTCTTCTTCCGAGACCTCCAGCAGGTGGGCTGCGAGCTTCCGCGCCTTAGCCCGGATCTTGCGGGCCGCCATCGCGACCGCCGCCCCGGCCACCGGGGTGCTCCGGGATGCGTACGTGCCCATGCCGAACGGCGCGGTGTCGGTGTCGCCTTCCTCGACCACGATGTCGTCGGCCGGGATGCCGAGTTCGTGCGCGACGATCTGCGCCCACGTCGTCTCGTGTCCCTGACCCTGCCCGCGTGCACCAGTCCGGACGATGGCCTTCCCGGTCATGTGAACCTTGAGGTCGGCCGAGTCGAACATCTTGATGCCGAGAATGTCGTACTCCCGGCTGTTGCCGGCGCCGAGCGGCTCGGTCATGGTGGAGATGCCAAGGCCCAGCAGCTTGCCGCGTGACCGCGCCTCGGCCTGCTGGCGGCGGAAGTCCTCGTAGCCGATTGCCTGCAGGCCGACGTCCAGGCACTTGGCGTACTGGCCGGAGTCGGTGAGGAAGCCGAGCGGCGTCCGGTGCGGGAACTGGTCATCGCGGACAAAGTTCATCCGCCGGAAGTCGGCCGGGTCCAGGCCGAGGTCCCGGGCGGCCTGCTCGACCATCCGCTCCTGGAAGAACATCGCCTCGGTAACGCGGAAGGAGCAGCGGTATGCGACCCCGCCGGGCGCCTTGTTGGTATACATGCCGCGGGCGGTCAGGTGCGCCGCAGGCACGTCATAGGCGGCGAACGTCGAGTGCATCAGGCCGATCTTGAATTTGCTCGGCTGCGCGTCGGAGAAGAACGCACCGTGGTCGGCGTCGGTATGCATCCGGACGCCAAGGATCTTGCCGTCCTTGCTGAGCGCCATCTCGCCCTTGAGGTACACGTCGCGAGCGAACCCCGTGGAGATCAGGTTGCCGGTCTTGTCCTCGATCCACTTGACCGGGCGCTCCAGCAGGATGGAGGCCAGGATCGAGCACACGTAGCCGGGATAGATCGGCACCTTGTTGCCGAACCCGCCGCCGATGTCCGGGGAGATGATCCGGATCATGTGCTCAGGCAGCTCGGCCACCATTGCGACGGCGGCGCGGACGATGTGCGGCGCCTGGCTGGTCATGTAGACGGTCAGCTTGGACGTGGCCCGGTTGAAGTCGGCGATGGACCCGCAGCACTCGATCGGGGAGGGATGCGACCGCGGGTAGTGCAGTTCTAGCTGGGATACGTGATCGGCCTGCTCGAACGCGCGGTCCGTGCCCGCCCGGTCGCCGACCTCCCAGTTGTAGATGATGTTGTCCGGCTGGTTTTCCTTGTCATCGCGGATCACCGGGGCGCCGTCGGCGACAGCCTGCTGCGGGCTGACGATCGCGGGCAGCGGATCGTAGTCGACGACGATCGCCTCGCACGCGTCCTTGGCGATGTAGGGGTCGTCGGCGATGACACAGGCGACCTCCTGGCCCTGGAACCGCACCTTGTCGGTGGCCAGCACGGCCTGGGTGTCGTAGGACAGCGTGGGCATCCAGGCCAGGTTGCGGGTCGCCATCATCTCGCCGGTCAGCACCAGGTGCACGCCAGGGATGTCCCACGCCTTGCTGGCGTCGATGGACTTGATCCGCGCGTGCGCAAGCGGGCTGCGCAGGATCTCCATGTGCAGCATGCCGGGTAGCACGATGTCGTCGGTGTAGTTGCCCTTGCCGCGGATGAACCGGCTGTCCTCGACCCGCTTGCGGCTTGCGCCGAGTCCGCCGATCTTGATCTCGTCCAGTGCCTGGGTGGTCATGTCGCCTCCCCCCTTACTCGCCAGCCTGCGACCGCAGCTTGGCGGCGGCCCAGAGGACTGACTTCACGATGTTCTGGTAGCCGGTGCAGCGGCAGAGGTTGCCAGACAGCGCCCACCGGACGTCTTCCTCGGTGGGATCGGGGTTCCGGTCCAGCAGGCCTTTGGCCGCCATCATCATGCCGGGCGTGCAGAACCCGCACTGCAGGCCGTGCTCTTCCTGGAAGCCCTCTTGCAAAGGGTGCAGCTCGCTGGCGCTGGCGAGGCCCTCCACGGTCTCGACCTCCCGCCCGTCCGCCTGCACCGCGAGCATCGTGCAGGACTTCATCGGCCGGCCGTCGACCAGCACGGTGCATGCGCCACAGTTGGTCGTGTCACAGCCGGTATGCGTGCCGGTCAGCCTGAGCCCGTAGCGGATCAGGTGTGCCAGCAGCAGCCGTGGCTCAACTTCCGCGACCTTCCGCTGCCCGTTGATGGTGAATGAGATCCGGCGCACTGGTACCGCGCCGGCCGCGGCGTCGTCGCCGAGTTCGGAGTACAGCGTGGTCATGTCAGGCCGCCTTCTCGGTTGGCTCGCCACTGCGGGTGAGTATCCGGGTCACGAACGTGGACACCATGTGCCGCTTGTACTCGGCGCTGCCGCGGTGGTCTGTGCGCGGCTTCGCGGCCGCTGCGGCCAGTCGCGCGGCCGCACTGATGGAGTCGGCGGTCAGCGGCTGCCCGGTCAGCGCCTGCGCTGCCTCGGCTGCCGAGATCGTTGATCCCCCCACTCCTGTCAGCGCGATGCCCGCGCGGCTGACCACGGTGCCGGACATTTCGATCGAGACCGCGACGCCGACGGTGGCGAAGTCGCCGACGCGGCGTTCTAGCTTCAGGTAGCCACCGGTGCGCTGGCCCTTCGCCGGCGGGATGACTGCCTCAACCGCGATCTCGTCCGGCTCCAGCGTGTTCTCGAACGGCCCGGTGACGAAGTCGGCCACCGGGATCGAGCGTCGGCCGGCCGGGCCCTGTGCGATCACGGAACCGCCGAGTGACAGGACCACCGACGCCCAGTCGCCCTGCGGGTCGGCGTGGCAGATCGACCCCACCAGCGTGCCGCGATTGCGGACCAGTGGGTCGGCGATCAGCGGGGCAGCCGCCGCCATCGTCGGCTGGCTCGCCGCTAGCAGTTCGGAGTGCTCCAGGTCGGCATGACGGCACAGGGCGCCGATCCGCAACGTGCCGTCCGCTTCCGCGCGGTGATAGTCCAGGCCCGGCACGCTGTTGATATCGACGATCAGCTCCGGGCTGGCGAAGCGCAGCTTCATCAGCGGGATCAGGCTCTGGCCCCCGGCCAGCACCTTGGCGTAGTCGCCGCCGTCGTGCAGCAAGCCGATAGCCTCGGCTAGCGTCTGCGGCGCCTCGTAGCGGAACCGCGATGGGTACATGCGCTTCCTCCTGTCGGGCCGGGAACTATCAGGCCCTTTCCTCTGGGGTGGGCTGGCCGGGCTCGGCTGGATGCGGGTCAGGCACCGCCACCGGGCCGGCCTCGTAGTCGGGATCGGGTCGCGGCTCCTGGTGTGGTGGCCAGGGCCCTGCTACCGGCTGGCCAGCGATCTTCAGATAGTCGATGAGTTCCGGCCATGCCCACACCGTAGGGCTTTTTCCGGTTTTGGGCGCGTGTTCAATCAGCTCAAAGAACCGTGGATTGCCCTTACTGTGGCCGCTGGATTCGATCCGCATTTCCCGCGCTCCAAGGTTGAGTCAATCTGCGTTAGCGCACATGGATAATCTCCCCCGTGCAACGGGGCCGCAACGCAGCAATAAGCTGTCGCTTAAGTGGCCAGGCTAGGCGAGGTCGATTAGGTCGGGCAACCAGTGACTTTTAGCTCCATATGGTGACGTACACGGGCGGCCGGAACCGGGATGGCGAGACACCCGTCGCTGGCGAGCGCATCAGCTGCATGGCTTCGGGCGTGGACAGGAACCGCCGCAGCGCACTGGCGGCCGCGCTGCGGTGCTGCCGTTCCAGCAGGGTTGCATACCAGCAGGCCTCGGCCGGGACGCCGGGAACCTCCACCATCGACAGCGCACCGCGCCGCAACTGGTGCGACACCAGGTGCTCGATCGCGGGCGCCACGCCTCCCCCATCGGCCGCGGCGGCCCAAGCAGCGGTCTGGCTGGGGAACACGCCGATATTGGCCTCCGGTACGCCGAGGCGGGCAAGCAGGCGACCGGTCTCGCTGCCGGGATCGGCACCGTCTGGGTCGACGAGCCAGCGCCACGTCCTGGCCGGGCCGCGCAGGCGTGCCTCGCGGGCGGCGACGACGACCAGCCGGTACTTGAAGATGGGCTCACTGACGATCGGCATGCTGTGGTGGGCTGATGGTCTGGAGCCGACAGCCAGGTCAGCCAGCCTGTTGCCGACCAGGACCGGCTGCTCGCCGGACACCGCGACGCCGGTCGATACGTCAATCGAACCCGGAAATCGCTTTGTGAACGCCTCTGTGAGCGGTCCGGCGACGAACTCCGCAAACGCCGACGTGGCGACAACACGAAGCTGCTCAGGAGCACCCTGGGCGGCTCGGACAGCCGACTGTGCCTCGGCGCCAAGCATGACAATCTGGGAGGCGGTGCCGAGTAGCCGGGAGCCGCCGGGCGTCAGGGTCATGCCGGCTGGTCCGCGGGTGATCAGCTGGTCGCCGAGGTGCTGCCGCAGGGCGGTCAGTGCCTGGGATACGGCCGGCTCGCTGACGCCGAGGGCGCTGGCCGCCGCCGTCACCGAGCCGAGCCGCGCGACCAGGACGAACGCGTTGAGCTGGGTGAGCGTCATCGGCAGGGTCGGCTAGGAGCAGACGGACAGATGCAGGTCCCCGCACAGGTCGAGTACGAGCAGGCGGCGAGCGTCGAGCACGCCCTTGCGATGCTCGACCGGTATGGCCCGGACGCGCGGATCCTGGCGGGCGGGCACAGTCTCATCCCCATGATGAAGCTGCGGCTCGTACAGCCCGAGGTGCTGATCGACATCAACGGCCTCACCAACCTCTGTTTTATCAAGCTAGCCGGAGATGAGTTGCGGATCGGCACCCTGACCAGGCACGTGCACCTACTGGAGTCTGCCATTGTTGGTCAGCAGTTCAAGATTCTGCAGGACGCCGAACGCGTGATAGCCGACCCAATCGTACGTAACTGGGGCACAATAGGCGGTTCTCTGTGCCAGGCGGACCCGTCGGAGGACCTGTCAGCGGCATTCGCCGCGCTGAAGGGCACAATGGTCATTCAGGGCCTGGCAGGCGTCCGGGAGGTTTCCGCCCGCGAGTTTCATACCGGCCCTTATGAGACAACCGTCGGGCCGGCCGAGATGCTGACCGAGATCCGGATACCGGTCCGGCCGGGGTGCGGCAGCGCCTTCCGCAAGGTGAAACGCCGGACTGGTGACTGGCCGGTCGGCGCCGCGGCGGCGGTGGTTTGGCTGGACGGCAACTCCCTGGCCGACGTCGGGATCGGCCTGAGCGCCGTGGGCGCTGCGCATTTCGCAGCCATGGAAGCCGAGGAGTACCTGCGCGGCCAACCGGCCGACCAGGCCAGCCTGGAACGGGCCGGCCAGATCGCGGCTGAGCATTGCCGTCCCATGTCGGACCAGCGCGGACCGGCCGACTACAAGCGGCATCTGGCCAGCGAACTCACCATCCGCGCCCTGCGCCAGGCGATCGAGCGGGCCGGCGGGTCGGTCTCGTGAGCCCGCTGCCTGCACGTGAGCCGATGTTTGTCGTGAAACCGGGCTCGTCGTGAAACCGGGCTTGTCGTGAAACGCCCGCCTGCCGCGTATGAGACTCAGCGACTTACCACCGATTTCAGCGATGCTTTCGCCGATGGTGAGCCTTTTGTTCCGCTGAAATCGGTGGTAAGTGAGCGTGGTGCCTCGCATACCCGACAATCCGGGCGCTGCAACAGGGCCGAGCGCTCCAACGGCGCCGGGCGCTCCCACAGGCTCGGGCGATGCGGCGGGTCCGGGCGATGCGGCAGGGCCGGGCCCTGCGGCGGGCCAGCGCGATGAAACTGAGCCTGACCGTCAACGGCGTCGGTTACACCCGGGAGGTGGAGCCGCGGCTGCTGCTCATCCACTTCTTGCGGGACGACCTTGGCCTGACCGGCTCGCACTGGGGCTGTGATACCTCGAACTGCGGCGCCTGCGTGGTGTGGCTGGACGAGACGCCGGTGAAGTCGTGCACCTTCCTCGCGGTGATGGCGGCGGGCAGGCGGATCCTGACGGTCGAAGGCCTGAGCCGCGGCGGCCTGCTTGATCCGGTACAACAAGGCTTCGCGGCGTGTCACGGACTGCAGTGCGGCTTCTGCACGCCGGGCATGATGCTGACTGCCCGGTGGCTGCTTGACCATAATCCGGACCCGACCGAGGCTGAGATCCGCGAAGCGATCTCCGGCCAGATCTGCCGGTGCACTGGCTATGAGAACATCGTCCGCTCGATCCGATGGGCGGCCCGGGCGCCGGCACCGCCGCCGCCCGCTGCGGATCCCGCTGTCTAGGACGGAGCATCATGACCGCGTACGGCGCCTACCCGCGCAAGGAGGACGCGCGGTTCATCCGCGGGCTGGGCACCTACGTCGATGACATTGCCCTGCCCGGCATGCTCTACGGCGCCATCCTGCGCAGCCCAGTAGCGCACGCCCGGATCGTCTCGGTAGACGCGTCAGCGGCCCGCGCGCACCCGCACGTGGCGGCCGTACTGACCGGCGCGGATCTGGCCGACAAGGGCCTGGCCTGGATGCCCACGATGGCCGGAGACGTCCAGGCCGTGCTGGCCACCGACAAGGTGAGATTCCAGGGCCAGGAGATCGCGTTCGTGGTCGCGACCGACCGGTATTCAGCCAGGGACGCGCTCGAGCTCATCATGGTCGACTACGAGCCGCTACCGCCGGTCGTCGATATCCACACCGCGCTGGCGCCGGAGGCGCCCCGCGTCCGGGACGACTTGGTCGGCAAGGACAGCAACCGCATCTTCGACTGGACCGCCGGCGACATGACGGCGACTGAGGCGATCTTCGCGGCGGCAGATGTGGTGGTGGACTGCGACCTTGTCTACCCCCGTTCCCATCCTGCACCGCTGGAGACCTGCGGGATGGTTGCCGACTACAGCAGCGTTACCGGCCAGCTCACGCTCTACGGCACGAGCCAGGCGCCGCATGCCCACCGGACGCTGCTGGCGATGGTGACCGGCGTCCCCGAGCACAAGATCCGGGTCATCTCTCCAGACCTTGGCGGCGGCTTCGGCAACAAGGTGCCCATCTACCCCGGCTACATCTGCGCGATCGCCGCGGCGATGGCAGTCGGGCGGCCGGTGAAGTGGACGGAGGACAGGTCAGAGAACCTGATGTCCACGACGTTCGCTCGCGATTACCACATGCACGGAGAGATCGCGGCCAGCGCTGACGGGCGGATCCTGGGCCTGCGGGCGAAGGTGCTGGCCGACCACGGGGCCTTCAACGCGACCGCACAGCCCAGCAAGTACCCAGCCGGGTTCTTCCACATCTTCACCGGGTCCTACGACCTGCAGGCGGCCTACTGCGAGGTGACCGGCGTCTACACGACCAAGGCGCCGGGCGGGGTCGCTTACTCGTGCTCGTTCCGTATCACCGAAGCGGTCTACCTGGTCGAGCGCCTCGTCGACCTGCTCGCCCGGCGCCTGCACACCGACCCGGCGGACCTGCGCATGCGCAACCTGCTGCGGCCCGAGCAATTCCCCTACACCTGCCCGACCGGCTGGCAGTACGACTCCGGCGATTACCCGCGCGCGCTGTCGCTGGCGATGGAGATGGCGGGCTACGACGAGCTGCGGCGCGAGCAGGCGGAGCGCCGGGAGCGCGGCGAGTACATGGGCATCGGGCTGTCCTTTTTTACTGAGGGTGTCGGCGCAGGGCCGCGCAGCCACATGGACATTCTCGGCCTCGGCATGGCCGACGGCGCCGACCTGCGCGTGCATCCGACGGGCAAAGCCGTGCTGGCCATTTCGGTCCAGACTCAGGGGCAGGGCCACGAGACCACGTTCGCGCAGATCGTCGCGGAGGAGCTCGGGCTCAGCCCGGACGACGTCGAGGTGGTCCACGGCGACACCGACCGGACGCCGTTCGGGCTTGGCACCTACGGGTCGCGATCGACGCCCGTCTCTGGCGCAGCCGCCGTCGTCGCGGCCCGTAAGGTGCGGGAACGAGCCCGCCTGGTGGCCGCGGCCATGCTCGAGGTGGCGGCCGACGATCTGGACTGGGCCGGCGGCCGGTGGCACGTCCGCGGCGACCCGGAGCAGGGCGCTGGGATCGCCGAGATCGCGATGGCAGCGCACTCGACGCTCGAGCTGCCCGACGGAGTAGAAGGTCACCTGGACGCCTCGGCGGTCTACAACCCGCCGAATCTCACGTTTCCGTTTGGTGCCTACATCTGCGTGACCGATGTGGATCCTGGCACCGGCGAGGTTAGCGTGCGCCGCTTCATCGCGGTGGACGACTGCGGCGTGCGCATCAACCCCATGATCGTCGAGGGTCAGGTGCACCGCGGCCTGGCCGACGGGATCGGGATGGCGCTGATGCAGTCGATCATGTTCGACGAGGCCGGGAACTGCCTGGCCGGCTCGTTCATGGACTACTTGCTGCCCACCGCACTGGAGTGCCCGTCGTACGAGCTCGGCGCCACCGTGACGCCGTCACCGCACCACCCGATCGGGGCCAAGGGCATCGGCGAGTCGGCGACCGTCGGCTCCCCGGCCGCGGTCGTCAACTCGGTCCTGGACGCGCTCGCGCCGTTCGGCGTGGAGCACGCTGACATGCCGCTCACTCCGGCCGCGGTGTGGCGGGCCGTCCAGGGCCGGCCACTCCGGTCCGATCTGGCGGTCGGATAAGGTTGCGCGTGTCAGATGATGCGGATATGAACGATCTCGCCGGTCGGCTCCCCGATGTGCCGAGCCTGATGAAAGCGCTCGACAAGATCGGGTACCTCGCGGACGAGCCGCTCGGCACCGCCTTGTTCCTGGCGGCCAGGATGAGCCAGCCGATCTTGCTGGAAGGCGAGCCTGGCGTGGGCAAGACCGAGGCGGCCAAAGCGCTCGCCGAGGTGCTGGAAACCCCGCTGATCCGGCTCCAGTGCTACGAGGGCCTGACCTCGGCCGAGGCGCTGTATGAGTGGAACTACCCCCGCCAGTTGCTGGCCATCCGGCTGGCCGAGGCGCGCGGCGAGTCGCCTCGCGAAGCAGACCTGTTCGGCGACGAGTACCTGCTGGAACGTCCGCTGCTGGCTGCGCTCGACCACCCCGGGCCGCGGCCGGCCGTATTGCTGATCGACGAGGTAGACCGCGGCGACGACGAGTTCGAGGCGTTCCTGTTCGAGCTGCTCGCCGAGTCGGCGATCACCATCCCCGAACTCGGGACCCGTCAGGCCGCCTACCCGCCGGTGGTGGTGCTGACCTCGAACCGGACCAGGGACCTGCACGACGCGCTGAAGCGCCGGTGCCTGTACCACTGGATCAGCTATCCGGACGTGAGCCGGGTGGCGGCGATCATCCGGCGGCGGGTGCCGGAGGCGAGCGTCGCGCTGTCTGCCCAGGTCGCCCGCGGCGTGACCCGGCTGCGCGAACTGGACCTGGCCAAGCCGCCGGGCGTGGCCGAGGCGATTAGCTGGGCCAGCGCCCTGCGCGTCCTCGGTGCCGCCGAACTGGACGCCGCCAGCGCCAGGCAGACCCTCGGCACAGTGCTGAAGTACGCCGACGACCTGCAGCTAGCCCGGACTGCAGACTTCGCGGCAGTGGTGAGCCACGATGGCGACGCCGATACAACTGGTTCCTGACGACCTCGCCGAGGTAGCCGCCCGGTTCAGCGCGGCCCTCCGGCTGGCCGGCCTGCCTGTCGGTCCTGGCCGCAGTCAGCGTTTCGCGGCGGCGGTAACCGTAGTCCGGCCGAGCACCAGGCGCGAACTGTTCGACTGCGCGCTGGCGACGCTGGTTTCGAGCAAGGATCAGGCGGATGTCCTGCGCGCGGTCTTCACCGAGGTCTTCGGCGCGCCCGAGGGCATCGACCTGCCCGGCCGGATCGGGATGTCCAGGCCCGGGCCGCCCGGGCCGCCCCATCCCGCGGCGCTGGCCGACGCGGCGGCCGCGGCCCGGCTGCACGCGGAGAGCGTCGCGGTTGCGGATGGCGACGATGCCAGCGAAGAGGAAATCGAGGATGAGGTAGCGCGGCCCTACCTTGGCAGTCCGGTCGAGCGGCTAGCCGGTACGGACTTCGCTGAGCTATCCGTAACGGAGCTGGCCGAGCTCGCCCAGGCCATGCGGCGGCTCACGCTGGCGGTACCGGCACGGCGGTCGCGGCGTCGCCGCCGCAGGCAGGGCGGGCAGCGCACGGACATGCGATCCACGCTGCGGCAGGCCCGCCGGACCGGCGGGCACGCCTTCGAGCTCATCGGGCAAGTGCCTGCCCGACGGCCGCGGCGGCTCGTCGTCTTGTGTGACATCTCCGGCTCGATGGAGCCCTACGCCCGGGCGATGATCCAGCTCCTCTACGCCGCGGCCGGCGGAGCGAGCGCTGAGGTCTTCACTTTCGCTACCCGGCTGACCCGCCTGACGCCGGCGCTGGCCCGCTCGACGCCAGCGGTTGCGCTGGCCAGAGCCGCTGACGCGGCGCCGGACTGGCATGGCGGGACAAAGCTCGGGGCAGCGCTGAAGGAGTTCAACGACCGCTACGGCCGGCGCGGAATGGCCCGCGGCGCCGTGGTGCTGATCATCTCCGATGGCTGGGACACCGGCGATCCGGCGGTCGTGAGCCAGGAAATGCAGCGGCTGTCACTGGTGGCGTTCCGGATCGTCTGGATGAACCCGCGCACCAAGAGCGATGCGTATCAACCGCTGGCCGGGGGCATGGCCGCGGCCTGGCCCCATTGTGATGCTGTGGTCAGCGGGCACAACTTGCTGGCCATCGGCCGACTCGCAGAGGCGCTAGCAGACCCGGTGCGGCGTCGCGCCGAGATACGCCCGGCCGACCTTGGCTCAGCGAGTTAGTTGTCGTCGTCCGCCCAGCCGCGGCGCATCTGACGGTGCTGCTCTCGCATCTGCTCGTGGATCTCCCGCCGCTGGTCCCGGACCTGGTCGTGGATCTCTCGTCGCTGGTCCCGGACCTGGTCGTGGATCTGGCGTCGCTGGTCCCGGACCTGGTCGAGGATCCCGCCGCGGCCGAGGGCGCTGGGGATGTTGATCGTCACCGAATTCCGCCCGCGTGCGCCCTTGCCCTTGCGAGCCTTCCGCTTCACGTCGATGCCGCCAAGCACGCAGGCGCCCTCGATCCGCAGCACAGGTGAATCGGGACTGGCCGCCTCGGCGACGTTCCCGGTTATATCTCGCCCACCCAGGATGGCGATGCCATTGTCGACGACCCGCATCTCCGGCGGGACAATCACGTCAATGCCACCGAGGACCGCGGTCGCGCGGAGTATCACTTCCCTGCCGGGCAGTACGGCGTCGCGGAAGTCCAGGTCGACACCGCCGAAGATAGCGACCACGTTGATGACGGGATCGGGGTGCCAGGAGCCCTTGCGGGTGGCACCGGCGAAGATCGCAACGATCCGGCTGCCGACGCCGCGCGGCGCGGGCGTGCTCGGCGCCTCCGGAAGGACGGCGGAACTGCCGGGCAGATCGGCAAGCAGCGGCACAAGCTCGGCCTGGGTCTTCGCCCCGTAGATGGCGTCCAGCCGCTCAGAGTGCTCATCGGCTGTCAGCCGTCCCTCAGCGAGGGCGTTGTTGATCACTGCGGCTGCCGTGTCCCGGTCGGCGTCCGAGGCCCGGAGCCCGGAATTCTCGTTGAAGCCCTGGGGGTCCATCCAGCTATTGTCAGGCATACTCGCCGGTTGGCGAAACAGTCGGCAGGACTACGAGCAGCAGTGGGAACGGAGAATTACCGATGGGCCACGTGGAGGCGGCGCACCTGAGTCATACCCTCCCCGATGGTCGCGTGCTGCTCGACGATGTTTCCTTCCGGGTGGGCGAGGGCGCCGTCGCGGCCCTGGTTGGCCCGAATGGGGCTGGCAAGACCACCCTGCTGCGCCTGGTAACCGGCGACCTGGTCCCGCAGGCGGGCACCGTGAGCTCGAGCGGCGGGCTCGGGGTGATGCGCCAGTTCGTTGGCGGGATCCGCGATCAGAGCACGGTGCGTGACCTGTTGCTGTCGGTGGCGCCTGCCCGGGTGCAGGAGGCGGCCCGGCGGCTCGATGCCGCCGAGCTCGTGATGATGGAGCGGGACGACGAGCCAGCCCAGATGCGCTATGCCGCGGCCCTGGCCGACTGGGGCGACGCTGGTGGCTATGACGCCGAGGTCCACTTCGACGCGTGCTGCGTCGCGGCACTCGGGATCAGTTACGAGCGTTGCCAGTGGCGAGAAGTCGCCACGCTGTCGGGCGGCGAGCAGAAGCGGCTGGTGCTGGAGTCCCTGCTCCGCGGCCGGGAAGAGGTGCTGCTGCTGGACGAGCCGGACAACTACCTGGACGTGCCGGGCAAGATCTGGCTGGAGCAGCAGCTGGCAGCGACCCCGAAGACGGTCCTGCTGGTCAGCCACGACCGCGAGCTGCTCGCCGCCTGCGCCGAGCGCATCATCACGGTCGAGGACCGGCACGTCTGGGTGCACGGCGGCGGATTCGGCACCTACGCGCAGGCCCGGCGGGACCGCAACGAGCGGCTGGAAGAACTGCGCCGGCGCTGGGACGAAGAGCACGAGAAGCTGCGCCAGCTCATGCTGATGTACAAGCAGAAGGCTGCCTACAACTCCGACATGGCGTCCCGGTACCAGGCAGCCGTCACCAGGCTGCGTAAATTCGAGGAGGCCGGGCCGCCCGAGCTGGCCCCCAGGGAGCAGAACGTGCGGATGCGCCTGCGCGGTGGGCGCACCGGCAAGCGGGCGGTCATCTGCGAGAACCTTGAGCTGACCGGCCTGATGCAGGCGTTCGACCTCGAGGTCTGGTACGGCGAGCGCGTCGCCGTGCTCGGCTCGAACGGCTCAGGCAAGACGCACTTCCTGCGGCTGCTGGCGGGCGACGAGACGGTCGCGCACCAAGGCGCCGCCCGGCTCGGCGCGCGGGTGGTCCCGGGCATGTTTGCCCAGACGCATGCCCGGCCGGACCTGGTCGACCGGACTCCGCTCGAGATCCTCATGACCGAGCATGCGCTGCTCATCAACGAGGCCATGTCCGCGCTATCGCGCTATGAGCTGACCGTCTGCGCCCGCCAGGCGTTCGGCACATTGTCGGGCGGCCAGCAAGCCCGGCTGCAGATCCTGCTCCTGGAACTCGCCGGCTGCACCCTCCTGCTGCTGGACGAGCCGACCGACAACCTCGACCTGGCCAGCGCGGAGGCCTTGCAGGAAGGCCTGGAGTCCTACGCCGGGACGGTGCTGGCGGTGACCCACGACCGGTGGTTCGCCAAGTCGTTTGACCGCTTCCTGGTCTTTGGCTCCGACGGCGTCGTCTCCGAGGCGGCCGGACCGGTCTGGGACTCCAGTCGGGTGCAGCGACCACGGTGAGGCCGCCCAGCTTGTAGGCTGTTTGGCGGCTTAGCGGACCCGGGCGTGCCAGTCCGGTCTCTGCTAACACCTGATGCCGGAGGGATACGGACTGTGAAGAAGCTGCTCGTGCTCGCCTTGATCGGACTCAGCGCGCTCGCTATCTGGCGGAAGGTGCAGGCGGACCGGGCTGAGCTCAACCTGTGGACCGAGGCCACGACCTCGGACGAATAGGCTGCCTGTGGCGTGCTGATGGAAGCCACAAGCGACAGGCCTGCGATCGCCCTGGTGTGCTGCGGTCTGATCGGCACACTGGTGGCGGATGACGGACTGCTAGAACGTGCCTACGCGGAGGCCATCGCCACGCAGGGCGTGGTGAGCGGCACCAGCGCCTTCGCCCGGCGGATGAGCCAGGTACACCAGGGTCGGGGCCATGCCCCGGCCGACGTGCTCGGCGGCCTTTTCCCCGACAACGAGGCTCGGGCACAAGCGGCGGAGCTCGCCTTCAACCGGTCGCTGGCCGATGGACTCGCCCGCTCGGTGATCCGGCCGGTGCCTGGAGCGCGCCCTGCGGTCGAGAACCTGCTGTCGGCTGGTTGCGATGTTGCCGTGCTGACGAGCTTGCCCCGGCGAATCCTGCAGCGGGTGCTCGACGCGGCCGGGCTCCGGAAGCTGCCCGCGGTGAGCCTCAGTGTCGATGACGTCGCCCGGGGATTCCCCGCGCCTGACCTGGTCTTGACCGCGTTCCTGCGAGCTGGTGCCGGCGATGTCCGGCAGATTGTCGTGGTGAACAGCACCGGTGCTGGCGTTGAAGCAGGACGCAGGGCCGGAGCTGGCGTAGTAGCTGGAGTGCTTACCGGGCCTCATCCGGCTGCGCGGCTGCGCCGGGCCGGAGCAACGGACGTGCTGCCGAGCATTGCTGATCTGGCCGAACTCCTGCTTGGTCGCAGCGCCCCCGCCACTGTCAGCATCCCGCCGCAGGCCCGCCTGGAGCGTAGCCCGGCGAAGCGCTGAGGCACCTTTGTCGCTGGAAACTCCTGCCGCCGTCCCTGGGATCTCCTGCCGCGATCGCTAGCGTGCCCCGATAGCCCGGGGGCCCGGCCAATCGCCGTAGCCGGGGTTGCCAAGCTTGGGCAGGTCCGCTGACCTCTCGGCTGTCGCAGTCTCGATGAATGCGGTCACTAGTGCGGTGTTGCTGTGCGCGCGCCACAGCAGGGTGCGAGTCGCCGGCGGCCAGCCGTGGAGGGGAACGAACACGATCTGCGGGTGGCGGTAGTAGCTAGAAAACGACAGGCCAGCCGGGAAGACGTTCTCACCCCGCGCGACCAGGCTCAGCACTTCGGCGAACGTTCTGGCGACACCGCGGCGCAGAATGGGCCGGCCCTTCGGGGTGCAGTCCGGGTAGAGCGGATTGAACAACTCGCCAGTGAGCGGATCGGGCACCCCGAAGATCGCCTGGTCGGCGAGTTCCTCTACCGACACCACGTCGCGCTCGGCCAGCGGGTGGCCTTCGGCGACGCCGACAACCCAGTCCTCGCGGGACATCACCGGTCCCTGGACGAGGTCGCTCGGAAGTGTCTCCGCGCCGAACCTGCCCAGGAGAACGTCGACGCTGCCGCTCCGCAGGGTATCGAGATAGTCGGTCCCGGTGACGTCGATAGTGCCGACATCGCACGCCGGGAAGCGGCCCTTGAACTCCGCGACCAAGTGGGTGAACCCAGTGTCCTGGCAGTGGGTCATGTAGCCAACCGTCAGTTTGCCGGCCAGCCCCTTTGCGGCCGATTGGGCACGCCGTATCGATGTATGGAGATCGTCATACACCCGGGTGAGATCTGCATAGAGGTGCGCGCCAATAGGAGTCAGCTCGACTCGGCGAGTGCTCCGTTCGAACAGTGGCGCGCCGACTCGCGACTCGAGATGCCGGATCAGTTGGCTAACCCGTGACGGTGAGACACGCAAGCGTTCCGCTGTCCGACCGAAGTGCAGCTCGTCGGCCGCGGCCAGGAAGGCCCTCAGCTCGGTCATCTCGATCACAAACACAGTCTATTAATGAGCGTGGCTCAACAATAGTTGAACTCTTCGCTCTTTTTCCGTCACCCCGCGGCCGGGTTGAATCGAACTGCCCGAACCGGCAAATCAAACATCCCTAGGACCGTTCATGGACGTCGGCGTCTGGATCCTCAACCTCGTAATTCTGGCCCTGGTGCTGGTGAGCGACCTCGGCCGCCGCCAGATCACCCCCATGCGGCTGCTGCGCCCGGTGGTCGGCGGGGCGGTTGTCATCCCGTTCTTCATCAAGGGCGGTACCTGGTCTGGACACGGCCTGCTCCTCGAGGTCGCCGGGCTGGCGGCAGGAGTAGCTCTCGGCACCCTTGCCGGGTCGCTGTTCCGTGTTTCCTACGACAGCAAGGTGGGCCGCGCGGTTTCCTGGGCCGGCTGGCCGTACTTCGCGGTGTGGATCGCAGTCTCCGCTGGCCGCATCTACTTCACCTACGGCGCCAACCATGTCTTCGGCCGTCAGCTGGGCAGTTGGATGGGGAGCAACAACATCACCGTAGGCGCGCTGACCGACAGTCTCATCTTCCTGTCCATCGCCATGCTCGTCGGCCGCACCGCCATCCTTGCTGGCAGAGCCCGCACCGCCGCAGCCAGGGCAACGCACGCCAGTGCCGGTGCCGAAGCCGGCAGTCTAGACAGGGAGGTCAGCGCCGGGTGAGCGTGCGGGCGGCGGCTGTTGAAAGCTAACTGCCGGGCACCGGCCAGGCCTATGACCACGTCTCCCTCACCGAGCTGTCAACGTGGCCGCTGACCTGGGGGAACCGAGTGGCTCGATCTGGTGATGATCAAATGCTGACGGGGTGATAGCGACACCAGCCACGCTGCCTGCGAGGAACCCACTCTCCGAAAGGCAGCATGATGGCCAGACCAAGAATCGGCACCATCGCAATAACCGGCATCGCGATTGTCACGGCAGGCTTACTCACCCTGAGCACCACTGAAGCATCCGCCGCCACCACGACGGTTTCCGCTCCCAGCCACGCCACCAACCCGAAGGCTGCGGAATACACCGGGTGCGTGGCCGACCAATTCGGCATCTGGGACGAAGACACGTACGAGCAATGCGTGCGCGATCTGCAGATCCTGCTGAACGACCTCTATGACATCGGCAGGCCTGGCCCCAACCAGCGGCTCACTGTCGACGGGTACTACGGGCCAGACACCGAAAGCGACGTTTACGCATTTCAACTAATCGGCTACTACGGCGGCCCCATCGACCACGACGGGATAGCCGGCCCGCAGACTTGGGACGAGTTGTGCCAGGACGACGAAGACAACGGATTCAGAGGCGCTTACTTCCAGGACGCCGGTTGCCCCCAAGTGATCAGCCCATGAGTTTGATAGACCGCCTGGCCGACCCGGTCCCGGCCTACACGTGAGTTCGTAGCGTCCAGGCACGGTCACTGGTCAACGCGTGAGTGCCAGTGCACGAGCGTGCATCGTCAAAGCTCCCTTAAGGGCCTCAGCCGGATCCTTCTACGGCAGGAGGCTGCCTGCCACGGACCCTCTGGGCCAGCGCCGGGTGCTACCACTCGGACGACGTGGTCCACCTGGCCGGTCGTCCCATAGGATCATCAGTGCGACACTTGGTGCCTGCTCAGCCATGATCAACTTTGGGAACCGAACCAGGAGCCGAAGAGAGCAGAGCGCATGTCACCCGGCGCTGACCAGCCGGTACATTTGTGCAGGTCAAAGTGCCAGGGGCTATAGCTCAGTTGGAAGAGCACCTGCTTTGCAAGCAGGGGGTCAGGGGTTCGAGTCCCCTTAGCTCCACCAGGCGTTTCTTTCCCGGTCGGGCGGCGTTTCGGGCGGCTGACCACCAATCCTGACCACAGTAGGTCACTCATCTGTGCCGCCGAGCAGCCTGTTCAGTTTGGTGATCGCGTCCAGCCGGGCCGCTTCGTCAACGTGCGTGTAGATCTGCTGCGTGGTGGTGATGTGCGAATGCCCGAGGATGACCTGCGCATCGCGGGATGGGACACCCAGATCCTTGAGCAGCGAGGCTGTCGTGTGACGCAGGGCATGGAGGCGGATCTAGCGGACGCTGTTGTCGTCACAGATCCGGGCGAAGGACCGGACTAGGTTGCGCGGCTCGATCGGGCGGCCGGTACGGGTCGTGAAGACGAGCCCGGTATCCGGCCAAGCGGACCCGAGCCGGCTGCGGTCGACATCCTGGTCTGTGCGCCGAGCAGTTAGAGCAGCACTGGCTAGACCGAGCAACGGAAGATCGCGGGCACCAGCACGTGTCTTCACCGGGCCGATGTGAAGCTCGCCGCTGACGCGCTGGAGCTGCTGCCGGACATGCAGGGGTCCCCGGTCTAGGTCGATGTCATGCCACGGGAGCCCGAGCATTTCGCCGCGCCGCATGCCGTAGAGCAGCAGCAGCGCAAAGGCCGGGTAGAGGTTGTCGCCGGCCGCTTCGGTCAGGAACGGCAGAGCCTCCGCTGGCGACCATGGCTGGACGGTCTTGGGCGCCCAGCCGGGCAGCTCGACGAGCCGGGCGACGTTGCGGGTGATGAGTTCTTCCCGGACCGGCCGGCCGAGTGCGGCGCTGAGGACCTGGCGCATGACCTGCACTAGCCGAACGGACCGCCCGGCTCGCAGCTGGCCGTTCAGGAACGTCTGCACGATCGGTACGGACAGCCGTCTCAACGGGTACTTGCCCAGCCCCGGAATCAGGTGGCGGCGGGCAACCATCTCGTACAGCGCATACGTAGCAGGCCGGCGATTCGGCTTGATGACCTGCTCCAGCCAGTAATCCAGGTACGGCCCAAGCTTCCACGACTGCGCTGGGACCGGGACGCCGCGCGAGGCCTTGGCCTGCTCATCAACGAGCTTGCCGTGCACTTCCTCGCGCGTGCGGCCATAGACGTAGATCCGCTTCCTCGTTCCCGCAGTCGTCGAGGCATAGAACGCGCCGACATATCGGCCGTCCTTGCGGGGGCCGGAAATGGTGCCTTCGCCATTAAACCGCGACCGTCCGCGCGCTGATTGCTTCGGCCGCGCCATCAGGCGGCCTTAGTCGATTCGACTTCCAGCATGGAGACATATGCACGGAGGGCGTCGGCGGTGACGAACCGGGCGCCGCCTTCCTTGATCGAGTCGAGTCGGCCGGCACGCATCAAGTCGTACAGCTTGTCGCGGCCGAATGCCGAGGATGCTGGCGGCTTCCTTGGGCCGGTAGAGCAGCGGATCCGGTCAGGATCGATCATCGCTGTAGCGCAGGACGGCTACCGTGGCGGCATGCAGCAGTGGCGCGCGATCCCTGTCGCCATCGGCGGCGTGGTGGCAGTCGGCTTCGTCGATGAGAACCAGGTCATCGTCGGCTCTCACAGCGGCGTCGGAGTCTTCGACGTTCACACCGGCGCAAGAATCAAGCGCACGCACGACGAGGACTACAGCTGGTACCAAGGAGACCCGCCCTTTATCGGATATCCGTCCGGCGAAGGGGTGACGCTTGTTCGCGCAGCCGGACTTTGGGGCGGCGACCTAGACCAGTCGACAGCCGATGGTTGGACCTGCCGTCGGGTTGACGGAGGATCTGTACTCCGCGCCGAAGGTCAACCGGACTGCAAAATCGAGGACCAGGAGGAGTACCGAGCGCAGGGTTTCTCACCGGGCGGCAGCGCCTTCGTGTATGCGACATCGGCCACCATCTACCTGGCGACCCACTGAGCCAAGGGCGTGCGGACGACGAGCGGCAGAAGTGCGCGCTTCCTTCGGACTCTCGCTGGCGCAATGCCGCGCGATAAAGCAGGCTGACGCCGTGGCACGAGTTCTGAACGCGCCCGAGATCGCGATCTTGGAGTGGTTGTTGTCAGTCGACTTTCCCGGCGTAGACCAACCTCGTCAGCAGGCCCGGCAGGCCGCCGCTGAACGGGACGGCATGATTATCAATCTGGTGGTCGAACCGGGCGCACCGCGTGCTCGCGTTCTCCAACGGGTTCCAGTCCAAGCAGTCGTCGATGGCGACGGTTTCGACGGCGGGCTGCTTCTCTATGTCGACGACGGCCTCCTGTCAGCCCTTGAATACTGGTGGGTGACCGAGAACCCGCCGGCGGAGATGCCGCCGCTATCCGCCGTCGGCAACCCCATTGCTCGGCTCAGGTAATTCGCAAGGCGCTGCACGCGGCAAGAGCGGATGTCTTGCATGGCCGTAGTTTGACCGCAGCCCGGCGATGCTATCATGGGATATCACTCGGAGGTGCTCATGACTGACATGCTGATCCGTGACGTGCCTGATGACGTGGTGGCTGCTGTCGACGCGCG
>DASXMP010000139.1:0-8015 GCA_036495585.1 Streptosporangiaceae bacterium
TCTCGCATTCGGCGCTCGTCGATCAGACCGAGTCGCTGCAGGCCAACGGCTTCATTGGCGAGTTCTGGCATCCGGCCGCAACGGCGACCCGCCGCCCGGCCATCCTGGTCATCGGCGGCTCACAGGGCGGACTGCCAGGCGTCCTGCTGCCAGCCTTGCTGGCCGGCCACGGCTATCCGGCTCTCGGCGTGGCCTACTTCGGCGCAGCCGGTTTGCCGACGACCCTGTCGAGGATCCCGCTCGACTACTTCGCCCAGGCACTGCGCTGGCTGGCGCGCCAGCCCGGAGTCGACCCGAACCGGATCGCGGTGATCGGCGTCTCCCGCGGCAGCGAGGCCGCCCAGTTGCTCGGCGTCCACTACCCGACTCTCGTGCATGCCGTCGTCGCCGCAGTACCCAGTAACGTCGCCATCTGCTCCTACCCCGGCTGCACCGGTCCCGCCTGGACCCTGCATGGCCATCCGCTGCCTTACACCAGCGAATTCGACGATCCCAGCCCGACCGACGACCCGGCTGCGGTCATCCCGGACCAGCAGATACACGGCCCGGTATTCCTGGACTGCGCCGAGGCCGACCAGACCTGGGTTTCATGCCGGTACGCCCAGGCCATCCTCCAGCTGCTCGACGCCCATCACGATCACTGGACCCATACGCTGTACGCCAATCCAGGAGCCGGACACTTCATCGGATCGCTAGTTCCGTACGAGCCCTATGCACCCGCAGCCGTCACTGCGGCGGGTCCTAGCTACGCAGCTGACCAGGAAGCACTTGCCCGAGTGTGGCCACTCTTGCTTAAGTTTCTCGCCGGGCTAACCTCCAGCCCTGCTACCTGAAAATGCGGCCAGAGGACGTCTGTCGCCAACGCCGGCATGAGTCCGGCGTTGACGCGCCGGGGCCCGGCCCTCGCAACCAGCGCGAGGATCCGGGCCCTGGTTCGGCAGGGATGGATGGTCGTTCTGTTAGCGCGACATCTCGAGTTCGAGAGCCTGCTCGGTCGCCGGGCTGTCGGGCGTAGGCCGGCGCAGCCGGGGCAGGAACAGCGCGGCGGCCGCCGCCACGGCCACGGCTGCTGCGCCGACCCAGACCGCCGGGGCGAGGCCGGAGACGAACGCGCTGCCGCTGAGGTAGCTCCCGTGGGCGGAGAACACCGCGCCCAGGACGGCGATCCCGAGCACGCCGCCCAGTTCGCGGATGGCGTTGTTTGCTCCGGAGGCGATACCTTCCTGGTCACGGCGGACCGAGCTGAGCACGACGTTGGCGACGGGCGCGAAGAACAGCGACATCCCGACACCGGCGATCACGAAGGCCGGAACCATCGCGGTGTAGGCGACGGTGGGGCTGGTCACCGCGGCCAGCCAGCCCAGCCCGATGGCCTGCAAGGCTAGCCCGGTGGCCAGCAGCGGCCGGCCGCCGATGCGGTCGGACAAGACACCAGCTATCGGCGCGATCAGTACCGGCATCCCGGTCCAGGGCAGGGTCCGCAGCCCGGCTTCCAGCGGGCTGTAGTGCTGGACGACCTGCAGGAACTGCGCGAGCAGGAAGATGGCGCCGAACATTCCGAAGAACATCAGCAGCGAGGCCGCGTTGGTCATGGTGAAGCCGCGGCTGCGGAACAGATGCATGGGCAGCATGGGCTGCGGGGCTCGCAGTTCCCAGGCGATGAACGCTGCGACCAGCAGCGCGCCGATCACCATGGGCAGCAGGACGGTGCCGCTGGTCCAGCCATGGTCATTGCCGCGGACCACACCGAACACGATGCCGAGCAGGCCCACGCTGGCTAGCACTAGGCCGGGCAGATCCAGGCTGGTGGCCGGGCCGTGGCTCTCGGTCAGCCGTGCCCAGGCGATCGGCAGCAGCACGATGCCGATCGGGACGTTCAGCCAGAAGATCCACTGCCAGGACGCGCCCTCGACGACGGCCCCGCCGACCAGCGGGCCGATGGCGATGGCCAGCCCGCCAACGGCACCCCAGGCGCCGAGGGCCAGGCCGCGCCGTTGCGGGCTGACCGCAGCCGACAGCAGCGTGAGGGTCAGCGGGATCACGATGGCGGCCCCGACGCCCTGCACGGCGCGGGCGGCGACCAGGGCCCCGATGCCGGGCGCGAGCGCAGCGGCGGCCGACCCGGCGGTGAACAGGCTGAGGCCGATCACGAACATCCGGCGCCGGCCGTACCGCTCGCCGAGCGTGGCGCCGGTGAGCAGCAGCACCGCGAAAGTGAGGGTGTAGGCGTTGACCGTCCATTGCAGCCCCTGGAGCGACGCGTGCAGATGGTCCCTGATCGAGGGCAGCGCAGTGGTCACCACCAGGTTGTCGAGCGACGCCATGAACAAGGCGGCCGACGTCACGGCGAAGGTCCATACGGTGCGGCTATTCGCCTTCATGATCTTCCTCCTAGGCAGTGAGTAGTCACTAACTTCTTGGCTTAAAAAAAATATCGGGAGCTGGCAGGGATCACGCTGGCGATTTCTTGGGGCACCAGCTGGTCCACCGCTCGTCGACGGTGGGCAGGTCCATCGCGGCTGCGACGTTCATCAGCATGCCGACGGCGAAGAAGTCCACCACGGTCTGGAACGGCAGCCCGGTCAACCGCTCGGTCGTCTCCCACAGCTTCTTGAACCCGTCCCGGGTCACGGCCCGGATCTCGGGATCGTCGCACGCGGCGTACGCCTGCATCTGCAGCAGGAGTAGCGTCCGGTCCTCGAGGAGCCGCTCGTAGGCGTCAGCCATCGCCATCAGCGCCTCCTGGCCGGTGCGGTCTCCCGCCGCGGCGATGCAAGTGTCCTGGACCCGGCGGAAGCACCGGTTCACCAGCTCCACGAACAGCGCCTTCTTGGTGGGGAACAGACGGAACAGGTACGGCTGGCTGATCCCGGCTCGCCGGGCGACGTCCTCGGTCGAGGTGCCCGCCATGCCATGTACGGCGAACTCGGCGACCGCGGCGTCGAGGACTAGCTCACGGCGTTCCGCCGCGGACATCCTCTGCTTGGTCTCGGTCATGCTCAGTAAGCTAGTGATGACTCACTACATTGTCAAGTGGTCGGGGTGAGCCGGGGACCGCGAGAACCTGATGCGGTCGCTGTGACAGCTCCTCGGTAATGAAGCACCTGCCCGGGCGTCGGTACCAGCCCAAGCGGGCCGGAAAGTCTGCACGAGGTGAACGCAGGGCCGCCGGCAGTGCAGGATGGGGGAATGAGCGATACGAAGGCGGCTTCCGGCGGGCTCCAGTCCGCGATCGAGCGAAGTGGCTATTACCCCGGCCTGGTCTATGACGCGGTGGCCTCCGCGGTGGGTTCGGAGTCCGTGGTCTCCTATGTCGTGCACCACGATGCCCACTTCGATCCGGGCATGGAGGTCCGCCGGCACGTGACCGTGATGGCGCTGACTCCAACCCGACTGGTCTACTCCCACACCGACGAGTACCCGGCCGACGACGCCGAGCCAGAATCCCGGCCGCAGGCGGAGACCAGCACCGAGGCGGTCCGGCACTCGCGGATCTCCTCGGTCGCGCTCACCAGGGCGATTCCCGATCCGGCCTCCTACCTGCCGGGCGTGACCATGCCCAGCGAAGTCGTGCTGACAATTGGCTGGAACGTCCTGTCGCATATCGAGATCGAGCCCGCGCACTGCGGTGACGAGAACTGCGACGCCGACCACGGGTTCACCGGGACAATCACTGCCGACGACCTGACCGTCCGGGTCAGCGAGGCAGCCGATGGGGCTGAGGCGGTTCAGCAGGTGGTGGCGTTCGCTAAGGCGCTGACCGAGGCGACCAGCCGTCCGTGACGGAAGCTGAGAATCCCGCGCCCGCCTACGGGCGCGGCACGCTGGCGGACCTGAGCGAGTCATTGCTGGCCTCGCTTGGCGTGCCCGCAGCGGTGAACTCGGTCGGGCTGCCTGCCTGTGCCCGCGCCTGTCTCCTGGTCGTCGACGGCCTGGGCTGGGAGCTGCTGCGCCGCCACCGGTCAGCGGCGCCGTTCCTGGCCAGCTTGCTGGAGGCCGGCTGCTGGCTGGAGGCCGGGTTCCCGTCGACGACCGCGACCAGCCTTGGCTCCCTTGGCACTGGACGCCCGCCCGGTCAGCATGGCCTGCTCGGCTATCAGGTCCGGAACCCGGCGACCGGCCGGCTGCTCAACGCATTGCGCTGGGACGACAGCGTGCAGCCGGTCGCCTGGCAGCCGAGGGAGACGATCTTCGAGCGCGCGGCGGCGGCAGGGCTTGCGCCACTGCGCGTCGCCGCGCGGGCCCTGCGCGACACCGGTCTCTCCGTCGCGGCCATGCGCGGTGCCGACTACCGGTCCGCAGGCACACCGGGCGCGCTCGTCGCGCGCACGGCTGCTGCGATTGCGGAGCAGCCCCGCGCCCTGGCGATGGTCTACACCGGGGACCTGGATGCGACCGGGCACGCGTGGGGCTGCACCTCGCCCGCATGGCGGTACCAGCTCGCGCATATCGACCGGCTGGCTGAGCAGCTGGCGGGCGCGCTGCCCGCTGGCACCCTGCTGCACGTTACCGCCGACCACGGGATGGTCGATGTGCCGCCCGAGCGGAGGGTGGACGCAGACCAGCTGCCCGGGCTGCGCGATGGCGTGGCGCTCCTTGGCGGCGAGCCGCGCGCCCGGCATGTGTACGCTCGCCCAGGCGCGAGCAGCGACGTGCTGGCTGCCTGGCGGGAGGTGCTGCAGGACCGGTTCTGGGTTGCCCTCCGGGAAGAGGCAGTCGAGGCCGGCTGGTTCGGTCCGCTCGATCCGAGCCACGCGGCCCGGATCGGCGATGTGATCGCGACTCCCCGCGATGACTCGGCAGTGGTGGCGACAGTCACGGAGCCGCGCGAGTCGGCGCTTGTGGGCATGCACGGATCGCTGGCCGCCAGTGACCAGCGGGTGCCATTGCTGACTGCGACCGCCGGATCGTGATGGCTGGTTTATCCACAGGCGCCAAAGGGAACCCCACCGGTCCTCGGTCAGTTATGCACAGGATTAAGGTGGTTATCCACAGAATAGCTGCGGCGAATCAGGGAGCCTTCCGGCACTCTCGTCGTTAAGCGACCAGAGCGGCTGAATCGCAGGATCCCGGCGGAATTCTGTCGTCGGCGACGGAAGTTCGGCGGGAAAGGAAGGGCAGCAGTGGGACGGAGTGAGAGCGGGCCGCTGATGGGCATCGGCGAGCTCGCAGATGGGCTAGCCGGAGCCGGCGGGGCCACCGCGCCGGTCGTACTTGATGTGCGCTGGCGACTTGGCGGTCCGCCGGGGATCGAGAGTTACCGCGCGGGCCACGTGCCGGGCGCGGTGTACGTGGACCTGGACAGCCAGCTTGCCGGGCCGCCGGGGAGTGACGGGCGGCACCCGCTGCCGTCAACGGCGGCCTTCGAGACCGCGATGCGGGAGGCGGGCGTTCGCGGGGACGCAGACGTGGTGGTCTACGACGACGCGGATGCCACGGTCGCTGCCCGGGCGTGGTGGCTGCTCCGCTACCACGGTCACGGTCGGGTCTGGGTGCTCGACGGCGGCTTTCGGGCGTGGGCGGCCGCGGAACTGCCGATCAGTACCGAAGACGTGAAGGGAGAGCCTGGCGACTTCGCCGCGGTGCCTGGCGGCCTGCCGGTGCTGGATGCCGCCGCGGCTGCTGACATGGCCAGGGCGGGAGTGCTGCTGGATGCTCGGGCGCCGGCCAGGTACCGGGGCGAGACGGAGCCGGTCGACCGGGTGGCCGGTCATATTCCCGGCGCGGTCAGCGCGCCGACGGCGGAGAATGTTCTGGGTAGCGGAGTGTTCCGGCCCCCGGCTGAGCTGCAGGCCCGATTCGCCGACCTCGGCGCGAGCGCTGGCATGCCGGTCGGGGCGTACTGCGGCTCGGGTGTGACGGCCGCGCACGAGATCCTGGCGCTGGAACTCGCTGGGATACCGGCAGCGCTCTACGTGGGCTCGTGGTCGGCCTGGATCGCTGACCCGGCGCGACCGGTCGCGACGGGCCCGCAGCCCGGCTAGCCCGGGCCAGCCAACAGGGAGCGACGGCGAGCGCAGAGAGGGGCGCGCGATGACGGCGGACGCAGCCGGCACACTGGACGAGGCCTACGAACGGCTCCACCGGACCGGACCCGAATTCCAGGGCTGGCTGTCGAACCACGGCCCGATGGCCACCGAGGCGATGGCCCGGCATGGCCAGACCGACCAGATCCCCGCCTGGCTGGACGGCTACGTCCGGCGGCTGGAGGAATTTCCGCGCGGTACGGGTCCGATCGGGACGGACTGGCGGCCGGCACTCGGCGATCCGCGCCGCGTGGCGGACTGGACTGGGTACTTCCACGCCGAGCTGACCCGGCGGCCCTGGCCCGAGGTCCTGAACGAGTGGTGGCCGCGCCTGCTGCCCGGCGTGGTTGCGTCGGCTACGCACGGGGTGATCCGGGTCGGGCATGCGGTCCGGACGCTGCAGGCCGACGGAGTGGACGAAGTCCGGCTTACTGAGCTGGCGCACGGCCTGGCGTACTGGGCGGCACGCTGGCAGACCCTGCCCGCGGGCCACGCGACCGCAGCCGCCGCCGCGCAGGCTGGCCGCGCGCGGGCAGCGTCGATGCGCGACCTGCTGGCCGCGGTACCGCGCATCCGGCAGCAGGAGGGCGGCTTCCGGGACCGGCTGTCGCGGCTGGACAGCCTGCCCGGGTGGCCGGAGACGCTGAGCGGCGCAGGCGCGCTGGCCGTGCCCGCGCAGCCGGAGCAGATCCGCGCAGCGCTCACTGAGCTGGTCGACGCTGCGGTCATCGGCTACCTGACCTACGGGCACGGTAACGGGATCATGCTGGTCCACTCCGCCACGGCGCCGAACGCCATCCTCCGGACCCTGCCCGTGCTCGACGAGCAGGCGTGGGCGTCCAGCCTGGCGGCCGCCTGGGCGGCAAGCAGCGCGCTGATGGCGGTCTACGCCCCGGCGGCCGGCGGCGTGCCTGCCGTCACGGCCGAGCAGGAACAGATTGCTGAGCCGGCGTCGCGGCCGGTGATCGCCGAGGAGACCTTCGGCCGCGCTGTTGAGCACGGCGATGAGCACGTGATCAAGTTCGCCGACACGGCGATCGAGGTGTACGCCAGAACCGGCAACTCCGCTGCCATCGCCGCCGCCATCCGCGCGACCGAGCTCATCGAAGCTTGAAGTTGGCCACGAATGACCATATCCTGACGTGACTATGTTAAATAGTCACAAGTTCATCGCCGGTGCCATGGCAGCAGTTGCGAGCCTCACGGTGCTCACCGCACTCGTCGGCTCTGCCGCCGCCAGCGCGGGCACGGGCAGTTCGGCAAACACAGCCAACTCGGCAAGCAAGGTCCGGCCCGACGGCGTGCCGGGCCATCACGTGCTGACGCAGACCTTCAGTCCGGCGCAGTTGTACGGCTGGCGGTTCCCGACGAACAGCCCGGGCGGCTGGAGTTGCACCGTCTCGCAGGTACGGCTCCGCACCTCCGCCATCGCGTTGCACACCACCGGTGCCGACGGCAATTGCGCTGTGATCCAGTCGCCGGACCTCTTCGCGACAACATCCGGGGTCATCGAGGCGCGCATCTACCTGTCGGCAATCCCTGGATCGCCGAGCCAGATCGCGGACTGGGCGGCGATGTGGATGTATGGACCCAACTGGCCGACGGACGGCGAGATGGACGCGGTGGAGTCCAGTTACGGCGTGAGCGCGGTCACCTACCACTACGGCTCCAGCGACCCATCCGACCCGACCTACAACAGCCAGTACACGACGTACCGGCCGCTCTACGCGAATGCCCTGCCGCTCACCGTCACCGGGCCGAATGTCAGGCCAGGCTGGAACACGGTCGACATCGCATTCAGCAATGACGCCATCCGGACCTACTACAACGGCAGGCTGTACACCACCGCCGCGGGCAGCTACATCACCGGTAAGCCCGCTTACCTGGTCTTCGATGATGTCAGTGCGTCCGGTGAGAACACGCTGGGCATCCCGGGCAGCGTCCTGGTCAGCTACGTGCGGGTGTTCTCCTAACTCGGCGAGCCGGGGT
>DASXMP010000140.1:0-9405 GCA_036495585.1 Streptosporangiaceae bacterium
AGACTGCTGGCAAGTCCTATCCCGTCTGATCTCGAGCGGGTTCTCAGGTGCTGCCAGGAGCCAGAGCGGCGGCGAAACCGAGCAGAACGGCGCCCGTGGCACCATCGAGGCCGCGGCGCAATGGTTCGGATAGCGCCCCCAACACCTGGATCCGCGAGTCGGCTGCGGGAGCCGACTTCCTTTCCATTCGGCTATGACGTGTTATTGCGGTTATTGCCTACAGAATTCAAGCATGTGTGTCACTCTCTGCATATGTTCAACCGGCTGTTAATACTTGCTGGGGCAATAGTCCTGTCAGTCCTGCTTGCTCCGTTCTATCTCGCATTTGTCGTGGTCGGCTGGGCCGTTATCGTTGTTGGTTACCTTGTCTCGCTCCAGTTGCATCCGCATTACAACTGCCGCGCGTGCAGGGGCACGGGCAGCCACTCGGGGTTCCTGTTCGGGTGGAGCCACCGGAGGTGCAATTCCTGTGGCGGGCAGGGACGCCGTCGCCGGCTTGGCACGATGATGGTCAGCCGCGATCGGCAAGTCTGGGCTGAAAGGCGTCAGGCCGCGGCCGGGCACCGGAGCAACAAGCCCCTGTAAAACAGCGCCGCAGTGCGAACGAACTCAGTCGCCGGTTGCGCCGTCGATTTGCTCCCGGAGGATGTCGGCGGGCCCGATGTGCCGGGCGTGCTCCCTGATGATGTGCACGTAGAACCAGCGCAGTGACACCTAGCCAAGCTGGAAAGGCTACCGGCGGCTCTGAACCGAGCCGCCTCGGCGATGTCAGGTGAGCCGTGCAGGGCTAGCGCCAGTGGTCTAGTGGCAGCGGGCCGCGGCTGAGGATGGTCCGGATGGCGAAGGTGCTCTGCGCTTCGACGACCGACGGGATCGTCAGGATCTGGCTGAGCAGCAGCTGCTCGTACCCGGCGAGATCGGGGACGGCAGCCTCGACCAGAAAGTCACTGGTCCCGGAGACCAGGTAGCAGGCGACTACTGCGGGAATCGCCAGCAGTGCCTGCTCGATCCGGGACGAAGTCTCCTGGGAGTGTCCTTCGACTTTCAGGCCAATGAAGACGGTCAGGCCGAGCCCGGCCCGCAGCCTGCTGACTTCGGCTCGGTAACCGGCGACGATGCCGCTGGCCTCCAGCGCCTTCACGCGTCGCAGGCATGCCGAGGGTGACAGCGAGACGGCGTCCGCCAGATCTACGTTCGCGATGCGGCCGTCGCGCTGCAGCTTCGCCACGATGGCACGATCTACTCTGTCTGGGACATGCTCTGGCATGTATTGCAGCTTAGGCGCTATCTTGCGCAACAGGATTGCGCACGGCTGCGCTGCCGACGCCATATTTGCCATCGCGTGCACGGCGAAACCGGTCATCGTGCAGACATGGCGCTGTCATCCAAGTTCACCTCGGCTGGGCCGCCCCAGCTGACGACCTCGCGAGGCGTTGCCCTCTACATCGGGGCGCTGCTTGGCCCCGGTCTGCTGCTCTTGCCCGGCCTCGCCGCCGCCGAGGCCGGGCCGGCCTCGATCCTTGCCTGGCTCGGCTTGCTCCTCCTGTCCGGCCTGTTGGCCGCTATCTTCGCCGCCCTGGGCCTGCGCACCCCCTCGGCCGGCGGAGTCATCGGCTATGTGACGGCAGGACTAGGACCGCGGGCGGGCCGGGTGACCGGCTGGGCGTTCCTGACCGGAGTGGTGTGCGGCGCTCCGCTGGTGTGCCTCATCGGCGCTAGCTACATTGCCGAACTGACCGGTGGCGGCCAGCTCGCCCGGGCGGGCGTCGCGGCTGCGCTGCTGCTGACCGTTGTCGGCCTCGCCGCTGGCGGCCTGCGGGCCAGCGCCGCGATTCAGCTCGTTCTCGTCGGCGTCCTCATAGTTGTGGTGGTGGTGGCGTCCGCCGGGTCGGCGGGCAGCGCGCGGGCGGGCAACTGGACTCCATTTGCCCCGCATGGCCTGCTGTCGATCGGCAATGCGGCAGCGACGCTGATGTTCTCCTTCGTGGGCTGGGAGGCCGTCGCTCCTCTTACCACACGTTTCGTCAATCCTCGGCGCCAGCTGCCGCGGGTGGTGGCTATCACCCTGGCGGTGACCTCCGCGCTGTATCTGGGCCTCGCCGTCGCCACCATCGGCGTCCTCGGGCCACGAGCAGCCACCGACGTGCCGCTCGCCGGCCTGCTGAGCCACGCCATCGGAACCGCCGGCCGGGACGTCGCTGTGGTCGCCGCGATCGTGCTGACCCTGGGCACCACCAATGCCTACATCAACGGCGCAGCCGCCATGGCCGGGCACCTCGCGGATGTCGCGGCCGACAGGGCAGCGTCGGCGCCGCTGGTCCGGCTTCTTGGCGCCATCACGACGGCCGGCCTGGTGCTGATCACCCTGTACGGGCTGCGGATCGTAAGCACTGCCGCGCTTGTCGCGGTGCCAACCGCCCTGTTCCTGGCCATCTATCTGGGTGCCATGGTCGCAGCCGCGCGGGTGCTGCATGGCTTGGTGCGGCTCGCCGCCTGGCCGGCCGCCCTCGCGGTCATCGTCATGCTCGCCTTCTGTGGCTGGGCGCTGACCATACCCGCCGCAGTCGCGCTGGTGGCCGGCTGCCGCCCGGGAGCCCGCCGAACTGCCGGGTCAGCCGATCTCCCGGCCGTTCACGGTCAGCGTCACGTCGATGTTGCCCCGGGTGGCATTGGAGTACGGACACACCTGATGGGCGGCAGCAACAATCCGCGCCGCCTGCTCGGGGTCCTGCACCTGCGGCAGCGTTACGTCGAGCTCGACGGCGAGCTTGAAACCTCGTTCCTCGGTGGGTAGCAGGCTCACGTGGCTGTCGATCGAGACATCGCCCACCTCGGCGCGCTCACGACGGCCGACCACGCCAAGCGCACTCTCGAAGCAGGCCGCATAGCCTACAGCGAAGAGCTGCTCAGGGTTCGTGCCACCGCCTTCGCCGCCCATCTCCTTCGGGGTGCGGATCTGCACGTCAAGGACTCCGTCACTGGTGCGGCCGTGGCCGCTTGCCCGCCCGCCTGTGACCGTTGCATCTGCGGTGTAAAGAACATGCGCCATCTCGACTCCATCGTCGGCACTTGCGGATTCCCTGGCTCACGGCCGGACCGGCGCACGGCCAGTTCAGCTAAACCTAGGACAGCGCCGCTTTCGGCGCGGTCAGGCAGTCGTGGGCCGACTTCAGGAATGCTGCCACAAGCCGGCTGCGTTCGCTGGCCCGCGTAGCCAGGACCACATGGCTCGGTGCCACGCCCGCCAGCGGGATGGTGGTGAGATCGGGGCGGACGTCGCCGTAAATGCCGCCGGGAATGATAGCGACGGCCCGGCCGGCCGCGATCAGCTCGTTCTTATCTTCGATGGCTTCCACGAGCGGTCCTTCCGGTGCGGGCCTCCCGTCGGGGCGGGGGTCGATGCGCCAGTACGCGTTCCACACCGGGTCAGGCATCTTCGGGATCGGCTCATCCGCAATGTCATCCAGGGTGACCGACTCCTTGCCGGCCAGGCGGTGACCGGCAGGGATCAGGAGGAGCCGGGGCTCGTCGTACAGGATCGTGACGTGCAGGTCGTCGGTCTGCAGGGGCAGCCTGGTGACCACGGCGTCGACGCGGTGGTCGAGCAGCGCCCCCCGCGGCTCATTCCAGTCCAGGTGCAGCGTCTGCACATCGGCATCCGGTTGCTGCCGGCGCAGCTGACGGACGGCTGGAGTGATGATCAGGCCCGGGGTGTAGCCGATGACGATCTTGCTTGGCTCGGCGGCGGCCTTTGTCGCCGCGGCCGCCTGGGCGGCTGCACGGAGCAGGGACCTGGCCTTCGGCAGGAAGACCTCGCCGGCGTCCGTGAGGCGGGTGCCGTGCGGGGTGCGGTCGAGCAAGCGGGCACCGAGCTGCTGCTCCAGGCGGCGGACCTGGCGGCTCAGGGACGGCTGAGCGATCAGCAGCTCGGCGGCGGCACGGCCGAAATGGCGGAACTCGGCGACCACCGTGAAGTACCGGACCAGGCGCAGGTCCAGGTCTGCCGCGGAAGGTATCTCCGGGTCGGCGGATGCCCGCGGGACGGGCGGCAAGGCTTCGGGCACCTCTCCAAGGTAATAGCCCGTGGCATCCAGCGCATGGCCATCGTCTCGAGGATCGGCAGGGATCCAACCCCTTGAGCAGTGGTGATGCCTGATACGTATCGCAGAATGCGGAATGGGCCTTGGACGCCGACGTTCCCCGCAGCGCATCGTGGAAGCACCGGGTCCCCGTGCGACCAGGTACCACCAGAGAAGGAGCCTTCAGCATGCGCGTATTCGTGACTGGCGCGACCGGATTCATCGGGTCCGCCGTCGTTCAGGAGCTGCTCGGCAGCGGGCACGAGGTCGTCGGGCTCGCCCGCTCAGACGCCTCCACTGCTGCCCTGGCAACGACCGGGGCCGAGGTCGTCCGCGGCACCCTGCAGGACATCGACATCCTGCAGGATGCTGCTCGCCGCGCGGACGGTGTCGTCCACACGGGGTACATCCACGACTTCTCCCCGGCCGGCAACCCGGCCGCGGCGGCGGCGGTCGACGAGGCCGCGATCACGGCATTCGCCGACGCGCTCGAAGGCACCGGCAAGCCGCTCGTGGTCGCCGCCGGGCTGCCGCCGAAGCCAGGCGTCCTGGTCACCGAGGATGACCGGGCGCCCGACAACCCGCCCTACCCCCGGTTCTCCGAGCCCGCGGCCCTGGCTGCCGCCGGGCGCGGCGTGCGGGCAAGCGTCGTGCGGATGCCCCCGTCGGTGCACGGCGAGGGCGATCCTAATTTCATCACCGCGCTGATCGGCATCGCCCGCGCGACGGGCCTGTCTGCCTACGTCGGCGAGGGAACGAACGTGTGGTCGGCGGTGCACCGGCTCGATGCCGCGCGGTTGTTCCGGATCGCCCTGGAGCAGGCACCGGCTGGCGCGCTGCTGAACGCCGTCGGGGATGAGGGTGTGCCGTTTCGCCAGATCGCCGAGGTCATCGGCGCGCACCTGAACGTGCCGGTCAAGTCCATCAGCGCCGAGGAAGCAACCGGCCAGTTCGGGCTGCCGTTCGCGATCTTCGCCCAGTTCGACAGCCCGGCCGCAAGCGCCCGCACCCAACAGCGGTACGGCTGGCAGCCGGCCGAGCCCGGGCTCGTCGCGGACCTCGAGCAGGGCCACTACTTCACTGCCAGCGGCGGCGAGCCGACGGCCTAAGCCGAGACCAGCTCGGAGGGCTGGGCAATCACGTCGACCAGGGCGCCGTTGCGGAGCACGGTAATGGGCAGCGGACGGCCGATGGCCTCGCTGAACATCAGCTTCTGCAGGTCCTGTGCCCGTGTGACGGGCTTGCCGCCGGTGGTAATGAGCAGGTCGCCCGGGCGCAAACCGGCCCGGTCGGCAGGCCCGCCTGGTACGACCTCGGCGATCCGGAGGCCGTTGGCCCGGCCGAATCGCTCCTTCAGCTGCGACGGCAGCGGCATCGGCGCGCTGACGACACCGAGGTAGGCGCGGCGGACCCGGCCGTCGCGCATCAGCGCAGCGATGATCTTCCGGGTGGTTGCGTTGATCGGCACGGCCAGGCCCAGCCCGACGCCGGCCACTGCAGTATTGATGCCGACCACCCGGGCCCGCGAGTCGGCCAGAGCACCGCCGGAATTGCCGGGGTTCAGCGCCGCGTCGGTCTGGATCACGTCCTCCACCAGACGGCCTGTCGTTCCGGAGTTCGTCGGCATGGACCGGCCGAGCGCGCTGACCACGCCGGCCGTCACCGAGCCGGTGAGGCCGAGCGGGCTGCCGACGGCCACCACGAGCTGCCCGACGACCAGGTCATCGGCCTCACCGAGCACCGCGGGGTGCGGCGTCGATGCGTCGGCCCGCACCACCGCCAGGTCTGACAGCGGATCGGCGCCGACCACATGGAAGGCAGCACTCGTGCCATCTGAGAAGAGTGCTGTGCCCTGCTGAGCCTTGCCGACCACGTGCGCGTTGGTCAGCAAGAAGCCATCAGGCGTATAGATCACCGCAGAGCCAAGGCCCTCGCCCCGGTAGCGGCCGCCGACATGTGGTACCCGCAGGCTGGCGACTCGGGGCGTCAGCTCAGCGGCGACCCCGGCGACGACCTGGGAGTAAGCGTCCAGCGGCTCAGCGGTCATGTTGTCCTCCACGAGGATTACAACATTACGTCTCGGCACTGGCTTCCGCCAATGCGCTAGGAGCGAACGCTCCGGGCGGGAGCAACGACGCTCGGCTACGCCCAGGAGGCGGTCAGCGCTCCCAGTGCCTGGTGGAACGCGGGGAAGGTCTTCTTGACGCAGCCTGGCTCGTCCAGCCTGATGCCGGGGGCACGAAGGCCCGTGATGCTGAAGGCCATCGCGATGCGATGGTCGCCATGGCAGGCGATCAGGGCCGGCCCGATAGGCCCTGGCCAGATCTCGATCCAGTCGCGCCCGACCTCCACCGGGACGCCCAGCGCGCGCAGGTTCCAGGCGCACGCCTCGATGCGGTCGCACTCCTTGAGCCGGGTGTTGAAGATGTCCTCGATCCGGACCGGGCCGTCGGCGAACGGCGCGATCGCGGCCAGCGTCGGCATGGTGTCGGAAATATCGCGCATGGCGACGGTCAGGCCGCCCAGCTGCCCGCCGGCGGGGCCGGTCACGGTCACCGAGTCAGCGTTCATCGACACCTCAGCGCCCATCTGGGCGAGGATGCCGGCGAAGCGCAGATCTCCCTGCAACGCCTGCGTGCCGAGCCCGGGGATGGTCACGCTGCGGCCCGTCACCGCTGCGGCTGCGAGGAAGTAGCTGGCCGTGGAGGCGTCCGGCTCGATTTCGTATTCCGTGGCCGAATAGGTCTGGGCGGGCACGTGGTAGGTAGTCCCGCCGTGCCCCGCCGTCGCTCCGCCGTGCCGTACGCCCGCTGCGCCGCGCTCCACCGTCGCGCCGAACCGCTCCATCATCGCAACGGTGATGTCCACGTAAGGCGCGGAAACGATATCGGTGACGCTGATCGTCAGGCCCTCCGCGGTGAGCGGGCCGACGAGCAGCAAGGCGGTGAGGAACTGCGAGGACAGCCCGGCGTCCAGCGTGACGTGGCCGCCCTTGATGCCGTCGGCGCGGACCGTCAGCGGGTGATGCCCCTCCTTGCCCTCGTGCCGCAGGTCGACGCCGAGGTCCCGGAGCGCCTGCGTCAGCGGACCGACGGGCCGCCGGCGCATCTGGTCGGAGGCGTCAAACCGGAAGACCCCGTGGCCTGCGGCGGCGAGGGCGGGCAGGAACCGCGAGGTGGTCGCGCCGTCCCGGCAGAAGACCGACGCCTCGCCCGCCGCCGGTCCTTCCGGGCGGCCCTCGATCGTCCATGCCGACGGCGCGCGGGTGACCCGGTAGCCGAGCGCAGCCAGGCCCTCGGAGAATCCCGCGGTGTCGTCAGAGTCCAGCGGCTTGGTGAGCGTGGTGGTGCCCTGCGAGGCAGCCGCCAGGAACAGCGCCCGGTTGGTGATGGACTTCGACCCTGGGATCGCAACGGCGGTCATGGCGCCGGCCGCTCGAACTCGTCGATCCGGGCTGGGCCGACAGCGTCGGCGGAGGTCGCCGGCACCTTGACGACTATTACGGAAACGTGCCCGGCCAGGGCGAGTGCCTGTGCCGTCATGCTCGCCAACGTGTCGTCGAACACGTGTGCCTTGGGCAGGCTGTCGTCCAGTACGTGCGCGGTCTCCCCGGCAGAGAGCCGCACGTTAGGTCGGAAACCGGCCAGGAAGGTGAAGTTCTTGTCGAAGGCCTCCCGGAAGGCGGACGGGTCGTCGACATACCGGCTCATAACTAGATCCTCGCAGAGAGCGGGGGTGCTCGCAGAGGTCAGCCACGGCCTGGCGCGTGACCGGGCCCTTGGCCAGCATCGCCGCAACCCGGCCGCTGAGGGGTCCACACCGAGCGCCGCCCTCCGGTTGATGTCGGCTGGCCCGGCCTGGTCCAGCGCACGCAGCAGCCGCCGTCAGTGCTCGGGTGAGTAGTGTGCCGTGGTGTCAGCGAGCAGCTTTCGTCCGGTGAAATCGGCGTTGCCGGCCGGTTCGGGCATGTGGGACTGTCGGCGCATGACCGAGCCAGTGGGCGAGGGCAGCCTGCTGTGGACGCCCAGCCCAGCCAAGGTAGCAGCCGCGAATCTGACCGATTTCCTGGCCTGGCTCGGCGATCGCGGCCAGCGCTTCGATGGCTACGACGCCCTGTGGCAGTGGTCGGTCACGGATCTGGACGGGTTCTGGCAGGCAATCTGGGACTACTGCGGGATCCAGTGCTCCGCTGCGCCGCAGGCCGTGCTTGGCCGCCGGGAGATGCCCGGGGCGCAGTGGTTCCCCGGCGCGCTGCTGAACTACGCCGAGCACATCCTGCGGAACGAGGCGCCCGGCCAGACCGCACTGCTGGCCGTCAGCGAGACAGCCTCGCTGACGGCGATGGACTGGGCGGACCTGGCCGGCCAGGTCCGCATCCTGGCCACGCAGCTGCGCGTGCTGGGCGTCGGCACCGGCGACCGGGTCGTCGCCTACCTGCCGAACATCCCGCAGACGGTGGTCGCGATGCTCGCCACCACGGCCATCGGGGCGATCTGGGCGAGCTGCTCGCCGGACTTCGGCTGGCCGGGGGTGCTCGACCGGTTCCGCCAGCTGGAGCCGAAGGTCCTGATCTGCGTTGACGGTTATCAGTACGGCGGCCGGCGCTTCGACCGGACCGGCGAACTGCGGCAGATCGTGGCCGGCCTGGAGTCGCTGCAGCAGGTGATCTTCCTGCCGTATCTCGAGGCTGAGGCCACTGCACCAACTGGCGAGGCGCTGTACTGGGCCGACGTGCTGGACGCCGATCCGGTGCCGGCCGCGGACTTCAGCTTCGAGCAGGTGCCGTTCTCCCATCCGCTGTGGATCCTGTTCTCCTCCGGTACCACCGGGCTGCCGAAGCCGATCGTGCACAGCCACGGCGGCATCGTCCTGGAGCATCTGAAGGCCTTGGCCCTGCATCAGGATCTGACCAGCCGCGACTCGTTCTTCTGGTACACCACCACCGGCTGGATGATGTGGAACTACCTGGTAGGCGGGCTGCTGGTCGGCGCCACGATCGTGCTCTACGACGGCAGCGCGGTCTACCCGGACACCGGCGCCCTGTGGCGGCTGGTCGCGGACGCCGGCGTCACGTACGCAGGCACCGGCGCGCCGTACCTGCTGGCCTGCATGAAGGAGGGCCTGCGGCCGGCCGCTGAGAATGATCTCTCGGCGTTGCGCGGCGTCGGCTCCACCGGCTCGCCGCTGCCTCCCGAAGGCTTCCGATGGGCCTATCAAGAGCTGGGAACGGGGTCGTCCGAACTCATCCTCGGCTCGCTGTCTGGCGGCACCGATCTGTGCACCGGCTTCGTCGGGCCGTCGCCGTTGCTGCCCGTCCGTGCGGGCA
>DASXMP010000141.1:0-49261 GCA_036495585.1 Streptosporangiaceae bacterium
TGGCCGGCGGCACGCGCCGCCGCGGCGCAGCCGGTCACCTCCAGCCAGCGGCCCAGCTGGGCCGCATTGACCTCGGGGTGGAACTGCACGGCCAGGTGGCGGCCCAGGCTGAACGCCTGGACGCATACGTCGGTTCGCGCCAGCACTCGGGCACCTGGCGGCGGCACGCAGCGGTCACCATGGAACTCCAGCCACGGGCCTTCGGAGATCAGGCCCGGGTCGAGGGACTCGACCGTGATCCAGCCAATCTCCGGCCGCGGCGCGCGCTCCGCCTGGCCGCCGAGCGCGGCGGCGAGCGCCTGCGCGCCAAAGCAGATGCCGAGCACCGGCACGCCAGCCGCATCGGCGGCGCGCAGCCAGTCCAGCTCGGCACCCATCCAGTGCGCGATCGCCTCGTCATACACCGACCAGTCCGCGCCGAGGACGACGACGTGGTCGGTGCCGCTGAGGTCCGGCAGCGGGCCGCCGGCCGGGAACAGGTGCACAGCCACGTCCGCGCCCCGCGCCAGGAAGGCGGCCTCGATGAACCCGCCGTCGTCGATCCGGTGATGCTGCACGACGATAACCCGCACCAGCGCCTCCTCTCCGGCGACGTCCGCTCGCGGACGTCCGCCGCGCGGTTGTCTCACCACCATTCTCACGGGAACGCACCAGCGTAGCCATGCCGCCGGCCCGGCGTTCGGGCCGTCGCAGGCGAAAAATCAGCTGCGCCGAAGCGGGCCGATTCGCAAAGCTGGGGCATGCCCTGGACACTGACGGACAGCCTGGACGAGTTCGGCGCGGCGGCGGGCGAGCTTCTGCGCGCCGAGCCGGTCCGCAACAACCTGATTCTCACTGTGCTCGACAGCCTGCGGCACAATGGCCTGTCCGCTTACGGTGACGCGCCGCCGGTCTTCGGCTGGCACCAGGCGTCCGGTCGGGGCGTCGACGGTGCGTTCTTGCAGACGCCGCCGTATCCGGTGCTCGCCGCGCAGCTACCGCCGGGGGGCGTCGGTGCGGCCGCGAGCATGTTCGCCGCGCTGGCCGCGCGTGGCGGGCCGCCCGGTGCGGTGAACGTACTCGGCGCGGATGAGGACAGCCTCACGGCGGCGTGGCTGGCGGTAGCCGGCGGCGGCACGTCGATCCGGCTGCGGTCCCGGCTGTACCGGCTGGAAGGCCTCGTGCCACCCGATCCGTGTCCGGCCGGAGCGGCCCGAGTTGCCTCGCCGGACGACCTCGATCTCCTGGTGTCGTGGCACGAGGCATTCGGGGCTGAGGCGCTGGAGTCTGTCCTTAATCCCGAGCGCACAGTCAGGGACCGACTCAGTTACGGCGGCCTGACACTCTGGGAAACCGGCGACCGGCCGGTCGCCATGGCGGCGCTGAGTCGGCCGGTGGCCGGCGTCGTGCGCGTCGTCAGCGTCTACACGCCGCCCGAGCACCGGCGTCATGGCTATGCGGGCGGCGCGACGACCGTCGTCAGCCAGGCGGCCCTGGACGCGGGGGCGAGTGAGGTCGTGCTGTTCACCGACCTCGCCAACCCGACGAGCAATGCGCTGTATCAGCGCCTTGGTTACCGGCCACTGGCGGAACGGGTGCTGCTGCGGCTCGAAACGGGCGGACAGCCGGCTGGCGTCACACAACACGACGCGACTTCGTCATAGCGAGTATGAGAATCGCGATCGCCGGAGGAACCGGCACCCTCGGCGGCCACGTTGCCGCCGAGCTGACCGCACGCGGCCACGAAGTCCGGGTACTCAGCCGCAGCAGCCGGGAGTTCCCCGTCGACCTGACCACTGGCAGCGGGCTGGAACGGGCCCTGGCCGGCTGCGCCGCCGTCGTGGATGCGAGCAACGCCACCTCGGCCAAGCGCGCGGAGCAGGTCCTGGTCCAGGGTTCGCGGCGGCTACTTGCCGCCGAGCTAGTAGCGGGCGTGGATCACCACGTCTGCATCTCCATCGTCGGCTGCGAGCGCGTGCCGTTCGGTTACTACCGGGTCAAGATGCGCCAGGAGGAGCTTGTCCACCAGGGCTCCGTCCCGTACAGCCTGGTCCGGGCAACCCAGTTCCACGAGCTCGCGGCGATGGCGCTCGCGGCAGCCGGGAAATGGCGGGTGCTGCCAATCCCGCCGATGCGATTGCAGACCGTCGCGGCGGCCGAGGTGGCACGGGCGGTCGCCGACGTGGCGGCCGACCCTTCGCCGGTCGGCCAGTTGCAGGTCGCTGGTCCCGAGGTGAGCACCGCCGCCGGCCTGGCCAGGACCTGGAAGGAGGTGACCGGTCGCGCGGCCCTGCTCGTGCCCGTGCCGCTGCCGGGCAAGATCGGCCGGGTCCTGCGCGAGGGCGGCCTCACCACCGACCACCCGGACGTCCGCGGCACGACCACTTTCGCCGACTGGCTGCGGGCGACCCTGCACTGAGCTGCGGCGCCGCCGCGGCATCGGCAGCAAGTCGAGGCGGCGGCAGTCGCAGGTGGCCCGTCGGAATGTGCGGCTGGCGCACTGAGTTTGCAGGTAAATGGGATCCTCTCTTGGCAGCGCGGGCCCGGGCCTGGTCCAGGCACGCACCTTTCCCGCCCGGCTGGAAGGGCGGGACATGCTGGCGGAAGAGCTCGACTTCGACAAGATCTTCCGGCTCCACCCAACCGCCATGGCCCTGGTGACAGCGGACATGATCTTCGTGGATGCAAATGACGAGTTCTTGCAGACGACAGGACGCAACTTTGAGGCACTCGTCGGTCATAACTTCTTCGACCGATTCCCGAAGAAGCCGGACAAGGACGCGGCCGGCGACCCCCGGTGGATAGCCCTCGAAGAGGCGCTGAACACCGGCCGTCGCCAGGTCGATCAGCTGATCCGGTATGACATCGAAGACCCGGCCCTTCCTGGCCACTTCGAGGAGCGCTACTGGTCGGCTGTCGCCGTGCCGGTTCCCGGGCCCGGAGGCGAGACGCAGTTCCTGGAGCTGAGCGCTCGCGACGTAACGCCAGTCATCATGCAATTTCGTGCGATGGAGGGTCAGCTCGGATAACAGCGGGCCCAGATAGCAGCAGGCCCAGATAGCAGCAGGGCCCAGATGGCAGCAGGCGGAGCGCAGCCGGATCCTGCTTGAGCGCCCCGGCCGGCCGCACGTCCCGCTGGCGGGGGAATGACGCGTCGGTTTCCAGGGAGGCATGCCGCAGACGTCAGTCGCCCTTGACGTTCAAGATCTGGCGCAGCGTATGCCGGATCTCCACCAGCTCAGCAGCATCCGCCATCACCTGGTCGACGTCCTTGTACGCGGCCGGGATCTCGTCGAGGAACGCGTTCGTCCGCCGCCATTCGATGCCCGCCATGGCCGCGTCAAGCTCCGCGCGGGAGAACTTCCGGCGCGCGGCGGACCGGCTGAACATGCGGCCCGCGCCATGCGGCGCCGAGTTCAGCGCGAGTCTGCTGCCCTTGCCGGCGACCACATACGACGCGGTGGCCATGGAGCCGGGGATCACTCCGGGGCGGCCAGGTGACGCATCGATGGCGCCCTTGCGGGACAGCCATACCTTCTTGCCGAAGTGCTCCTCCTGCTCGGTGTAGTTGTGATGGCAGTTCACCTTCTCGGTCGGCTCGACGGGCCGCCCGAGCCACTCCTGCATGCAGTCCACGACGCGGGCCATCATCTCCTCGCGATTGAGCAAGGCAAAGCGCTGCGCCCACCGGAGGTCCCGGATGTAATCCCAGAACTCAGGTGTCCGCTCGGGCAGGTAGGCGAGGTCCTGGTCCGGCAGCTGGATCCACCACTTCTCGCACAGGACGCGCGCGGTCTTGATGTGCTTGCTGGCCAGCTTGTTGCCGACGCCGCGGGAGCCGGAGTGCAGGAACAGCCAGACGACGTCCGCCTCGTCGCGGCACACCTCGATGAAGTGGTTGCCGGAACCGAGGCTGCCCAGCTGCAGCCGCCAGTTCGGTGCGATCCGCTCCGCGCTCTCCGCGCCGGGCAGACCCTCCAGCTCGGCGATCCTGGTCTTGGTGGCCGCCCGATCGACCGCAGTGTTGTACGAGCCCGCCGACAGCGGGACCGCGCGCTCGATCGCCTCGCGCAGGACAGACAGACGGCCGCGCCCGGTGACCTCCGGCGCGGTGAACTGGGTCCGCAGCGCGATCATCCCGCAGCCGATGTCCACGCCGACGGCAGCAGGAATGATCGCTTCACGTGTCGGTATGACCGACCCAACGGTGGCACCGCGACCGAGGTGCGCGTCCGGCATCAGTGCTACATGCGGGAAGACGAACGGCATCGTCGCGGCCCGCAGGGCCTGCTGCCGGGTCTGCTCCTCGAGCACCGAGGCCCAGCTCATCAGCCGATCGGATAGCTGCTCCACCATGCCGGTCGCCTCCTTCCCGCGTCGCGCTGATCGCCGGCGCAGCCACGCCGGTGCCGGATAGTTACCCGTATCCGGGCGCCCCCGGCACTGCCGGGCCGTTGCCGCCCAGCCGTTGCCGCCCAGCCGTCGCCGTGCCGCACCAAACGGTAGCTGGCGAGGATTGTCTGCGCACCAGAGTTACCGGCTACAATCGAACGTATGAGCGAGGATTTGCACGCCTCATGGCAAGGTTCGCTTCTCGACCTCGACGCGGCGCCAGGGCCGGGGTCGCTGGATGCGGCGCGCCGCGTGCCGCTGGCGCACGGAGCGTGGGTTGACCTGCTGCCCGGCTGGATGTCCGGCGCGGACGAGCTGTTCAGCCGACTGCTGCATGTGGTGCCCTGGCGTGCGGAGCGACGCCGCATGTACGAGCGGGTCGTCGACGTGCCCCGGCTGCTTTGCTTCTACGAGGAGGGCGCTGAACTGCCCGACGCGCTGCTCACGCAGGCCAGGGACGAACTGAGCCGGCACTACTTCGCCGAGCTCGGCGAGCCGCTCGTCACCGCCGGCCTCTGCCTGTATCGCGACGGCCGGGACAGCGTCGCGTGGCATGGCGACAGGATCGGCCGGGGCAGTACGCACGACACCGTGGTAGCGATCCTGTCTCTCGGCACGCCGCGGCCGCTACTCCTGCGGCCGGCCGCTGGGGGCGGGCCGACCCTCCGCCACGAGGTCGGGCATGGCGACCTGCTGGTGATGGGCGGCAGCTGCCAGCGGACCTGGCAGCACGCGATCCCGAAGTCAGCGCAGCCGACGGGCCCGCGGATCAGCGTCCAGTTCCGGCCGCGCGGCGTGCGGTAGACGGCGGGCAGCGACCTCAAGTGGCCTGAGCCGGCGCTGCCGCCCCGACACCAGACCTCACGCGGCGCCCGGTTCGGCCGCACGGCGGCTCGACCAGCTCGATCCGCTTTACGTGATTCGTAGCGGTTTGTCCGCACGATTGACGGACGCTGACCTGGGCAAAGTAGCTGCTATGACGGCTGGCGGCAGGCGATCACCTCGGGTGGCGCCGGTCAGCCAGAGCGGGCCAGACGGAGCCACCTCCCCCTTCCCGCCCATCGCCGACTACGGCTTCCTCTCCGACTGCGAAGTGACCGCCCTGGTGGCGCCGAGCGGCGCCATCGAGTGGATGTGCCTGCCCCGGCTGGACTGCCCGAGCGTGTTCGGCGCACTGCTCGACCGGGACGCCGGGCGCTTCCGGTTCGGCCCTGAAGACGTCGCCGTCCCGGCTGATCGCCGCTACCTGCCCGGCACCATGGTCATCGAGACCAGCTGGGACTGCGGCGAGGGCTGGCTTGTCGTGCGCGACTGCCTGCTGATGGGCCCGTGGCGGCATGAGCATCCAGGGCGCAGTTCGCACACCAGGCCGCCGACCGACTACGACGCCGAGCACACGCTGCTGCGGACCGTGCGCTGCGAGAACGGGACCGTCCAGCTGCTGATGGACTGCGAGCCGGTCTTCGGCTATGGCGGGCAGCGAGGCGGGTGGCATCACACCGACCGCGGGTACTACCAGGCGCAGGTCACCCCCGAAGGCGGCGACCTGTCGCTGACGCTGACCTCTGACATCCGGATCGGCATCGAGGGACCGAGCGCGCGGTCGCGGACCCTGCTGCACGAGGGCGACACCAGATTCTGCGCGCTGTCCTGGGGCCACTTGCAGCCGCCCGAGACCTATCACGAGGCCTACCAGCGAATGGTCTGGACCGCGCACCACTGGCAGCACTGGCTCGCCCGGGGCAACTTCCCCGACCACCGCTGGCGCAGCTATCTCACGCGCAGCGCACTGACGCTCAAGGGGCTCACGTTCGCGCCCACCGGCGCGATCGCGGCCGCGGCCACTACGTCGCTACCGGAAACCCCGGGCGGCGAGCGCAACTGGGACTATCGCTACAGCTGGATTCGCGACGCCACGTTCGCACTCTGGGGATTGTTCACGCTCGGCTTCGAGTGGGAGGCAAGCGACTACTTCGCCTTCCTGACCGAGGTCGTGGAGCGTGACCGCGGCAACATGCAGATCGTCTATGGCATCGACGGCCGGTCCGACCTGTCCGAGCACACGCTGGACAAGCTGCAGGGCTATCAGGGCGCGCAGCCGGTCAGGACTGGCAACGACGCCTATTCGCAGCAGCAGAACGACGTGTGGGGCGTCGTGCTGGACTCGCTCTACCTGCACACCAAGTCGCGGGACCGGCTGGACGAGCGGGTCTGGCAGATGGCAAAGGTCCAGGTCGAACATGCGCTGGAGCGGTGGCGCGAGCCAGACCAGGGGATCTGGGAGGTACGGGGCCGCCCGCAGCACTTCACCTCGTCCAAGCTGATGTGCTGGGTGGCCGCCGACCGCGGGGCCCGGCTAGCCAGGATCCGCGATAACCCGGAGGCAGCCCACCGCTGGCAGCAGGCCGCCAACGAGATACACGCCGACATCTGCGCCAACGCGCTCGACGAGCGTGGCGTGTTCTGCCAGCACTATGGCACGAAGTCACTCGACGCCTCGCTGCTGCTCATGCCGCTGCTGCGGTTCCTGCCGCCGGACGACCCCCGCATGCGGGCGACCGTACTCGCCATCGCCGACGAACTCACCGAAGAGGGCCTGGTGCTGCGCTACCAGGTCGAGGAGACCGACGACGGCCTGCACGGCGCCGAGGGCACGTTCACCACCTGCTCGTTCTGGCTGGTATCGGCGCTGGCCGAGATCGGCGAGCACGATCGCGCCCGGGACCTCTGCGAGAAGGTGCTGTCGTACGCGAGTCCGCTGCTGCTCTACGCCGAGGAGATCGAGGCCAGCTCGGGCCGGCACCTGGGCAACTTCCCGCAGGCATTCACCCACCTGGCGCTCATCAACGCGGTGATGCACGTGGTGGAGAACGACGAGGAGCAGGCCAGGCGGCTGCTCATCGCGGGCGACCGGCAGCCCCATACGGGTTCGGGCAAGGTGTGGCGGACCCATCGGCTCAGCTAGGCGAGCCCCAAACCGCCGCGAGCCCAGCGCACCGCGAGCCCAGCACGGTGAGCCAACCGCGCCGCGAGCCAAACGCACGGCGACCGCGGCAGTCAGCTCACTCGCGCGCGATCGGAGCCGTCCGGGCCCCGGCAACTCGCACGAGGTCGGCCGGTGCCACCTCGATCTCCAGCCCGCGCTGACCAGCGCTGCAGAAAACCGTGTCGTGGTCAAGAGCTGTCACATCGACCACGACCGGCAGTTGCCGGCGCAGGCCGATGGGTGCGATACCGCCCGTTACGTATCCGGATGCTTTTTCTGCTTGTGCCGGATCTGCCATGCCCGCGCGCTTGCCGCCGGCCGCTGCCGCGAGCGCCTTCAGGTCGAGACTCCCGCCGACCGGCACCACCGCCACGGTGAGCGCGCCGTCCACCTCGGCGACCAGCGTCTTAAACACTCGCTCGGCCGGCACGCCGAGTGCCTCGCTCGCCTCCTGGCCGTACGAAGGATGCCGGGGGTCGTGGTCATACCGGTGCACGGTGTGCCGGATGCCGAGCCGCACGAGCGTGTCGGTCGCGCGAGTGCCGCCCTTGCCTGCCACGACCGCAGGCTATGTGGGCGGGACCGGTGCCGAAAGTTGGCGAGCCGCGCCCGCGCGCCGGGCGAGCGGTCAGACTGGTGCGGTGAGCACGTGGGTGCTGCATGTCGATCTCGACCAGTTCATCGCTGCCGTCGAGGTGCTGCGCAAGCCTGAACTACGCGGCGTGCCGGTCGTGGTCGGCGGGGACGGCGATCCAGCCAAGCGCGGCGTGGTGGCAACCGCGTCCTACGAAGCACGCGAGTTCGGCGTGCACTCCGGGCTGCCACTACGAACCGCCGCCCGGCGCTGCCCGGATGCGGTGTTCCTCGCGGTGGACAAGCCAGCGTACGAGGCCGCTTCCGCCCAGGTAATGGGCGTGCTGCGGGACATGGAAGCGGTGACCGAGGTCATGGGGTGGGACGAGGCGTTCCTGGCGGTGCAAACCGACGACCCGGAGAACTTCGCTCGCGAGGTGCAGCGCCGCGTCAAGGCGGCGACCCAGCTCGACTGCTCGGTGGGCATCGGGGAGAACAAGCTGCAGGCCAAGCTGGCCACCGGCTTCGGCAAGCCGGCCGGGGTGTTCCGGCTGACGCACGCGACCTGGTTCGGGGTGCTCGGTGAGGAGCCGGCCTCCGCGCTGTGGGGCATCGGCGCCAAGACCGCGGCCAAGCTCAGCGAGCTCGGCATCCGCACCGTGTCCGAGCTGGCTACTGCCGACATCGCCGCGGTAGCCAGGCGTTTCGGCCCGACGATCGGGCCGTGGCTCGTGCAGACGGCGCGCGGGCTGGATCCGTCGCGGGTGACGGCGGAACCCTACGTGCCAAGGTCACGGGGCCGTGAGGTCACCTTCCAGCAGGACCTCGAGGACTGGGACCGGGTCCAGGCCGAAGTGCGGACGCTAGCCGCCCGGGTGACGGAGGACGTGGCAGCCGAAGACCGGCCGGTGGTTCGCATCGTGGTCAAAGTGCGCTACAGGCCGTTCTTCACCAGCACGCACGGCGTGCCGCTGACAGAGCCCGGCAGCGACGCCGTGGCCATCGAAACGGCGGCGCTGGCAGCGCTTGAGCACTTCACTGGCCGACGGCCAGTCCGGCTGCTCGGCGTCCGGGCCGAGTTCGCTGATGAGGCCGAGCCGCCCGAGCCGCCGCAGTCGGCCTAGCGGGGCATGTCACGGACCGGCACCTTGCCTCGTCTCAGCAGGTGATCGGAACTGACGAGGCAGGCACCAGGAGGGATTGACCATGCGAGTGCTGGTAGCGGGGGCAACCGGAGCGATCGGCAGGCAACTCGTGCCACAGCTGCTCGCGGCAGGGCATCAGGTCAGCGCTACGACTCGGACAGCGGCCAAGGCAGATGGACTGCGCGCGGCGGGGGCCGAGCCGTACCTGCTCGAGGCCCTAGATGAGGCGGCGGTCGGCGAGGTGGTGGCCCGGGCCGAGCCGGAGGTCATCGTGCACGAGATGACCTCGATTCCGGCGAAGATGAACTTCCGGAAGTTTGCGCAGACCTTCGCGCCCACCAACGCCCTGCGCACCACCGCCGTTGACAACTTGCTAGCCGCGGCCAAAGCCCAGGGCGTGCGCCGGTTCGTCGCCCAGAGTTATGCGGGCTGGTCGAGCGCCAGGACCGGCAGCCAGGTCAAGAGCGAGACGGATCCGCTCGACCAGCAGCCGCCGGCCGCGATCGAGCCGATGATCAGCGCGGTCAAGTACCTGGAGCGGGCCGTGACGAGCGCGCCGCTGGAAGGGCTGGCGCTGCGCTACGGCAACCTGTATGGCCCGGGGGCCTCCGACGCGTTCCTGCACCTCCTGCGCGCACGGCAGGTTCCGCTCGTCGGCAGCGCCGCGGGCGTCTGGTCATGGCTGCAGATCGCCGACGCAGCCGCGGCGACGGTTGCGGCGGTCGGCGGCGGCGCGCCCGGGATCTACAACATTGTCGACGACGAGCCCGGCACCGTGGCGGACTGGCTGCCGGTGCTGGCCAGGGGCGCCGGCGCGAAGCCGCCGATGCACGTACCGGGCTGGCTCGGGCGCCTGGCCGCGGGTGAGGCAGGATTCATGATGATGACACAGGTGCGCGGCTACTCCAACGCAAAGGCCAAGCGGGACCTGGGCTGGCAGCCGATCTGGCCCACGTGGCGTGAGGCCTTTACCCGCGGCGGGCTTACCCAGGTCTACCCGGACGGCTACCCGGCCGCCAGGGCGACTGGCGCGCCGTGACCCAGCCCGCTGGCCCCGATACCAGCGCGCTGTACCAGAGCCTGCGGCCGCTGCTCTTCTCGATCGCCTACCGGATGCTCGGCAGCGTGAGCGAGGCCGAGGACATGGTGCAGGAGGCGTTCCTGCGCTACCACAAGGCGGTCGCCGATAGCGGCCAGCCCGAATCGCCGAAGGCCTACCTGGCGGCCGTGGTCACCCGGCTCTGCATCGACTACCTGCGGTCAGCGCGGGTCCGGCGCGAGTCGTATGTCGGCGAGTGGCTGCCCGAGCCGCTGGTCACCGGCGCGTCGGCGCTCAGCCAGCAGCCCGCGGACCCGGCCGAGCTGGCGGAGCAGGCCGACTCGCTGTCGATGGCGTTCCTGCTACTGCTGGAGCGCCTGACCCCGGTCGAACGGGCCGCCTTCCTGCTGCACGACGTATTCGCATATGGATACGACGAGATCGCCTCCATCGTCGGGCGGGGTCAGCCCGCCTGCCGCCAGCTCGTCCACCGGGCCCGGCAGCATGTGGACGCGGGCCGGCCGCGGTTCGACGTCGCGGCGGCCGACCGCGACGAGCTCGCGGCCAAGTTCTTCACTGCGATCACCGGCGGAGACATGGACCAGCTCGTCAGCATGCTGGCCGCGGACGTTGAAGTGCACGGGGACAGTGGTGGCGTGCCGCCAAACTGGCCACGCCCGATCGTCGGCCGGGATCACGTTAGCCATCTGCTGGTCGCGCTCGGCACGCAGCTGCGGAAGGTCGGGGGCTCGCTTCGGCCGGCGGAGGTCAACGGCCAGTCCGGTGCCCTCGCACTGGACGCGAACGGCGCCCTCATCGCCGTCTTCGCGCTCGAGGTCGCCGATGACCAGGTGCAGATGTTCCGGTCGGTGATCAGTCGGCCAAAGCTGCAGCATCTGGGACCACTGGCCGATCTGCCGGGACTGATGGACCTCTCGCGCGGGCGGCCGTCAGCGCCGTAGCCGGGGACAGCCGAGCCAGCCCCGAGCACGATGACCGCTGGTCGCCCGGCCCGCCCGGGCGACCGGCCATCTGCGTGCGCTACTCTGCGGCTCTGCCCAGCGACCGGCCGCCGACCAGGCCGACAGACGGCACGAGGAGACAGATGGTCGTTCCGCTGGCCGCCCGTTATGTGGCAGCGGTCGTAGGAGTGCTGCTTGTGCTCTCCGCGGGCCGCAGCGTGCTAGCCACGCTCATCGTGCCCCGCTCCGTGGGCACCTGGGTGACCAAGCGGGTGGACCAGTGCGTGAATGGCTCTTTCGTCCTGATCACCCGGTTCATCCGGGAATACGCGCGCCGTGACCAGATCCTCGCGGCGAATGCTGCCGCCATTCTCATCGGCCAGCTCATCGCGTGGCTCGGCATGTTCTTCGTCGGCTTCTCGCTCTTGTTCTGGCCATTGGTGCATGGCGGTATCACCGACGCGTTCCGGCTGGCCGGCCCGGGCCTGTGGCAGATCGGCGAGGATCGGGCCCGCGGCAGCGTCCAGGAAACCATCATCGACATCGCCACGATCACCAGCCTGATCACGATCACGCTGCAGATCGCCTACCTGCCCACCCTGTACAGCGAATTCAACCGCAGGGAGAACGAGATAGCCCTGCTGAATGCCCGGGCCGGGGTGCCATCCTGGGGGCCCGAACTGCTGGCGCGCACGTACTACGCGCTCGGCACGGGCGTGTCGAGCGTGGACACGCTGCCCGATCTCTATAAGCGCTGGGAGGCCTGGGCGGCAGAGGTCGCCGAGAGCCACACCACCTATCTGCCGCTCGTCCGGTTCCGCTCGCCCAAACCGAAGTCGTCGTGGGTTACATCGCTGCTCGCGGTGCTCGATTCGGCCGCGCTCATCCTGTCACTCAGTCCGTCCAAGGCGCCGGTGGTGCCGGCCCGGCTCTGCCTGCGCGCCGGGTTTTCCTGCTTTCAGGACATTGCCGGTGCGCTGGGCTTCCACATTCCTGAGAATCCCGACGCGAGCGCGGGGATCAGCATCACCTATGAGCAGTTCCTCGAGGCCATCGCGCGCATGCGGCAGGTCGATTTCCCGATCGAGCGGAAGCCTGAGGACGCCTGGGCAGATTTCGTCGGCTGGCGGGTGAACTACGAGCAGGCGGCGTATGCGATCGCCCGCGAGATCGACGCGGTCCCTGCGCTCTGGTCGGGACCCCGCCGGCACGAAAAATGCCCGCAGATCCCGCCCGCGCGGCCACCGAGCGGGCGCCCCGGCGGCTCGGCGGGCAAAACCCCGGATCCAGCCGACGGCCTCAGCCCGGCGGCAGACCAGGACGCGGACACCGGCCGCGACCAAGGCACCAGCCAAGGCGATGCTGCTGCCCACGACAAGGGCACTGGGCACGGCGAGGGCACTGGCCAGGACGGTACGCCGGCAAGCTAGCCCCGCGGTGCCGGTCAGTTCCCGGTTTCCCTGGTGTCGGTTCTAGTGAGCGCATTCACCCATTTGCGCGACCACCAGAACAGACCAGGAGGAAGTCGTGACTATCTGCGCTAGCCAGCATCCAGGGAGCAGCGGCGGGCAAGGCCGGCCCGGCCACTGTCACAGGAGGTCGGCATGACCAGCGAATCCGGCCTGAACACACTGGTTGTCGGCGCCAGCCGGGGCTTCGGGCGTGGCATCGCTATCGAGCTGGCCAGGGCTGAGATACCGGTCGTCGCCGTCGCCCGGACCGAGTCGGCGCTCGCCGAACTGGCCGACCGCGGCGATATCCGCACGGAGGTAGCGGACGCCGCCGACGCGGCGACACCCGGATGGCTGCTGGACCGCTACCAGCCGCGCGCCGTCATCCTGGTGGCCGGCGCCAGGCCACTGCCTCGCCCGCTGCACCAGCACACGTGGGAGACGTTCTCGGTCAACTGGGAAACCGATGTCAGGATGACCTTCGGCTGGCTCCGCGAGTCCCTGCTCCAGCCCCTCAGGCCAGGCAGCCGGGTGATCGTGATCAGCAGCGGCGCCGCGGTCGCGGGCTCTCCGCTCAGCGGCGGCTACGCCGGCGCCAAGGCCACCCAGCGGTTCATCACCGGTTACGCGCAGGACGAGGCCAACCGTGCCAGCCTCGGCATCACCTTCACCGCAGTGCTGCCCAAGATCACGCCGCTGACCGGACTCGGCCGCCCGGCAGTGCTGGCTTACGCCGAGCGGGGCGGCCAGACCGAGGAGGAGTACCTCCAGCAGCTGGGCGAGCCGCTGACGCCCGAGGGCGCCGGCGCCGCAGTCCTTGAGCTGCTGCAGGCGGAAGCCAGCGCCGTTGCCGCCGCCTACCTGCTGAGCGGCGCCGGACTAAAGGAGCTCTGAGTCACTCAGCGTCGCCGGGGGCGCGCTCGGCCGTGTCGTCATCCGATGTGAAGACAGGGAACGGCGCCGCCTCCGGCAGCGGCGGGGGCGCCGAATCGGTCGGGTCCGGTCGTGCCCCGCCCACTCCAGCCGAGCCCGCCTCGCCGGGTCCAGCCTGGTCCGCGGCCGGCAACGGCTCCGGCACCGGCAGTGGCTCCGGCACCGGTAGCTCGGTCTCCCCGAGCGCGGGCGAGAGCACGTGCTCGGCGGCCCGCTCGGCGACCTCCCGGAGCGTGTCACCGATCAGCCTGGCCGCGTAGATAAGCAGCCCATGCCGCTCGGAGTCGATCTCCTGCTGCGCCGCCGCGGTGAGCTCGTCGGCCAGCCGCTGGACCAGCGTCTGCGCCGTCGGCCACTGGGCCACCGCCCGCCGGGCGGCCGGCGTCACCTTGTAGACGTACCAGAACCGGGGGTCTCCGCCCGTGGTCGTCTTCCTGAAGTCGACGTAGACCGGATCGAGCGCGTCCAGCGCCCGCGCCACGGTCGGGACGTCGAGACCAGTGCGCGCGGCGATATCCGTGACGGTGACCATGTAGCTCTGCTCGAGCAGGCTCACCGCCGCGTCCAGCACCGGCAGCTCCCTGGCTGCCCACGTGTCATGCACTACTAGCCACTCGCAAGGCCTCCGATCCGGCACACGCAACACTAGCGAGGATCGGAAACGAGGGCCCACTACCTGCATCAATGTGACCGCAGGCACGCCTTCGCGGGCCGCGAACCGCCAGCTGAGCTGGTGCATTAAGCTGTGCGCGCCCGCACATCGGCGGGGCCGATTGCGCAGGAGAGGAAACCCATGAGTGACGACACCGGAGTTGAGCGGACGCTGGTGCTGCTCAAACCAGATGCCGTGGCTCGCGGCATGACGGGGCGCGTGCTCTCCCGCTTTGAGGACGCGCTGCTCAAGGTCGTGGCGGCGAGGATGGTCTGGATGGATGAGGACCAGACCAGGCGCCACTACTTCGACCTGGAAGAGCGTTACGGCCCAGCGGTTTACAACGCCATGGCGGAGTTCATGCAGTCCGGTCCGGTGATCGCCGTCGTGCTCGAGGGTGTGGAGGCAGTTGCCTGCACCCGCAAGCTGGTTGGCTCGACCTACCCGGATCAGGCCGCACCGGGCACGATCCGCGGCGACTTCGCCCACATGACCCGGGTGTACGCGAACGACCGTCGCATCGCCGTGGCGAACCTGGTGCATGCCTCGGGCAGCGTCGAAGAGGCTGAGCGGGAGATTGAGGTCTGGTTCGCCAAGGACGAGATTCACGAGTACCCGACGACCTCGCAGCGATTCGTTCGGTAGAGCGGGCTAGCGCCCTGCCCCGGCCGTCCCGCCCGCACCGGGCGTCGCGGCCTGGCCCTCTTCGTCGGAGCCGTCAGCGGCGCCGCCCTGCTGCGGGTCGCGGAGCCACCGGTCGAGCCAGCTGAACTGCTCGGCCAGGACGTGCAGCACCGACTCGCGGGCAAGGTAGCCGTGACTCTCGTCCGGCAGCATGACCAGACGCGCGGTCCCGCCGGTGCCCTGGATGGCCTGGAAGAGCCGCTCGGACTGGATCGGGAACGTGCCCGAGTTCGCGTCTCGCACACCGTGGATGAGCAGCAGCGGAGTGGCGATCTGGTCGGCGTAGCGGAACGGCGAGACCCGGTCGTAGACGTCCGTGGCTTCCCAGAAGTTGCGCCGCTCCGTCTGGAAACCGAACGGTGTCAGGCTGCGGTTGTACGCGCCGCTGCGGGCAATTCCCGCCGCAAACAGGTCGGTGTGGGCGAGCAGGTTCGCCGTCATGAAGGCGCCGTAGCTATGCCCTCCGACCGCCACCCGCCGCGGATCCGCGATCCCCATCTCGGCTAGCGCGTTGATGTGCGCGGCGGCCGCCGCGGAGATCTGCTCCACGTAGGTGTCGTTCATCGTGTCCGGTTCGCCGATGACGGGCATCGTGGCACCCTGCAGCACGGCATAGCCGCGCAGCACGAACCACACCGGGTCGGAGGCATGCAGCCGGGTGAAGCGCTCGGTGGTGCCGCGGACCTGACCGGCCGTGCCAGCGTCGCCATAGTCGAGTGGATAGGCCCAGATGACCAGCGGCAGCCGGCCGTCGCGCGCCGGATCGTATCCGGGCGGCAGATGCAGCATGCCGGTGAGCTGAACGCCATCCCCCCGGTCGTGGGCCAGTAGCCGCTTCTCCATCCCGGTGAGCTGCGGATGCGGGTCGGGCCAGGCCGTGAGGGCGCGGGCGGGGGTGCCGTCCAGGCGGGTGACGACGAGGTTCGGTGGCTCGGACCGGCTCTCGTGCCAGATCAGCAGCGACTCCCGGTCATCGCCGACAAAGCCCAGCACCTGCTCGTAGCTCTCGGCCGGGGACCGGAAGAGCCGCTCGGTCGTCAGGTCGGCCAGGTCGAGCCGGTCCAGGAACGGCCTGTCGCCGTCCGGGCTGGCGCCGTCGCCGCGCAGGTAGATCTGGTTGCCGTCCTGCAGTACGGTGCGCGTGCCGTCCGGATGCACGGTGATAAGCGGGACACCCGGATCGTTATAGGCCTCGTCCGCTGAGTGATCGAAAACGACCCGGCTCGCCTCCGGGTCGGCCAGGTCGACAAGCCGCGAGGTGAGCCAGCGCCGGTCGCGGTCGTGTTCGCTGATGAGCAGCTGGCCCGGCGCGGCCATGTCGAACCAGCCGATACAGCGATGCTCGACCAGCAGGCAGGGCTGCGGCGCGGTGGCGAACGGCGCCTGCAGCCGGAAGACCTGGTCCCGGTGCTCGGCCTTGACGGTCGGATCGCCGCCGTCCAGCGCCTGCGTCCAGACCAGGCTGGCCGGCTCCGATTCTTCCCAGGACACCATTCGCGGGCCTGTCGGCACGCCCTGGCGCGGGACCTCGTCACTCACCGGGAGGTCGGAAACCACGCGCTCCAGCTCGCCGCCCGCTGACCACACCTCAACCCGACGGGCGAAATACGGAAACGGAACCCGGAACGAGAAGGGCCGCTGCAGCCGGTAGACCAGCAGGTGCGCGCCGTCCGGGGACTCACCGAGGTAGTAGTACAGGCCGGCCTCGCCCAGTGGCGTCGCAGCACCGGACTCCGGGTCCACGCGCAGCGGCACGGTCGTGGCCAGCTTCTCGAAGGCCTCGGCGTCGGCATCGGTGCGGAGCAGGTCAGCGAAGGTCGCCATCTGCGTCCGCTTCCCGGACACCTCCTCCACCCGCGGCTCGATCTCCTCCGGCACGAGTCCCGGCGGTGGCCCGGGGGAGCCAAGCACCAGCAGCGCGGCGCCGTCCCGTGCCCAGCGGACTGTTGATCCGCCTCCGGTCGGCTCGCCGCCGAGCACATCCCGGACCCGCAGGCCGGGCACCTCTGCCGCCCTCGCCATCTGAGCGTCGGCCACCCAGACCGAGATCCCGTCCGGCTCGTCCATGGTGAAGGCAAACCTTCGCCCGTCTGGTGCCCACACCGGCAGGCTGACCGACTTGCCGGCGGGCAGTTCGAGCGGCCGGGGCTGGCCGCCGGGCACTGCGAGCACAGAGATGCCGGTCAGCCGGCGGGTCCGCTGCCGCCCGGCGATGGTCGGGTCGAGGCGCAGTCCGGCCAGCGGCAGGTAGGGCTTTGCCAGCAAATCGATGGGCGGATGTGACTCGTAGTGCACGAGGGCGACGAACCTGCGGCCGGGGGCGAGCGAGGCGGCCGGCGTCGGCGGAGCATCGATGATCGAAACGATGTCGCTGGCCGGGGTCTGATACGCCACGCCGGAGTCCTCTCTGTCGCGTCCGTCATCTGCGGGACTGGCCGCGGCCAGCCCACAGAGGCCTGGGGCAACCGCCTGTCGCGGCCTGACTTAGGCTCGCAGCGACACCGGCCCTGCGCAAGTCAGCGCGAGACCGGCCTGCCGCTCCCAACCCTCCGGGGAGATCATGCCCGCGAACTCGCCAGTGCCAGGGGTGCCCGTCCCCGGCTTCACTGATCATCATGCGCACCTGCTGCGCCAAGCGGCAGGCGTGGCTACCGCGGCCGGCCCGGCCGCCGTCCGCACCTTCCACCAGCGCGTCGCGCGGCAAGGCAGCACGCCGATGGACGTGCTGGACCCGTCCTCGGCGCTTGCCCTGCCGGACCTAGCCAGCCGCCTGGTGGCCGGCCTGCGCGACGCAGCCCGGGCCGGCCTGGTCGAGGTGACTGAGATGGGCATGCGCGGCTGGGCGTACCTGGACGCGCTGAAGCAGGCCGCTGCGACTGGCCCGCTGCCGGCCCGCGTCCGGATCTACCTGGCGAGCGGACTGGCCGACGAGGCTGGCCTGGCAGGCATCGAGGCGCGGCGGAGCGCGGCGGCTGGCCCCTGGCTGCGGCTTGACGGGGTGAAGTTCTACGCCGACGGCTGGCTCGTTCCCCGCACCTGCGCAGTCGAGGAAGACTTCGCTGACACCGCGGACCGCGGGATCTTGTTCGCCGCCGCCACCCGGCTCGCTGACCGGATCAGGCCGCTCGCCAGCCGCGGTTGGCGGATCGCCACGCATGCGATCGGCGACCGGGCGGTGGCCGCCGTGCTCGACGCCTACGACCTGGCCTGGGACTTCGACCCGGCCGCCATCGCCGTGGCTGCCCCCCGGATCGAGCATGCCAGCGTGCTGTCCCGCGAGCTGATTGACCGCATGGCCGCGGCCGGCGTGGTCGCCTGCATCCAGCCGTCCTTCGCCGTCACCGATGCCAGCCAACTCGTGCCAGCGCTCGGCCCGGCGCGGGCGGCCCGGGCCTATCCGTGGACCGAGCTGGCCAGCTCGGGCGTTCGCGTGCTGGCCGGCAGCGACTACCCGATCGAGGTCCTGGACCCGCTCCCAGGCCTGACGCGGCTGGTCAGCGGTGCCTCGCGGCGAGCCGGATTCGCCACCGGCGGCACCGCCCCCGGCCAGGCGCTGCTGCCTGTCCAGACCGCGTTCGGGCTGATGACCGATCCGGCGGCGGGGCGCACCTGGCTCAGCGCAGATCCGCGCAGCGGGCCAGCCGGACAGCTTGACGCCATCACGGTGCTGGGCACCGAGCCGGAGCCGTTCTGACCACCGACCCGCGGCGGGCCCCGCAGCTGGCATGCCGTGGGGGCCCGCCGCCGGTGGCGGTGTCGGCCTAATACCAGCCGACCGAGATCTCGTGCTCCCAGGCCAGCAGCGGGCTGCCATACCGGGCCCTGATATAGCGCAGGCCCCAGAGGATCTGAGTTCGCGCGCTGGTCTGCCAGTCCTTACCTGCGCTGGCCAGTTTGATAGCCGGTACCGCCTGCGGAATGCCGTAGGCACCGGAGTAACCGTTAGAGGCCCGGACGTTCCAGTTGCTCTCCCGGATCCAGAGCAGATTGAGGGAGGGGAACTGGAGGGCCGGCCGCCAGCCAAACCCGAGCATGAGCCGGCGGGCGATCTGACGGGGCGTCAGCGGAGTCTTGTGCGCCTTCTTGGCCGCCCCGGCTGCCGCAGTGTAGGCATCCAGCTGGACCACGCCGAGCGGCGGCGTCTGCCAGGTCCACGCCACTCCCGAACGCGCTGCCACCGGTGCACTCACCGGCGGCAGCGTATCGATCCCCACCACGAGCCCAGGAGCCACTGGCCACGGGAGTGCCTGCGAAGTCTGGCTCCTGGCCGATGCTGGCCGTGCGGACGGGTTGCTGGGTGATCCCGAGGTCGCTGTCGGCGCCGCACCTATCGGCCAGGATCCTGCGACACCGGCGAGGGCGGCCACAATGGCCAGGGCCGGCCCGGCGATCGCCAGCTGGAATTTAATTGACTTAACTGGGTTGAGTGTCCGGCTAAGGGACAAGATGAGCCTTCGTACAGGCGTGCTGTGGGCACGCCAGCTTCCACCCCTTGCGCCCTTGCCTGCCAATGAACGGCAGGTCGTCCGGCTGCGAGCGTGCGAGCGTGCCGCAGGTTCAGGGCGGCATGGCTGCTGATTGCAGCCCGCTACGCACGCAGGGTGCTGTCGGCCAGTATTGTGCCCTCAAAACGATTCTCAGCTAACCTATAATAGGTATTACGAAATGATAACTTTCGCTTATATTTACTCGACCGTTATCACGACAAGGGCCGTTGACTAAGGTTAGCGGGCATTCTCGTATTGTCGTCGTGCCAATTAGAACTAGGAATCTATAGGACAATAGCGGTCAAAGCGTTCATCGCACGGCTGGCGCCTCATGCGTTTCATCACCTGTGCGCGCACTCGGCGGTCGACCCGCGCCGGAGGACGCCTCCGACTGCTCCGCGGCCCGGCGCGCAACCGGTCGCTGGCGGGACACCGTCGCGCCAGCCGGACCCGCGGCGGCCGGGCGAGCCAGCCGTCGGCAGGCCTGGTGGCTATATCAGCAGTTAGTATGTTACGGCCGGTTTCGCGGAGCGCGCGCTGCCGACGCTGATGACGTGCTTGCACCTACCGGCCTGATGCTGCGATTCGACCATGACATTCGGCCCGAAACGATAGCTGATTTAACCTACTCTCGTGCTGACTGCCTGGGATATCCGGCCGGTCAACCGCTAAATAGGGCGGACCCCGTTACCGCCACCACGGTGATGGTGTTTGATAGTGGTGGTTGCATTCGTATTTGGAGTACGGCGGTGGCGCGTCGCGCAAGCCCGACAGGCACCAGCCGGGGGGCTGGATGACCCGGCGCAACACCGAGGCGACCCAGGATCCTCGTCCGTGGATCCCGGAGATCACCCAGTAGGAGAAGGCACATGCCTCAGGGCACCGTGAAGTGGTTCAACGCCGACAAGGGCTACGGTTTCATCGCCCCAGACGACGGCAGCGCCGACGTCTTCGTGCACCACTCCGCGATTCAGGTAGACGGCTTCCGCAGCCTGCAGGAAAACCAGCGGGTCGAGTTCACTGCCGGCCAGGGGGCCAAGGGCCCGCAGGCAGAGCAGGTCCGCCCGCTCTAGTCAGGTATCCGGCCATTCCGGTCGGTGCAAAAAGCGCGCCTAGCGACAAAAAGTAAATCCGTAAACAAAAGGGGGACGGCTCCGGTTGACCGGGGCCGTCCCTGTTTTCACCGGGCGCGCTGCACGCAGCCCGCAGCGGCAAGCCCATACGGACACCGAGCCGAGCCGGCTTCCTTGGTCCCACCGAACCTACAGCGCGGCCCGGTCATCACGTTCCTGGCGCCCGTCCAGCTCGGCCACCAGCCGCCGAGTCGCGACCTGCCGGTACGCATCCTGGACAATCTCGGCAATCTCCGCCCAGTCGACCGGAACATCCAGCCGGACGCCGAGCCAGCCCCGGCCGCCAACATACGGCGGCACGAAGTAATGCCCGGCGTCGCTGGTCACCAGTTCGTGCTGGCGCCCATACGGCGCGGCGCACCAGAACGCCAGCCGATCGTCATGGTGATGGTCGGCGAAGCACACGAACTGCTTCCCCTGGCCCGCGAACCAGGCCGGCTCACCGTGACTCTGCCGCTCGCTAACCGATGGCAGGCCCAGGCAGATGCTGCGGAGCCGGCTCAGCACGTCATCGCTCACGTGTCCATGATGCGCCCGCCAGCCGGTATCGTCGCGGCGTCGGGCAACCGAGCCAGCACAGCAGCCGGGGCAGGAAGGAAGGCAACGTGCGACGAGCACTGCTGAACAGCGCACTGGCGGGCATGGGCACGACGATCTTCGCCGAGATGTCGGCACTCGCCGCCGAGACTGGCTCGATCAACCTCGGCCAGGGCTTCCCCGACACCGACGGACCGGCCGGGATGGCCCAGGCGGCCGCTGATGCGGTGCTGGCCGGGCGTGGCAACCAGTACCCGCCAGGACCGGGCGTCCCCGAGCTTCGCGCCGCGATCTCGGCGCACCAGCAGCGGTTCTACGGCCACCACGTCGATCCCGACACCGAGGTTCTGGTCACGGCCGGCGCGACCGAGGCGATCGCGGCTGCTCTGCTGGCACTGCTGGAGCCCGGCGATGAGGTGATAGCGCTCGAGCCCTACTACGACTCCTACGCCGCGTGCATCGCGATGGCCGGCGGCAGGCGAGTCCCGGTCACCTTGCGCCCGCCTGAATTCCGGCCTGACCTCAACGCACTGCGCGATGCCATCACGCCACGTACCCGCCTGATCCTGCTGAACACCCCGCACAACCCGACGGGGATGGTCGCCACCCGCGAGGAGCTCAGGGTGATCGCCAGCCTCGCCATCGAGCACGACCTGCTCGTCGTCACCGACGAGGTCTACGAGCATCTGATTTACGAGGGCGAGCACGTCCCGATCGCCACCCTGCCGGGCATGCGCGAGCGCACCGTGACGATCAGCTCCGGCGCTAAAACGTTCTCCTTCACCGGCTGGAAGGTTGGCTGGGCCACCGGCACGCCCGAGCTGGTCGCCGCCGTGCGCACCGCCAAGCAGTTCCTGACCTTCGTGAGCAGCGGTCCATTCCAGTACGCCATCGCGGCCGGGCTGGCCCTGCCCGATTCCTTCTACTCCGGGCTCGCCGACGGCATGCGCCGCAAGCGCGATCTGCTGGCCGAGGGCCTGCGCGACGCGGGCTTCGATGTCTTCACCCCGCACGCGACGTATTTCGTCACTACCGACATCGCGACCCTTGGCGAAACCGATGGCATGGCGTTCTGCCGTGCTCTGCCGGCGCGCTGTGGCGTGGTCGCCATCCCGAACGTCGTCTTCTACGATCACCAGTCAGACGGCCGGTCCCAGGTCCGGTTCGCCTTCTGCAAGCGCGACGAGGTCCTGCTCGACGCCGCCAGCCGACTCCGCAAGCTGCGCGAGACGGAGCTGGCTTGACCGGCTGGCCGGGCCCATCCGCCCACCTCATTAGGATGGTCCCTGCACCTGGCCACGGCGTGTCGCGACATTGAGGCATGCGACAGCAGTCCGCATTTCCAGGCGCCGTGTCGAAGCCTCGCGCGCTAGCGCCTTTACATACACCGGGAGGAACTGTGACCGTCGCTCAGAACGGCAGCCAGACGGCGGGACCCAGCACCGTCGTCTACCAGGCGGCAACCCAGGCGAAGCCATGGGGTCACGAAGTGATCTTCGCGGTGGTCGAGGGCAAGTATGTCGGCAAGATCATCCACGTCACCGCCGGCCATTCCCTTAGCCTGCAGTACCACCTGCAAAAGGAGGAGACGTCAACCGTCCTCTCCGGCGCCGGACTGATCGAGTACGGCCCGTCGGCCGATGAGCTCACGAGCCAGCACATGGGGCCGGGTGACACCGTCCACCTGGCACCGGGCGTGGTGCACCGGATCACCGCGATCACCGACCTGACGTTCGCCGAGACGTCGACCGCCGACCCAGGCTGGCGCGAAGACATCGTGCGCCTCGAGGACAAGTACGGCAGGACAGGAACGAGCGCGCCCTGAGGGAAGCAGCCGGCCAGTGTCAGGCCGCCAGTGTCAGGCCGCCAGTGTCAGGCCGCCTGTGTCAGCCGCCCGGAACGGTCGTCAGGTCCGGCTCGGTCATGGTGAAGCGGGCTTCGACGGTGGCCCGGACGACCTGCCGGACTGGGGCGAGGTCGAATACCGGCTCCTCGACCGCGATTGCTCGCGGCCGGTGCGGTAGCCGGGGCGACGGCGACAGCGGCCGCGGCTCGCTGGCGGCGGCATCGGACAGCAGATGCGCGTCCGCCAGTTCCAGCAGTCCGGCCAGGCGGCTGCCGACGGCTGCCGCGTAATCCCGGGCCCGGCTCACCGCGTCGGTCACCGCGGCGATCCTTGCCTCGCGCTGCGCGGGGCTGGCCGGCCGCAGCTCCCACCACGGTCCGCCCACCTCGGTCAGCTCCAGGCTGGCCAGTCGCGCCATCAAGTCGCCGAGCCGATGGAAGCCGGTGACGGTAATGGAGTAATGCACGACGCCGCGATAGCCGGGCGGCTGCGCCGACTGGGCCGGCTGACCGGGGCCGAGGCGGCCTGGCAGGCCGGTGCCAAGAGCGCTCTCCGGCTGGCCGGCCATCCGCGGGGGCCCGGCCGCGCCCGCACTCCGGGTGGCCAGCTGCGGGTTCAGCCGGATGCCCGACGACTCGCTCTTCTCGACGATCTCCGCGAAATCACCGAGGATGCGGTCGATATCGGCACTTCGGTCAGCAAGCGATGTGCGCACAGCGGCTCTGCTCGGCGCCCTGGCCGCAACGCTCACCTCGATCCGGGCGACTTCCGGCTCAACCTCGTGGGTGGCCTCACCTCGGACGGCGAGCAACGGGCCAGTGTGCATGGCGACTCCAGCAAGCGATTTCTGCGACGTTATCGCGACACAAGCCGGCCTGCTCGCTGAAGCTGCGAAAACGGGCTAGCGCCTGCCTATCGCCTGCGCGAGGCCACCACCGAACCCTGCGCAGTTAGCCCGCGCGCGCGTCGAGCCCGCGGAAGATCTCGATCCACTGATCGGGCGACACGTACGCGACCACGGCCCGCCGGTCAACGCCTGCGCTGGCGCACGCCGCGGCTACCCGGTCGGGCGGATACGACTTGCGCAACGATGCCTGGACCGACCCGCCGACGCCGCTGAAGCCCGCCTGCACCAGCCGGCGGTAGGCCCCGAGCCGCCCGGGACTGATCAGCGGCTCAGGCCGGCGTTCCAGCCGCAGGATGCCCGCATCGACGCGCGGTACTGGCCGGAACTCAGTCCGCGCGATCCGCCCCCGCAGCTCCCAGCGGAAGCGCGGCCAGGTGGTAACGGTGAGCTGGCTCCAGCGCCCATAGCCGCCGGTTCGCTTCCTGGCGTACTCCAGCTGCGTGATCAGCGTGGCCGCGCGGAGCCGCGGTGCGTGCAGGCACCAGTCGATGATCGGCGAGGTGAGCGAGAACGGCGTGTTCCCCACGACCTGGAAAGACCGGCCCGGCGGCCGCGCGGCGAGGAAGTCACTCGCCGCGATGCGAACGTTGTCCCGGCCGGCGACTCTGTCCGCCAGCTTGCCGGCCAGCGTCTCGTCCACCTCGTAGGCGATGACCTCGCCTGTCATGGCGGCCAAGCGGGTGGTCAGTGCGCCCTCGCCAGCCCCGACCTCCAGGCACAGTCCGTCCTTCTCGAGCCGCACCTCGCGCAGGAACTGGCGGACGGCCTCGCCGCCGTGCAGGTAGTTCTGCGAGAGCTCGCGGCGCCGACGGTCCCGGTCGGCCCGGGCGCCGTCGGTCCGCCGCCCGGCCGTGGGCGGGCCACCGGCCCGGTCAGTCGCTGTCCGTGACCGCGCAGGGTTGTGCTGTCGTTTCGTCGGGCTGCCCGCGCCCCGGCCCCGACCTGTCCCCGCGTCCATCGGTCCAGCGTAGCGATCATGCCGACCGCGGCCGCCCGGCTGACTGCCCGTACACCCGCCGAGCCGTTTCTGCCCGGCGGTCCTGGCTTACTCCCCGTCCGCCCGGCGTAGCCGCTTAACTTGCGATCGGCGCTGTTTGTCAGCAAGCCTGCGCTCGACCGAGCCGCGGGTCGGCCGGGTCGGCCTACGCTGCTTCGGCGGCGGCGCCGTGGCCTCGGTCAGCAGCGCGCTCAGCCTGGCCGCAGCCGCCTCACGGTTGCGCAACTGCGAGCGGTATTCGCTAGCTGTCACGGTGATCACGCCGTCAGCAAGGCGACCAGCCAGCGCAGCCAGCGCCCGGTTCTTCAGGGCAGCCGGCAGCGCCTCCGACCCCGCGAGGTCGAAAGACAACTCCGCCTGGCTGTCGGTGGTGTTGACGGACTGACCGCCCGGACCGGACGACCGCGAGAACCGCCAGAACAGCTCGTCGGCCGGGATTGTCATGCCGCGCACCGACACCTCAAGGCTCACGGCAGCCTGCTTATCACATCAGCGGCAGTTGCCGGCCGGGCGCGCGGCCGGCCAGCTGGGCCCCCTTAGGGTGGGACGCCATGACTCCGATCAGGATCACCTACCTCGCGGCCGCGGACGTGACCGCAGCCTTCCTCGCCGCGCCGGCCGTCACTGCGGCCTGGGAGGAGCCCAGCGCGCTTGCGGACATGAGCGTTGGCGCCCTGGCCGCTCATCTGGCCAGGCAGATCTTCAACGTGGAGCGTGTGCTCGCGGAGCCGCCGACGACGCAGGACCCGATCTCGGTGCTGGAGCACTACGCTCGCGTCCAGTGGATCGGCGCGGCACATGACGACCAGCCGAACGTCGTGGTCCGGGAGACCAGCGCCGGGCGAGCGGCGGCGGGCCCGGCCACGCTGGCTGCCGATGTCAGCGCCGCCGTCGGCAGGCTCCGGCCGGCGCTAGCCGCCGAGCCGGACGATCGGGTCGTCCCGGTGCCCTGGGGTTCCGCGCCGCTCACCCTCGATGACCTGCTGGTTACGCGCCTGCTCGAGATCACCGTGCATAGCGACGACCTCGCCGCGAGCCTCGGCCAGCCGCTGCCACCGCTCCCCGCCGAGGCCATCGACATCACCGTCACGCTGCTGGCCCGCCTGGCCGTGCGGCGGCACGGTGCCGAAGCCGTGCTGCGGGCGCTGAGCCGGTCTGAGCGTGCACCGGCTTCGATCGCAGCCCTCTGACCGCAGGCAGTTGTCGCGACGCAGCTGGCGGCCTACCCCCAGATCGCCAGGTCGGCTTCGTTGCCCTCGGGATCAGCCAGCGTCCACCAGTGCGGCGCGTGCGCGTCGCTGACGATGTGCCCGCCGGCCGCGAGCGCGGCGCCGATTCTGGCCTGCACCTGATCGCGTGGCACGTAGATGTCGATATGGAAGCGGTTGCGCCCGGCTCTGGGCTCCGCCATCTGCTGGAACCAGAAATTCGGCGACTGACCGTGCGCGTCGAGCAGGTCCTCCTCGCCGACATTGACATAGCCAAGCACTGCTCGCCAGAATGCCCGGACCTTGGCGGTGTCCAGGGCATCGATAGCTACCTGGATGTGCTGCAACTTCGACGAGTCCGCGGGAGCCTGCAGCCGGGCCGCGGCCACCGAGATCTCCCGTGCGAGGTCGACATCCTTGCTGGTGAGGCCGTGCACCTCGGTCGTGCTCACGCGGACGGTCACGCTCTGCGGCCGCACGTCGATGTCCGGGTCGTGGCCGACGGCTGCGGCTAGCTCGCCGATGGCGGCGACCAGACCCAGCCCGGCGGCGAGCGAGCCGGTCAGGAAGCGGGCCGCCGCATATCCTGCGCCCCACAGCACCCGCCAGTCGGTGACGCCGGGTGAGTCTTCAAACTGCGCTGTCGTCAGCCGGCCGCTCGGGCTCTCGCCGGTCTCCGTTTCGGTCATACCTGTCAACATACGAGCCGAAGCGGACGATCAGCTTCCGGAATCGACGGAGAGCTGGAACTGACAGTTCACCGCTCGGTCCCCGGTAACTGGGTCATGCCGGCCTCAGCCTTTGGTAACCTCCCGGTCTGCTGGGCGATTGCCGACAGCGCCGAGACTGCGGCTGGGAGAGAGAGCACATGAGTGGTTTCCGGAACTTCCTGATGCGGGGGAACCTCATCGACCTGGCGGTCGCCGTTGTCGTCGGCGTCGCGTTCAACAACATCGTCCAGGCGCTGATCAAGGATCTGATCACGCCCCTGATCTCGGCGATCTCAGGCAATACCGGCAAGCCCAAGAACTTCTCGAACTACACGTTCACGCTGCATGGCAGCACGTTCATGGCTGGCGACATCATCAACGCCGCCATTGCGTTCCTCGTGGTCTCCGCGGTGGTCTATTACCTGCTGGTCGCGCCGAGCACCAAGCTGATGGCACTGGCGACCAGGAACAAGGCGGCTGAAGACCGGCAGTGCCCGGAGTGCATGAGCCAGATCCCCATCGCTGCCAAGCGCTGCATGTTCTGCACCAGCGAGGTGCCGCCGGTGCCTGCGCCAGCGACTCCGGTGCCGACGCAGCGGCGGGCACGGCACGGTCGCCTCGCGTCCGACAGCTAGACCGGAACCACCGCGGTTACTTGGCGTCCGCATAGCAGTCCACCACCGCGGTCGTCATCGGGAAGCTGACCTCGGTAGCACCGAAAACCATCCTGGTCGCCGTACCGGCAGCGGCCTCGATCGCGGCCACCACCTCGGCCGCCATGTTGCTCGGGCTGTGCACGATGACCTCGTCGTGCTGGAAAAAGACCAGATGCGGCTGGTGCCGCCAGTCAGCGGCGGTGTGGTCGGTCGCTGTGGCGGTGTCGTCGCCGGCAGCCGCGCCGCCGGACATGCTGGCCAGCTGGCCGCGGAGCACCGCCAGCAGGACGAGCGCCCAGTCCGCCGCGCTCGCCTGGACGACGAAGTTCCTGGTGAACCGGCCCCGCGCCCGCGCAGCTCGCGTGGCGCCCGGATCACGATCATGCTCGGGGTCGGCCGGATCGCTGGTGACGGACAGCCAGGCAGCCGACGGCGGCGGGCAGGCTCGACCAAGCACCGACCTGACTACCCGGCCCTCCTCACCGGCTCTCGCCGCGCTCTCCACGAACGCAGATGCCTGCGGGAACCGCCGCCGGAACAAGGCGAGCGACTGCCCGGCTTCCCCGCCGGTCCCGCCATACATCGCCGACAGCAGCGCCACCTTGGCCGTCGCGCGCTCGCCACCGATCGCGGCGGCGACCGCCTCGTACAGGTCGCCACTGCGGGCCGCCTCCGCGAACGCCCTGTCTCCGGCCAGCGCGGCGAGAACACGCGGCTCGAGCTGGGCGGCGTCAGCAACCACCAAGGTCCAGCCCGGATCCGCCACCACCGCCCGGCGCAGCAGCTTGGGAATCTGCAGCGCCCCACCGCCGCGGGACGCCCACCGACCGGACACGACGCCGCCAACGACGTACTCCGGCCGGAACCGGCCGTCGGATACCCACGTATCCAGCCACGACCAGCCGTTGGCGGTGAAGAGCCGGGCCAGTTCCTTGTACTCGATCAGCAGCGGGATCACTGGATGGTCGACCGTCCGCAGCACCGCTGTCCTGGTGGACGGCAGCCGGATCCCACTGGCAGCAAGCGCCTTCAGCAGCTGCGCCGGCGAGTCCGGGTTCACCGAGCGAACCGCTCCGAGCGCGGCGGTAATTTGTGCGCCAAGCTCCGCGAGGCGGCCGGGGCGCAGCGCCAGGCCGGATGCCAGCCGCGGCCTCGGCCCGAGCGCGTCGGTCAGCAATCGGTCGTGCACATCCGCGCGCCAGGGCAGGCCAGCCGATGTCATCTCGGCCGCGACCAGACCGCCTGCGGACTCTCCCGCCACCAGCAGCCCGAACCGGCGCGCATCGGCGTCGGCACCAATGCGGTCAAGCTGGCGCGCGTGGGCCGCGATCAGCTCGCGCATCTGCTGCCAGGGATCGGCGACATCGCTAGCTTCGACGTCGAAAGGCAGTTCCAGCGAGCCGCTAGCTGAAGGCAGGGGCTCGGCCGTCTGCACCGGCTCGCCTGCGCCAGCACGCTGACCATCTCGTGCGTCCAGCAGCGCCTGGGTCAGGTCGATGTCGTGGCATCGTGCCACCCGCACGCCGACGCGCAGCAGGTGCGGGTAGGCAAGCCGCGACGACCGCCACACCCACCGGGGGGCATCGGCGTCGCCGTCTACCGAGGCCGTCGTCGTGGCCCCAGGCTCCTGGGCCGCGACTGCGGCGGCAAGGTCCGGAACCTGCCGGGTATCCCCGACCGCCATGCCGTCGGCACCGAGCCGGCAGATCAGGCCAGAGCCGTCGCTCGCCGGCACCACCGCAATCCGCACAGGGCAGATTGTCCTGCACGCATCTGACAGCCCCTCAGCCCACCGGGCCTCCGCCGATCCCCTGCCCCGGCAGCGAGTGCTGCATCGTCGCCTGCGGGCCAGGCGGGCCTACGGTCAGCTCATGCGGACCGCCGGCCGCGGCCTGGTAGCGCGGTGGCATCCCCTGGTATCGCGAGCCCAGGTGACCGGTGTCCTCCGCAGCCATGGGAACAGCAGGCTGAGGTATCACCGGAGCACTGGCAACATGGACGCGCACCGCGGTCTCCTGGACGCGTCCCTGAGCTGCAGGCAGCTCGCTCGCAGGTAGCGCCGCGTAGTCGGGGACCAGCGCCGCGCCAGGGTCGGCAGCCTGAGCCGAGGTCGACGGAGCGGCGCTTGGCTGCGACCCGGACTGCTGGGCGCGGCTGCGGGACCTGCTAGTGGCTGGCCTGGGTCGCGGGGTGGCCGGCTGGTCGCCTGCCCTGGACCGGCTGCTCGCGGCGCGACGCCAGTCCGCTGGCAGCGCACTGTCGTTCTGCGCGGCCCTGCCGCCCGACCTGCGCTTGCGGGCGGGAGCGTCCAACTCGTCCCGGCCGAGGTCGTCAGCGGCCCCGGCAGCTTCGGCATGGCCAACCGCCTCGGCCTGATAGGCCGCCTCGCTATCGTGTCCAGCCTCACCCGGGAGCAGCGGGTCGCCTTGGCTGCTGGCGCCGGCCAGCAGCGAGGTGTCCGCCCGATCGCCGCTACTTGCCTGGATGGGCACGCTCGCGCGGAAATCGAGCTCGGCGCGCGAGCGGCAATCGTGGTCGTTGAGGACAGCGGCAAGCAGCTCTGCCTCGTCGGCTCCGACACCAAAGACCACGCGCGGCTGACCCCACGGTTCCTCCAGCGAGTAGCCGACATAGCTGGAGACGGGCGGCAGCGGATCGGTGCCAAACCCATGCACCGTGCGCCAGCGGTCCCACGCTCGTTCAAGCTCGGCGGCGGCCCGCTCCGCCCGCAGTACCAAATCCGGATCACGCATGTGTCCCTCCCTCCACAAGCGGCCGCACGCACGCCCCCCAGGCGCTGGCAGCGCCTGCAATCCATCGGCGCGATCGCTTTCAGTATCGTCGCGCAACGTCGGCAGCAGGCTGGATTACGAAAAGTCGTGGCTCAACTACACCCTGTGATCCACGCAGAAGGGATACTGCGCCGCCGATGGCTTGCCAACCGGGGGCTGCACGTGAGCGGGTACGCAAAAGCCGGGACGATCGCGCCCCGGCTTCTTTGAAGGATCTACGCTCTCGGCGCTGCGCTGGGCAGCTCATGGTCTCCTGGCTCGAGGCCAGAAGGCCGGATCGACCCCGGCTTCCGCTGCGATGTACACAACCTCATCGAACGCGGAACGCGCCCCCCGATGCGGTGTGCTGGCCGCCGGGGCCGACCCCCCCAAACTGCTTGCTTAGCCGCTCACTGGCGACGCACTCATGCGTTCCAGTCCGCTCGGCGCGCTCAGCGCCGGGCCGCGGCTATGCCTCACTCTGAGCGCTGCTGCGGGATACCCGCCAGAAGCGCGCGAACCTCAGTCTCCCGGTACCGGCGGTGGCCGCCGAGCGTCCGGATGGACGTGAGCTTTCCAGCCTTCGCCCATCTGGTCACTGTCTTCGGGTCAACCCTGAACATTGTCGCGACTTCCGCCGGCGTTAGCAGCGGCTCAGCCTCTGGTGTACGTGCTGACATCTTGACGGCCTCTCCTCCTGGGACCGGTACTACGATCCTGCTTCTTTTTTGCTGTTCGTGGCTTCTTACGAAGCCTGCCTCGGATGTCCTATATGGTCCAGTCAGACCATATTGCCATCACCAGCGGTGACAAGTCGACAACCGGGAGCAAAGATTCTTTTGCGAGTCGCCGCGATGCTCCGGTCCCGAGTCACGCTGCGTGATTCTAGCGACACGCACCGTCGCAACGGGCAGATTCGGAAAAGTCATCCGCGCCTCCCATCGGCTACTTAGCTCGATTGCCGACACGTCCAGCTGACTACTGGTCAGTTGCCGATCCCCTCCAGGTCGGCACCATAGGACGCATTCCTGGGCCTGCCTCCGGAGATTGCCCCCCGGCCGCGGGCGCCAGCTCCCCTCCCCTCCCGGCCGCGCAAAGCGCGGAAACCCCTACGACCTGCCTAAGTGGCTGGATAGGCTGGATGCGCGGTCGCTGTGGTCTTTCGGCACAACCGGCCTGAGTGCTGTATTAATCCCCTCACTACAGCCAGATAATCGGCTTCGCGGACTTTTACCGCAACATGGGCCACGCCACCCCTGCCCCTGACGTCAGCATGGCATGCGCTTGGTACCAGCCGAGGTAGAAGTGGCCGGAACCTTCGCACTTGTGGCGCAATGGCAACATGACTAATCGTGACATGCCGTACCCGTCCCGGCAAAGGGTTACGCACCGGTAGTGCTGGGGAGGGTTGCGCCTGTCCCTAGCCGGCGCCAGCGCGCCACCGAGGGGCAATAGGCTGGGGTCCGATCCCGCGTCAAGGGCGACGCGGGCCGGACAGCAGGAGCCCGTCAACGTGAGCACCGTCGCGACCACTGTCTTCAGGGCCGGCCAGAGCGAGGGCCAGCCCGGGCACGAGCAAGTCGTGTTCTGCCAGGATGCGCAGTCGGGACTGCGCGCCATCATCGCCATCTACTCAACGGCGCTCGGACCCGCCCTTGGCGGGACCCGCTTTTACCCGTACCTGGACGAGCACGCCGCGCTTGCCGACGTGCTGAACCTGTCCAGGGCGATGGCTTACAAAAATGCGCTGGCCGGCCTCGACCTCGGCGGCGGCAAGGCCGTGATCATCGGCGACCCGGCCACGGTCAAGTCCGAGGCGCTGCTGCGCGCTTACGGCCGCTTCGTGGAATCGCTGAACGGCCGTTATATCACCGCCTGCGACATTGGCACCTACAGCGAGGACATGGACGTCATCGCCCGGGAGAGCAGGTTCGTGACCGGGCGGACGGTGCCCAACGGCGGCGCCGGGGACTCCTCCGTGCTGACCGCCTTCGGCGTGTTCCAGGGCATGCGCGCCGCCGCTGAGCACGTCTGGGGCGGGGCTCGCCTGACCGGCCGGACCGTCGGCGTCGAGGGCGTCGGCAAGGTCGGTCACCGCCTGGTCGAGCACCTGGTGTCCGACGGCGCCGAGGTAGTGATCTACGACACCAGCAGCGCCGCGATCGAGCGAGTCCGGGCCGCGCATCCCGCGGTCGAGGTCGCCGCCAGCCGGGCCGACCTGCTGCGGGCCACCCTGGATGTCTACTCGCCCTGCGCGCTCGGCGGGGCAGTGGACGACGGCGCGCTGGGCATGCTCACCGCAAAGATCGTCTGCGGCGGGGCGAACAACCAGCTCGCCCACCCGGGCCTGGACAAGGCCCTCGCCGACGTCGGTATCGTGTACGTGCCTGACTACCTGGTGAACGCCGGCGGCGTGATCCAGGTAGCCGACGAGCTCAGCGGGTTCAGCTTTCAGCGGGCGGAGGCGAGGGCGACGCAGATCCTTGCTACGACCAGGCAGATCCTCACCATGGCGGACGCTGAGGGCGTCCCGCCGGCGGCCGCCGCCGACCGGCTAGCGGAGCGTCGGATTGCCGATGTCGGCAGGTTGCAGAACATTTACCTCGGCCGCTGAGCACTTCGGCGGAAGCAGCGGAGGCGCCCGGCGCGCAAAGCAGGTACGGTTGTACCTGTACGACAGGGCGAGCGCGCCGCACTCCCGAGCCGGAGCAGCGGCGGGTGAGCCTTGTGTGCGCGAAACCGCGAGACATTGGACGTGGTGACGGGCAGCTAGAGCGGACAAGTGCGGTGACCAGGGACCCGTCGGGTCCCGTACGTTAGAGGGGGTCGAGCCAATGGGGCGCGGCCGAGCCAAGGCCAAGCAGGTCAAGGTGGCACGCCAGCTGAAGTACAACGGCGGCGGCACCGACCTTGACCGGCTGCGGGCTGAGCTGGGCGTTGTCGCGGAGCAGCGGGCTGCAAACGGGGATTCTGCCTATGGAGACCTGGACGGCCGCTACGCGGACGACGACCCTGACTATTCGCCGGAAGACGAGGACGACGACGAGGAAGACGAGGATTTCGGCGACTACGACGCCGATGACCTCGTCGGCCAGTCCGGCTCATCGGCCAGTCCGAGCTAGACCTCGCTAGGCCGTACCAGGGTCAGGCGGGGTGCCGCCCAGCCAGGCTGGCATTGCCGGAGCCCTCGGTTATCGCTCCGATCACCCAGGCGGACAGTCCGCGATCGGCCAGCAAGCGCAGCGCGCGATCCGCGTCCTGCGGCGCGACCACGGCCGCCATGCCAACGCCCATGTTGAACACTCGCTCCATCTCCTCGCGCGCTATCTGACCACGCGCGGCCAGCAGCGCGAAGATGGGCGCTGGCTGCCAGGATGCCCGCTCTAGCACCGCGTCGGCGCCCGGCGGCAGCACCCTGGCCAGGTTCGCGGCGAGTCCGCCGCCAGTGACATGCGCGAAGGTCCGGACGGTGCAGCTTGCGGCCAGGGCGAGGCAGTCCCTGGCGTAGATCCTGGTCGGAGTGAGGAGCTCTGCGCCGAGAGATCCGTCCAGGTCGTCAGGGACAGACTCCAGCGCCAGGCCAGAGCCGGGCGCGTCGACAATTGAGCGCACCAGCGAGAACCCGTTGGAGTGCAGGCCCGACGAGGCCATTGCGATGACAACGTCCCCCGGCTGCACACGAGCCGGGCCGAGCAACTCGTCGGCTGCCACGACGCCGGTGGCCGCTCCGGCGATATCAAAGTCGTCGGGGCCGAAGTGGCCAGGATGCTCAGCCGTCTCACCGCCGACCAGCGCGCAGCCTGCCTGCACGCAGCCTTCGGCGATCCCGGCGACGATCGTCGCGATCCGCTCCGGCTGGATCCGGCCGCAGACCACGTAGTCCGTCATGAAAAGCGGCTCAGCGCCGCAGACCACCAGGTCGTCCACCACCATGCCGACCAGGTCGAGGCCGATCGTGTCATACCGGCCGAGCCGCTGCGCGATGACCACCTTGGTGCCAGCGCCATCGGTCGAGGTGGCCAGCAGGGGCCGCCGCATCCCGGCGAGCTTTGTCGCATCGAAGAGCCCGGCGAAACCGCCGATCCCGCCGACCACCTCCGGTCCGGCTGTCCGCGCCACCGCGGCCTTCATCAAGTCGACCGCGCGCTCGCCGGCGGCAATGTCGACGCCGGCCGACGCGTAGCTGGCCGGCTGGTTCACCGCGGGATCCCGGCAGGCTCGAGCACGTGCTTGCCGCGCTCGTCCTCGGCCACCGGGACCGGGTACTCCCCGTCGAAACAAGCGTGGCACAGCTGGCTGGCGGGCACCTTGGTCGCCTCGATCAGCCCGGCGAGCGAGACGAAGCCAAGCGTGTCGGCGCCAATGGACTGCCTGATCTCCTCAACGGTCAGGTTGCCGGCCATCAGCTCGGCCCGGCTGGCGAAATCGATGCCGAAGAAGCACGGCCAGGCCACGGGCGGGCTGGAGATCCGCACATGCACCTCCGCAGCGCCCGCCTCGCGCAGCATCGCCACGATGGCCCGCTGCGTGTTGCCACGCACGATGGAGTCGTCCACCACGACCAGCCGCTTACCTGCGATCGCATCCCGCAGGGGGTTGTACTTCAGCCGGATGCCGCGCTCCCTGATCGTCTGGCTCGGCTGGATGAACGTCCGGCCAACGTAGGAGTTCTTGACCAGACCCTGCCCGTAGGGAATGCCGCTGGCCTGGGCATAGCCGATAGCCGCTGGCGTGCTGGACTCGGGCACCGGGATCACCAGGTCAGCGTCCGCCGGGAACTCAGCGGCTAGCTGGCGGCCCACCTGCACCCTCGCCGCCTGCACGCCGCGTCCGGCGATGGTTGTGTCCGGCCTGGCCAGGTAGACGTACTCGAAAAGGCAGCCGCTGGGCTCGGCCGGCGCAAACGTGTGCGAGCGGACGCCCTCCTCGTCGATGGCAACCATCTCGCCGGGCTCGATCTCGCGCACGAACGAGGCACCCACGATGTCCAGCGCCGCGGTCACACTCGCGACCACCCAGCCCAGGGTCAGGCGGCCGAGGACCAGCGGCCGGAAACCCTGCGGATCGCGGGCCGCATAGAGCGTCTGCTCATCCATGAAGACCAGGGAGAACGCACCGCGCACCAGCGGCAGCGCGGCCAGTGCGGCCGCCTCCACGCCGCTGCGGGCCGGAGCGCTGGGGTCGGCCCCGTCGGGCTGCACGACCCTGCCATCGAGTTCCTGGCTGCTCGCCGCGAACAGGGCGGTCAGCACCTCGGTGTCCGAGGTAGCGCGGCCGGCCAGCGCACTGGACTGGCCACCCAGCAGATCAGCCAGCTCCAGCGTGTTGATCAGGTTGCCATTGTGGCCAAGCGCCAGGCTGGCCGACGGGGTCGCGCGGAATGTGGGTTGTGCGTTATCCCACACTGACGAGCCCGTGGTCGAGTACCGGCAGTGCCCGACGGCGATGTAGCCGTGCAGTGCGTTCAGCACGGACTCGTCGAACACCTGAGCGACCAGACCCATGTCCTTGTAGACAACGATCCGTGAGCCGTCGCTGACGGCGATGCCGGCCGACTCCTGGCCACGGTGCTGGAGGGAGTACAGGCCGTAATAGGCGAGCTTTGCTACGTCCTCGCCCGGCGACCAGACGCCGAAGACGCCGCAGGCGTCCTGCGGTGGCCGGTCGGCTGGGTCGGGATCATGTGACAGGAGGCCATCGGGCTTGATCACCAGTCAAGTCTATTAACTCTTGCTGTCGCCGTGGCCGCCGACAAGCGGCAGGTAGGCGGAAATGTCGGCTCGCGGGCCGCTAGCGCGCAGTCGGCCGCTGTCCACCGCGGCTGCGAAGGCCAGCCGCCCGGAGGCCAGATCCAGCCAGGTGAGCGGGTCGGTCTCCACCACGTTGGCCGGGGTGCCGCGGGTATGCCGTGGCCCAGGAACGCACTGAACGGCCGCCAGCGGCGGGATCCGGACCTCGACGGACCGCCCTGGCGCCCGGGCCGCGAGGGCGTCCAGGGTGAACCTGACCGCCGTCCGCAGCGTCGCGCGGACTGGCTCCCGCCCAGCTGCCAGCGCCGCCGAGACCGCGGCCAGGCTGGCCATGCCAAGGCTTGCCTCCGTCGTCGGGCCGGTGAACGCAGCCTCGCCCGTGGCGGCCCGCTGCTCGTTGACCGCCGCGAGCATCTTGCCGAGGTCGGGGCCGCGCGCAGGCACGAACTGGAGGCTAGCCGACGCCGGCGAACGCCCGCGGGGCGCGGCGCCGGCGAGATCGGCAAAGACTTGCGAAGATTTTTCGGCTATCAGCACCCGACACCGGATAGATCACGGTATTGGTTTGCGTATGTCGCCCGGTCCGCGCCGTACCTCGGGCTCCAGCCGCAGAGCCTCCTGGCTGCCCCGGCTCGTCGGCCTCGCGGTCGTCGTGGTCCTAGCCGGCGGCGGTGTCCTCGCCTACGTCGTCGGAGTGCGACCGCACATCGAGCACCGCACACCGCCGCTGCCGACCACGGTTATCAGCGCCGAGACGGTCGGGCTCGTGGCCCAGACGCCTGGCTCCGCTCAGCTGCTGCAACTGCTCAACCCGGCGGGCAAGCCCGGGTTCACGCCACTCAGTACGGCACAGGCAGAGCAGGGATCGGGGCAGTGGACCGCGAACCAGATGGCCGGCGGCACCTACATCTTCATCTTCCTGCCGTCCGGGCAGTGCCTGACCGCGGCAGGTCCTGCTCGGCGGCCCACGCTCGGGCTGGCGCACTGCGTGCTGACCGCTCCACAGCGCTGGCGGCGCACCAACTCAGCGCGACTCAGTGACGGCCACGCCTTCTATCAGTACGCCAGCCTCAGCGACGGCGAGTGCCTAACGCAGCCCGGCACGCAGCCGGGCGGCAGGTATCTCGCGAGCCTGTCGACCTGCTCCGCCCCGGCAGACGCGACGCAGCTCATCGCCTTCTGGTGGGCCACAGAGTAGGGCAGGTCAGCCGAAAAGAGCAGGCAGGGCGCCGGCGTGCACAGCCGAGAGCTCGGCCAGCTGCACCGTGATGCCAGCTCCTGCCGGCCCGCGCAGCTCGAGCGCGGGGCCGCCCGTCACGCCGATGTCAGCGGCGCGCACGCCGTGCGCAGCGGCGAGGGCGGCCAGCTCGCTCTCGCGGCCTGGCGCGATCGCGACGACCGCCCGGCTGGCCGACTCACTGAACAGGAACGTCGCCGCGTCGGCCGGCAGCGTCACCGCGCAGCCGGTGCGGCCGAGAAGGCAGCATTCGGCCAGCGCGACAGCGAGACCGCCCTCGGACAAGTCGTGTGCGGTGGTGACGAGCCCGCGGGCCGCGGCGGTCACCAGCACCTCAGCGAGCGCCTCCTCGGCGCCGAGGTCCAGCACCGGCGGACGGCCGCCGAGGTGACGGTGCTTCAGCCAGGCCCAGAGTGACCCGCCGAGTTCGGGCCTGGTCTCGCCCAGTAGCAGGATGCGCGCGCTGTCCGCGCCGAACCCGGACCCGACCCGGCGGCGCACGTCCTCGTGCACGCCGAGCACGCCCACCACCGGCGTGGGCTGGATCGCGGTGCCGCCTGTCTGGTTGTAGAAGCTGACGTTGCCGCCGGTGACCGGGATGCCGAGCGTCTGGCAGCCGTCGGCCAGGCCGCGTACCGCCTCGGTGAATTGCCACATCACGGCCGGGTCCTCCGGCGAGCCGAAGTTCAGGCAGTTGGTGACTGCCAGCGGGCGGGCGCCCGTGACAGCGACGTTCCGGTAGGCCTCCGCCAGCGCTAGCTGCGTACCGGCATACGGGTCGAGCTGGCAGAACCGGCCGTTCCCGTCGGTCGCCAGCGCGACGCCGAGGCCGGACGCCTCATCGATCCGCAGCACACCGGCGTCGTGGGGCATAGCCAGCACGGTGTCGCCGCGCACGTACCGGTCGTACTGCTCGGTGACCCAGGTCTTATCCCCGGCTTCGGGTGAGCCGGTCAGGAGCAGCAAGTCGGCGCGCAGGCCCGCCCAGTCCGTCGCCTCGTCGCCGCCGACCAGCCGGGCCGGGTCGTCGGCTTGCAGTGCCGCCTGACTGGCCGGCCGGGCCGCTGGCCGGTCATACACGGGCCCCTCGTCGGCCGCGCTGCCCGGCGGAATGTTCACCACCTGGTCGCCGTGCCAGGTCATCTCCAGGCGGCCGGTGTCGGTGACCTCGCCGATCACCGTCGCCAGCAGGTCCCAGCGCGCGCAGATGGCCAGGAACTCGGCCACGTCGGCCGGGCGGACGACCGCCATCATCCGTTCCTGCGATTCGCTCATCAAGATCTCGGCCGGCCCGAGCGAAGCGTCCCGCAGCGGGATCGCGTCAAGCCGGACCGCCATGCCGGTGCCGCCGCCGGCGGCCAGCTCTGTCGTCGCACACGCGACCCCGGCCGCGCCGAGGTCCTGGATCCCCACGACCAGCCCGGCCGCGTACAGCTCCAGGCAGCACTCGACCAGAAGCTTCTCCATGAACGGGTCGCCGACCTGCACGCTCGGCCGCTTGGCGCCAGCACCGCCTGCCCCGAACGAGGCGCTCGCCAGTACTGAAGCGCCACCGATGCCGTCAGGACCGGTCCGCGAGCCCAGCAGGATCACCTTGTTGCCTGGTCCGGTGGCCGCGGCGAGCTTCAGGTCGTCGTGCCGTAGCACGCCCACGCACAACGCGTTGACCAGCGGATTGCCGACATAGCAGGGATCAAAGGCAAGCTCGCCGCCGATGTTGGGCAGACCCAGGCAGTTGCCGTAGAACGAGATGCCAGCCACCACCCCGGGCAGCACCCGGTGCGTGTCCGCCGCATCGGCCGGGCCGAAGCGCAGCGCATCCATAACGGCGATCGGCCGCGCTCCCATCGCCAGGATGTCGCGGACGATGCCGCCGACGCCCGTCGCCGCGCCCTGGAATGGCTCCACATAGGACGGGTGGTTATGCGACTCGATCTTGAAGGTAACGGCGTAGCCGTGACCGATGTCGACCACGCCCGCGTTCTGCCCGATGCCGGCCAGCAGCACATCGGTGGCCGGCGCCTTGTCGGCGAATTGCCGCAGGTGCTTGCGTGAGGATTTGTAGGAGCAGTGCTCGCTCCACATCACCGAATAGATCGCCAGCTCGGCGTCGGTGGGCCGGCGGCCGAGGATGGCGGCGATCCTGGCGTACTCGTCGGTGGTGAGCCCGAGCGCGGCAAAGGGCTGCTGCCGGTCCTGCGACGCGGCGGCCGCGGCAACCGTGTCGACGGCGACGCTCATGCTGGGCCGGCTCACACCGACGCGACCGCGCTGAGCACAGAGCTGAAGAAGCCGAGGCCGTCGGCGGCCGGTCCGGTCAGCGCGTCAATGGCATGCTCGGGGTGCGGCATCAGGCCGGCCACGTTGCCGTCCTCGCTGATGACACCCGCGATGTCGGCCAACGAGCCATTGGGATTGCCGCTCGTATACCTAGCCAGGATCTGGCCGCGTGCTTCCAGCCCGGCCAGCGTTCGCGGATCCGCCATATAGGCGCCCTCACCGCTCTTCAGCACCACGGTTACTTCCTCGCCGCGGCGGTAAGCGCTCGTCCAGGCCGAGGTGTCGTTCTCGATCTGGATCCTGATGTCGCGGTTGACGAACCGGAGCCCGGCGTTGCGGGTCAGCGCACCGGGCAGCAGGTGCGCCTCGCACAGGATCTGGAAACCGTTGCAGATACCGAGGACCGGCAAGCCCCGCCCGGCCGCGGCGACCAGCTCGCCCATGACCGGGGCGAACCGCGCGATCGCGCCGCAGCGCAGGTAGTCACCGTAGGAGAAGCCACCGGGCAGGATGACCGCATCGACGCCGTGCAGGCTGGCGTCGCCATGCCAGAGCTGCACCGCCTCGGCGCCAGCCCGCTGCACCGCGCGGCGCGCATCCCGGTCGTCGAGCGAGCCAGGGAAGGTGACGACACCGATCCTCGTGCTCACGGGCATCCGTGCGATCGGCTCATGCCTGCAGATTACCCGGTGCGGACGGCCTGGATGCTGGCTACCCGGCGTCCCTGAGCTGCCACGCTGGCTGCCGGGCCAGCGGCGCGTCGCTGCGCCACTCGATCCGCTTGTGCAAGGACACCACCGTGCCCTGGCCTGGCTTGCTCTGCATGGTCACGTCGTCCACGCAGGCCCGCATGATGGCGAGGCCGCGACCAGACTCCGGCAGGTCCGCGATGGCCCGCTCGGTGGCAAGGCGGCGGGAGCGAGCGATCCGGCCGCGCAGCGTGGTTGGCGGCGCGGTAGGAGCGGCGGGAGGCGCGACCGGCGGCGATACCGGATGACGGCGGAGCATGGCGGCCGGCCTGACCTGACGGCGGCACCGCGCCCGCGCGACTGTCGCCGGGTCGAAGCCGCGGCCCGAATCCAGCACCTGGAGCAAGCACTGCTTGCTGCCGACGTGTGCCACAAGCTCGTAGCGCCGCCCAGGCCCGGCGTGCCGCAGCACGTTCGTGCACGCCTCGGTGACCGCTAGCAGCAGGTCGTTGATGCAAGCCTGGTCGACGCCAAGCCGGCTGAGGGTATCGCCCAGTACCCGGCGCATCACCGGCACGCTGAGCGATTCCCTGGGGAACACGAGGCAGAATTCGATGTCTGCACGCGGCGTCCCCGAATGGAACACCCGAGATCGCATCCGTTCCCCCACCCGTTGCGGTGATAGTCAGCTCATATTGTCCAGGCTTCCCCAGACGGCCAGGGGTAATCATGAAGTCAGGCGATCTTCGGACGAACAGTGCGCTACGGTTCGGTGCGCTCGCCAGTGGCCGCAGCCTGACCTGGGCAAACGCGAATTTCGTGCCGCTGGCAGTGGACCACGGCAGCGCATCGGGCTGACCCGCGGAGATAACAATTGCATTGCGCGCGGGCACTCTCACCTGGTCACACCGCCCGTGCATCTTCCTCAAGGGGCACCGCAAATACGCCGGAAAGCGGGCGGCGCTGTACTGATACCGCCGCACTCGGCTTAATTGGGGGATCGGAGATTATGTCAGCGCTGGAAAGGACGCTCAGGCGTCCCTGCGGCCATCGCACCTCCGCGTGGCTGCGGCGATGCGCTTCGGCCGGCCAGCGACAGGCTGGCGGGCAGATGCGGTCGAATCGCGTCATCGTATATCCCAACTCGGCCTCGACTTCCGCGCCTGGCTCGGGCGGCTGCCTGCCGCCGGGCAGCAACAGCATCGAGACAAGCATGTGGGGCGATTCGGCGAACCAGAGCTTGTGCCCGGCCCAGATGAACGGGGAGCGCACGCGGCCCGCTGCGGCTAGCCCGGCGCGCGCCAGGATCCTGGCCTCCGCCTTGAGACCTCGCGGGGCTCTGGATGCCTCGAGCCCCACGCCATGGGCGGTGCCTCCGGCGACCGTCACCAGCCAGCCGTAGCGCCGGGACCGGTGCTGCCGGTAGCCGAACCGTTCCCCGCGTCGAACCGGAGTGACCTGCAGCACTGTGGCGGCGGCGCGGAGTGCTGAGCGCTCGCCCAGCCAGAGCCTGGTCCCGATGCGCTGCCGGAACTCAGTACCCGGGAACGCTGCAGCCAGCGCGGCGACTTCGGCGGACTCCAGGTGGCTGACATACATGGTGGGGACCTGGTAGCACGCGGCCATCAGCGCGCTCACCCAGTGTGCGGTCTGGGCCACCGGGTCGGTGCCGGCTGGCCGGTCGATGGGCAGATGCAGCGAGAACGCCTCGATGGCCCGCCCGCCGTCCGTCACTCGCCCTAGGCCGGCCAGGTCAGCCTCCGTGATGCCCTGGCGCCCCAAGGAGGTGCGGCAGTCGACGATGAGCCGGTGACCGGCCAGCCTCGCCGCCGCCTGCACGGAACCGGCTGTGTACAGCACCCGCCGGCCGGTGTCAGGGACCGGCCGGTCGGTTTCCGCGCACATCTGCAGCACGATCACGTCACCGGGAAACGTCCGCACCGCAACCGCCGCATCGCCGCAGGTGCCGACCGCGATTCGGGGGGCACCCAGGTCAGCGGCCGTGCGGATGAGCAGCGGGACGGTGAACCCGTAGCCATTGCCTTTCACGACCGGGACCAGGCCGGGATCGCTGGCCATTTCGGCGCGCAGGTGTTCCTGCCACGCGGCCGTGTCTACATACAGGGTCAGCGGCATGTTCGCGCCTCCCCAGGTCTCCGCCCGGCTTGCTGGTCTTGCCGGTGACAGCTTTCGTCGTTACCTTTCATCTGCTCCGTCCCCGTAGAAGCGGTGTCGGCGCAGTTGTACTGAACAGCAGGTCATAGGCCGGTCACAGTTGTGACCTGGCTGTGACCGGCGACCTGGCATTTTCTTGTGTCAGGGCGAACTGACGGCGAGATGCCGCCCGATCGGCCACGCACGTGGCGAGCAGGAGCGACGATGAGAGTGCTGGTAGCTGAAGACCACGAGCGGCTGGCCAGGGCCGTCGCGGCCGGGCTCCGCCGCTACGGGATGGCGGTTGACGTGGCGTTGGATGGGGACAGCGCTCTTGCCCGGCTCGGCGCCAGCCGTTACGACGTGGTGGTGCTCGACCGCGACCTGCCCGGCGTCCACGGTGACGAGATCTGCCGCAGCCTTGCCGCCGAGCGGAGCGAGAGCCGGGTGCTGATGCTTACCGCGGCCAGCTCGGTGCAGGACCGGGTGGAGGGCCTTGGCCTCGGTGCCGACGACTATCTCGCCAAGCCGTTTGACTTCTCCGAGATGGTCGCCAGGGTCCAGGCGCTCGGCCGTCGGCCTGGCGCCCCGCGGCCGGAGCTCCTCGGTTACCGCGACCTGACAGTTGACGCCGAGAAAGGCCTGGCGGACCGCGCCGGGCGGCGCCTCGCGCTCAGCCCGAAGGAGTTCGCCGTCCTGGAGTGCCTGCTGGTCGCCGAGGGCAGGCCCGTGTCGGCGGAAGAGTTGCTTGACCGAGTGTGGGACGAGGCGACTGACCCGTTCACCACCACCGTCAAGGCCACCATCAACAGGCTGCGCGTCAAGCTCGGTGACCCGCAGCTCATCGACACGGTCCGCGAGCGCGGTTACCGCATCGGCGGCCAGCGATGAGCGCCGCGCCGCCCCCGCTCGCACCACGTTCGCGGCTGCTGTTGCGGAGCCGCACCGCGCGCATGCGGCTCACCGCGCTCTACGGGTGCCTGTTCCTTGTCTTCGGCACCGCGCTGGTCGCCGTGACCTACGTCCTTTTCAGACGTGCGACCGTATTCACGACCCCGCCCCTGCCGAGGATCCCCCACACTCCCAGGATCCGGGAACTGCCCGCCGATTCCGAACTCGCACTGGTCCAAAAGAAGCTAGCCATATTGGCAGCCAAGGCTCCAGGTCTGACGAGCCAGGACCCGCAGCAGGCAGCGAACCGGCAGCTGATGCAAAACCAGCACCAGCTGGCCCAGTCCGCGCATCAGCTGGCCCAGTCCGTGCATCAGCTGGCCCAGGCCGGGGCCGTGGAGGCTGCCCAGCGCGCCGCCGACTCGCACCAGCTGCTGGTCAACTCCGGCATCGCGCTAGCCATGATGGCCGTGCTCGCCATCGTGGCCGGCTGGCTGGTGGCCGGCCGGATCCTGCGGCCCGTGCGCACCATCACCCGCACCGCCCGCCGGATCTCCTCCACCAGTCTGCACGAGCGGCTGGCCCTGAGCGGCCCGCAGGACGAGCTGAAGGAGCTCGGCGACACCCTCGACGGCCTTTTCGCGCGCCTCGAGACGGCCTTCGACGCGCAGCGCCATTTCGTCGCCAATGCCTCCCATGAACTGCGCACTCCCCTGACGGCCGAGCGAGCTCTCCTGCAGGTCGCGCTCGACGACCCGGATACGACCAACGCCGCGTGGCGTTCGACGGCTGAGGACGTCCTCGCCTCCACCGATGAGCAGGCGCGCCTGATCGAAGCCCTGCTCACGCTCGCCAGCAGCGAAAGCGGGCTGACCGGACGCGAACCGGCCGACCTCGCCGCAGCCGCCGCTGCGAGCCTCGCCGACCTGCGACCGGAAGTCGACCGGCTGGAGATCGCCATCGACAGTTCGACGATGCCGGCGCCGATGGATGGCGACCCGCTGCTCGTCGAACGGCTGGTCGCCAACCTGCTCGCCAACGCCGTCCGTCACAACGTGGCTGGCGGCCGGGTGGAGGTCACCACCAGCACGCGGACCGGCTGGGCGGTCCTGTCGGTGGCCAACACCGGGCCACTGATCCCGCCAGCCGATGTCGACCGCCTCTTCGAGCCGTTCCAGCGGCTGGACCGGCGCCGGGCCAATTACCGGGACGGGCACGGACTCGGGCTGTCCATCGTCCGGGCTATTGCGACAGCGCACGGTGCCACCATCGCCGCCGAGTCACAGCCCGGCGGCGGTCTGTCGGTGCAGGTGGCCTTCCCGCAATTGTCGGCACCAGGCATCGCAGGCAAGACCAAGCTCACCAGCGCCGACCGCCGCGGATCTGTGCATCACCGACGTCTCCCCCGGGCTGACTCCCGATCAGCCCGGCCAGCTGGCGCGCGGTCAACGACCTCGCGGGCAGAAGATGGGGCGAGCCGCGGACGTCCAGGCGGCCACCGGATCAAGCGGGATGGACGGAAAATTCCTCAATGACCGGGTTCGCAAGCAACTCCGCGGCGAGCTCGGCAATCCGCTCCGATGAGGCTGGCTCGGTGAGGTCGACCTCGAACCTTTTGCCCTGGCGAACGCCGGTCACCTGGCCGAAGCCGAGCCGCCGGCACGCGCTGGCAATTGCCTCACCTTGCGGATCGTGGATCTCCGGCTTCAGCATGACATCGATGACGAACCTGGGCACAACCCGAACAGTACGCGAACCAGCGGGCTGGCCGCCCCGTGACCCGGCTGCGCGCGCGACCCCGACCCGGCAATACGGACACCCCTGCCGGCGAGCGCGTGCTTCACAGGCGATAATGACCCGGCTGCAGGGCAGTAGCCTGACAGCTAGATGCGGTGGCCCGCTCCGTGACCTGGCCAGCAGCCAGGGACTCGGACGCACGAAGGCAAGGAGAGGCACGTGACCGTCAAAGACGCCGGCCGAGCCGCCTCCCGCACTACCGGCCGGGCACCTGCCCGGGACCGGGAGGCGGGCGCGGCGGAGCTTATTCAGCTCCTGACCCCCGAAGGGGAGCGCGTTGAGCACCCCGACTATCCGCTGGATATCTCCGTCGACGAGATCAAGTCCCTGTACCGCGACCTCGTGATCGTCCGCCGGATCGACTTCGAGGCAATCGCCCTGCAGCGGCAGGGAGAGCTGGGCATCTGGGCGTCGCTGCTCGGCCAGGAGGCCGCCCAGGTCGGCGCCGGACGCGCGCTCGGACCGCGCGACATGGCCTTTCCGACCTACCGGGAGCACGGTGTCGCCTGGTGCCGGGGCCTGGCGCCGGAGCGGCTGCTCGAGCTGTTTCGCGGCGTCAGCCACGGCGGCTGGGATCCGAAGGAGCACAACTTCCACCTGTACACGATCGTGATCGGCCCACAGGCGCTGCACGCCACCGGCTACGCCATGGGCATCCAGCGCGACGGCGCCGTCGGCGAGGACGGCGAAGCCGCCATCGGCTTCTTCGGCGACGGCGCGACCAGCCAGGGCGATGTCAACGAGGCCTTTATCTGGGCCTCGGTGAACAACGCTCCGGTCGTCTTCTTCTGCCAGAACAACCAGTGGGCGATCTCCGAGCCACTGGAGCGGCAGACTCGCACCCCGCTCTACTTGCGGGCACTGGGCTTCGGCTTCCCAGGTGTGCGGGTCGACGGCAATGACGTGCTCGCGTGCCTCGCGGTCACCCGCAAGGCCATGCAGGCAGCGCGAGAGGGCCAGGGGCCGACGCTGATCGAGGCATTCACCTACCGGATGGGCGCGCACACCACGACCGACGACCCGACCAGGTACCGGCTGTCCGCCGAGCTCGAAGCGTGGAAGCTGAAGGATCCGATCGAGCGGCTGAAGCAGTACCTGATCCGCGGCGAGCAGGTCGACATGAGCTTCTTCGAGCAGGTCGAGGCGGATGCGACGGAGGTCGGCACTCGGGTGCGGACGGCCTGCCTGCAGATGCCCGACCCGGCGCCGACGACGCTATTCGACAACGTGCTGACGGCGGAGACGGCTCAGCTGGAACGGGAACGGGCCGAATTCGAGGCTTACCACGGTTCGTTCGCCGACGCGGAGGTGACCCGGTGACCACCTCAAAGCTCACTCTGTCCCGGGCACTCAACGAGGGCCTGCGCAAGGCGCTGGAAGCCAGTCCCAAGGCGCTCATCATGGGCGAGGACGTCGGCAAGCTCGGCGGCGTCTTCCGCGTGACCGACGGCCTGCAGAAGGACTTCGGCGAGGCCCGCGTGATCGACACGCCGCTGGCCGAGTCCGGCATCATCGGCACCGCAATCGGCATGGCCCTGCGCGGCTACCGGCCGATCTGCGAGATCCAGTTCGACGGGTTCGTGTTCCCGGCGTTCGACCAGATCGTCAGCCAGCTCGCGAAGATGCGGTACCGCTCGGCCGGGTCACTCAGCCTGCCGATCGTGGTACGCATCCCCTTCGGGGGCGGCATCGGCGCGGTCGAGCACCACAGTGAGTCACCGGAGGCGCTGTTCGTCCACACTCCTGGACTGCGCGTGGTGGCCTGCGGTGACCCGGCGGACGCATTCGCAATGATTCAGCAGGCCGCGGCCAGCGACGACCCGGTCATCTTCTTTGAGCCGAAGCGCCGCTACTGGGACCGGGCCGACGTGGACATCGACGACGGCCTGGCCGATGCGCTGCCGCTGGAGTCGGCGCGAGTCGTCGTACCAGGCAGCGACGTCACCCTGCTGTGCTACGGCCCGCTGGTGCGCACGTGCGCCGAGGCAGCGGTGGCGGCAGCCGACGACGGCCGGTCGGTGGAGGTCATCGACCTGCGCTCGCTCGCGCCGCTGGACACCGCGACGATCGTCGAGTCGGTGCAGCGCACCGGCCGATGCGTGGTCGCGCACGAGGCCGTGGTCACCGGCGGCATCGGTGCCGAGATCGCCGCACAAGTCACGCAGGAGTGCTTCTACCGCCTCGAGGCCCCGGTGCTTCGGGTCGGCGGCTACACCACGCCCTATCCGCCATCCAAGCTGGAGGAGCACTATCTCCCCGACCTGGACCGGATCCTGGACACCGTCGACCGTACTTTCGGCTACTGAGGGGGGCTCATGTCAGAACTCAAGCAGTTCAAGCTCCCTGACGTGGGAGAGGGCCTGACCGAGGCCGACATCGTCAAGTGGCACGTGCAGCCCGGCGACGCCGTCGCCATCAACCAGGTCCTGGTCGAGATCGAGACCGCGAAGTCGGTCGTCGAGCTGCCGAGCCCGTACGCGGGCGTGGTCGCCGACCTGCTGGTGCCCGAAGGTGCCACCGCCGATGTCGGCACCCCGATCATCGCGGTGGACATTTCTCCCGGTTCGACAGCGCCTGCGGGTGCGAGCGAGCCGGGCATGGTCGGCAGCCCGGCCCCGAAGATTGAGCCGCTCGCGGCCGCGCCTGCGGACACAACGGCTGGCGGCCCGGACAGCGGGGCCCCGGACGGCGGATCGGCGAAGGGCGAGGAACGCCAGGCGGTCCTCGTCGGCTACGGCGTGAAGCTCGGTACCACCAAGCGCCGGGCGCGCAAGACGACGCCGATACGCACGGCTGCCAACGGCTCAGCCAGTGTCGTGGCGCCGGAGCGGCCTGCGGGTTCGCCCGCGCCTACTGCGAGGCCGACCGCGACCGCGACTGCCACGGCCGCGCCTCCCATGGCCGCGCCTGTCACGGGCGCGCCCGCCGGACCGGCGGCTGCCGTGCTCGCCAAGCCGCCGGTGCGCAAGATGGCCAGGGACCTCGGTGTCGACCTGGCAACGCTGACGGGAACTGGGCCGCAGGGATCCATCACCCGGGACGACGTCCAGCAGGCGGCAACGGGCCTGGCCACGGCGGGGCCCGTTCCCGGCCTGGTGCTCGGAACAGGCACCGCGGACGGCAGCGCCGCAGCGCGTGAGGAGCGCATCCCGATCCGGGGCGTGCGCAAGCACACCGCGGCGGCGATGAGCGCGAGCGCGTTCACGGCGCCGCACGTCACCGAGTTCCTGCAGATCGACATGACCGAGACGATGGCTGCGACCGCGCGGATGCGCGCGATACCCGAGTTCGCCGAGATCCGCGTGACACCGCTGCTGCTCGTGGCCCGGGCTCTGATGGTGGCCGTGGCCAGGCACCCGATGATTAATTCCTCGTGGGATGAGGACGCCCAGGAGATCGTGGTCCGGCACTACGTGAACCTCGGGATCGCCGCGACGACCGATCGCGGGCTGATCGTTCCGAACATCAGGGACGCACACGCGCTCTCGCTGCCGGGCCTGGCCCGCGCGCTGGCCGAGCTCACCGAGCGGGCGCGATCCGGCAAGGCGACCCCCTCTGACCTGCGCGGCGGCACGATCACGATCACGAACGTCGGCGTCTTCGGGGTCGACACGGGCACCCCGATCCTCACGCCGGGCGAGGCCGCGATCCTCGCGTTCGGGCGGGTCAGAGACGCGCCGTGGGTGCACGAGGGCCAGCTGGCCGTGCGCAAGGTCACCACGCTCGCGCTGTCGTTCGATCACCGCATCGTCGACGGTGACCTGGGCTCGGCCGTGCTGCGCGACATCGGCGCGATGCTCGAGGACCCGCTGCGCATGCTCGCCTGGTCGTGAGAGAGGGTCCGCGATGATCAGGCACGTTGTGCTGTTCGCCTGGGTCCCCGACGCCACCGATAAGCAGAAGCAGCAGGTGGCTGACGAGCTCCGGACGCTGCCGCCGCTGATGACCGGACTGCGCGCGTTCGACGCCGGGCCCAGCGCCCGGATCGTCGAGGGCAACTTCGACTTCGCGGTCGTCGCGGACTTCGACGACACGCAGAGCTACCTGGCCTACCGCAACCACCCGGCCCACCGCGCCGTGATCGATCAGGTGATCACCCCAATCGTCCGCGAGCGCACCTCGGTCCAGTACGAGATCACCGGAACCCGCGGCTAACCCGCCGCTCCGACCCGGCAGGCCGCACATGCGTCACACCGGCCCCACCTGACCCGCGCAGCGTCGAATTTCATCGGCCAAGCTGCCAGGCGGTCCCGGGGTTTTGCGGTCGATGGCGCACCAACCCCAATCTATTCGGGACGATGGCCCACCGACCCCGTTGCCGCTCGCGCGGAAAACCGACGAAAGGTGTGTAATGGGCGGCTAGTGCGCGGGGCGCGCTCGGCGCCGCGCGGGGTCGCGGGAGCGCGCTCAGAAGG
>DASXMP010000142.1:0-23562 GCA_036495585.1 Streptosporangiaceae bacterium
CGTCAGCGTTATCGTCCCCGATTGCACAGAGGTGCTGCGGAGCATCGCATCGATAGAAGCATCGGAGTCGGCGTCGACCGCCAAGCTGGTTGCCGTGACCGTTACGTCCTCGTTATTAACAGACGATGCTAGAGCCACTCAGCCCGGAGAAACAGGGCATTCACCACACGTCCGGCCGTTGCGCGAGCTCAAGCGATGACGCGCGGCTTAACTTCTCTAGTTCGGCTTGTTGATAGTACGGATTCTTTACTACATTGCGACTCGTGTATGCGCCACCCGGCGTCGAGGACTGGCCAATGACCGCGCTGCTACGAGGGGCCGGCGCGGTCTTCGCAGCCGAGATACGCCGGGCGCTGACGGACGCCGGCCACGAGGACCTGCCGCCCAACGGGCCCTGGGTGATCGGCGCCATGGCCAGGACGTCGGCACCGCTGGCCGAGGTCATCGTCCGGCTCGGTGTCTCCAAGCAGGCGGCTGGGCAGCTCGTCGACTCGCTCGTCGCCCGCGGCTACCTGGACCGCTCGGTCGATCCCGGCGACCGGCGCCGGCTCGTGCTTGAGCTCACGTCACGAGGCAAGGATGCGGCGCAGGTGATCCGCGGCGTGGTCGACTGCCTGGAGGCGGAGATGGAGGCAGCGGCAGGCGCTGACCAGGTCCGTATCGCGCGCGAGGTACTGGGCTGGGTCATCCGGCGAGGAGCGGCCAGTGTTTGACGGCTTCTTCGATCGCGTGATCGCAGGAGCGCTGGGGCGCGGCGTCACTCAGTTCGTGCTCGTCGGCAGCGACAGCAACCAGCGTGAGCAGCGCCACGCCAAGCCAGGGACTCGCTGGTGGCACGTCGACGACTTGACCAGCATCGACCCCTCCGCAGAACCTGGCCCCGGGCTGCGGGCGAGCCTCGCCAGCGAGGGTTTCGAGCCGGACGCCCCCGCCCTCTTCTGCTGCGAGGGCGCCGTCAGCGGGCTCAATCAGGCCGCGCTGACTTGCCTGCTCGCCGAACTCCGGGCGCTGGCGACGCCCGGCACGCGCGTTGCCATCGTGTCGCCCGGATGGGCGCACGACGGCGAGGAGATAGCAGGATCGCTCGCCCAAACCCGCTGGCGCGCCGCCGAGATCTCCGCGCGAGCGCACCAGTTCGGTCTGCGGGTGCTCATCCCGATCTGGTCGCTGCCTGGCGACGGAGTTCCGGCGAGCACCGGCCGGATCGCCACGTTCATCGAGCGCGTGCTGTATCGCTCCGCCAGCGAGTCGATCGCGGCCCACCTGGAAGCCAACTACGACGTCACCGTGACCGCGACGCGAGAACTCGACCTGGGCGTGCACCGCATCAGCCTGGCCGGCGGCACCGGCTGGATCGCCCGCGTCTCCCCTGCCGTCCGGGACGTGGATGCGGTCCGCCGGGACGCGGAACTGCTCGGCTGGCTGACCAACGTCGGGTTCCCGGCCGAGCGGCCGCCCGCACCGAAGCCCGTCTCGGTGCTGGACGGGCAGGGCATGCTCGTGACCGAATTCGCGCGCGGGCCGAAGCTCGCGGCCGATGGGCGGTCGTTCGAGCTGCTGGGACGCATGCTCGGCAAGCTGCACAGCACTCGCCCCGACAACGAGCCGGCCGCGCTGCGGCCCGGTGGCGCCTGGCATCACCTGCTGCCCGACGGGACGCCCGCACAGGAGGGAGCCGCCATCCGCGCCCTGCTGGACGACGCCCGGCACCGGGTGCCCGCTGACTCCGCTTACCGGTACGACACGCTCGTCGATGCGGTGGAAGCCTGGGATTCGTGCGCGGATCTGCCGCACGCCGTGGTGCATGCGGATTTCGTGCCTCGCAACGCCATCAGGGGCCCCGACGACGGGGTCACCATCATCGACTGGGCTGGCGCCGGCTGGGGACCTCGGATCGTGTCACTCGGCTGCCTGCTGTGGGCCGCCGGCCCTGGCGCGAACCTCGTCGCCGCGATCACCGGGTACCGGCAGTCCGTCACGCTCGAGTCCGCCGAGATCGATCGCCTCGACGCCGCCATGCGGCTGCGCCCGCTCGTGCTGTCGTGCTGGACCTTCGCCACTGGACGGGGCAGCCTGCAGAACGCCGCCGACTCGTGGGACCAGCACAGCAAGCGCATCGACCGTGCGGCTGCCCAGGCGCGAAGACTGCTGACGGGCCCGTTCCCGTCCTGAAACATCCGGGCGGGAACGAGACCGTGTGCTCCTCGCGGCCGCGTCGAGCTGAGCCGTGTCCCGGCTAGCGCCTGACGAGCTCGGGGTAGTGCGCGGGCACCGCGCCGATGACGCCGAGGCACTCCACGAAGAAGTAGATGGTCTTGAAGAACTCCAGCAGCTTGCCGTGCTCCAGCAGGATCTTGCGGTACATCACCGTGCGCTGCGCGTCGTACCCCTCGTGCAGGGCCTGCCAGTCGGCGTAATCCATGGCGAGCACGTAGGTGGCCTCGAGCGGGTCATCCGGCCCGATGATGTGGCAGCTGGTGACCGTGCCACCGCCCCACTCCACGAGCAGGTAAGCCGGTCCCCCGCCCAGCTCGGCGGGCAGGTCACGGCACCCGAGCGCCCACGACGACGGGTACAGGCTCTTGATCAGCTCGAAGAAATCCCAGTATTCCTGCAGCTTGCCCGCCCGGGCTTGCTCCGACGGACCAGCCACCAGCGCATCCCGGACCGCGTCGGCCCATTCCTTACTGAAGAAACTCTGCTCGGTCATGGCTCACCCGCCCGCAATCTGCGGCTGCACGAACTTCAGCATCTCCTCGATGTCGGGGGCGAGGTCGATGCCGACGTCGTTGAGCTTGCGGCGCAACTGCTGGAAGAACAGCACATTCACCTCTTCCTCGGTCCAGCCGAGCGGCTCGAAATAGATCCGGCGGCTGGCCACGCCCGACAACGACAGGATGGTGCGCAGCGTGTCGTGGATCTCGTTGATCATCGTCGGGTCCTTGCGCACCGCGTCCTGCAGGTAGCGCATGCCGCCTTGGACGTGGCGCGACTCGTCCCGGCAGGTCGCCGTGAAGCCGGTGTAATAGGCAGGCAGGAACCCGCGCCACCGGGCGTAGGAGAGCGTCACCTTCATCACCGACAGCGCCAGCACGCCTTCGATCCACAGGAAGTAATTGGTGCCGTATCGCACCCTGGCTCGCTCGTCGTACGGGTTCTGCCGGACTTCGTCGGCCTGGTAGGCCAGCAGGCCGAAGGGCCCCACGAACGTCTCCGAGACCCAGGAGAACGACGCGTCCAGGACGCTCATGATGTCGTCGCCCTGCAAGCCGACGACCTCGCGGTAGAAGCGGTCGAAGAACACGGTGTGCCGCGCCTCATCCTCGATCTGCGCCGCGATGTGGATCTTCTCCTCCTCGCTGGCGCCGATCATGAAGACCGGTAGCTCGATTTCGACCTGGCGTTCGCCATGGTGGAAACCGGACGAGACCGCGATAAACGACTCCCGCTCCTCCTCGGTCATCTTCTCGGTCCAGTCGATCTTGTCCTGAGTGAAGTCGAGATCGTAGACGTCCCAGCGCTGCTTCAGGTACTTCCGGTACAGCGTGGTGAAGTCCGGCAGCGACTTGAGGTCGCGGTGCACGTACTCGATGACGTCGTCGATGTCGACGTCAAGCACGCCCTGCAGGTCGCTTTCCTCGATCTCGCGGACTTGCGCGTCGCTCAGTGCCCGCGGGCCCTCGCGCAGCACCGCCGTCGGGCTCTTGCGTTCGGCCATGCCGCCGCCTCCTTGCAGTCCTGCCCGCGCCCCGGCGCCGGCCGGTCGAATGTCGCAGGGCAGCCCGGTAAGACGGCCCATCCAGTTATTAAAAATCCTTTCATTTGATAGGTCAACGGACAGCACCAAGGATCCGCTGCGCGAGTGGGTCGTGGCCGGTTCTTTCCAAGGCAGACTGGCAGGTTACTAGCGGCTTTGACGGACGCGCGCAGTCGCCTCGCGCACCCGGAGCGCAGTGAGCAGCAGCTGCCCGGCCAGGCAGGCGCCGACGCCCTCACCGGCCCGCAGCCGCAACTGCAGCAGCGGCTCGAGGCCCAGCTCGGTCAGGACCGCGGCGTGCGCACGCTCGCGGCTTTGCTGCCCGGCGACGAGCGCGGTCTGCACGGCGGGCTCCTGCCGCACCGCCAGCAGCGCGGCGACAGAGGTGACCAGTCCGTCGAGCACTACCGGGACGCGCCGCGCGCCGCCGCCGAGCGTGACGCCAGTCAGGAGCGCAACCTCGGGCCCCCCAAGCGCCGCGGTCAGCACCCGCGGATCGGTGAGCGAGTCACCGTGCGCCGCTCGCGCCCGGCTGACTGCGGCGGCAACAACGTCCCGCTTGCGCGCCATCATCGGCGCGTCGGCCCCGGCGCCGAGGCCTACTGCCGCGTCTGCGTCCAGCCCGAGTAGCACGCAGGCCAGGGCGGCCGCCACGGTGGTGTTGCCGATGCCGATCTCGCCGAGGCAGATCAGACCGTCGGCCGCGAGGCGGTGCCCGAGCATCCGGCCCTGCTCGATGAGCTCACTCGCATCGGGCAGCGTCATCGCATCGGCGCTGGCCAGATCCCCGACCGGTCCGGCCGGGCGGCAGTACACCGCGGCAACCTGCAGCCCTGCCTGGCGGGCGGTCGAAGCGCCAAGCGACGTGCCGCTGCGCGTGGCCGCGAGCACATCGGCCGTGACGGAGACCGGGTAGGCGGACACGCCCAGCCGGGTGACCGGGTGGTCCGCCGCCGCGACGACGAGCGTCCCAGCGTCCGGTGGCACCGGCCGCAGCGCCAGCACCCGGCTGAGAGTGGCGTCCAGCAGGCCGAGCGATCCAGGGACGGTCAGCAGATCGTCGCCTGCATCGCGGCCCGCCACGACCGCATGCTGGTCAGGGCCGGCCAGATGCGAGACGGGCGACGCCGGCGGGCGACGGACCGCGCACCCGCCGATCGCATCGTGGCCCCCGGAGTTGCGGCCCGAAGAACTAAGGCCTGTTGAGTCGTGGCCGACAGGGCCTGGCCCGGCTGAATCCGCCCCGGTCGGCCACTGCTCGGCGATGATCACGTCGTCCAGCGGCAGCCGTCGCGACCAGCCGTGCCGTTCCAGGCCGGGTTCCGGCGGCCGCTCGTCGGGCCAGCCAAGGCACAGCCAGCCAAGCGTTTCCACGCCGTCCGGCACGCCGAGCAGGTCAGCCAAGTCAGCCGGCCGGAACAACGTCACCCAGCCCAGGCCAAGTCCGGCCGCACGGGCGGCCAGCCACATGTTCTGCACGGCGCAGGCGCAGCTCCACATGTCGGTGTCGGTGAAGGTGGCCCGGCCGAGCACGCCAGCGGCCGGCACCCGGCGGTCGCAGGCCACGACGACGCCGAGTGGTGCTTCCCGGATGCCCTCAAGCTGCAGGTCGAGGAGCCGGGCGCGACGATCCGGGGTCAGCAGCTCAGCCTGGCGCAGCCGTTCGGTGTCCGCGAGCAAGGCGGCGCGGTCACGCGTAGCCTGCTCGCTGATCACGATGAACCGCCACGGCTGCGAGTGGCCGACCGAGGGTGCCTGATGACCGGCCGCCAGCACCTGCCGCAGCAGATCACCGGGCACCGGGTCTGGCCGGAAGCGGCGCACATCCCGGCGGGCGGCCTGCACCGCCGCCAGCGCCGCGCCGACCGGCTCGCCCATGGCCCAGCCGGCCGGATCCGCGGCCCGCTCGGCCGCTGACGTGGGGTCGCCCACTAGCGGCACCGGACGCGGCCAGGTGCGGTCGCTCATCGCAGCATCGAGCGGGCGGTGGACATGCTGACCGAGTATGCCAGCCACGACGCCTGAGTCTCAGCTTCTGCCACCATGCGGTTGGGCCATGGCCTGTAACCGTACGGTTACGGCGGACTCTTGACACTGTACGGTTCGGGCAGCGTCCCGGTAGTGAAAGCGAACGGCTCGCAACCCGGACCGTAAGCCGGCTCGATGCCCTCGGCCGGTTGCAAGCCGCTGGACAGCCAGCGCGCTGCACTGAACGCCGCAGCCGCATGAACACGCCCTGCGACCGCTGATTCCGCGGACAGCTTTGCGTCTCAGCGCACCAGGCGCCCCGCCGCGGGCTCCCCTGCACCCGACCCTTCAGTGACTCAGCGCTGCCGAGTGACTGACCGCTGCATCCGGATACCAGGCCTCCGGAGACAGTATGTCGGGCCAGGCAGCAGGCAGGTTATTCTGACTGCACGGGCCACCGTCCATTTCTTTACTCGCACTTATCCTGTCCTTGACAGCCGTTCTATGCGTGGAGACATGGACCACGAGCCTGATGGGGTGGGCGGCCCGGGGTCGCGCCGGCGTGCGGTCCGCCTTTCGCGCCGCGCCGCCGCTGCCGCGGTGTTGGTCGCTGTCGTTCTCGTTGCGGCGATCGCCGTGCTCGCGGCACACCTGGTTGCCGGTCCCGGCCGCGCTGCGGCGGCGGCGCCCAGGCCGAGCCCGAAGACGAGCGCGCCGACCGTGCCGGCCGTCTATCAGCGGGTGCGACCGTCGGTCGTCCTCATCCGCACGGCTGGCACGCTGGGGTCGGGCTTCATAGTCGCGGGTGACGGCACGATCATGACGGCAAATCACGTCATCGCCGGTCAGAAGGACATCACGGTCACCTTCTTCGACGGCAGCACCACGACGGCGACGGTCGCCAGCGTCGATCTGAAGCTGGATATCGCGACGCTGACCCCAGCCCAGCTGCCGCCGGTTGTCGTTCCTGCGACGCTCGGCGGGGGGGCCGGCGTCGGCTCGTCGGTCGTCGCCGTCGGCAACCCGCTCGGCCTGACGGACAGCGTCTCGTCGGGCGTCATTTCTGGGGTGAACCGGACCGCAGTGACCAGCAGCGGCAGCTTCTCCGGGCTCCTCCAGTTCGACGCGTCGGTGAATCCTGGCAGCTCCGGCGGACCCCTGCTCGACGCCAGCGGCCACGTCATCGGCATCGTCCTGTCGATCGCCTCACCGGCCGGCGAGGACGCGTTCGCCGGGATCGGGTTCGCCCAGCCGATCAGCGCGGCACTCGGCGGTGGCCGCCCCGGACGCGGACCCCAGATATGAGCGGCACAGAAAAGACCGGCATGCCTTCCGGAGGGAGCCAAGTGACCACCACGGCGACGCAGCCAGCCAACCCGATCGAGTCCGTTCTGTTTGAGGTCAAGCGCACCATCGTCGGCCAGGACGCGCTGCTGGAACGGATGGCGGTCGCCCTGCTGTCGGGCGGTCACCTGCTGGTCGAGGGCGTGCCCGGCCTGGCCAAGACGCTTGCCGTGAAATCGTTGGCGGCCGCGATCGGCGGACAGTTCCAGCGCATCCAGTTCACCCCCGACCTGGTGCCCGCCGACCTCACCGGGACCCGCGTCTACCACCAGCACACGGGCGAGTTCCAGACCCAGCTTGGCCCCGTCTTCGCCAACCTGGTGCTGGCCGACGAGATCAACCGGGCTCCCGCGAAGGTGCAGAGCGCCCTCCTCGAGGTCATGCAGGAGCACCAGGTCACGATCGGCAACGAGACATTCGCCGTGCCGGCGCCATTCCTGGTCATGGCAACGCAAAACCCGATCGAGTCGGAGGGCACCTACCCGCTGCCCGAGGCTCAGGTCGACCGGTTCATGATGAAGGTCGTCGTCGGCTACCCGAGCACGGCCGAGGAGCACGCGATCGTCGATCGCGCACTGCGCCCGGCTGAACCGGGCCGCGTGATCCTCACCCCGGCCGACCTGACTAACATGCAGCAGCGCGCGCAAGAGCTCTACGTCGATCCCTCCATCGTCGAGTACGCCGTCCGCCTGGTCACCGCGACCCGGACGCTGAGCATCGCCGGACTCGGCGAGCTGGAACGGTACGTGAGCTTCGGCGCCAGTCCGCGCGCGTCCATTGCTCTGGTCACCGGCGGCCGGGCGCTGGCATTCCTGCGCGGCCGCGACTACGTGCTGCCGCACGACGTCAGCGATCTCGCCCTGGACGTGCTGCGACATCGCATCGTGCTGTCGTACGAGGCGCTGGCCGACGACGCCGACGCCGACGCGATCATCACCCGTGTGCTCGGCGCCGTGCCCGCGCCCGACGTTGCCCTCCGCGGCCACTGAGCCGATGCCTCGCGAAGCCATGCGCGCGGCGCCGGCCCCCTCCGCCCCGGAGCGGGCTGAGCCCCGCCGGGGCACCCCAGACCAGCTTTTGCTCCGGCTGGAGTGGCACGTCATCCGCCGCCTCGACGGCCAGCTGCAGGGCAACTACCGCACCGCACGGCTCGGGCCCGGGCTCGACCTCGCCAGCCTGCGCGAGTACGTCGAAGGTGACGACGCGCGGCATATCGACTGGAACGTCACCGCGCGGCTGGATCAGCCGCACCTGCGCGTCTTCACTGCCGACCGCGAACTCAGCGTGTGGCTGGTGCTGGACTGCTCGGCGTCAATGTCCGTCGGGATGCCCGGCCGCGGCAAGCATGATGTCCTGGCCGAGCTCGCGCTCGTGCTTGCCCGCTTGTTCAGCCGTGGCGGCAACCGGGTCGGCGCGCTCCTGTACGACAGCGGCCTGGTACGCGCCGTGCCGCCAGGAAGCGGCCGCCGCCACGTCCTGCGCATCGGCGCCGAAATGGACCGCGTCGCCGGTGCCCGCCGCGGCGAGACGACAGATCTTGCGGCCATGCTGGATGCGGCCGCAAAGCTGGCCCGGCGGCGCAGCGTGATCGTGGTCGTTTCCGATTTCATCGGCGAGGGTGACTGGGAAAGCTCGCTCCTGCGCCTCAGCCAGCGCCATGAGATCGTCGCGCTGCGGATCACCGACGCCGCAGATGATGAACTGCCCGAGGCCGGGCTCATTGTCATCGAGGACGCCGAGACTGGCGAGCAGCTCATCGTCGACTCTGGCGACCCGCTGCTGCGGGCGAGCGTGCGGAGCGCCGTCGGCGAGCGAGATGCCCGCCTGAACGCCGGCATGCGCCGCGCCGGGGTGCCGGTCCACCGCATCAACACCTCGGACGACCTGGCCAGATCTCTCGTGGACGTGGTCGCGAGCACGCATCGCAGGCGCCCATGAGCATCGGTTCGCCCGCGCTGCTCGCTATCGGCCTGGTTATCACGGCCGCCCTTGGCTGGGCCACCGTCGTCTTCTCGCGCCGCCGGGCGGCAGCACTGGCCGCGGCTGGCGTGGCGGTGCCGGGCCGCCGACGCCGAACCGGGCTGTGGCTCACCATTGCGGGCATCGGCGTCCTCGCGATCGCCGTCGCCGGACCTGCCGCATCGATCCCCGAGCCGCGCAACACCGGCACCATCATGGTCGCCGTGGATGTGTCCGGCAGCATGGGCGCCAAGGACGTGGCACCGAACCGCCTCGCGGTCGCGAAGCGGGCGGCCCGATCCCTCATCGCAGCCCAGCCGGGCAACGTGAACATCGGCGTTGTCGCATTCGAAGAGGGTGCGCTTATCACCGCGCGGCCCACGGCCGACCACGCCCAGGCGATGGCGGCCATCGACAGGCTGGCGGTGGCAGGCGGCACTTCTCTCGGCTCGGCCATCGTCGCCTCCCTCTCGGCCATCACGGGCAAGGCCATCGCGATTGGCCGCAACGGAGCGCTGCCGAACGTCGGATACTGGCCGTCCGCCACGATCGTCATGTTCACCGACGGCCAGGACGAAGGCGAGGGCACCGCGGCCACAACCGCCGCCGCACTCGCGGAGAAGGCCGGCGTGCACGTTGACACCGTGGGCATCGGCACCAGCGCCGGGACGACAGTCGACGTCGACGGCTATCAGTTGTTCACCGCGCTGCAGCCCGGTCCGCTGAAGACGATCGCGAAGACCACGGGCGGCAGTTACCACCCGGCCTCAAGTGCCCGCCTCATCGGCAGGCTCGCGTCCTCGATCAGCCTCCGGCTCACCATCTCCGCGCGGCAAGTCCCGCTCGCTGGCGCCTTCATCGTGCTCGCGCTCGTCCTGCTGTGCGCTGGCGCTGCCGCGACCATTACCTCGACGGGTCGGGTGATCTGAGTGTCCTTCTCCTGGCCCTGGGCCTTCGTCTCACTGCTGGCCATTCCCCTGCTGGCCGGAACCTGGTGGTGGATGCGGAAGCGGCGGCGGCAGGCGGCGGTGCGGGTGACATCGATCGCCCTGATCCGGGCAGCGCTGCCGGGAAGCACTCGGTGGCGCCGGCGCATTCCAGCCGGCCTGCTGCTAGCCGGGCTCGCGGTGCTCGGGGTAGGCGCTGCCCGCCCGCAGGCTACGGTGCCCGTCCCGTCGACCTCCGCGACCATCATGCTGGCCCTGGATGTATCCGGCTCGATGTGCTCCACCGACGTCAAGCCCAACCGGATCACCGCGGCCGAGCGGGCGGCCAGTGACTTCATCAAGTCCGAAGCGGGCGGGCCGCGCGTTGGCCTGGTTGCCTTCGCCGGGACTGCAGGGCTGCTGGTACCGCCGACCTCCGATTCTGCCGAGCTGCTGAAGGCACTGCAGGCGCTGCAGACCTCGGCCGGCACCGCCATCGGCGAAGGCATCCTGACAGCACTAAGCGCCGTCAGCCAGGCCGACCCGTCGGTCGCCCCGACCGGCGCGAACGCCCCCAAGCGCACCGGCTACGCGCCCGACGTCATAGTCGTGCTCACCGACGGCTCGAACAACGAGGGCGTGGCCCCGCAGATCGCCGCCCGCCAGGCGGCCGACCGCGGCGTCCGCGTTTACACGATCGGTTACGGCACTACGACACCCGCACCGCTGGTCTGCACCGGATCGCAGTTTGGCGGATTCGGCGGCGGCGGATTCGGCGGTGGTGGCGGAGGCGGTGGCGGAGGCGGTGGCGGAGGCGGCCAATTCGGCGGTTTTGGGCCCGGCGGCAACCCCCTGGTCGCCGACTATGCCGCCCTCCGGCAGATCGCTGCCACGACCGGTGGCAAGTTCTACCGCGCGCAAAGTGCCAGCCAGCTGAAGAAGGCGCTGAGCCACCTGACCGGTGCGTTCCGGATTGTGCACAAGGACATCGACCTGGCCGCCTGGTTCGCCGCCGCGGGCGGCCTCCTGATCGCTGGCGCTGCTCTGCTGTCGCTCTGGTGGAGCCGGGTCCGGCTGCCCGCACCGGCGCGCCGACGAGCAGCGACGCTGCCTGCGAGCCAGGCCGATTCAGGCTAGCCCGAGCTGCCGCCTGGGTCCGGCGCGCCGGACATGTAGCTAGATAGCGACACATCACCGTCGACGCGCGCCTACCGGCCGGCCGGCCGGCACACAGAACCTTCGCGTCTGCCGACCAAAATGGTTGACTTGAAGCACGAGCGCCTCGGGCGACGGCCGGAAGGGGAGACCAGCCACGCCTGCGGGCAGCGAGGGGTGCGGGCATGCTGGATGTGGCCTTGCTGGGAGCCAAGGCAATGACCGACAACGGCGTCGCCATGTTGACCAGCTCATCGCGCGCGCTTGCGCTGGTTGCATTCCTGGCAACGCACGCAGGAGCGCCCCAGTCCCGCGCCAGGATCGCCGGCCTCTTCTGGCCCGACTCTGACGAGGCGCAGGCACGCACGAACCTGCGCCGCGAACTGCATCACCTGCGGCGGGAGCTGCGGGGCGAAGCATCGCTAGTCGTGACGCCTGCCGACCTGTGCTGGCAGGACACCGCCACCTGCCAGGTCGACCTGCGGACCTTCGCGGTGCAACGGGCTGCGGCCGTTGGCGCCGCGGCGCACGACGACGATGTGGCGGCAGTGGCGCACGGCAGCCGGGCCATCGCCGTGTACCGGGGGGAATTCCTGCCAGGCAGGTACGAGGACTGGGTACTCGACACCAGGTCGGAGCTGGCGCGCCAGTGTGTCGACCTCTGTGACCTGGTATCTGCCGCGCGAGCGCGCACCGGTGATCTGGCTGGGGCGGCCGCCGTCGCCCGACGCCGGATCCAGCTTGAACCCTTGGAGGAGGTCGGCTACCGGCGTCTGATGCGGCTGCAGGCCGACCTTGGCGACCGGGCCGGTGCGGTCAGTACCTACCATCATTGCGCCTCGATCCTGGAGCGCGACCTCGGCATTAGCCCGGGCGCGGCAACGCAGCGGGCTTTCCGGGCGCTGATCGGCGCACCCGAGCACGCGAGCGGCACGAAACCAGGATCAGCAGCCGGACCCGCGGGCAGACAGCCTGCCGACCGATCAGCGCCGGGCTCTGGTGCGTTCGTCGGCAGACCGCGAGAGCTGGGCCTGCTGGCGGCGCAGTGGCATGCCGCCACGGCCGGCCGACCCGGGCTAGTACTGGTCCGGGGTGCCGCGGGCGTCGGTAAGACCCGCCTGGTCACCGAGCTTGCCGAACTGGCCCGGCTGCAAGGCGCGGTGGTGGCCAGCAGCCAGTGCTTCGGCACTACGGGCCGCCTGGCGCTGGCGCCGGTGGCTGACTGGATCCGGACTCCGGAGATCCAGGCAGCGGCGGCCACCCTGGAGGAGGTGTGGCGGGCCGAGGTCGGCAGGCTCGCGCCGCCAGCCGGAACCCGGGTGCCGCAGCAGCCCGGCGGCGGCTCCCGGGCCCGGGCAGACGCGTGGCAGCGGCACCGGTTTTTCGAGGGCCTGGCAAGGGCGCTGCTGGCGCCGCGGCGGCCGATCTTGCTCGTGCTGGACAACATTCAGTGGTGCGATCAGGAGACGCTCGAGGTCGTCACGCTGTGCTTGCGGCTGGCTGCCGGCGCCCGCCTGCTGGTCGCGGCCACCCTGCGACAGGACAACTCCGGCGCGGATCTGGTGACCGCCTGGGCTGATCAGCTGCGGTCGGCTGGCCTGCTCACCGAGGTCACGCTCGGGCCGTTCGACACCGCCGACACGGCTCGGCTGGCAGCAGAAGTATGCGGGCGGCGTCTCAGCGAGACCGAGATGAGCTTGCTGCAGGCGACGACCGGCGGGTTCCCGCTCTACGTGATCGAGGCGGTCCGCGGCGGCATCGGGCCGACGACCGATCTCCGGCCAGGCGGAGACCTGGCAGCCGTGCTACGCAACCGGCTGGCCCTGGCCAGCGCCGGCGCCCGCGAGGTGGCGGGCCTCGCCGCGGCCGTCGGCTCGGACTTCACGCTGGCGCTCCTGGCCGAGGCAAGCGATCTCGACGCCGATGCCGTGGTGGCGGCTGTCGACGAGCTCTGGCGGCTGCGGATTGTGCGCGAATTCCGTGACGGCTACGACTTCAGTCACGATCTGCTCAGAGACGCTGCCTACGCGCAGGTCAGCCCGCCGCGGCGGTGGCTGCTGCACCGATGCATCGCGCAGGGCATCGAGCTGCTGCATGCTGACGACATCGACGCCGTCTCCGCACAGCTGGCCGGCCAGTATGCGCGTGGCGGCCGGCCGGAGCGGGCGGTGGCGTACTACCGCCGGGCGGCCGACCTGGCCGCTGCCATGTTCGCTCATGCCGAGGCGATCCGGCTGCACCGGCAGGCGCTGGCGATCATCAGCGGGCTCGCGCCGGGCCGCGACCGGGACCGGCAGGAACTCGAGGTCCGCAGCGCGCTCGCCGCGCCTCTCAACGCCAGGTACGGCTACGCCTCCCCCGATCTGCAGCACACACTCGAGCGTTCGATCGAGCTGGCCGAGGCGCTCGGGCACGAGGAGCTCACGGTGACCGGCATCGTCGCGCTGTGGGCTTCCCGGTTCGTCCAGGGCCGGATCGCCGACAGCTATGAGATCGCGCGGCGGGCCCTGGCGCTGGTCGAGGACGGCGGCGAGCTCAGCGCTCCCGCACACTTCGCCTTCGGCGGCTCTGCCCTCAGCCTGGGGAAGCCTGGCGAGGGCCTCGCGCACCTCCGGCTCGCGACCGAGCTGGGCACTACCTTCTCGCTGAGCATCGGCACGCGCCCCGACGTGCACGCTGGCGCCTGGGCCGCGCACGCACGCTGGCTGCTCGGCGACGCCGACACCGCCGCGACCACCTGCGCCGATGCCATCGCAGCTGCCCGGTCGATCGACCACCCCTACAACCTGGCCGTCGCGGTCGCTTACGGCGCCATCACGCACCAGCTGCGCGGGGATCTGGCCAGCCTGCGTGACGATATCCAGGAACTGCGCAGCCTCTGCCACCGGTATGAGTTCGCCTACTACCGCGAGTGGGGGCTGATCCTGGACGGCTGGTCCCGCGCGGACTCAACTGGCATCCGGCTGGTCAAGCGCGGACTGGCCAACCTGCGATCGGAAGGCTCGTTCGCCCGCATGCCGTACTGGCTGTCACTGCTGGCCGACCTGCAGGGCAGGTCCGGCCAGGCCGGCGCCGCGCGCGCCACGCTGGACGCGGCGGTCGCTGCCGCGCAGGCGCGCGCGGAGGTGTGGTGGCTGCCCGAGGTCATGCGGATGCGCGCCGACTTCGACCAGCCCGAGGACGCGATCGGCCGCCTGCGCGCCGCCGCCAGCCTCGCGGCCGCGCACGGCAGCATCGCCCTGCTCCAGCGATGCCAGCGCGACCTCGCGCGCCGCGGCGCGAGCCTGGTCTTAGCCGGCCCGCTTCCCCTCGGCTGAGCGCAGCGACGGCAGCGAACGCTTGCCGAACGCCAGGCGGCCTACGTTCGCGTTACCTGCGGATCGGAAGGCCGCATCACTGTCAAAAGGGGGAGGAACCATGACTGCAACCTCGACCGAGCGCGCCATCAGCTACCAGCAGCTTGCCGCCGCACTGCGCGGAGACCTCATCCAGCCCGGCGACCCCGGGTATGACCGGGCCCGCGCCGTCTACAACGCGATGATCGACAAACGGCCGGCCGCCATCGCGCACTGCCGGGACGCTGCCGACGTGGTCGCCTGCGTTCGCTTCGGCCTGCAGCACGGCATCGAGCTCGCCGTCCGCGGCGGCGGACACAACGCGGCTGGACTCGGTGTATCGGATGACGCGCTGGTCATCGATCTGTCACCGATGCACAGCGTGACAGTCAGCCCGGATCGGCAGACGGTCCGCGCGGACGCAGGCTGCACGCTGGCGGACGTCGACCACGCGACTGTTGCCTTCGGCATGGCCACTCCGGCGGGCTTCCTCGCCTCGACCGGTGTCGGCGGACTAACGCTTGGCGGCGGCATCGGATACCTGTCCAGGAGATTCGGCCTCACCATCGACAGCCTGGTAGCGGCGGATGTCGTGCTGGCCGACGGCACACTCGTGACTGCGAGCGAGGACTCCCATCCAGACCTGTTCTGGGCGCTGCGCGGCGGCGGCGGCAACTTCGGCGTGGTCACCTCGTTCACCCTCCGATGCCACGAGATCGGGGAGCACGGCATGATCATCGGCGGGCCGGTGCTGTACGACCTGGCCGACGCCCCCGCGGTCATGCGCTGGTACCGGGAGCTGCTGCCCTCGCTGCCCGAGGAGCTCAGCGGCTTCATTGCGCTGATGACCATCCCGCCGGCGCCGCCGTTCCCGGAGGAGCTGTGGGGACGCAAGGCATGCGGCATCGTCTGGTGCTACACCGGCCCGCACAACCGAGCCGATGAAGTGCTCGAGCCCATCAGGTCATTCGGCTCACCGCTGCTCGTCGGGCTCATGCCCATGCCCTTCGATGCGCTGCAGAGCGCGTTCGATCCGCTCTACCCGGCCGGCCTGCAGTGGTACTGGCGCGCGGACTTCTTCACCGAGATCTCCGACGATGCGATCGACGTGCATGCCAGGTTCGGCGAGCAACTGCCAACCGGCCACTCCACCATGCACCTGTACCCGATCGACGGGGCCGCGAGCCGGGTGGCCGAGGATGCGACCGCGTTCAGCTACCGGGACGGCGGCTGGGCCGGCGTGATCGTCGGCGTCGATCCCGACCCCGCCAATGCGGCCGTGATCTCGCAGTGGGCCCGTGACTACTGGGATTCGCTGCATCCTTACTCGGCTGGCGGTGCCTACGTTAACTTCCTGATGGACGAGGGCCAGGACCGAGTCCGCGCCGCCTACCGCGGCAACTTCGACCGTCTGACACGGGTCAAGCGCCGGTACGACCCGGACAACGTCTTCCACGTCAACCAGAACATCCGCCCGGCCGACTCCGGGGCCTGAGGATGCGGCCTCGGCCCTGTGCTGCCCGGGCCGAGGCCGTGTCGCGCGGCTGCGCCCTCCGCCCGCGTGCACGATGATGGAGGAGGCGACGAGACGGAGGGACCATGGCTGACAGCCGCTTCGGGCTGACCGAACTTGACGAGCTGCCGGATGACCTGCGCGGGCGGGTCGGGGAGATCGCCAGCAAGTCAGGCTTCGTCCCCAACATCTTCCGGGCACTCGGCCATCGCCCGGCTGAGCTGCGCGCCTTCCTGGACTACCACGACGCGCTGATGGACAAGTCCGAGGGACTGAGCAAGGCCGAGCGCGAGCTGGTCGTCGTGGCAACCTCGGCGACGAACTACTGCACCTATTGCATCGTCGCGCACGGCGCGATCCTGCGGATCCGGTCCAAGGACCCGCAGCTCGCCGACAAGGTCGCCGCCAACCCCTGGCAGGTCCACCTGACCGGCCGCGAGCGGGCGATCGTGGATCTGGCCCTCGCGCTGGCTCGTTCCCCTGAGCATTTCGGGGAAGCCCACATCACGGCGGCCAGAGCGGCCGGGCTCAGCCAGGACGAGATCTGGGACGTCGGCGCGATCACGGCGCTGTTCGCGGCATCGAACCGGCTTGCGCACCTGACCGCGCTCCAGCCCAACCCCGAGTTCTACCTGATGGGCCGCGACCCGTCGGCCGGGCGGCCAGCTCAGTAGCGCTCAGCCTGGGCCACAACCGTCAGCCCCAGGCCGCGGCGATCAGGCCGGTCGTCAGCAGGCGCGGCCGTGCGCCGCCGCTGGACACGTAGAGGTCGTTACCTGCCAGGTACAGCAGCCACCTGCCGTCCGGGCTGACGGCCAGGCTTGTATGGTCAAGGTCGGCGAACCCGACGGCGACCTGGTGCCGCAGCACCCCGTCCGGGCCCACCTCCCACATCAGCCGGGAGGTGTTGCGAACCGGGAAGCCGGCACAACAGGCGCGGCTGACGAACAACCCGCCGTCGGGCAGATACGCACCCTCGCGCAGGTAGCTATCCGCGCGGTTCGGCGCTCCGGTCACCGGTAGCGTCGTGACGCCGGAGCCCGCCAGGTAGTAGTGGGCCGCGCCCGTGTCCACGACGTTGACGGCCCACCCCTCGTTGTCCTCCACCGAGGCGATCGACACCGCGAGATGGTTGTTGTCCGCCGCCCAGGACAGGTGCGAGATCGGCGCCGGGAGGCCGGTGTCCTGGCTGGCCGGGACCTGCGGCAACGTGACGGTGGCACCGCTGCTGAGCGAGCGGATCTTCAGCGAGTACAGCGGCACCGGATTGCCGGTTCCCTGACAGGCCTCGGTCAGGCTGGGCTGGCTGGCATAGGCAAGCTTAGTCCCGTCCGGGCTGATCGCCGGCAGGCTGCCCGCCGTCACGACCGCGGCCCTGCCGCCGCCCGCGGGTACCGACTTGATGGTCCCATTACAGCCGTTCCTGACCGCGAAGTAGATCGTGCCGGCCGAGGCAGAAATCTCGTCCCCGAGGACACCCGAGCGGACCAGGGTCTGCCGCACCACGCCAGTCGCCGGATCTAGCCGGACCAGGGCGCCAGCCTTGGTCACCGCCAGAATCCCGGGTTCCGCGGCGGCAGCCGGCGTCGACGTCGCCCCCGTCGTGGCGCTGGTTGCCGCTGATGCAGGCGCGGACGGCTGGCCGCCTGCGCCATCCAGGCCCGGAGCGCCGCCACCTCCGGCGCTGCCATTGCTCGCGCAGGCCGAAACCAGCGCGGCGATCACGACAGCACCGATCAGGAGGTAGCCGCGCCGTGGACGCGGACCTCGCCAGCGGCGCATTGTCCCGCAGGAAGCCATTCGGTTACTCCGCCAACTCTCGGCCCGCTACGCGGGCGCCACTCCGTAGCTAATCCCGGTGATCACCCAGGGACCAGGGCCTGACACTGGGCGGATGCCCGTCACCGCATCCACGCGGCCGCCGGGCTCGGTGACCCGGAAGTCATTCGGACCGGCCTGCTGGATGGCTGGGACCGTGTGCCAGCGGCTACGAGCCCAGGCGCTGACCACCGACGAGGGATCGCTTCGCCACGGCTGATGCCCGGTCAGCCAGTCGTACTGTCGCTGCCAATACTCACGCCAGCTCACGGTGTCCCAGATACCAGGGAACTTTCCTAGCTGGGCATGGCGGACGTCGACCACGACACGGTCTGGGCCCGTGAGGGTCGAGACGCGGAACGTGGCAGTCGCGGCCATCCCGATGCCGAAGCTCAGCACCTGCTCGAAGTCACCGGCCGCGCCGACCACCAGCAGCTGTCCGTAAAACGGCGCAAGCGCCGCGGGTACCGCGTAGGTGGCGTGGCCGGCCGGCGCGCACCATGCGCTGGCCCCGCGGAACTCCAGGCGCAACCGGGCCTGGCCAGGCAGCGGGACCTCATCGCCCTTCGGGTCGGTATAGACCGCCAGAGCCCGCACGGCCTGGTAGCTCGGCAGCCCGCCGGAGAACTCGAACACCACCCGGTCGAAGCCGGCGTGCTGGCCGGTGCGGATGGCCGTCAGGTAGCTTCCCGCCTGCGCACACGCAGCCGTGCCGGCACTGGACGAGGCCGTCGCCGTCGCACGCTGCTGGGCTCCGCTGGTCGACGCCCCGCGGGCCGCGGCGCCTGGGCGGCCACCGGATGTTGCCGCGCCACAGCCGGCGACGGCGGTCAGGCACGCCGTGATGGCGAGCACCGGCAGAAATCTGATTGCGGACAAGGGCCCCACCTCCCCTGGTGAGCCAAGTGAACACAATGCGTGCCCGTGACCACAAGGGGAGGCCTACCCGCGCTCTTGACACCGCGGAGGCAGAGGTGGCGCGCCGCCTAGGACGTCTTGTAGATGATCACTCCGCCCGCTGTGACTGCCGGCAGCCCCATCCTGGCGAACATCCGCATCCAGGGTGCCGACCAGGCACGCTCGACAATGATCGCGCCCACGTGCGCCTGCCGGACGTAGGCGCGGAACTGCTCCTGGTGCTGCAGGGTGCCGTTCCGCAAGTTCTCCACGGCCGGCGGCAACCCGGTCGCGCTGCTGAGCGATTCGTTGATGAATCCGCCCGCGATCCGCATGTAAAAGTCGGCGTCCGCCTGGAAGAGCAGGCCGGCATTCTGCCGGTTCGAGACAACCACCACCGTCTCGCCAGGCCGCAGGTAACGCCGGTACAGGCCGGCGCTCAGGAACTGCGGCACGGCGCTGGTGTGCCGCACCGCGCTCGGCCCGACTCTGACCGGCTGGGTGATGACGTCGGCGAAGGTCGGCAGATTACCCAGAATGAGGGCCACCGAGAGCAATCCGAGCAGCCACCGTGCGGCCAGCCCCATCCTGCCCCGCGCAGGACGAGCGAGCCACACGGCCAGGATCATTGCCAGCACGAGGAAGCCGACCAGGACGAATCGAAGTGGCTCCGCGCTGTGCACAATCGGCAGCTGCCAAAGCGCCGACCACGGCAAGGTGAACAGCACGGTGTTATTAATGATCAGCCGTGGTCCGACAGCGATCACCAGGATCAGCAAATACAGGGCGATGAGCAGGCGGGTCAGGCGACTCGACCAGCTCGTCGCGGCCGCCAAGAGAACGACCAGCAGCAGCCCAACGCCGATGTAGCCGGCGCTGGAGAATCCCACCGCGGAGCGTGCGTAGTGCGCGAGCGAGGCCAGGAACGGCAGCCGACTGGACCGGGGTATGACGAGGTCGACGATGTCAAAGGAATACTTCGGGGAGTATCGCGTGAGCCCGCTGGCCGGATAGTGCCGTAGCGCATAGATGAGGTACGGCGAAGCGAGCACCAGAGCGATCACGTACGCGATTCCAGCCAGCCCCGCAAGGCGCGCCACGACCCGCCGCGTCTCCCGCCTGGCCACGACGAAGCCAATGGCGAGCGCCGCCAGCCAGAGCACCGTCATCTGGGTGAAAGCTTCGAGGAACACGTAGAACTCCAGGGCCATCGCAATGGCCAGGAGCCCGGTGAACGCCACTCGCCCGAGCTTGCCGTCCCGCCACAGCAGCGCCAGATACACCATGAGCGGCGGCAGCATGTTGACGATCAGGTTGGCCTGACCAGCGACGCTATGGCCCGCCTCGTAGCTAGAGAAGCCGTAGACGGCACCACCGAGCAGCGCGGCCCAGAACCGGCCGGTCAGGCGCCGCGCCGCGACGAACGCAGCCCAGCCGGACAGAGGAGCGGCGACGAGAATCGACAGGTTGAAGGAAACGATCGGGCCAAACAAGGCAGTCACCGGCGCAAGTGCGAGAGCTACCGCCGGAGCCGTCGTCGCCCACGACAGGTTGTAGCCCGCTGGCGCGCCGATCTGATTCGTGTACAGCGGATTCAGCCCATGCGCGATCGCATAGGGCCACCAGCGCCAGCTCCAGATATAGAAGTTCGGATCGACGCTCTCCTGTGCCACCTGCGGGACGCGCATGTGGCGGACCACTGGCAGGCCGTAGCCCACGACGAAAACCGCGAGGTAGATCAGCAGCGCCAGCAGACCTTGCTGGCGGGGGCCGGGCTGCCAACCGGCGCGCGCCGGTGCGTTCGCGATCTCCGGCGCCGCGGTGTCCTGGCGGCCGGCCGGGGCCGGGCCGGCTGTCGCTGTACCGGCGTTCGCCGCGCCGCTTGTCGCCGCGCCGCTTGTCGCTGCGCCGCCTGTCGCTGTGCCGCCCGGGGCCGCATCGGCCGGGTCGGTTATCTCGCCGGCCGTCATGGCATCGGCAGCGGCGGACGTGCTGCCCGGGGTTGCGGCAGCTGGTCGGCCGGCGGACCCGGCCGTCGCATGCCAGGAGCGGCATGATCGGCCGGGCCGAGGTCGTGCCAGCGGTCGAGGCCATCAAAGCCGTGCGCCACACGGACCAGGTACAGCGGTCGGCCACGCGTCTCGTCGTAGACGCGGGCCACGTACTGACCCACCATGCCCATGACCATCAGCTGCACCCCGCTCAGGAAGACGATGGCCACGAGCAGCGAAGCGTATCCAGGCACGTACGGCAGCCCAGCCAGCTTCAGCGCAATCGCCACTACGCCATAGGCGACCGCCAGCGCGGCAATAACGAAGCCGCCCACCAGCACATACCGAAGCGGCGCGGTCGAGAACCCGACGAGCGCGTCACCGGCGAAGCCGATCATCTTCCGCAGCGGGTACTTGCTCGTGCCTGCGTGCCGTGGCTCTCGCTCATACGGCACGGCAGCCTGCCGGAAGCCGATCCACGAGAACATCCCTCGCACATACCGGTTGTGCTCTCGCATACTCAAGAACGCGTCCAGCGCCCGGCGATCCACCAGCCTGAAATCGCCGACATCCACGGTCTGCTCGATGCTGGCCAAGCGCGACAGCAGGCTGTAGAAAGTCGACGCCGTGAAGGTCTTGAATCTCGTTTCGCCGAGACGCCGTTCTCGCACGGCGTAGACGACCTCGTACCCCTCCTGCCATTTTGCGGCGAGCTCAAGAATCACCTCTGGCGGGTCCTGAAGATCAGCGTCCATCACCACCACGGCCTCGCCAGCGGCATTGTCCATGCCCGCGGTGATCGCAAGCTGATGGCCGAAGTTGCGAGACAACTGGATGACCTTGAATCGCGGATCCTGAGCGTGGGCCGCCAGCATCAGCTGGTAGCTGCGGTCCTTGCTGCCGTCATCGACAAGGACGGCCTCGGCTGGCCCATCGAGGCGGTCCATGGTCTCGCCGAGGCGCCGAACGAGTTCCGCAATCAGTTCCTCTTCATTGAAGATCGGTATGACAATGGAGTACTTCGGCGTATCCATAAACTATCCCAGCCCGACCGTTGGCAATTCTGCGGGAGCCTTGATCAATTCATTCCTGCGATTAGCCCCGCTGCGGAATTTTGGCGGGTTGCGAGCGCTCGCGAGTTCGGCCACGCGATTCGCCCGCACGATCGGGCTAACTGGCCTTGTCACGGGCGGCGCGCGCGGACGAAAAGCGACACCCCGGGCCACGACTTTACTGGCAGGTAGCGCTCAGTGACAATCATCGCCGTCAGCATGCCATTCAGCAGCGGCGGAACCTCGTCCAGGTCACTTCCCTCCGACGACTTGCGCCGTAGGGCGACAGCCGGCCGCAGCAGGACGTTCCAGCTCCATATCCGCTCGACCGTCAGGCCCGCCTTTTCGACGAGGCTGGCCAGTTCCGGCCGGGCGTACCGGCGCACGTGGCCAACAGCCTCGTCGTGCGCGGACCACAGGGCCATATCGCACGGCACTGCGATGAGAGCTGTGCCGCCTGGTGTCAGGACGCGCGCGATCTCCGCGGCTGCGAGGTAGTCCTCCTCGATGTGCTCAAGCACGTCGAAGGCGGTGACCAGCCCGCAGGCCTGCGACCGGACCGGCAGGTCCCTGGCGTCGGCGCGCATGGCGGCAACGCCCCGGGCGCGCGCCACGTCCGCGACGGAGTCGGAGTACTCCAGGGCAACGGCCCGCCAGCCGTGCTCCGTGAGCACCCTGGTGTTGCCGCCGCCGGCCGCTCCGATATCCAGAGCCCGGCCGGGGCCGGGCAGCCGGCCCAGCTCACGGCGCAGGATGGCACGGCGCTCCCGGTACCACCAGTGCCGGTCCTCGAGCGCTGTCAGCCGTCGAAGTTCTGCTGTGTCCACCGCCACACTTTCTACCTCATCGGGGCGCCGGACATGGGCGCTACCAGTGCATAAGTGGGGCAGGTGCGTACATCTGGTCGCGCCGCCGTCCGGGCCTGGTCAGCATTGAGTCAGTAAATCACCAAGTTTCGGTCAAGAACTCCTCGGTATTGTCATGCGGACCCACCGCTGACAAGGAAGTCATGCCTGCACCAAACTCCTCAGTGCCGAACAATCCGCTGTCAAGCTACCGGGCACCGAACGTGGCAGCACTGCCACGCTACGCAGCACTGCCCGCCATAACTGTCCTCAGACCCGGCCCGCAGGGCAGATCCAGGCCGGTGCAACGGCCGACTCTGGCCCGGGCGCAGTCCCCCGCGAGCGCCGTCCAGCGGCCGAGAATCGCGGATCGGGGCAGCGGCGGCGTCCGGGGACGGATGGCCTGGCTTGACGCCCTGCGCGGCATCGCCGCCCTCTGCGTGGTGTATGCCCACCTCGGCGTCCGCGTGCTGCCCTGGCTGCATAAGGCGATCTACACCGAGTTCGATCCCGGCTTGTACGGGGTGCTTGTCTTCTTCCTGATCAGCGGCTACATCGTGCCTGCCTCGCTGGAGCGGCGAGGCTGCGTACGGACGTTCTGGGTCAGCCGGGTGTTCCGGCTTTTCCCGCTGTTCGCCCTGGTCATCGGGGTCGCTTTGCTGTTGCACGCGTTCGGCATGGCCAGCTTGCGCGGGGCCGGACACCAGAGCCCTGCCGTGTCAGTGCTGGCGCACTTGTTCATGCTCACCGACCTAGTCGGCCAGGCCAGCATCCTGATCGTGGCCTGGACCCTGTCCTACGAGATGGTGTTCTACCTGCTCGTCACTGCCCTATTCACGGCGCGCCTGCATGCGCGCAACAATCCAGCGTCAGTGGGTACTGTCGGTCGCGCTCGCTGGCCTGACGTTCGCGGTCGGCCTGGCACTGCAGCGCGTCCGAGTGCCGCATGGCCTGGCCTGGCTCGGCCTGGTGAGCTATTCGGTCTACCTGACGTTGCCACTG
>DASXMP010000143.1:0-17657 GCA_036495585.1 Streptosporangiaceae bacterium
CTCGACCGCCAGGTGCGCCTTATAGCCGTCCTGCCGCTGGTGCCTGCTCTTGTGCACGTGCCGGGAATCCGGGCCGGCCGTGGAGATCACCCGGTCGGCTGCGACCTTGCGGGCGATCCGCCACCGCCCGTCGGTCCCGTCGCTGCCCTCGGCGGGCTCAACATCCTGCCCGGCGATCAGCGCCAGCAAAGCCAGCGCCTGCCCGGCCTTCTCATCCAGCTCCGCGGCGGCCAGCTCGTCCAGCACCACGCTGGCATCGGCCACCAGCGCCGACACCAGCGCCTCCCGCGCCGCCTGGTCATCCCACGCGATCGCCGGCTTGGCCGTGCTGTCATAGTCGTGCGCGCGGCACCGCTGCGCGATGACCGCGGCGGCGCCGGGAACCTCCCGGCTGACCCGGCGGATCGCTGCGATCAGCTGCGTCACGGTGTCCTGGGTAGCGACCGCGTCCTCGAGCACCACCGAGTCCAGCGCCCGCATCGCCCGGCCGCCCGGCACCCCGGTCGCGGTGACCACCGACCGCACCGCCTCGAAGATCCGGTCCGGCCGGCCCGAGGCGGCCAGCCGCCGCAGCCAGTACGTCAGCGTGGTCGGATGGACCCCTCATGATCCAGGCTCAGCCCGCAGGCGACCTTCCACCGGATGTCGCAGCGCACCGCCGCCACCGCGTCCCGGTCCGACAGGTCACCCAGCGCCTGCAACTCCAGCACCGACGCCGCGACCTCACCCAGCAGGCTCGGACGCCCGGTCCCGGCCAGAAACAAATCGACGAACAACTCCGGCGGGAACACCTCCCGCCGGTGCTCGGCCAGGAACGCGAACACGCTGCCCGCCGGCACCAGATGACCCACCAGCGCCGCCGCATCAAGTAACTGACGATCCGCCCGCTCACGACCCTGCATAAGAAGATCATCCCACGCCAGTCGAACACCTGGCCGGCAAAACGCGGCCTTATTCAGCACAGTCCTAGGCCTGGCTGGCCGCGTCAATCAGCGCGGTGAACAGGCTCAGGTCGTCGCCGACCTCAGGGTGCCATTGCACCGCGAGCATGAAGGCCTCCTGGCCGCTGCCCGGAGCGAACTCGACCGCCTCGATCACGTTGTCGTCGGTCCACGCGCTCGCGACCAGGCCCGCGCCGAGCTGGCCGGCGGCCTGGTGGTGGTGCGTCGGCACGGCCGCCTCGCTGGTGCCAAGCGCGGCGGCGAGGCGCGTGTCAGCGGCGACGCTCACCTTGTGGCTGCCATAGCCGGTGGCCTCGGGGGAGTGGCCGTCGTGGCCGATGAGATCGGGCAGGTGCTGGTGCAGGGTGCCGCCGAGGGCCACGTTGATGACCTGCAGGCCGCGGCAGATCCCGAGCAGCGGCAGCCCGCTCTCCAGGGCGGCCCGGCACATCTCGATCTCAGCGCCATCTCGCGCGGGGTTCGCCGGGCCGGATTCGGGCTGCGAGACGGCTCCGTACCGGGCCGGGTCGACGTCGCCGCCGCCGGAGAGCACCAGGCCGTCCAGCCTGGACAGCGCGGCCGCGACCTGTGTGACCGGCGGGAGCAGCACGGGCACCCCGCCCGCCTGCACGATCTTGTCGGCGTAGCGGCGCGGCAGCAGGTTGGCCGGCAGGTCCCAGGAGCCCCAGCGTGCCTGCTGCTCGTAGCTGCTGATCCCGATGATCGGTGGCGGCGTCATAATTCCAAGGGTGTCACATAAGCACTACTGATGCCGCCGTCCACCAGGAACTGGGAGGCGGTGATGAATGAGGAATCGTCGCTGGCCAGGAACGCGACGGCGGCAGCGATCTCCTCGGCCTCGGCGAACCGGCCCATCGGCACATGCACCAGGCGCCGCGCCGCGCGCTCCGGGTCCTTGGCGAAAAGCTCCTTCAGCAGCGGCGTGTTGACCGGCCCGGGGCACAGTGCATTGACCCTGATCCCCTCGCGGGCGAACTGGACGCCGAGCTCGCGGCTCAGCGCTAGCACGCCGCCCTTTGAGGCGGTATAGGAGACCTGCGAGGTGGCCGAGCCGAGCACCGCGACGAAGGACGCCGTGTTGATGATCGAGCCCTTGCCCTGCCGCTGCATGTGCGGGAGCACGTACTTGCAGCACAGGTAGACCGAGGTCAGGTTGACTTCCTGGACGCGGCGCCAGGCGGCCAGGCTGGTGGTGAGGATCGAGTCGTCGTCGGCCGGGGAGATGCCGGCGTTGTTGAACGCCACGTCGATCCGGCCGAATTGCGCGGCCACGCCGTCGAACAACTCGCGCACCTGATCTTCGTCGGCGACATCGGCGGCCACGAAGGTGCCGCCTGCCTCCGCGGCGGTGGACTTGCCCGCCGCCTCGTCAATGTCGACGGCGACGATCTGTGCGCCCTCGGCCGCGAGCCTTCTGGCGCTGGCCAGGCCGATACCGCTGCCTGCTCCCGTCACCACGACGACCCGGTCTTGCAGACGCTGCATGACGAAAACGACCTCCGTTCCTGGTTGCTCACGACGACCTCACCCGGTCGCGATGAAGACGTTCTTGGTTTCGGTGAACGCGTCAGCGGCATCGGGACCCAGTTCCCGGCCGAGGCCGGACTGCTTGAAACCGCCGAACGGCGTCCAGTAGCGGACCGACGAGTGCGAGTTCACCGAGAGGTTGCCGGCCTCGACCGCGCGGGCGACGCGGATGGCGCGGCCGACGTGGCTGGTCCAGATCGAGCCGGACAGTCCGTAGCGGCTGTCGTTCGCGATGGCGATCGCGTCGGCTTCGGTGGCGAACGGAGTGACCGTGACCACCGGCCCGAAGATCTCCTCGGCGAAGGCTGGCGAATCGGCCGCGACGGGCGAGAGGACAGTCGGCGGATACCAGAAGCCAGGACCTTCAGGGGTGGTCCCGCGGAAGGCGACCGGCGCGCCGTCGGGCACATAGCTGGCCACGCGCGCCCGGTGGGCGGCGGAGATCAGCGGGCCCATCTCGGTCGCACTATCGGCCGGGTCGCCGACCCGAAGCGCCGTGACGGCCGGCTCCAGCCGGGCCATGAAGTCGTCCACCACGCTGTCTTGCACCAGGATGCGCGAGCGCGCGCAGCAGTCCTGGCCCGCATTGTCGAACACGGCGTAGGGCGCGGTCGCCGCGGCCTTCTCGATATCGGCGTCAGCGAAGACGATGTTCGCGCTTTTGCCGCCCAGTTCGAGGGTGAGCCGCTTCACCTGCCGAGCGCAGCCTGCCATGATCTCCTGGCCGACCTGTGTGGACCCGGTGAACACGATCTTGCGCACCGCCGGGTGCTCGACCAGGCGCCTGCCGACGACGTGGCCCGCGCCGGGCACCACCTGGAACACGCCTTCCGGCAGGCCGGCCGCCAGCGCCAGCTCGGCGATGCGCACCGCGGTCAGCGGGGTCAGCTGGGCCGGCTTGGCGACGACTACGCAGCCCGCGGCCAGCGCAGGCGCGAGGCCCCAGGACAAGATCGGCATCGGGAAGTTCCACGGCACGATCAGGCCCACCACGCCGACCGGCTGCTTGAACGTCACGTCCAGGCCGCCGGGCACCGGGATCTGCAGGCCGGCCAGGCGCTCCGGCACCGCGGCGTAGTACTCCAGGACATCGCGGACCTGGCCCGCTTCCCAGGTCGCCGCGCCGACCGGGTGACCAGAGTTCGCCGTCTCCAGCGCTGCCAGCTCGCCGATGTGTGCGTCGACCTGTGCCGCGAACGCACGCAGCAGCCTGGCCCGGTCGCCGGGCGCGACGTCCTGCCAGGACCGCTGCGCTGTGGCCGCGCGCTCGATTGCCGCGTCGGTCTGCTCGGCCGTGGCCTCCTCCACCTGGGCGACGGGCTTCTCGGTGGCAGGGTTGAGGACGGTATACGCGGTCACGGTTTCTCCGGATCTACAGGCGCTCAAAGCCGCGGCGCAGCTCCCAGTCGGTGACCGCGGCGTCATAGGCGGCGAGCTCGACCCGGGCGTAGTTGGCGTAGTGCTCGACCACCTCGGGTCCGAAGGCTGCCTTGGCCACGTCGCTGTGCTGCCACAGGTCTAGTGCGTCGCGCAGCGTGTACGGGACCTTTGGGCCATCGTCGGCGTAGGCGTTGCCGGCGAAGGCGGGCTCAAGCGGCAGCTCGCTGTCGATGCCGTGCAAGCCGGCCGCGATCATGGCCGCGATAGCGAGGTAGGGGTTGACGTCGCCGCCGGGCGTCCGGTTCTCCGGGCGCAGCGAGTACCCGTGCCCGACGAGGCGCAGCGCGCAGGTTCGGTTGTCGACGCCCCAGCGGACCGAGGTGGGCGCGAAGCTGCCAGGCACGTATCTCTTGTAAGAGTTGATATTGGGCGCGTAGCACAGCGTGAGCTCCCGCAGCGCTGCCAGCTGGCCGGCCAGGAAGTGCTGGCCGAGCCGGGATAGGCCGCCCGGGCCGTCGCCGGCCAGCACGGGCGCGCCATCGGCGCCGCGCAGCGACAAGTGGATGTGGCAGGAGTTACCCTCGCGCTCGTTGGGCTTGGCCATGAACGTGATGCTCATGCCGCCCTGTGCCGCGATCTCCTTCGCGCCGGTCTTGTAGATCGAATGGTTGTCAGCCGTGGTGAGGACGTCGGCGTAGCGGAAGGCGATCTCGTGCTGGCCGAGGTTGCACTCGCCCTTGGCCGACTCGACGTACAGGCCCGCGCCCGCCATGCCGGTGCGCAGCCGGCGCAGCAACGGCTCGACCCGGGACGTGCCGAGGATCGAGTAGTCCACGTTGTAGCCGTTGGCAGGGTGCAGGCCCTGGTAGTTCAGCGCCGCCGCCTGTTCGTAGCTGTCGGTGAAGACGACGAACTCCAGCTCGGTTCCCGCCATCGCGACCAGGCCGCGCTCGGCCAGCCGGGCGATCTGCTGTCGCAGGATCTGGCGGGGCGACTCGGCCACCGGCGAGCCGTCGAGCCAGCTCAGGTCGGCGAGGACCAGGGCCGTACCGGGGTGCCACGGGATGTGGCGGAGCGTGGCGAGGTCGGGCCGCAGCACGAAGTCGCCGTAACCGCGCTCCCAGGAGGAGATCTGGTAGCCGTCGACGGTATTCATGTCCACATCGACCGCGAGCAGGTAGTTGCAGCCTTCGGAGAATTCGTGCGTCACCTCGTGCAGGAAGAACTCCGCCGACAGCCGCTTGCCTTGCAGCCGCCCCTGCATGTCGGTGAGGGCGAGGATGACGGTGTCGATCTCGCCGGTGGCGGCGAGCTCGCGCAGTTCGTCCAGGGAGAGCATCCCGGGACGAGCCGCGCTCGCGTGCGAATCAGTCACTTGGTCAGACCGACAGCTCGTGCTCGATGGCAGCCATTTCCTCGGCCGTGCCCTGGACCTTCGGACCGGTGAACCACTTGCGCGCAGAGACGGCCCAGTAGATGCCCGCGAACCCGATCACGACCAGCACGGCGACGACTGTGTAGTTGAAGTTGCCAGCGGTGATCGGGTTGATGGTCGGCAGCATGAACAGGATGGAGATGATAACGACCCAAACGACCGCGACCCAGCCGACCACGTAGCTCCACCGGCCCAGATGCCACGGCCCGCGCTCGAAGCGCTGGCCCTTGAGGAGCCGCAGGAACGTCGGCAGCACGTAGGCAATGTAGAGGCCGATGACGGCAATAGACGTCACTGCGGCGTATGCGGTCGGGTTCCATAGGTCAGGCAGGCCGAGGATCAGCGCGCCCGCCGCCGCCAGCCAGATCGCGTTGGTGGGCGTCCTGGTCCGCTTGTTTACCCGGTGCCAGAGAGCGGAGCCGGGCAGCGCGCCGTCCCGAGAGAAGGCGTAGATCATCCGCGAGTTCGCGGTAATCGACGACATGCCACAGAACAGCTGCGCGAAGATGACGATGAGCAGTAGCAGCTTGCCGCCGGTCCCGCCGAGCGCGTCCACGAAGATCTGCGCGGGCGCAGCGGTGGAGGGCTGCAGGGCCTCGTGCGCGTAGTTCTGGATCGCGTAGGTAATGCCGATCAGCAAGATCCACCCGGCAATCAGCGAGACGATGATCGACATCACGATGCCCCGCGGGCCGGCCGTCGAAGCCTTGTGAGTTTCTTCCGTCATGTGCGCCGACGCGTCATAGCCGGTGAACGTGTACTGCGCGAGCAGCAGGCCGATGAGCACGACGTAGAAGGAACTGTGCCAGCCGGTGTTGTTGACGAAATGCGTGAAGACGAAGCTTGTCGACTGGTGATGCGAGGGCGCGAACACCAGCACGCCGACAATGATCAGCACGCCGAGGATGTGCCACCAGACGCTCACGTCGTTGAGCCGCGCGACGATCTTGATGCCGAACTGGTTCAGCAGGCCGTGCACCATCAGGACGATCGCGAAGATGGTGATGGTCTGCCAGGGCGAGAACCCCATGCCGAACTGCAGGTTCAGGTAGGCGTTGATGGTGAACGCAGCGCCGAAGTCGATGCCGGCGGTCACCGCTACCTGGCCGAGGAAGTTGAACCAGCCGGTGAACCAGGACCAGGCCGCGCTGTGCCTGGGCGCGAGCTTGGCGGCGAAGTAGTACAATCCGCCCGCAGTGGGATAGCTCGAGCAGACCTCAGCCATGGCGAGGCCCACGAACAGCGTCATGATGCCGACGATCGGCCAGGTCCACACGATCTCGGCCGGTCCGCCGGTGTTCATCCCATAGCTATAGAGGGTGAGGCAGCCGGACAGAATCGAGATGATCGTGAACGAGACCGCGAAGTTCGAGAACCCGGACATCCGGCGGCGTAGCTCCTGCGCGTAGCCCAGCCCGTGCAGGATTTCCTCGTCGGTGCCGACTGCAGTTTCATTGACCGACACAACATGCTCCCTTGGGTACCGCGGTTGTACATAATCCGTGGGCGGGGTGCTTGAGGCGACCGTGGGCGGTAAACGGTCCGGCGGCGTTGCCAACTAAAGGTCCGTTAACAGACCAATGATGGCCACGCGCCGGCCAGTGTCAAGATGCGCGCCGGTTTCGTTACATGAGCGTCACGTTGCTTGGCTGTGCAGGGTCCGGGCGCTTAGAGTCCGGGGGAAATGTCGGCCTGGCGAGAGGGAGGCACACGGCGATGGCGTCACCGGGCCTCGACCTCGGCGCGGTGCTGCGACCAGTCCGGGAGGGCAACGCCTTCGAGGAAACCGTCGAGCGTCTGCTCACGGTGATCAAGCTCGGCATGGTCGCGCCCGGTGATCGGTTCCCGCCGGAGCGAGAGCTCGCCGTGCAGCTCGGCATTAGCCGGCTGACGCTTCGCGAGGCCATCAGGGAACTGCACGAGGCTGGCTATGTCAGCTCCCGGCGAGGGCGCAAGGGCGGCACGTTCGTGACGTATGCGCCGCCCGTTCCTGACGGGTCGGAACTGCGCCGGCTCGCCGCCGCCGACGGCAAGAAGCTAGCCGACGCGGTCACGTTCCGGTGCGCGGTGGAGACCGGCGCCGCAGAGGCGCTGGCGACCCAGTTCGCCATGTCGGCGGACCCGCAGGTTCGGCACGCCCTGCTGAACCGGCTCGCCGACGTGGACGGCGCCCGCGCGGCGGACTACCGCCGGCTGGACACGCTGTTCCACCTGTCCATCGCCGAGCTGTCCGGCTCCAGCCTGCTGGCGGCCGCCTGCGCCGACGCGCGCCTGCGCCTGAACGACCTGCTGAACGCGATGCCGGTGCTGCAGCGCAACCTCGACCACGGCGCGCTCCAGCATCGCGTGATCGTGACCGCGATCCTGGCCGGGGATGCCGCCGCCGCCCGCATTGCAGTGGGCGAGCACCTGGCCGGCACCGCCGCGCTGCTGCGGGGCTTCCTGACCTGACCACAGTTCCCAGGTCAGGAAGCGGGAGTGATGCCCGTAAAGCCCACCACCAGCCGGTCCGGGCCGCGGAGGTTGATGTTCGGCTTGTAATGCAGCCCATCGGCCATCAGTTCCGGATCCTTGATCCGCGCGGTGAACGCGCGCAGCGCGACGGCCGCCTCCAGCCGGGCAAGCGGCGCGCCGAGGCAGAAGTGCGGTCCGGCGGCGAAGGCGAGATGCCCGCTGGCGCCGCGGCGGATGTCGAATCGGTCCGGGTCGGAGAACACGTCCGGGTCGCGCCCCGCGGCCGCGAGCAGCAGGAGCACGAGTGCGCCGTCCCGCGCGTCGATGTCGCCGACCTGCATGCTGCCGCGAGCGATGCGGGCAGTCATCTGCACCGGCGCGTCGTAGCGCAGGGTTTCCTCGACCGCGCCGGCTGCAAGCCCGGGGTCGGACTGAAGCAACGCGAGCTGGTCGGGGTGGCGAAGCAGCGCCAGGATGGCGTTCGAAATCAGGCCCACCGTGGTTTCGTGGCCAGCCACCAGCAGCAGCACGCAGGTAGCGATCAGCTCGTCCTCGGTCAGCTTGTCGCCCTCGTCCTCAGCCCGGATCAGGCCGGACAGCAGGTCGTCGGCCGGATCGGCACGGCGCAGCGCGATCAGCTCACGGAAATAGGCGGCGAACTCATCGCTCGCCTGGTCCGCTGCTTCCGCCCTGGCGGCCGCCTCCGGGGTCTGCACGCCGAACTGCGGCTGCAGCGAGCTGGCGAGCCTGGCCGACCACCCCGCGAACCGGGCGTGGTCCGCCACCGGCACGCCGAGCATCTCGGAAATGATCCGCACCGGCAGCGGGTAGGCGAGCTGGCTCACCACCTCCAGTTCGCTGCCAGCCGCTGCGGCCGTCAGCAGTTCCGCCGTGACTGCCTCGATCTTCGGCTCGAGCTTGGCGATCGTCCGCGCGGTGAACGCCTTGGACACAAGCCTGCGCAGCCGGGTGTGATCCGGCGGGTCCAAGGACAGGAACGACGGCCGCTCCCGGCGGCGCCGTGGCACCGCGGGGGCCAACAGCGAGCTGCCACGCTCGCTGCTCGCGTTGGGGTGCCGGAGCACGGCAGAGCAGTCGGCGTGCCGCCCGGCCACCACGAACGCCTGGTCGAACTCGGCGAACGGCGACGCCTGCCGCAGCGCTGCCAGGATCGGGTAGGGGTCGGGCAGTGTCCCGGTGTCAGCGAGCTCGCTCAGGCGGGGCCGGTCAAGTGCGGTCATGCATGTGCTCCTGCGGATGTTTCGCTGGCCGCTGCCGGGCTGGCGAACGGCAGAACCGCTGCACAGGCCGCCGCGATGGGCGGCAGCAGGCCCGCCAGCTCGCCGGTCTGAGTGGCCGAGAGAGTGGCCCATGGCCGGGCGGCTGCCGCGTCCGTGACCCGCTCGAGCTCAGCGTGCAGCGTGACGCCCGCCGGGGTCGCAGCGCCGGCGGCAGTCAGCAGCCCGCGATCAGCCAGCCTGGCCGCCGCTGCGTCCCACTGCTCGTCGGTCCAGCCGCGGACTGGCTGCAGCCACTCGCGCTTCCACATCCCGTCGGACTCCCGGCTGCGGTCGCCTTCCTGGGCCAGGTAGAGGCCGGCCCGCAGCGCCAGTGCCTCCGGCCCGTCCAGGCCGCTCGCGACCAGGGCAGCGATGTGGCCGTCGCCGCGGTGCTCCCGCAGTACCGTGGCCGCGTGCCAGAGCCGGGCGAGCGGCTCGTCCGGCACCGGCAGCGCGGCGTTCGGTCCGCCAAGGGGCCGGCCAGCCCCATCGATGTCCTCGATCACCCGGGTCAGGAGATCCGCCGCAGCGCGCACCGGTTCGGGCGTCTCGGCCTGATCGTCCAGGCTGAGCAGATCACGCAGCGCCGCGACTGCGCCCGCCAGCCGCACCTCCAGGGCCCGGGCTGGCGTGATCAGGTCCCAGATGCCGGGCAGTGCCCGGCCGACCATGTGCGGCGCGAAGCTAAAGAACGCCGCGGTGACGGGGGCCGCGCCTACCGCCCCGATGGGCGCGGCCCGGCCGGCGAAGTAGCCGCGCCAGTAGCCGCGCAGACCGGCCTTTCCCCACGCGCCGGTGGCGGGCTCAGCGAAATAGCTGATCACGTGCACCGGCTCGAACAGGGAGTACATCCGCCTCGCGGTTTCCGCGCTGTCGACCATGGCCTCATAATGTCAGGCCGCGGGACAAATCGACACTGGCCAGTAACCAGGACCACAAGCATCCGCGAACCGGCTCGCCGGCTCGCTGCGCCGGCTTATTAACTCACGCGCATGTCTGCGGCGCATATCTTCAGGCAGTGCAAGGACGCACCTTGGGCAGAGTCCCCGGCCGTGTCCGACGCGGCGCCGTTTCCTGACCTAAGAAACCGAGGCTTCCGCGGCCGCGGCCGTGCCGTCGTTCAGGGGATGGTGGCAGGCCGCCAGGTGCCCGGTCGCCCCGTGCCGCACCAGCGGCGGCTCCTGCGTCCCGCAGATCTCGGTGGCGTAGCGGCAGCGCGGGTGGAAGCGGCAGCCTGCCGGGGGCGAGATCGGGCTCGGCACATCGCCTTCCAGCACGATCTGCTGGCGCGCGGCGGACAGGTCCGGGTCGGGGATGGGCACCGCTGACAGCAGCGCCTCGGTATAGGGGTGCACCGGCCGGGCGTAGAGCTCCTCGGCCGGGGAGATCTCCACGATCTTGCCGAGGTACATGACCGCGATCCGGTCCGACACGTGCCGCACCACGCCGAGGTCGTGCGCGATGACGATGTAGGTAAGGCCCAGTTCGTCCTGCAAGTCGTCGAGCAGATTGATGACCTGTGCCCGGATCGACACGTCCAGGGCGGATACCGGCTCGTCGGCGATGACGAGCTTGGGCTTGAGCGCCAACGCCCTGGCGACGCCGATGCGCTGCCGCTGGCCGCCGGAGAACTCGTGCGGGTACCTGTTGATGTGCTCGGGGGACAGGCCGACCAGCTCGAGCAGCTCGCCCACGCGGCGCCTGATCTGCTCGCGGTCTCCTGCCTTGTGGATCCGCAGCGGGTCGGCGATGATCTGGCCGACGCGCTTGCGCGGGTTCAGCGAGGCATACGGGTCCTGGAACACCATCTGCAGCTCCCGCCGGACCGGGCGAAGCTGGCGGCGCGAGTACTTCGAGATGTCAGTGCCCTCGAAGATGACCGACCCGCTGGTGATGTCGTGCAGCCGGGCGATGCACCGGGCCAGCGTGGACTTGCCGCAGCCCGACTCACCCACCAGGCCCAGCGTCTCGCCTGCGGTCAGCTCGAAGCTGACATCGTCGACCGCATGCAGCCGGGCGACCTCGCGTTGCACCAGAATGCCGCTGCGGATCGGGAAGTACTTCTTGAGGTGGTCGGCCCGCAGGAGCACTTCCCCGGTAGCGACCTCCGGACCCTGGTCCAGGATCGGCAGGTCGGCAGCGGAACCCTCGGTAGCGGCACCGTCAGTCACGGCTTCTCCTCGACCAGCTCGGGATGGATCGTCCGATCCCTGACCTCCTTCTTCCGCTCAGGCGTCAGGTGGCAGGCATCCAGGTGTCCGGTGCCTTGCCGGTTCAGCAGCTCCGGGCGCTCAGCGCAACGCTCGAACCGGTGCCCGCACCGGTCGGCGAACGCGCACCCCGCAGGCAGATGGATGAGCGACGGCGGCATTCCGGGGATTGCGGCGAGCCGCCGCGGGCGCGGCCGGTCGAGTCGCGCGATCGAGCCCAGCAGGCCCCAGGTATAGGGGTGCTGCGGATCGTAGAACACCTCGTGCCGGGTGCCCTGCTCGACGACGCGGCCCGCGTACATCACCGCTACCCGGTCGGCCACGTCCGCCACCACGCCCATGTCGTGCGTGATCAGCACCACCGCGGTGCCGAAGTCCTCGCGCAGCTTCCTGATCAGGCCGATGATCTGGGCCTGGATGGTGACATCAAGCGCGGTCGTCGGCTCGTCGGCGATCAGCACGTCCGGGTTGCACGACACAGCCATGGCGATCATGACTCGCTGTCGCATACCGCCGGAGAACTCATGCGGGTAAGAATCGGCCCGCTCGGCAGCATTCGGGATGCCGACGGCGGTCAGCAACTCGATGGTCCTGGCGCGGGCGGCCTGCTTGGACATCGTCTCGTGCTCGCGGATCTGCTCCGCGATCTGCCAGCCCACCTTGTACACCGGGTTGAGCGATGTCATCGGGTCCTGGAAGATCATGCCGATGCCGGCCCCGCGGATGGACCGGATCTGATCCTGCGACAGCGCCATCAAATCAGCGCCCTTGTACAGCACCTGGCCCTCGAACTGGGCGTTCGGGTCGGTGATCAGTCGCATCACTGACATCATCGTGACGCTCTTGCCAGAGCCTGACTCGCCGACGATGCCAAGCGTCTCGCCCTCGTTGACCGTGAGGTTGACCCCGTCGACGGCCCGGACGAGGCCATCTTCGGTCCGGAAGCTGACCTTGAGGTCGCGGATCTCCAGCAGCGGGGTGCCGGCCGTCGCGGGCGGCGGTCCTGGCCGGCCAGCCCGCTGCCGGGGTATCAGCCCGGCCATCAGGTTGGCCGCACTCTCGGGTCGAGCCAGGCATAGCCGATATCCACCAGCGCGTTCGCAAGGACGATGAAGAACGCGCCGTAGATGACGACGGCGATGATGGTCGGCAGGTCGAGGTTCGTCAGCGACTGGTACGTGAGGAAGCCGACGCCGTGGATGCCGTAGACCACCTCGGTCAGGATCGCGCCGCCACCGACGAGGGCGCCGAAGTCCAGGCCGAAGAGGCTCACGAAGGTAATCATCGACGTGCGCAGCGAATGTCGCACCAGGACCCGGCGCTCCGACAGGCCCTTGGCCCGCGCGGTGCGGATGTAGTCCTCGTTCTGGATCTCCAGCAGATTCGCCCGCAGCACCCGCGCGTAGAAGCCGATGTAGAGGATCGACAGCGTGATCCACGGGAAGATGAGCCCCTCGAACCAGAGCAGCGGGCTGGTGGTGAAGGAGGTATACCCGAGCGGCGGCAGCCATTTGAACACGTTGCTATGCAGGCTGCTCTGGGTGATCAGGTTGACGACCTGGCCAAGCCAGAACACCGGCGTGGAGACGCCGATCAGCGCGAGGATCATCAGAATCGGGTCGTAGATCCGGCCTCGCAGCTGAGCCGCAGCGACGCCCATGACGAGCGCCATGACGATCCAGATCAACGACGCGCCGAACACCAGCGATAGCGTGGCCGGGGCCGCGGCGAAGATCTCCTGCACGACTCTGGTGCCCTGGTTGGAGTAGGACACCAGGTCGCGGGTGATGAATATCTTCTTCATCATCACGCCGTACTGGACCCAGAGCGGCCGGTTGAGTCCGAGCTGCGCCCGCACCTCGGCGAGCACCTGGGGACTCGGATTGCGGCCCGCGATCGCGCGTGCCGGGTCGACGCCGGGCGTCTTGAAGAAGATGAAGAACACCAGCACCGTGATGACGAACATGACCACGACGGTCCACAGCGTCCGCCGCACGATGAAGGTCAGCACGCGACCCGCTCCGTCCCACCGGGTGCCACGGCTAGCCCACTCTCAGCTTCGCCCGCGGATCGAGCGCGTCACGCACGCCATCACCGAGCACGTTCAGCGACAGCACGGTCAGCACGATCATGATGCCAGGCGCCAGGGACACCCACGGCCTGGTGTAGAGCAGTGCCTGGCCGTTATTGATGATCGTGCCCCAGCTGACGTTGGGCGGCTGGACGCCGACCGACAGGAACGACAGCGCGGCCTCCGTCAGGATGGTCGTCGCGATCATCAGCGGCATCAGCACGATGACCGTGGAGACCACATTCGGCAGGATCTCGGAGAAGATCAGCCGGACGTTTGATGCGCCCTGCGCGATCGCGGCCTCCACGAACTCCTTGTTCACCACCGACAGCACCTGGCCGCGCACTGGCCGGTACACATATGGCACGTAGATGAACCCGATGATGACCGTCGGGGTCCACAGGCTCGTGGCGCTTACGTGCAGGAAGCCGACCTGAATGCCAGTTGATTTAGTGAGCAGGACCGTCGCGATCGAGATCGCGAGCAGGTAGACAGGGAACGCCCAGATGATGTCCATCAGCCGGGACAAGATGGTGTCGGTCAGGCCGCCAAAGAATCCGGCGACCAGTGCGACCAGCGTGGCCACGACACAGCAGATGACCGCTGACGACACGCCGATCTGCAGCGATGCGCGGCCGCCATACAGCAGCAGGCCTGCCACATCACGGCCGATGCCGTCAGCGCCCAGGAAGTAGTGGCTGAGGTCCCAGGTGGGGCCGATCGGGGCCTCGCCCAGCTTGAGAACTCCGCCGCCCTGCTGCATGACGGGGGTGAGCTTGCCGTGCACGAGGGTCGTGCCGTTGAGGTTGGGGCTGAGGACATTCCCGTCATGCGCTATGTCATGCGCATACAGCGGCGCCGCCAGGCTCAGCACGACAATGAGCAGGAACAGCACCAGTGCTGCGAGCGCAATGCGGTTACGGCGCAGACGGCGCCAGGCCAGCGCCCACGGATTGCGGCCGGCTGTCGCCGGCCGCAATCCGGGAACGCTAACCTGCTCGGCTACAGCGGCCATGAAGCGGTCTCCGCGGCCGGCTGCCGCCTTACTTGTTCAGCCATAGCTGATCGATCAGGATGTACCACTGCGGGTTCCACTTGTAGCCCTGCACGGTCTTCGCGAGAACGTCGATCTGCTTCGGATTAAACAGGTCGACCCACGCTGCCTGCTGGGTGTCCATGTGGTCGACCTGCGTCCAGAGCGACGCCGCCTGGCTGGGGTTGGTGGCCTCGTCGGCCTCCGCCTCGTTGATCAGCTTCTGGATGGCCGGATCGCAGAACTCGGCGATGTTCGGACTCGCGTCGCTGTTCTTGTGGATGGTGCCGCACCCGAGCAGCACATTGAGGAAGTCCGACGGCGCCGGGTAGTCCTGGAACCAGGCCGAGTAGGCGATGTTCCAGGTGCCCGCGTTCGCCGAGTTCTGGATGTAGGGATACTGGTTGGCCGCGGTGAGCAGCTGGGTGCTCGCCTTGTAGCCGATCGCGTTCAGGTCGGACACCATCTGCTCGGCCAGCGCGGTGCCGACCTGGTCGTTCGTACTGTCGACCACGACCTTCTGGCCGGCCGTACCCGAGGCTTTCACCAGTGCCTTCGCCTTGGTCAGGTCCGGCCCGGACCAGACCGTCTGCGCGCCACTGGTGTACGGGCAGAACGGCTTGTACGACGGGAAGTTCGGCGGCAGGATCTGGCACGCCGGGACGGCGAGCGACGAGCCACCGTAGATCTTCACGTACGCAGCTCTGTTGGCGGCGTAGTTGATGGCCTGCCGGGCGTCCAGGTTATTGAAAGGCGCCCGCGTCGTGTTCAGCGCCATGTAGTAGTCCGCGGTCAGCGTGTTGACGTGCACCTGGCTGGTGTACTGCGAGCTGTTCAGCGTCGTCAGCTGGTCGGACGGGATCGAGTCGCCGTCGAATACCTCGTCAGCCTGCCCGTTGAGGACCTGGGTCACCTCGCTGGAGACCTGCAGTCCGTACTTCTCGATGATCTCGTTCGGGTTGCCGGCCGGCTGCGCCACCGTATTCCAGACGTGGAAATACGGGTTGCGGACGAGCACTGCCTCGGTGTTCGGGTTGTACGACTTCCACATGTACGGACCGGTGCCCGGCGGCACGTTGTTGCCGGTCAGCTTCAGCGAGGTGCCAGCCGGCACCACGTCGGCGAAGGGCAGCGACAGCTGGTCCATCAGCTCGGGGTCCGGCGCGGTCAGGTTGATCGTCAGCGTGTAGTTGCTGTTGTTGGCAACGACGCCACCGCTCTTGGCCAGGTTGCAGCCCTTGGTGCTGCAGGAGCTTGCCCCGACGATGCCGCTGTAGAAGGAGGTCGGGCCGGGGACGGTGAACTGCCGCTCGAAGGTCGTGACGAAGTCGCTTGGCTTCAGCGTCTGGCCGTTGGAGAACTTAATGCCACGACGGATGTTGAAGACGTAGGTCTTGCCGCCGTTTGTCGGCGTCGGGATAGAGGTGGCCAGGTCCGGCACGATCTTGGTGCCGGCCACGCCGGCCACCTTGGCAAATGTCACGAGCCCGTCGTGGGAGTCGATGAGCAGTTGCCACTCTTCGAGGGTGTAGTTCTGCGCTGGGTCAGCGACGCCGAAGGCGGAGTTAGCCAGAATGGTGAACGTGCCGCCGGCATGTCCGGTCGTTGTGCCGCTGCTCTTATTGGTCGTCGGGCTCGAGCTGCCGCATCCAGCCGCCGCAAGCGCCAGCACGACGAATGCCGCCAGGCTGCCCAGTCCGGCCTTGCCGCCACGTGTTCGGACGGCTTTTGACACGATCTGTCTCATCTCATGCCTCCTTAACGGAAAGTTATACGGGCTGGCGGTCAAGCTCTGGAAGCGAATCCAGATAACGCTTTGGTGCATGATTCACCAAGGACAAGCAGCGCAAGCGGCATAGTTGGACATAGAGTGAAAATCGGATAAAAAGATTAACAACCCGTTCATCTGTGCGAAATAAGTGCCGCGGCGTTCTTGCTTTCAGGCGTTGGGGCGAAGAATTAACGGGAACGTTGCCGTGCGCCCCCTCGGCCGCGGGCAGGCTGACCGTGTCCCGGGGTGCCGCTGGCCTGTGACGCAGGCCATGTGCCGACCCGATTGCACGGCCGGAACTATTTACGGCACAATGATGTTGTGAAAAACGTGGGACTGGCTCAGGACGCTCAGGGCACCGCTGGTGCCCGGGTGAGCCCTGCGCCGGCGCCGGACTCCAGCACGCGCGGGCAGATAGCCCGGCTGATCCTGGAGAACGGTCCCGTAACGGCGGCCGGCCTGTCGGCCCGCCTGGGCCTGACGTCCGCAGCCGTCCGCAGGCACCTGGACAACCTGCAGGCCGACGGCATGATCGAGGCCAGGACGGCACCGACCTACGGCAGCCGGGGGCGGGGCAGGCCAGCTCGGCTGTTCGCGATCACCGACGCCGGCCGGAGCGCGTTCGTGCACGCCTATGACGACCTGGCCGCCAGCGCCCTGCGATTCCTGGCCAAGCGCGCCGGGCCGGACGCGGTCGCGGAGTTCGCCCGGCAGCAGATCGCCGAGCTGGAGCGCAGGTACCGGCCGGTGGTGACCGGCGCCGAGCCTGCTGACCGGGTCAAGGCCCTGGCGGCGGCGCTGTCCGCTGACGGTTACGCTGCGTCGGCCGGGTGCGCGCCAGCGGCCACCGGGCCCGGCCATGGCAGGGCCAGCGGGACCAGGCCGAGAGGGGCCAGCGCGGCGGAGGCCAGCGCGGGCGAGCAGCTCTGCCAGCACCACTGCCCGGTGGCGCATGTCGCCGCCGAGTACCCGCAGCTATGCGAGGCCGAGACGGAGGCGTTTGGCCGCCTGCTGGGCACCCCGGTCCAGCGCCTGGCGACGATCGCGCACGGAGACGGGATCTGCACCACGCACGTGACGGCGCCTTCACTGGTGCATCACCGCATTACTACAACCGACGAGGCCGGAGGAATCTCCGCATGACGACTATTGCCCGCCCGGAGCTTGAAGGGCTGGACCGTTACAAGTTCGGCTGGTCCGACTCGGACGTCGCCGGCGCCAGCGCGCGCCGCGGCCTGTCCGAGGAGGTAGTCCGTGACATCTCGGCGAAGAAGAACGAGCCTGAGTGGATGCTGGACCTGCGCCTCAAGGGCCTGAAGTTCTTCGGCCGCAAGCCACTGCCGACGTGGGGCTCGGACCTGTCCGGCATCGACTTCGACAAGATCAAGTACTTCGTCCGCTCGACCGAGAAGCAGGCGGCGAGCTGGGACGAGCTGCCGGCTGACATCAAGAACACCTACGACAGGCTCGGCATCCCGGAGGCGGAGAAGCAGCGCCTCATCGCCGGCGTGGCCGCGCAGTACGAGTCCGAGGT
>DASXMP010000144.1:0-41446 GCA_036495585.1 Streptosporangiaceae bacterium
TGCCAGAGGTGGTACTGCTCGACGTCCACCTGCCGGGCGGCGGCGGCCAGGACGTCGTCGCGGCGGTCAAGGCAGAGAATCCGGATGTGAAGTTCCTTGCGCTGTCGGCCTCGGATGCGCCGGAGGACGTGATCGCGGTCATCAGAGCCGGCGCGCGTGGCTACGTGACCAAGACGATCTCAGGCACCGAGCTGATCGACGCTATCCGCCGGGTAGCTGCCGGCGATGCCGTCTTCTCGCCGCGGCTGGCCGGCTTCGTGCTGGACGCCTTCGCCGCAGGGCACTCGGCCGAGATCGACCGGCCGTCGTTCGACCCCGAGCTTGACCAGCTCACCGGCCGTGAGCGGGAGGTGCTCAGGCTCATTGCCCGCGGGTACACCTACCGCGAGGTCGCCAAGGAGCTATTCATCTCGGTGAAGACCGTGGAGAGCCACGTTTCGTCGGTGCTGCGCAAGCTGCAGCTGTCCACCCGGCACCAGCTCACGCGATGGGCGGCCGAGCGGCGCCTCACCTGACGGCGCCGACTGGTCAGGGCAGGCCAGCCTCGGCCCGCAGCAGGGCGGCCAGGTCGTCCGGGCCGGTGGCGCCTGGCGGCAGGCCGGTGAGACCGTGCGCCGCGAACCACCGGGCCACGTTCGCGGCGTCCCGGTCCAGGAACTCGCCGCCACGCGGATTGGCGATCACGTCAATGACCTGCGGGGTGTCGATCATGATGAGCCGGTCCCGGTGCACAAGCAGGTTGTAAGCGGACAGGTCACCGTGGGCCAGGCCCAGCCGGGCCAGCGTGCCGGTGATGAGCACGAGCTGCTCCCAGAGGGCCGCGAGGTCGCCCCCGCGCAGTCCGGTCTCGGCCAGCCGCGGGGCGGCCGTGCCGTCCGCCTCGCCGATGAACTCGAGCAGCACCTCCGTGCCGAGCACCTGGACCGGATACGGCACCGGGACTCCGGCCTGATGGAACTGGCAGAGCGCGGCGAACTCGGCGTTGGCCCACTGCACGGCGATCATCTGCCGGCCCACGGCTGTCCGGTTGGCCATCGCCCGGCTGTCGCGTGACTCCCTTACGCGCAGGCCGTCGGTGTACTGGCTGTCGCGGTGGAACTGCCGGTGCTCGGCGGACCGGTATCGCTTGGCGGCCAGGTGGCAGGCTCGCCCGGTGTCCGGCACACCGCGCCGCAGCAGGAAGACGTCGGCCTCCTTGCCGGTTTTCAGGATGCCGAGCTCGGTGTCTGTGGCGGCCAGGTCAGTGACCAGCCAGTCCGGATGCGGCAGCGGGCCACGCTGGGTGGGGGTGGACTGGTCCCAGGTGGACCAGCGCTCACCGTCGGGCAAGCCGTCGGTGGCGTCGAAGTCGGCTAGCGAAGGCAGCGCAGCGCGCTGCGGGCGGCGCCTGGCGAAGTAGGGCTCGTCGTCGTCAAAACGCCGCTTGCCGCGGCGGGAGGTGCTGGGCACGAGTGGTGCTCCTCGGGCGTGAGGCGGAAACGGACAGCGTGCAGTGCTCCATCTGCCTGCCTCCTCTCGCCCAGGGGAGCTGGCTGTGCCGTGTCCTGCCGCCGGTACGCCCGCGCTCCCGCTCTGCTGGCTGACGGTGGCACGGCGGGGTGTGCCACCGCAACCGAATTACCGCGCTGCTTGCGCGGCTCCGGCTGCCGGGGCCGCCCCGGCTGGAACCCGGTTGCGGGCGGGCGGCCGCAATTGGCAGGATCGCGAACTGTGCGCCTAGACCAGTTGCGTGATCGCGCGGCCGCGAGGCTGCCAGCCCCGGTATCGGAGTACTTCAACCAGGGCGCCGGCCCGGGGCTGAGCACGGCCGAGGCCGTGGCTGCCTGGGATCGCATCCGGTTCCGCCCGCGAGTGCTGCGGGATGTCCGGCGGGTATCGACGTCGGTCACCGTGCTCGGCCAGGAGTTCGCCACGCCCGTCCTGGTGGCGCCGACCGCGATGCAGCGTGCCGCGCATCCCGACGGCGAGCTCGCCACGGCGCGTGGCGTCGCGGCGAGCGGATCGCTGCTGGTGCTGTCGAGCAATTCCGGTTCGTGGTTCACCGATATTGCCGGTGTCGGTGCGCCCTGGTGGCTGCAGCTCTACGTCCGGCGGGACCGGGGCGTGACCAAGGCCTTCGTGCAGCGGGCGCTGGACGCCGGCGCCACGGCGATCGTGCTGACGGTAGACACGCCCGTCGTCGGCAACAAGTACACAGCCGACCTGAGCATCTACGAGCTCAGCCCGGCCGAGTACCACCTGATCAACATCGACCAGGGCGAGCTGCCGGACGAGGCGCTGTGGCAGGCCGACGACCTGACCCCGGACGACATCGGCTGGCTGCGGGAGATCTCCGGCCTGCCGGTAGTGGTCAAGGGCGTGCTCCGAGCCGACGACGCCCGGGTTGCCATCGAGGCGGGCGCGGCGGCGGTCCAGGTGTCCAACCACGGCGGCCGGCAGCTCGACCTGTCGGTGGCGACCGCGGAGGCGCTGCCCGACATCGCCGAGGCGGTGGCGGGCCTCGGGGCGGAGGTCTACGTGGACGGCGGCATCCGCCGCGGCGAGCACGTGCTGGCCGCGCTAGCGCTGGGCGCGAAGGCCGTGTTCCTCGGGCGCCCGGTGCTGTGGGCGCTGACCGCGGGCGGCGAGTCCGGCGAGGGCGGGCCGGACGGAGTCGCGCACCTGCTCGACGCCATGACCGAGGAATTCGTGCACGCCATGCAGCTGGCTGGCGCGCGGGACGTCAGCGAGATAACGCCTGACCTGATCAGCCCGCGCCGGTAGCCGGCGGGGCGTAGATCCAGGCGGTCGGAGCCGGTATCCGGCCAGCGCGGCGGCTGGGGCTGCTCTGCCCGGCGCAATCGAAGCCAAGCTCGCGCACGATCTCCGCGGCGGTACCGCCGGCGGCCGAGCTCGCGCCGTACTCGCTGACCAGCAGGCGGCCGGTGCCCGGCCTGCAGGTATTCGCGAGGTGGTGGCGGATCAGCTCGCGCCGCCGCCGCCGCGGCACACAGTCCAGCAAGAGGTGCACGTAGTCGAAGCGCATTCCATCCGGTGGTAGCCAGTCGATGGCGTTGCCCTGCCAGATCCGGTCGGCCCACTGCGGCAGCTGGCGGCGTGCCTCCTCGACCAGCCCCGCGCTCAGGTCGATGCCGTAGGGCTCGATCCGCAGCCGCCGCTCGGCGCACCAGCGGACCACGGACTCCATCAGCAGCCCGTTCGCGCAGCCGACATCGAGGAACGTGCCGCCGTCCGCGATGCCGTGCGTGATGTGGTGCCGGGCTCGCCGCCACTCCGCCGCGTCGCCCCCAAAGCCCGAGCCTTCCTGGGGCGAGGAGCCGCGCAGGTAGGCGGGCTCGAGGATGCGGATGTTGTCGGCGTAGTAGGACTCGTCGTCCTCGGCCGCGTACGACGCGGCCGCGGCCAGCACTGCGTCCGCCAGTGCGGGCTGCCCCGACGTCCGGAGCAGCGCCGCGGCCTCCTCCGGGCTGCACCTGGCCAGCGGCACGGTGACGTGCCGCCGGTAGCCGGTGTACTCGTCGCCCTCGATCCACGCGTAGACGTGATCGCTATCGATGGCGAACGGGCGGACCCGCTGATAGCGGAATCCCGCAGTCTCCAGCGGGACCCGCAAGGTGGTGTCGAGCAGGTAGTGCTCGCCGTCGGCAACGGTGCCGTACGGCAGCGAGTACCCGCCATCGCGTTGGATGAGCACGCAGGTGCCATCGGCCAGGAACGGTATGTACGTCACGTGCCGTACCTGGCCAGGGCTCGGATCGTCGCTGATCTGCTTGAGCACGGCAGGCAGGCTACCCGCGACGGCCGGCTGCCGCCACTCAGGTGCGGACAGAAGGCGCCGGCGGGCCGTGGCGTCGGTGCCCCGCCAGCGCCCGGCGTCGCCTACGGTAGTGGCCATGAAGGCGCCAGGCGTCCAGGTGCGCCCTGGGTCCAGCGAGGCAGCCACGAGCGTTCTCGTCGTCGAGGACGACGCCGGGATCGCTGCGCAGCTCGTCCGCGGGCTGACCCGCGGCGGCTACCAGGTCGACCATGTGGAGACCGGGGGAGCCGCGCTGGCCTGGGGTGACCCCGACGTGGTGCTGCTCGACCTGGAACTGCCGGACCTGGACGGCGTGCAGGTCTGCCGCCGGATGCGCGAGCGCACCGGCGCGGCGATCATCGTGGTCACAGCCCACGGCGACGAGGCGGACCGCGTGATGGCGCTTGACGCCGGCGCCGACGACTACCTGGTCAAGCCGTTCGGGCTGGCCGAGCTGCAGGCCCGCATGCGCGCTGTGCTGCGCCGGGTCCGCCCGGGTGGAGACCTGGTCAGGCACGGGCCACTGACGGTCGACACCAGGTCGCACCGCGTCACCGTGTCCGGCGAGGAGATATCGCTGACACCCAAGGAGTTCGACATCCTGGAGTGTCTGGCCGCCGATCCCGGCCGGGTGGTCACCCGGCAGGAAATCCTCGAGACGGCCTGGGACTCCAACTGGTACGGCCCGACCAAGGTCCTGGACGTGCACGTGGCCTCGCTGCGCCGCAAGCTGGGCGTACCTGGCCTGATTGAGACGGTCTACGGGCGGGGTTTCCGCCTCGGCGAGGTCTAGCCTTGGCTCGCAGGATCGTCATCGCGGTCCTGTCGCTCATGGTGATCGTGCTGAGCGCGGTCAGCGTGCCGCTCGGCCTGGTCACGGCGAATCAGGACACGCATGACTTCACCGACGAAACGGTGGCCGCGGCGACCACGCTGGCCAACATTGCCGAGGAACGGCTGGACGATGGCATTGCCGGCCCTGCACTCGGCCGCTCGGTGCGTCAGCTCGGCGCCGCCGGGGACCAGATCAGCGTCAACGACGCGGCGGGCCGGAAGGTGTCCGGGACCAAAGTGCCGCCGCCGGTGTCGGAGGCTCAGCTCCGGAGGGTAACCGCCGCCCGCCGGTCCTCCGTCTACCGCTCCGATGACCGCACCATCGTGATCATGCCGGTGCTGCGTGACGACAGCGACGGCAGTGTCGGGACCGTCGTGCTGGCCCGATCGACCGAACCGCTTGACCAGCGCATCGCGACGTTGTGGACGGTGATCGCGGCCGTCTCCGCGGCTGGCCTCGCCGCCGCAGCGCTGGTCGCCATCGGCCTGGCCCGGTGGGTGAACCGGCCGCTCGGCGAGCTAGAGGATGCCGCCCAGCGCCTCGGCGACGGCGACCTCGGCACCCGGTCTGCGGCGGCCGCCGGCCCGAGCGAGGTGCGACGGCTGGCGGCGAACTTCAACTTGATGGCGGCCCGGCTGGAAGCGCTGGTGCATGCGCACCGGGCCACCACGGCGGACGTCTCGCACCAGCTCAGGACGCCGCTCGCCGCCCTGCGGCTGCGGCTAGACGTGCTGGCGGAAGACAGCGACGAGCACACCGCTGCCGAGCTCGCCGGCGCGCAAGAGGAGATCGCCAGGCTGAGCCGGCTTGTCAACGGGCTGCTAGCGGTCGCGAGGGCAGAGAACGTGCCCGCCACCCCGGTCAACCTGCGGCTCGATGAGGTGATCACTACGAGGGTCGCGGCCTGGCGGCCCGCTGCTGAGGAGCGGGAAGTCGCTCTGCGGGCCGAGGCCGAGGCCGCCGGCGTGCGGATGGGGGAGGGCCAGCTCGAGCAGATCCTGGACAACCTCATCGGCAACGCCCTCGACGCCCTGGCACCGGGCGGAACGGTCCAGATCACCGCCAGCAGCGCGGCTGGCCTGGCCAGGATCGTGGTGGCCGACGACGGGCCAGGAATGAGCCCGCAGCAGCGACGGATGGCCTTCCGCAGGTTCGCGTCAGGGGCAGACGGCGGGACTGGCCTGGGCCTGGCCATTGTGGACCGACTGGTGGCCTCCAACGGCGGCACCGCCGCCTTGTCCGATTCGCCCGGCGGGGGCCTGACGGTTGTGATCGAGCTGCCGCTCGCTCCCCGCGACCGGCCGGGGCGGCGCGGTCACGTGTGAGGTTCGGCACAGTTAACTGGTCCTGAACTATTCCTGAACCGATCGCCGGGAGGCTATTGGGCAGTCTCAGTACATGCCCGAGACGCAGCCCGAGATCCGTCCTGTCCAGGAACCGCGATACGGCCGCTCAGAGCCGTACGGCTCTCCGCATGCCGCCGTCCGGCGCCGCGACGAGCGGCTCGCCCGGATTCGCAAGCTCACCCTGTGGGTCTTCGGCGGCGCCGCTGGGGCCTCGCTCGGGCTCGGCGTGGCTTTCGCGCACGCGCTGCCTGGTCACGCGGCCACCGCCCCCAGTACCCCCGTGCCGGCTTCGTCCTCCTCGGCGCCTCCGGCCGGCCACCACCCGGCGGCCAGAGTGCGCCACCATGACCGGCTGAGCACGCCGAAGCAGCAGCCGACCACGCCCAAGCAGCAGCCGCAGCAGCCGGCCCACACGAAGCCGCCGGTAGTCAGCTCGGGCGGGTCGTGAGCCTATGGTGAGCCTCACCCATCAGCCAGTCACCGCAGCTGCGCACCTGCTCGCCGCAACCGCCTCGGGCCCGAGTCCGCTCTGGTACACCACCAGGGCCACGGGCGTCGTGGCTCTGCTGCTGCTCACCGCCACCGTGGTGCTGGGCATCGCCGGCACCGGACGCCTGGAGACAACCGGCATGCCCCGGCTCGTGCGGGCTGGCCTGCACCGCAACGTGTCGCTGCTGGCGGTGGCGTTCGTCGCCGTGCACGTGGTGACCACGGTGCTTGACCCCTTCGCGCCGATCGGCTTCGCCTCCGCGATCATCCCGTTCAGCTCGCCGTACCGACCGCTGTGGCTCAGCCTTGGCGCTATCGCCGTCGACCTGCTGCTTGCGGTCGTCCTCACCAGCCTGTTCCGGACCTGGCTGCCCTACCGGGTGTGGCGCGCTGTGCACTGGCTTGCGTATGCGTCCTGGCCGGTAGCGCTCTGGCACGGCCTCGGCACCGGTACCGACACCCGGCTGCCGTGGCTGCTGCTGCTGGATGCCGTCTGCGTGCTGGTGGTGGCCGGCGCGCTGGCGTGGCGCCTGACCCTGCTCGGCCGGGGTACCGCGCGCACCGCCGGCTTGCTGGCCACGGTCGCTTTCATGATCGCCACGATCGTGTTCGTGGCGCTCGGGCCGCTGCAGCCTGGCTGGTCGCACCGGGCAGGCACCCCGGCCGCACTAGCCCACCCGGCCGTCAGTGCTCCGGCTACGTCCGTGGGAGGGAGCCGATGACCGGGCAGCCTGGCATGGCGGCCCGGGCAGACCTGGGCGGCCCGGTCCGGCTCACCGCCGGCTGGCAGGCTGGCCGGCCGGCCAGCCTGCGTGAGCACCTGGAGAGGTATGGCGCCCTGCCCGAAGCTGGCAGGCAGGCGCTCGCTGCCGAGGTTGCCGCTGCCGGGCTGACCGGGCGTGGCGGGGCTGGCTTTCCGACCGGCACCAAGATGCGTGCCGTCGCCGCGGGCCGCGGGCCAGCCGTCGTGGTTGCCAACGGCGCTGAGAGCGAGCCCGTCAGCGAGAAGGACCAGGCCCTGCTGGCGCGTGCGCCGCACCTGGTGCTGGACGGAATCGCTGCCGCCGCAGAGGCCGTCGGTGCGACGGAGGCGCACCTGTGCCTGTCCCGCACTCGTGGCTGGCTGACGGGGACAGTGCTGGCGGCGCTCGGCGAGCGGCAGCAAGCCGGCCTCGATCGGGTTCCCCTCAGCGTGCAGGAGATCCCGCACGGCTACACCTCGAGCGAGGAGAGCTCGCTCGTGCACTGGCTGAACGGCGGCGAAGCCAAGCCGACCACCACCCCGCCCCGGCCGTTCGAGCGGGGCGTCGGTCGCCGGCCCACACTCGTCTCGAATGTGGAGACTTTCGCGAATATCGCCCTGATCGCGCGGTATGGCGCCGCGTGGTACCGGTCCGCCGGGCTGGCTGGCGCGGCCGGCACGATGCTGACCACCGTGACCGGTGCGGTGACGCAGCCCGGCGTCTTCGAGGTACCGGCGGGCACCACAGTGGGTCAGATCATGGCGATGGCAGGCGTTGCTGCGGACGTGCAGGCACTTCTCATTGGCGGGTATTTCGGCACGTGGCACGACATGGCCGAGGTAGCGCGGCTGCCGTTTACCGACGAGGGCCTAGGCCCGGTCGGCGGCTCGCCCGGTGCCGGCGTCCTCGTGGCGCTGCCGGCCGAAGAGTGCGGCCTTGCCGAGGCCGCCCGAATTCTGCGGTTCCTAGCCAGCCAGAGCGCGCAGCAGTGCGGCCCGTGCATGTTTGGCCTGCCCGCCATCGCCGAAGACCTCACTCAGCTGGCCGGGCGGCGGCCGGAATCGGATCCGCTTGAGCGGATGCAGCGTCGGTTCGGCCAGATCTCCGGCCGCGGGGCTTGCCGGCATCCAGACGGCGCAGTGCGGATGGCGGCCTCGGCGCTGCGTGCGTTTGCCGCGGACGCGCATGCACACCAGCGCCGCCGGTCGTGTCTGGCGGACCGGCGCCGCCCGCAGCAGCTGACGAGCGCGCAATCGGTGACCCGGCCGGGGACGGAAGGGGGATGGCAATGAGCGTGCGACTGAAGCTGGATCCGATCGCGTGTGACGGGCACGGGCTGTGCGCTGACCTGCTGCCCGAAATGATCGAACTGGACGAGTGGGGCTACCCGATCGTCGAGGGTGAGCAGGTGCCGCGGGGGCTGCATGGTCACGCTCGCCGGGCCGTGCGAGCCTGCCCGACGCTGGCGCTGCGCCTGGCGCACGGCCGGTGACCGCCCGCCTCGCGCCACGGCATCGCCGGCCCGCTGAGGCGACCGGCGCCGATGGCAACCAGCGACTCACCGCGATGACCGGCGTGATCCTGCTGCTGGGTTTTGCCGTCGAGGGATTCACAGTCCTGCAGGTCCATCGCCTGCTGTGGCTGCACTTCGCGCTTGGCCTGCTGCTCATCGGCCCCGTGACGCTGAAGATCTGCTCGACCTGCTACCGCTTCATCCGGTACTACACCGGAGCAGCCGCCTACGTGCGCAAAGGCCCGCCGGCGCCGCTGCTGCGCGTGCTCGGCCCGCTGGTCATCCTGACCTCTGTCGCTGTGCTCGGTACCGGGGTCATCCTCGCGCTGGCCGGCCCGGGCGGCGGTGGTCCCTGGCTGTTCCTGCACAAAGCGTCGTTCATCTTGTGGTTCGGCGTGATGACGATCCACGTGCTCAACTACGCGCCGCGGCTACCGCGCATGCTTTCCTGGCGCGCCGCGGAGCAGCCGCGAGCGCCAGCCGCGACCACGTTCACCGTTCCCGGCGGCGCCATTCGCTGGCTGCTCCTCGCGGTATCGCTGGCGGCCGGATTCGGGATCGCGGCGATAACCATGCAGATGTCCACCGGCTGGGGCCTCAGCTGACGCGGCCAGCACCCGTCCACCACATGTAGGGCATCTGTAGGGTACCCTACGTATATGGTAAAGACGTCGGTGTACCTGCCAGACCAGCTCAAGGAACGGCTATCTGCGGCCTCCCGCGTATCCGGGGAGTCGGAGGCGACCATCATTCGCACTGCGCTCGAGCAGTGGCTGGCTGGTCTGTTGCGGACACCGCGTTCGCCGCACTGGGGCACTATCGACTTTGGCGACGCTGACCTTGCCGACAAGGTTGACGAAGCCCTGGCCGGGGGATTTGGCCAGCGTTGATCATCTGTGACACAAGCGGGCTCGTCGCGGCCTATTCGGCCACCGACAAGCGCCATGACCAGGTGACCAAGGCACTCCGGGCGGAACCAGGGCCGCTTGTCCTCTCGCCGTTCGTGCTCGCCGAGGTCGACTACCTGGTGAGTAGCCGGGCGGGCGTCCAGGGCGAGCTCAAGGTGCTGAGCGACGTCGCCGCCGGTGTCTACCGCCTGGCTGCCTTTGACGGAGACGATGTCGCCAGAGCTGCCGAGGTAGTCCAGCGGTACCGGGACATGGACATCGGGCTGGCCGATGCGTCCATCGTCGTGCTCGCGGCCAGGTTTCGGACTGACCGGCTGCTGACCCTCGACGAACGTCACTTCCGGGCGATCCGGCCGCTGCACGCCGACGCCTTCGCGCTGCTTCCGGCAGATGCGGACAGCGAGGGTTCGCCATGAGATGGCACGCGAAGTCCAGGTAGAGCACGTCCATCATGGTGCTCAGGGCATCAGGCCGTGCAGCGGAAATACTGCATCCCTGGTCGCCCGAATGGCGCGGTCGACCGGATCCTCCGGGTCGAACCCGGTGTCGTAATCGCGGTATTCGGCGCTCGCACCGTCTGTCATGAACTCAGGCGCAGGCTCGGCGACGACGGTCCCCACATAGTCGCGCCAGGCGTCTGGGGTGGCAGCCTGCGGATCGATCGGCCGGCCAGACGCCTCAGCCAGCAGGTGCGTCCACGTCCTCGGCACGACCTGGACAAGCTGGTAGCCACCCCCGCCGGTCAGCAGCCAGCGCCCGCCGGCGGTCTCGTGCGCGAGCGCGTGGATGGCGGCGTGCGCAGCGCGCTGAGCATCCACGCTGATCTCCAGGTTGGCCAGCGGATCGCTCCAGTGCGTGTCGCACCCGTGCTGGCTCACCAGGACCTGCGGGCGGAACTGGCGGATCAGCGGCGGCGCGACCGCGTGGAAGGCGCGCAGCCAGCCGGCGTCGTGCGTGCCAGCGGGGAGGGCTACGTTGACCGCCAGGCCGTCGGCGTCCGGGCCGCCGGTCTCGGCTGCGCGGCCGGTGCCCGGGAACAGCGTGGCCGGGTGCTGGTGCACGCTGATCGTGAGGACTCGCGGGTCGTTCCAGAACGCGGCCTGGACCCCGTCGCCGTGGTGCACGTCGATGTCCACGTAGGCGATGCGCTCGATGCCGTGGTTCAGCAGCCAGGTGATCGCGATCGCCGGGTCGTTGTAGATGCAGAAACCGGACGCATTCGCGCGCATCGCGTGGTGCAGGCCGCCGGCGATGCTGGCGCCATGCGCCGCCGATCCAGACCACACCGCGCGGGCGGCGGCGAGCGTAGCGCCCGCCACCAGGGCCGAGGCCTCGTGCATGCCCGCGAACACCGGGTCGTCCGCGGTGCCCAGACCGAAGGCGAGCAGCTGGGCGGCGGTCAGCGGGCGGTGCCGGTCGGTGGCCGGCGTGCCTGCCTCCCTGACCACCTCGATGTAGGCAGGGTCGTGGATCAGCTCAAGCTCGTCCTGGCTGGCAGGCGCGGCTGGCACGACCGTGACGCCGTCGGCGGTCAGCAGCCCGAACGCGCGCGCCAGCTCGATCGTGAGTTGCACTCGGATCGGTGCCAGCGGGTGATCGGGCCCGAAGTCGTAGCTGGCGAGCTTGTCCTCCCAGGCAACATGCAAGGTGCAGGTCAACGAGGGGACCCCTTCCGGTGCCGGCAAAGCGCAACTAGCCTTTCACACAGCCTTGAGCGACACTTTCACACAGCCTTGAGCGACTACGCGATACCGCCGACATACGCGCTGCTGGCCGATGGCAGCACCGTGGAGATCCGCGCGGCCAGGTCGGGCGATTTTGGCGCCATCCGGGCGATGCACCGGCAGATGTCGCCGGACAGTTCCTACCTGCGGTTCTTCAGCCTCAGTCCGCAGGCGCCCGAGCGCGAGGCACGGCGGTTGTGCCGACCGCCGGACAGCGATCACGCCGCGCTGCTCGCCTGGCTCGGCGGCAGCCTGATCGGCGTGGCCAGCTACGAGCCGATGGATAGGCCGGGCGTGGCAGAGATCGCGTTTGCGGTATCGGACCAGATGCACGGGCGAGGCGTGGCGACGTTGCTGCTGGAGCACCTGGTCTCGGTCGCCCGGCAGCGCGGGCTGGCTGCCTTCGCGGCCGAGACACTGCCCGAGAACGTTGCCATGCAGCGCGTGTTCGCCGACGCGGGCCTGCAGGTCAGGCGGCAGTTCGTGGATGGCGTCGTGGAGCTGACGATGCCTATCCCGCGTGGGGCCAGCGAACCCCAGCTGGACAGCTACCTCGATGCCGTCGCCGAGCGGGCCAGCCGCGCCGACGTGGCGAGCCTGCGGCACCTCCTCGAACCGGCCTCGATCGCGGTGGTCGGGGCGAGCCGGACTCGCGGCTCGGCCGGCCGGGAGATCCTGCACAGCATCGTGACCGGCGGTTTCGCCGGGACCGTGCACGTGGTGAACGCGAGCGGCGAGCCGATCGAGGGCGTGACTAGCCTGCCGTCGGCGGCGCACTTGCCGGAGGGCGTAGACGTGGCGGTCGTCGCGGTGCCGGCCGCCGAGGTCGCGGACGTCGCAGCCCAGTGCGGACGTCGCGGTGTGCGGGCACTGATCGTGATCACCGCCGGTTTCGACATTGCGGCGGGCGCGCAGCTACTGGCCATCTGCCGCCGCCACGGGATGCGGTTGGTCGGCCCGAACTGCCTCGGCATCGTCAACACCAGCCTCCAGCTGAACGCCACCTTTGCGCAGACGCTAACGCCGGCTGGCTCAGCCGGAATCGTGGTGCAATCGGGCGGCGTTGGCGTCGCGCTGCTCGAGCACATTGCGCGCCTCGGCATCGGAGTCTCGTCGTTCGCCTCGGTGGGGGACAAGTACGACGTGTCCAGCAACGACCTGCTGACCTGGTGGGAGCAGGACGGACGGACGCGGATGGCGGTCCTGTACGTGGAGTCGTTCGGCAATCCGCGCGGCTTCGCGCGTACCGCGCGCAGGCTGGCCCGCCAGCTGCCGGTGCTGACCGTGATCGGCGGCCGGTCGCCTGCGGGCCAGCGCGCGGCCGCGTTGCAGCCGGCCGCGTCCGCCGCGCCGCTCGTCACCCAGGAGGCGCTGTTCGGGCAGGCGGGCATCGTGGCCTGTCACAGCCTTGGCGAGCTGGTCGCCGCCGCCGCGCTGCTCTCTTGCCAGCCGCTGCCGGAGGGGCGCAGGGTCGGCATCGTGTCTAGCGCGAGCGGGGTCGGCGTGCTGGCCGCGGACGCGTGCGTGGACGCTGGCCTGTCGGTCGCCGAGCTCAGCGAGGTGACCCAGCGGCGGCTAGCCGAGCTGCTGCCGCCGGGCGCGGCGGTCACCGGGCCGGTGGACACTACCGCGAGCGTGACTGTCGCGGACTTCCGCGCCTGCCTGGAGGGGGTGGCCGCCGACGAGGCGGTGGACGCGCTGCTCGCGATCGGCGTGCCGACTGCGATCGCGGACTTGTCCGCCGCGATCCTGGCGGCCGAGCTCGCCAAACCGGTCGCGGCGGTGCTACTGGACCGGCCGGATTCGGTCAGCGTGCTGAGCGCCAGCGCGAAGCGGCGCGTGCCTGCGTACGGCTACCCGGAGACCGCAGCGCGGGCGCTCGGGCATGCCGCTGACTATTGGGCCTGGCGGGGCCAGGAACACGGCGAGGTGCCCGAGCCGTCCGACATCGACCCGGCCGCCGCCCGGGCACTGGTGTCGACGTTCCTGCATAGCCAGCCGGGCGGCGGCTGGCTGCCGAGCGCCGACGCGGCCCGGCTCGCGGGCAGTTACGGCATACCGCTGGTGGCGGAGCGGCCAGCCAGCGGCGATGTGGTGCTCAATGCCAGCGTCGTGCAAGAACCGGTCTTCGGTCCGCTCGTCGTCTTCGGTCTCGGCGGCATCGCGGCGGAAGTGCTCAGCGATCGGGCCGCCAGGCTGGCGCCGCTGACCGACGTCGACGCGGGCCAGCTCATCCGCGGCCTGCAGGCCGCACCGCTGCTGCTCGGTCAGCGTGGTCAGCCGGCCGTGGATATCGCTGGGCTAACAGGCTTGCTCCTGCGGGTATCGCGGCTCGCTGACGATCTGCCTGAAGTTGCCGACCTCGACCTCAGTCCGGTGATCGCCCGGCCGGACGGCGTGCATGCCCTCAACGTCCGTGTCCGGCTTGCCCGCGCCACGCCGCGCGACCCGTTCCTGCGCCAGCTCCGCTGAGCCGGTGCAATAAATTCTGCTGGAACGGGAAATTGAGTATCTCATTACTAACCATTCCGCAGGCTTGGCGCCTACGCTGCCGTTAACAGGCCGGGTCGCGGCTGGGAGGTGTACGTATGGTGTCGCAGCGGCAGCCACGGTCTGCCCGGGCACAGTCTCGGCGGGCACTGTCTCGGCGGGCACTGTCGCGGCCCGCCAGCCCGCTCCGTCGGCCCGTCGACCGGATCGAGGCAATCGCCGTGGGCGGCCTGCTGGCTGCATTCGCCATCGCTGCCCCGCTGCTGGCCACGCTGTCCGGTGTGCGCGCGGACGCGGCCGCGGTACATCAGCAGCAAGCGGAGCAGTCCTGGCACCACGTTGCGGCGACGCTGCAGCAAAGTGCGTCACAGGGCCTTGTCGGCGCGAGCGGTGCGTGGGGTATCTCCTGGGTGACCGCCCGGTGGGCCGCGCCGGATGGGACCTCACATTCCGGTCGGATCGCGGTCCCGCTGGACGCGCGAGCCGGTGATCGCGTCGATATCTGGGAGACTGGCACCGGCCAGCTGACGCATCAGCCGCTGAGCCACGTCGGCGTGATCGACCGGGTCACGTTCGCCGTGTTCTGGGTAGTGGTCTGGGTGTCTGGCCTGTTCGCACTGCTCTTCTTCGGCACCAGGGGGATTGCCAGGCGGTGCCGGATGGCAGGCTGGGCGCGTGAATGGGCCGCGTTCGGCAGCAGGTGGTCGCAGCTTCGCTGACTGCCGCGGGCCCTGGGGACCGCGTCGGTAACGGAGGGCTGCATGTACGCGTGGGTGGTCGAGCATGTCGCGCCGATTGACGACGGCCCGCTCCGCCAGGTTGAGCGAGCCGAGCCGCAGCCCGGCCCGGGCCAGGTGCGCGTCAGGATCCATTGCTGCGGTGTCTGCCGGACCGACCTGCACCTGGCGGAGGGCGACCTGCAGCCTCGCCACGAGGAGGTCATCCCCGGGCACGAGATCGTCGGCCGCGTTGACGCACTCGGCACCGGTGCCAGCCGGTTCGTCACCGGCGAGCGAGTCGGCGTGCCGTGGCTTGGCGGCACGGACGGGACGTGCACGTTCTGCCGTCGCGGCGCGGAGAATCTGTGCCTGGAGCCGCGCTTCACCGGCTGGGACTGCGACGGTGGCTACGCCGAGGCATGCCTGGTCGACCAGGCCTTCGCCTACCGGCTGCCGGAGAACCTCGACGACGAGCACGCCGCGCCACTGCTGTGCGCCGGCATCATCGGCTACCGCGCCCTCCAGCGTGCTGCCGTGCCGCCTGGCGGGCGCCTTGGCATCTACGGTTTCGGCGGCAGCGCGCACATCACTGCGCAGATTGCCCTGCACCAGGGAATGCGCGTGCACGTACTGACGCGCGGTGAGGGCAACCGCACGCTCGCCGCCGAGCTAGGCGTTGACTCGGTCGGGGACGCGGCCGATGCGCCGCCGGAGCCGCTGGACGGCGCGATCCTGTTCGCCCCGGTCGGCCATCTCGTGCCAGTGGCGATGCGCGCTCTGGACCGGGGCGGCACCCTGGCTGTGGCCGGGATCTGGCTGTCCGACATCCCCGCGATCAACTACGACGCTGAGCTGTTTCAGGAACGCCAGCTCCGCAGCGTCACCGCGAACACCCGCCGGGACGGGGAGGAGTTCCTGGCACTGGCGGCCCGGTTCGGGATCATGCCGACCACACACGCCTACCCGATGGCTCGCGCCCCCGAAGCGCTGGCCGACCTCGCCCATGGCCGCTTCAGCGGCGCGGCCGTCTTGCACAATTAGCGCTCGCGAGCTGTCAGCGCTCGCGCCCTGCTGCCCGCCGCGATGATGTACGCGCGTGGGCCTCCTCCGCCTTGAGCCGAGCCTCGCGTGCCCGTGCGGCGCTCTCGAGCTGGTGTACGGCCCGGCATAGCGAGCCCAGCTGAGATAATGCACGACCGTGGCTGGCCTCCCCTCGATCGATATCGACCTGGCCCGGCGCCTGGTCCATACGCAGTTCCCGCAGTGGGCGGGGCTGTCGTTGGAACTGCTGGATCCGGCCGGCTCCGACCACGTGATCTACCGGCTGTGCCAGGACCTGGCCGTCCGGCTGCCTCGGCACGTCGGCGCCATCGGGCAGGCCAGGAAGGAGTTCGAATGGCTGCCCCGGCTCGCGCCGTGCCTTCCGCTGGCCATCCCGGTTCCGCTGGCCGTGGGGGAGCCCGCTTTCGGGTATCCGTGGCGCTGGGCTGTGTCGCGCTGGCTGGACGGTGCGGTGGCGACTGTCGAGGGGCTGGCCAGATCGGCAGCGGTCGCCGTCCAGCTCGGTGAGTTCCTGACGGCCCTGCAGCGGTTCGCACCTGCGGAGATCCCCGCGCTGGTCACCCGGGACGACCTGAAGAACCGCTCGCTCGCCGACCGTGATCAGGCCACGCGAGTTGCCATTGCCGCAGTTGACGGCGTGTTCGACGCCACGGCTTTGACGCGGCTGTGGGACAAGGCACTGAGTGTCCCCGGGTGGGACCGGGCGCCCGTCTGGGTGCACGGCGATTTCCACACCGGCAACCTGCTCACCGCGGGCGGCCGCGTCAGCGCCGTCATCGACTGGGGCGGGCTCGCCATCGGCGACCCGGCCTGTGATCTCACCGTAACGTTCACACTCATGTCAAAAAGGAGCCGCGCCGCCTTCCGCGCCACGCTGGACATAGACGACGCCACCTGGGCGCGCGGACGCGGCTGGGCCCTGGCTACCGGCCTCAATGCCTACACCAGCTACGCCGCCGTCAGCCGTCGGGTCGCCGCACAGACCACCCGGCAGATTACCGAGGCCCTCCGCGGCTGACGATCAGTGGCGCCGCGGCGAGACCGCCCGCGGCGAGACCGCCACTGCCGGCCGCGCGGATGGAGTCGGCCGGGTCGCGAGTCGGCGCCGTTCCCGGTAGATGGGTCGTCGCCGGTAACGGCCTGGTCGCCGCGGCCGAGCTGGCAGCGGGGACCGCGCACCGGGCGACGACGAATGTGGCGTGGCGCCGGAACCGGAAGCCGAGCGACTCATACAGGCGGATGGCGGTCATGTTGTCCGCCGATGCGTGCAGGAACGGGGTGTCGCCGCGGGCGCGGATGACCGCCACGACCGCGAGCGTAAGCCGGGTGGCCAGCCCCTGCCCGCGGAAGTCGGCGTCCGTGCAGACCCCGCTGACCTCGGTCCAGCCGGGCGGGCGCAGCCGCTGGCCGGCCATCCCGATCAGCCGGCCGCCGCGGCGGATGCGGAGATAGCCGCCCAGGTCCACGGTCCGTCGCCGGAAGGGGCCCGGCCGGGTCCGGGCGACCAGGTCCAGCATCTCCGGTACCTGCGCGGGGCCTAGTTCGAGCAGCTCGTCGCTGCTGCCGTTGGTGGTGACGCGATTGGTCACGGCCGCGCCGATGGCCTGATCGGCGACCATCTGCACGCCCTCGATCCGCATCAGGATCTCCCAGCCGGGCGGAGGATCGGCGGCGACGCCGGCGGTGGCTGCTACGCCGGCGGGTCCGACCAGGTCGGCAAGATCGGCCCAGTCGCCCGGATGCGGCTCGTCCGGGAGGGCGACGAACGGCGACACATCGGCGGGATAGCGCAGCGCGCCGCCGCGGCGCTCGGCCAGGTGTGCCTGCGGTCCGAGCAGCGCCCACTTCGCGGGGTTGTCGAGCGGGTGGGAATCAGCCATGATGCCCAAGATTAACCTACTGGTTTTATGGTTAATCCTGGCCGCGCGCCCGCAGGGCCGTGGTCACCTCGGCAACCTCTGCCGGGTCGGCCTGGTAGGGGGTATAGAGGCCGATGCGCGTCACCACGTCGCCGAAGCGGGCTCGCAGACCGGCGGCGACTTCGGCCGGCGTGCCGGTGACAGCGAACGCGTCGAGCACGTCGTCGGAGATGAGTTCGGCCATCTGCGCCCATTCCTGCCGGCGGGACAGCACATTGAGGCGTTCGTGCAGGCTGCCCCAGCCGTGGAGCTCGAGCACCGGGCGGTAGGCGGGGGTCGAGCCGTAGAAGGCAATCTGGCCCCGGACGCCCGCCTCGGCCTGCGCACGCGCCTTAGCGTCGGCGCCGAGCACGACGAACGGCGCGAGGCTGACCGTGAACCCGTCCAGGTTGCCGCGAGCCGCCCGCAGCGCGGGCATGGTGTGCTCGCGCAGGTACGTCTCGGTCGTAAAGCCATGGCAGAGTATGCCGCTCGCGACCCGGCCAGCCACGGCAGTCATCCGCTCACCGACGGCAGCAAGCAGGATCTGCGGATTGCCGTGCGGGTTCGGCCCGGGGTTGAAGAAGTCGGTCATCAGGGTGTGGTGGTAGAAGTCGCCGCGGAAGGCCAGGTGGCCGCCTGTGGCCCACGCTTCCCAGATCGTCCGCACGGCCGCGATGAACTCCTCCATCCGCGCTGCCGGATGGCTCCACGGCATGCTGAAGCGGCGCTCGATGTGGGGGCGTACCTGAGACCCGAGGCCCAGCTGGAACCGGCCGCCGGAGATCAGCTGGATGTCGTTGGCCAGGACGGCCACGTTCATCGGGTTACGAGCGAAGGCGACGGCGATGCCAGATTGCAGCGTGATCCGGTCCGTGGCCCGGGCTGCCAGCGTCAGGCCCGTGAAGGGGTCGTGCCGGGTTTCGGCTACGCCGAAGCCGTCGTAGCCCGCAGCCTCTGCCGCGCGCGCTGCCGCCTCGATCCCGTCCAGGCCCGCCCCGACCGGCGCGGCCGCGTCCACCAGCATGCTCACTCCCCGGCCACGAGGCGGCACCGCATCTTGCCGACCCCCTTGATGTGCATGGTGCTCCCATCGCTCGACCCCGACCCCGACCCTAACGTTAACGTCAGGGTCGGTTAAGATCACCGTAGACCCAGCCGCTGACGCTGGCCGCTGCATGCGGCCATAGCTAGGAGAGACAATGGCAGTGCCGGTTCAGGATCAGGCCGCGGCATCTCGCCCTGATCGCCGGAGCGTTCACTACAAGTGGATAGCCCTGTCGAACACCACGCTCGGCATCCTGATGGTGACGATCAACCAGTCGATCCTGCTGATCTCACTGCCTGACTTGTTCCGCGGCATCAATCTCAACCCGCTCGTGCCATCGAACACCTCGTACTTCCTGTGGGTGTTCATGGGGTTCATTCTGGTCACCGCGGTCCTGGTGGTGAGCCTCGGCCGGGTCGGCGATATCTACGGCCGGGTCAAGATGTACAACCTCGGCTTCGCGGTCTTTACCGTGTTCTCGATCCTGCTGTCGGTGACGTGGCTGACGGGCGTCGACGGGGCGCTGTGGATCATTATCATGCGGGTGTTCCAGGGCGTGGGCGGCGCCTTCCTGTTCGCGAACTCGACGGCAATCCTTACCGACGCGTTCCCGCAGAACGAGCGCGGCAAGGCCATGGGCATCAACGGCATCGCGGCCGTCAGTGGCTCGTTCCTCGGACTGATCCTTGGCGGTGTGCTGGCACCGATCGAGTGGCGGCTGGTCTTCCTGGTCTCGGTTCCGTTCGGCATCTTCGGCACCGTCTGGGCCTACTTGATGCTGAAGGACAACGGGATCAGGATCCCGGCCAAGATCGACTGGATCGGCAACGCGCTGTTCGCGATCGGGCTCATCGGCGTGCTCACCGGCATCGTGTACTCGCTGCTGCCCTACGGCGGCAGCCCGACCGGGTGGGGCAACCCCTGGGTGCTGACGGCCATCTTCGGCGGCATCGTCGTGCTGGTCATCTTCGGCTGGGTCGAGACCAAGGTGCCCGAGCCGATGTTCCGCCTTGGGCTCTTCCGGATCCGGGCCTTCACGGCCGGCAACATCGCCGGACTGCTTGGCGCACTCGGACGCGGCGGCATCCAGTTCATGCTGATCATCTGGCTGCAGGGAATCTGGCTGCCGCAGCACGGCAAGAGCTTCGCCCAGACCCCGTTGTGGGCCGGGCTGGCCATGATCCCGCTGACCATCGGGTTCCTGCTTGTCGGCCCGGTCGCCGGATGGATGTCGGACCGGATCGGGGCGCGACCGCTGGCCACCGGCGGGCTGGTGATCTCCGCTGGCACCTTCTTGCTGCTTGAACTCCTGCCGATGAACTTCAGCTACGTGTGGTTCGCCCTGCTGATCCTGCTGTTCGCGGTGGGCATGGGACTGTTCTTCTCCCCGAACCAGGCCGCGGTGATGAACAGTCTCCCCGCCGAGCAGCGCGGCGCAGGCGCCGGAATGCTGAACACGTTCCAGAACTCGGCCACCGTGCTGTCGATGGGTCTGTTCTTCACCATCGTGACGCTCGGCCTGGCCGCGCGGCTGCCCTCGCACCTGTACAGGGGCCTGGTCTCGGCGGGCGTCCCGACCGCCGCCGCGCACACGGTCGCGAACGAACCGCCGATCGGCGCCCTGTTTTCCGCTTTCCTTGGCTACAACCCGATCCAGGAACTACTCGGGCCGACGGGAGCACTCCAGCACCTGCCGGCCAAGCAGGCCGCCTATATCACCGGCCGGACCTTCTTCCCCAAGCTCATCGAGGGCGCGTTCGCTGGCGGCCTGCACCTGGCGTTCACGTTCGCCGCCATCGCCACGGTGATCGCAATCATCGCCTCCGCCGTGCGCGGCGGCCGCTATGTCCACACCGCCGCTGAGGTGCCGGCTGGCGCCGCGGCGGCAGCCACACTCGACGCCACCGCTGTTGCGGGCAACGGTGCGGTGCGCAACGCGGTGGCCGGCAATGGCGCGGTGAGCAACGGCGCGGGCGGCAACGGCGCCGTGCACAATGGTGCCGGAGCGCTGGCGAACGGTGCGTCCGGGGCCGGGACCGCGGGCAACGGCGCCTCTGGAAGCACTGGTAACGGGTCCGCCGGCAACGGCGCAGCCGCCGGTGATGCCAGTGGCGTCCCGGGCGAAGCGGTGGGGGAGGGCTACTAGGCGATGAGCTCGGGTGCGTCCCGTCGCCCGGCTGCTCCCGATAGCGAGCAGCCGAAGCGCCACGCGGACGGTGAGTTGCTCGGTATTGGCGCCGCAGCGGCCTGCGCCGGCGTATCGGAGCGAGCGCTCCGCTATTACCAGCAGCTCGGCTTGATCACGCCGGCCGGCTGTACGCAGGGGGGCCTGCGCCGGTACTCGCAGGCGGACCTGGAGCGGGTCGCGTGGATCAGGCAGCTGCAGAGTCTGCTCGGCCTCAGCCTGGACGAGATCGGCGTGGTGCTGCGTACCGACGACCGCCTGACCCAGCTGCGCCTCGCCTACTACCGCGGCAGCATCAGCGATGCTGGGCGCCGTGAGCTGATCAGTGAGTCGCAAGCACTGCTGCAGGAGGTCAGGCAGACCCTCAAGGCCAAGCGCACTGCCATCGACACCTTCCTCGCCGACCTGGACGGCCGCATTCAGCGGACCGACGAGCTGCTGGCGCAACTGGAGGAGCCTGCTGGAAAGCCCAGCTAGCCGGAAACCCAGCTAGCCGGAAACCCAGCTAGCCGGAAAGCAAGCCGCCGGCGCTCATTCTGCTGGCGGCCGGCGATGGCGTCGCAATGGGCGCGGATCTACCTGGAGCGGGCTGCGGGTAGATCGGCGCCGACGAAGCCGCCCTTGGGGCGGCGGCTCCATCGGCGCGGAGCGCCTGCTCGAGGAAGGCCAGGCAGTCGGCCGCTTCCGCGATGGCTGCGCTCGCGGCCTTGCCGTGACCATGCCCGGCACCGGTACCGATCCGGATCAGGATCGGTTCGGAGGCAGCCTGAGCCGCTTGCAGAGCTGCGCCGAACTTCAGCGTGTGCCAGGGCACGACGCGGTCGTCGTGGTCGCCAGTCGTCAGTAGTGTCGCCGGATATCGCGCTGGCTTGACGTTGTGCAGCGGCGAGTACCGGCGCAGCCAGGCGAACTGTTGAGGATCGTCGGGATCGCCGTACTCGGTCTTCCACAGCCAGCCGGCCGTGAACAGATGGAAGCGGAGCATGTCGAAGACCCCGACGTAGGCGACGGCCGCCCCGAACAGTTCCGGATGCTGGTTAAGCGTTGCACCTACAAGCAGGCCGCCGTTGGATCCGCCGCTGATGCCGATCCGGTCCGGCCGGGACCAGCCGGACGTTGCCAGCCACCGCAGGCATGCGCTGAAGTCGTCGAATGCGTGCTGTTTGTGCTCGCGCCGGCCGTCGTGGTACCAGCCGCGCCCGTACTCGCCGCCACCCCGCAGGCAGGCCAGGGCGAGCACGCCGCCACGCTCGAGCCACACTGCCCAATCCGGCGCGAAGGCGGGGGAGAAGGAGGCACCGACACCGCCGTAGCCGTAGAGCAGCACCCGCGCACTGCTATCTCGCGGCACGTCACGCCCGCGGGTCAAGAACACAGGCACGCGGGTTCCGTCGCCGGAGGTGACGAAGACGCGCTCGGTCAGGTAGCCAGCCGGGTCGAGCGCGAACGCCGGCCCGCGGACCAGCGTGGTCTCGCCAGTTGCCAGGTCGTGCCGCCACAGCGAGCGGGCGGCGGTGAACGACTCCGTCGCGAAGTGCACGACGTCGCTGTCGGGTGTGCCCTCGATGGCCTCGTGGCTGACCGCGCTCCCCGACAGACTGGCGAAGGCTGGTACCTCGATCTCGCCGGCCTTACGCCCGTCGAGGCTGAACACTCGCAGTACCGAGCAGGCATCCCGCAGGTAGTGGCACACCAGCCGGCCACCGAAGAAGTGCGCTTCCAGCAGGGTGTCCTGGCCCTCCGGGACGATCTCACGCCAGTGCTCGCGGGCCGGGTGGCCGGCCTGGATCGCGACGATCCTGCGCCGGTCGGCGCCCTCGTCGGTCAGCACATAGAAAACGTTGTCCCTGGTCGCAACGATTGCATGGTCGGCCGGCCCGCCCGGCAGCAGGATACTGAAGCCGTCCTGCTGGCTGGCGAGCTCGAGCACGCGGACTTCGTGGCCGGAGCCGAGGCCGCGCGAGAGAGTCACCATGAGGTAGCAGCCATCGCTGCTGACGGCGACGTTGTGCCAGGCGTCCGGGATCGCCAGCAGTACCTCGTCGGCCTCCTGGCTGGTCCCGAGCCGGTGGAAGGCAGCCCGCTGGCCGGTGTCGCGGCGGACCTCCAGGCTGGCGGGCTCGGGTCTGGCGGGCTCGGGGCTGGTGGCGTGCTGGCGGCCGGAGTCGGGGTCGTGGTCGGGGTCGGGGTCGGCGGCAGGCTGGTTGAGCCGGGTGTAGAAGAAGCCAGAGCCATTGGGATGCCAGGCGGCATTGGTGTCTTTCGACCAGCGCACTACGTCGCCCCGGTCGGCGCCGGTAGCGACGTCCCGGACGCGCCAGATCAGCCAGTCTGATCCGGCCATGCTGGTCGCATACGCCACTGCCGTGCCATCAGGGCTCACGCTGGCTTCCACCAGCGCAATACTCCCGTCCGCGGATAGGCTCATCGGGTCGAGCAGGACCCGGCCGGGCGCCTCGGCTACGTTGTCCTGCTCGGCCAGCCCATCAGGGCCGGCGCCAGCCACGCTCGCGCCGTGCTCCAGTACATACAGCACGTCCTGCTCCGCGCCCGCCGGCCGGCGGCGCTGGAACCAGCGGCCGCCCCGCTCGAACGGCACGCCTGCGGTCTCCCGGGCCCCGATCTCGGCCAGCCGGGCCGCAATCGCGGCGCGGCCAGGGAGCGCCGAGAGCACGCTCTCGGTCAGCCGGGTCTGCGCCGCCATCCACTGCAGCGTCTCCGGACTGGTGAGGTCCTCCAGCGCGCGGTACGGGTCGGCGACGACCTCACCGTGGAAATCATCCTTCCGATCACAGGTCAGCGGTTGCGGGTAGCTCATCGCCGCCGCGTTATCTGACCAGTTGCTCGGCTGCATTTTCGCCTGTCACCTCGTCGGCTGCTGGCTTTTAGCGAACCCTCGACGCCGTTGTGCCGGCACAATTTACTGCGCCACAAGCCATTACTGATGGGAATTCACAATTACCTGCATACCAGCAGGCAGACGCGCTAGCAACCGAGAATCAGCGACGTCGTAACGCTTATTCCACATGCGCCAGGAAGGTGCAAGGTGCGTCGCGGTAAAGAAATGCTGAAGCGCGAATTTACTGCGGCAACTGGGGAATTTACGCGACCGGTTCTACCGGCCAGTTTCGCTGCCGCGCTGCGACGGCACCGCGGCGGAGCGCGGGCAGCCGCAGCTTTCCCGGCGTACCAGCTCGGCGGGCAGCGCGATGTCCTTCCCGCGCGCGCTTTCGCGGACGGCCCCTGCTGCCGGCGCCCGGCTGATCATCGAGTACAGCGTCTCGAAGGCGGTCGCGCCAAGACCCTGAATGGACTGCCGGACGCTGGTGAGTTGCGGGCTGAGGTGCCGGGCGACTGGTATGTCGTCGAACCCGGTGACGGCAACGTCGCCGGGGACGGAGATGCCGTGCCGGGCCAGCGCATGCAGGACGCCCATCGCAGACTGGTCGTTGGCGCAGACGATAGCCCGCGGCATCGGGACGCCGTGCGCGATGAGCTGCTCGATCGCCCGCGCGCCGCCTGCCGCTTGGTAGCCGCCGCGCCATTCCTCGCCTTCGGCAAGGGTGACTCCGGCCGCCTCGGCCTCGGCGGCGAGCGCAGCGCCGCGCCGCATGCTGTCCGGGCTGCCCTTGTGCCCGCACAAGTAGGCCAGCGTCCGGTACCCGTGATCGTGGATCAGGTGCCGGGCCAGGGCCCGCATCCCCGCTTCGTTGTCGCAGTGCACGTTGGCTGTGGTGCTCGACGGTACCCCGGCCAGGGTGACGATCGGGACCAGCCGGGAAAGCCGTTCGAGTTGCTCGACGGACAGCACCCGGTCGTGCAGGATCAGCCCGTCGCTCTTGCGGGCGAGGGCGAAGATCCGCCGGCTTGGGTCCGGGTCGTGCAGATCGACAGACCGGATCAGCAGGTCGAATCCGTGGCGCTGGGCGACGATTTCCATGCCCCGGTTGATCATGTCGGGGAACTGCAAGTTCTCGTCCTCGTCGGCGAACATGCTGCCGTCGTTCCACCGTGGCCGGCGGACGACGACCCCGACGACCTCTTTGAGCCGTGCGCTCAGGGCGCGGGCCGCGCCGTCCGGCACGAAGCCGAGCTCGGCCACGGCCTCCAGGACGCGCTCCCTGGTCTCGGCCCGCGGGTTACGCTGGCCGTTCAGGACGCGGGAGACGGACGCAATGGACACACCGGCGGCCCTGGCGACGTCGTAGATCGTCGGCGGCTGGTTCGGCATCCGGTCGAGGTCAGAACTCACACTGCCTCCAGCGCTGACTGGCCCAGCCAAGGCCTGGCCCTGGCGCCGGGTTCCCCACCGGGTTAGGGGGAAAACGCTTACCAAGCTAGCACGACGGTGGCCGTTTCCGCGAGATACATCGCTGCATCAGCCGGTGTTCTGCAATCCGGCGGCAACGCCGTTGACGGTCAGCAACAGGAACCGCTCCAGGGCGGCCCGCTCGGCGGCGTCCCCCCGCGCGTCGTCGTAGGCACGCACCTCGGCCAAAGCGCGGAGTTGCAGGTGCGACAGAGCGTCCACATAGGGATCGCGCAGCGTCACTGCGCGGGACAGCACGGGCCTGGTGGCAAGTAGCCGGTCATGCCCGGTGACCTGCAGTACTAGGCGCCTGGTGAGGTCGTACTCGGCCAGCAGCTGGGCAGCCAGGTGCTCGTCCTCGCCGAGTGCGAGGTAGCGCACCGCCACCCGCCGGTTCGTCTTGGCCAGGCTCATCTCCGCGTTGTCCAGCAGCACCGCCAGCAACGGCCAGTCCTGGTACGCAGCGCGCAGCCCGGGCATGCCTGCCGGGCTGGCGATCGCTGCGGCGAGCCCGCTGCCGAGGCCATACCAGCCGGGCAGGTTCACGCGCGTTTGCGCCCAGGCGAATACCCACGGGATCGCACGCAGGTCAGCCAGGCTGGCCGGCGCGGCGAGGCCGCGCCGGGCCGGCCGCGACCCGAGGCGCATGCCCCCGATCTCGCCGAGGGGGCTGAGCCGGGCGAACCATTCGGCAAAGCCTTCGGCAGTCACCAGCTCGCGATAGGCGCCGAGCGCACCGCTTTCTAGCGCCTCGGCAACGGGCCGGAACGTCGTCGCCGGGTCCTCGGCCGGGCTTCCGGTCGCGGACGCCAGCAACACTGCGGACGTGACCTGCTCGAGGTGGCGCTGCGCGATCACCGGATGGCCGTACCGGGCGAAGATCACCTCGCCCTGCTCGGTCACCTTGAACCGGCCATGCACCGAGCCCGGTGCCTGCGCGAGCACCGCACGTCCGGCCGGCCCGCCGCCACGGCCGAGGGCGCCGCCCCGCCCGTGAAACAAGACCAGGTCGATGTCGTTGGCCGCGGCCCACCGGGCCAGTTCGTGCTGCGCCCGGTACAGGCGCAGCGTGGCGCTCACCATGCCGAGTTCTTTGGCCGAGTCGGAGTAACCAAGCATGACCTCCAGCCGTCGGCCACCCGCGCCGAGCCTGGCGGCTACGGGCCCGAGCCGGATCATCTCGGTCAGGATGGCGGTCGCGTGCGCGAGGTCCTCGCCACTCTCGAACAGCGGCACCACATCGAGCGCGGGCGCGCGTCCCGGGCAGGCTAGCTCCGCGAGCTCGTAAACGGCGGCGATGTCGGCGGCGGAAGTAGTGAAACTGACGACATAGCGATGGCAGGCCGCCGAACCAAAGCGCCGCTGGATCCCGGCGATCGCGGCGAACGTGTCCAGCACCTCCAGCGTCTGGCTGGTGAGCTGCTGGCCAGGAACGCGTTCACGCAATTCGGCAAGCGCGGCCGCGTGCACGGCGCTGTGCTGGCGGACCTCCAGCTCGGCGAAGTGGAAGCCGAACGTTTCAGCTTGCCAGATCAGGTGCTGGACCTCGCCATAAGCCTGGCGCGGTGCGCCGGCCGCGGCCAGCGCCCGCTGCAGCAGGTGCAGGTCGGCGATGAACTCAGCGGCCGACCGGTAAGCCGGGCCGGCCCCGGCGGCGGGACTCGCGGCCGACCGGGCGGCAGCCACGTCCGGTACGGCACCGGGGTCGGCGCCCGCGAGCGCCAGCCGCGTGGTGTGCAGTCGCCTGCCCAGGTAGAGCAAGAAGGTCCGGAAGGGCTCGCCGGGGGAGTGTGAACCCAGGTCCGCCAGCAGCACCGGGCTGGCCAGGGCCGCCGCAGACAGGGCCGCCGCCAGCTCGTCGCCGGCCGGGACGGTGGCGGCGACGGTCAGCGACCGGCCGATCCTGGTCGTGGCGTTCTCCAGGGCGCGCAGCGCGTGGTCTGCATGGATCTGTGCGGTCGACCGCGTGACCGCGGCGGTCACGAACGGGTTCCCGTCGCGGTCACCGCCGATCCAGCTGCCGAACCGCAGGAATGCTGGTGCCTCCGGTGGCACGGATCCCGAGTCGTCGTGCAAGAGCGCGCGGTCCAGCGCCCGGTACACGCTCGGCGCGAGCTGGAAGAGGGTCTCGTCGAAGACCGCGGTGCCCGACCTGACTTCGTCCAGCGGCTGCATCGTCTGCGTACGGAGCGCGGAGGTGCGCCACAGCAGGTCGACCTCCTCCCGGAGCCGGCGCAGTGCATCGTCCCGCTCGGCACCCCCGAGCTGGCTGTTGTCGAGGCTGTCCAGCTGTGCGCTGATCCGCCGGAGCGCCTCGGTTATCGCGCGCCGCCGCGCCTCGGTTGGGTGTGCGGTCAGCACCGGGTGAACCTGGAGCCGGCTGAGCAGTGCATCGCGCACCTGCGCGGTGTCGGCCAGGCTCGCCACCGCGGCCGCGAGCGACTCGCGCACCAGCTCAGTGCCGGTGTCTCGTTCGCGCAGCGATCGGATCCGCTGGTGTTCCTCCGCCAGGTTGGCCAGGTGGAAGTAGACGGTAAAGGCCCGCGCAACGGCTTCGGCCCGGTCCAGCGGCCAGCTCGCCACCAGCGCCGCGATGTCGTCGTCGGCCGCCTCCGCGTCGCCCCGGCCGATCTGACTCAGGCCGCTGCCCGCCGAGCCTTGCTGGTCGAGGTCGGCGAGGTCCGCTTGGTCGTGCGCCCGGGCGGCAATCACGCGGCGGCGGAGGTCCTCGACATCCGCCAGCAGGTCCTTGCCGTCGGACTCGCTGATCACCTGGCCGAGGAGTTCGCCGAGCAAGCGCACGTCCTGGCGCATTGGGGCCGGCATATGCTGGCTCGCCGCGCTCCGCGGCTCCGCCGCGCCCGGCACATCAGCGGCGCTCCCGGGATCGGCGGTGCGGCCGCCGGCCTCCCGGCCGCCGGCGCTGGTCGCGCCGTCCGTTGTGCTTCCGGCGGCCTGGCCGCCCCCGTTGATGGCCACCGCGCCAGCGTACGGGACCGCCGTCACGCGGCAGCCGGCGCCCGTAGCGGCCGATTTGCTCGGCACCCTGCCAGTCCTGCTGACGAGCCCGGCGGTTTGTCCGCTTGAGTAACAGCGGAATCGACAGGCAGCCCGGCATCTGCGGTATATACGGTGATTTGCCGCACGCGCAGGTCCGCCGAACCGACGCGGCGAGCCCCGCGTGAGCCCAGCTGCCGGGCGGAGCAGAGGATAGAAGAGACACCGCTACCGCATGGGGCATCAGCATCCGGGAGAGGGTGAGTAGCCATGATCGCTAGTGATAGCTGGCCAGTAGAGATCTCGCTCCGCGAGGAAGACGCAAAGACGCTGGCCAGGGCGCATCTGGCCATGGGCGGCGCTGATCTGACAGGCCAGGGCCTGGCCCGGCGTAATCCCGACGACCAGGAGATTATGCAAATCGGGGAGGAGATAGCGGCCGCCCGGGCCCTGTCCGATCTCGCCCACCAGCTGCTCAGCGACGCGGCGGAGCGGATCGGGAGCAGCACTCACCAGCCCGCCCACCTGTCCATCTAGACAGCGACCGGCCGACCCCAAAAGAGTTGGCCAGAGCGGACTCCGGCACGTTAGCTTGTCGGCCGTGACAGATCCAGACGGTTATTTTGGCGAACAGGTCGCAGCTAGCTACGACGATCCCTCCGACCCGATGTTCCAGGCGGAGACCATCGTCCCGGCGGTCAGCCTGCTCGCGGAGCTCGCGGGTAGCGGACGGGCGCTTGAGCTGGCCATTGGCACCGGCCGCATCGGGCTTCCGCTGTCCCAGCGTGGCGTGCCTGTATACGGCATCGAGATGTCCCAGGCCATGGTGGCGAGGCTGCGCGGAAAGCCGGGTGGCGAATCCCTCCCCGTCACTATCGGCGACATGACTACGACCAGGGTCGATGGCACGTTCGCTGTGGCCTACCTGGTGTTCAACACGATCAATAACCTGACCACCCAGGAGCTGCAGGCCGCCTGCTTCCGCAACGTCGCCGAGCACCTCGCTGCCGGTGGCTGTTTCGTCATCGAGACAGACGTCCCGCCGCTGCGCCAGTTGCCGCTTGGCCAGGACATCCTTGGCTACCGGGCGGATCCTGGCGGGGTCGTCTCCTACCGCTACGACCATGCCACCCAGCAGTTCAGCGGCCACTACGCCGAGTTCGCCGACGGCATAGCCGAGTACCTGACGATCCCGTTCCGCTACGTCTGGCCGTCCGAGCTCGACTTGATGGCGCACCTCGCGGGGCTCCGGCTGCGGGATCGCTGGGCCGGCTGGAATCGCGAGCCCTTCACGAGCGACAGCACCTCACACGTCTCGGTCTGGGAGAAGCCAGCCGCCTGATCCAGCGGCCGAACCTGCGGCTGTGCTGAGCCTGGCGGCAAGCCCGCCCGGTCGCTCCGGCCAACCGGCCACAATGATCACGTGGCCACATGCCGAGAAGGGATCGTCGATGGACGCGCAGAAGGCTTATGAGGCGGCGCTCGACCACTACCGCAAGGGCAACGACCTACTCCATTACCCGGTCGCCGTGCTGCCGGAGGAGCAGGCGCTGCACATTGGGCGGGCTGCCGCGCATTTCGGCGCCGGGAACCTCGCGCTCGCGCTCGCGCGGGCGGCCGAGAACGGTCTCGGCCAGGACCCGGCGAGCTGACAGCGGGGCGGCCGGCCTCGCAGGTCGTGCGGGCCGGGGAGGTCGTGCAGAACCGCGCCGGGCGCGATCACCGGCCGGCTGCCAGGAGCGGGATGGCAGCCAGCGCGGCGGTCGCGCCCGGCGCGGGCTAGCGAGCTAGATGGACATGTGCTCCAGTTCCAGGTAAGTGTGCGCCGCCCAGGACACTGGGTCGCGGGCGAAGTCACGCTGGATGGCGCGGTTATTGAGGGCGTTGTCCAGTGACGCCAGGATCATCGACTGGTCCAGGACCAGGTCCCGGTGACCGATGGCGCCGGTGGTCGGGTTGACTGCGTCGAAGAACCCATCGGCGCCGTAGACGCCCGGGTACAGCCGGCGCAGCGTCTGGATGTTGGCGTAGGCCGCTTGCGGCATGGCATCTAGCGCGATGAACGACGCGTGCGGCGTGACCACGTCCTCACTGGCGCAGTTGTTGCACTGGGACAGCTCCTCGTTCGGATCGCTGGCCGTGGCGCCAGTCCCGAAGTAGGGGAACTTCTGCCCTTCCACGCCGTATCCGGAATAGTTGCCGGTGTCATCCGCGGTGCTGGACGGCGACATGCCCCACACCGGATAACCCAGCTCCTGGGTTGCGTACTTGATCTGCACCTGCACGGTGCGGGCGTCGGCCAGGCCGAAACTGTGCTGGCCCCAGCTCGTCTCCGGCACCACAATGTTCGGCATCTCGGCCTCGAACATGCCGCCGGAATAGGTCGGGATGAAGGTCAGGTTCGTGCCCGGGTAGGTGTAGTGACCCTCCCAGACATTGAACTTCTGGCCGGAAACCGGGTCGGTGTAGGTCTGCCAGTACCCGTCCATCGGCCACTGGCCCTGCCAGGAGAAGTCGGGGTCGGTGGACTGGCAGTCGGTGAACGGTGCCTTCGGCGGCAGTTCCCGCCAGCTGCGCCACCATACGTTGCCGGGCATCTGGTGCAGGCCCATGCCGATGTAGGCGGAGATGCGCGGGTCGGAGTAGAAGGCGCCGTTGTGGTAGTAGCTCGCCAGGTCGTTGCCCTGATACGGCGGCAGGCCGACGTAGTAGCCGCCGAACATCTGGCCGGTCGGCTGGTTGCCGGGCACCGCAGGGTTGGTGTTGCAGTGCGTCTCCGGCCCGTTGTCGTAGAAGATGCCGAAATTCATCGGCGCCATCAGCCGGTCGACCATCCCGGCTAGCTGCGGAATCGCCTCCCGCACAACGATCAGCCCGGAGGCGTACCAGCCGTTGTCGACGTTGGAGATGAAGAAGCAGTTGTTGAAGGCCGGGGTGGCATCGGCCGGGCAATCCGCGTCGCCGTGGTTGCTGAGCACGTCGCCGTTGGTCGTGTCGTACCACTGGTACAGGAAGCCGTCGAACCGCTGCAGGTGCGACAGCTCGGTGAGCGTGGCCTGGATCCGGCCGACCGCCTGGGGTGTGGTGATGATGCCGAGGTCCCGGGCGGAGACGACGGCCCACAGATAGACGCCGATATTCGCGGCCGAGGTATACCGGCCATAGGTGGTCGGCGTTGCCGACCCGCCCGCGAAGGTGATGTTGTACATCGGCAGGTTCGTCGCCTGGTCGACGTCCACGTCGTAGAACTTCCATGTGCTGCGCGCGATCGACATCAGGTCGGCGCGCTGGGCCGCACTGAACGGGTGATAGGCAGCCACCGGGTTGCCGCCCTGGTCAGCGCCGTTCGCGGCACCAGCGTCGGCCCGCTGCAGCGGGACCAGCAGAGCTAATGCGGCCGCGAGGACCGCCGCCAGCACCATCCAGTACCTGAGCCTGACGTGCCGGACCGACTCGATCACCTGAGATCTGATCATGAGTTGCCCCTATCGGTAGAAGGGATGCCGCCTGTTGGGGGGGTTGCGGCTGCGAAGGGGTTGGGCACCGCATCGAGAAGGCGAGCGGTGTAGGAGTGCTGCGGGTGCTGCAGCACCTGCCTGGTCGGGCCCTGCTCGACAATGCGCCCGGCGTTGAGCACCAGCAGCTCCTCGGTGACTACCCGGGCGCTGAGCAGGTCGTGCGTTATGTACAGCAAGCTGAGCCCGCGCTGGCGGCGCAGGTCAGCGAGCAGCTCGAGGATGCCGGCCCGCAGCGAGACGTCGAGCATCGACACCGGCTCGTCCGCGACGATGAGCGATGGCTCGCAGGCCAGCGCCCGGGCGATGAGCACCCGCTGACGCTGGCCGCCGGACAGCTGATGCGGCAGCTTGGCGGCGAACTGCACCGGCGGGGTAAGCCCTACTGTTTCCAGCAGCTCGCGGACGCGGCGAGCTGCCTGGTCCGCCGACATGTGCAGGAAGTTCTGGCACGGCCGGGTCAGTGTGTACTCGACCGTGTGCAGCGGATTCAGCGCCCCGTAGGGGTCCTGGAACACCATCTGCACCTCGCGGTGCAGCCGCCGCAGCCCGCGCGCCTGCAGCCGCCCGACGGCCATGTCGCCGAAGGCGATGGAGCCCCTGGTCGGCCGTTCCGAACCGGTGATGAGCCGGGCCAGCGTGCTCTTGCCGCTGCCGCTGGCACCGACGAGGCCGATCGCGGCTCCCGCCGGAATACGAAAGGAAACGTCGTCGACCGCTGTCACGGCGCGGTTGCTCCCCGCGCGGTCGTGTCCGCGGACCCGGTAGGTCTTGGTGACATCGCTGACCGTCAGGTCGACGGTGTTCTGGTCAGCTGACACTGTCGGCCTCCACTTCGGCCGCGGCCACGCTGGAGCCCGCCGGCCTGGCCCGCACATGGCAGGCCGCGCGGCCGTCGCCGAGCGGGGTGAGCGGAGGATCCTCGGCCGCGCAGATGTCCTCGGCAAGCGGGCAGCGCGGGGCGAACGGGCAACCCGGCCCGGCCACCGACAGATCGGGCGGCTGGCCGGGGATACCGGCGATCTGGACCTCGTCTGCGCGCGGGTCGCCGTAGCAGGCCAGTAGCGCCTCGGTGTAGGGGTGGTGCAGGCCGCTGGTGACGCTGGCGGCCGGGGTGTCCTCGACGATCTCGCCCGCATACATGACCAGGACCCGGTCGGTCGCCTCCAGCACGACGCCAAGGTCGTGGCTGATCAGCACCGCGCTGAAGCCCCGGTCCCGCTGGAGGTCCCGAATCGTCTGCATGACGGCCTGCTGCACGATGACATCCAGTGCGGTGGTCGGCTCGTCGAACACGATGAGCCTGGGCTCCAGCGCCAGCGCCAGCCCGATCGACACCCGCTGCCGCATGCCGCCGGACAGCTCGTGCGGGTAGCTGGCGAGCACGGCTGGCGCTAGCTGGACAGCTTCCAGCAGCACGGCCGAGCGGCGGGCGATGCCCTCGCGGCTGAGGTCGTCGCCCGGCTCGGCGTGGGCCTTCAGCACGTCACCAAACTGCCGCGCCACCGTCCGGACCGGGTTCAGCGCGTTCATGCCGCTCTGCAGCACCAGCGCGAAGCCGTGCCGGCGCTGGCGGCGCAGCCGCTCGCCGTGCAAGGTGGCGATGTCGGTGCCGTTGAACGCGATCGCACCCGCCTCCAGCCGGGCCGGCGGGCGCAGCATCCGGGTCAGTGCGTAGCCGAGGGTGCTCTTGCCGCAGCCCGACTCGCCCACAATGCCAACGAACTCGCCCTGCTCCAGGCTGAGGTCAACGTCCCGGACCGCCCAGATCCGCTCGCCGCGGCTTGGCCAGTATGCAACGCTGACGCCGCGGGCTTCCAGCAGCGCCATCACTTCTCCCGCAGTCGCGGATTGGACAGCGCGTCGACGCCGAAGTTGATCAGCGTCAGCGACACCATCAGCAAGACGATCGCTAGGCCCGGCGCGAGGACCATCAGCCACTGCCCGGTGAGCAGGGCATTCTGTTGCTGCGCCTGGTACAAGATCGTGCCCCAGCTGACCGTCGCCGGGTTGCCGAGGCCGAGGAACTCCAAGCTGGCCTCGGCCAGCACCGCGGCGGTCGCGGCGCTGAAGAAGCTGGCGGCCACCAGGGACGTCATGTTCGGCAGGATCTCCCGGAACACGATGCGGCCGAGGCGCTCGCCGGAGAACACCGCGGAGGTGACGAACTCGCGGGTGCGCAGCGTGGCGGTCTGGCTGCGGATCACGCGGCAGCCGGTTGCCCAGCTGGTGAACGCGACCACCAGCACGATCGTCCAGACCGACCGGCCCTGGAGGTATGCGGCCAGCACGATCATCAGCGGCAGCGCCGGCACGACCAGCGCGAGGTTCGTGACGAAGCCGAGAATCTCGTCCACCACGCCTGGGCGGTAACCGGCCACTAGCCCGAGCGTGACCGCGACCACTGTCGCCACCCCGCCGGCGCCGAGGCCGACCAGGAGCGACACCCGGGCCCCGTAGACGAGCTGGGAGAAGACGTCCTGGCCGTTGCCCGTGGTGCCGAACCAGTTCACCGAGTCCGGGCCCTTATAGGGCGCGAACGACGTCGCGGTGGGGGAGTGCGGTGCGACCAGCGGCGCGAGGATGGCGATGGCGATAATCACCCCGAGGATAATCAGGCCGGCGCGCGCCTTGCCGTTGCTCCACAGCGTCGCCAGGGCCCGGCCGACGAAACGCAGCGGCCCGGGAATCGCCCGGCCTGAGGCGCGAACTGGTATGCGGACCCCTCTGCCGGGAGCCTCCGGCGGCGGCGTTGCCGTGATGATGGTCATTGCCTGCGCACCCTTGGGTCGATCCGGACATAAAGCAGGTCGACGACGAAGATCGCGACCAGCATGCTGAGCGAGATCACTAGCAGCAGTGCCTGCATCAGCGGGAAGTCGTGGTTAGTGACCGAGGTAAACAGCAAGCCGCCGACGCCCGGATAGCTGAACACTCCCTCGACGAGCACCGCGCCCCCGACCACGCCGCCGAGCGACAGGCCGAACGCGGTGATGTTGGGCAGCAGGGCGTTGCGGGCCGCGTACAGCAGCGCGACGGTGCGCCCGCGCAGGCCGTTCGCCTCGGCAAACGTGACGTAGTCCTCGCCCAGGGTGTTGATCATGTTGTTGCGCATGCCGAACACCCAGCCGGACATCGTCGTGATGACCAGCGTCACCGCCGGCAGCACACTGTGCCAGGCGGCGTTACCCAGGAAGGCCAGGCTCCAGTTCGGCGAGGTCCCCGGGTCGTAGCCGCCCTTGATCGGGAACCAGCCGAACTTGAAAGCGAACGCGTACAGAAGCAGTAGCCCGAGCCAGAACGGCGGAAACGCGCCGAAGAATGTTGCCCCGACCGTGATAGACGAGTCCGACGCCCGGCCACGGTGCCAGCCCGCGTATACCCCGAGCAGCGTGCCGGCGATGAACGCGACGATCGTCGTCACCCCGATCAGGATCAGAGTCCACGGCAGCGCTGCGCCGATGGTCTGCGCCACCGTCTGGGTCGGGAAGGAGTACGACGTGCCGAACCGCAGCCTGGCGATGTTCACCAGGTAGTCGCCGTACTGCGAGAGCAGGCTGGAGTGCGGTACGCCGAGCTGGATTTCGATCGCACGCCGCTCGGCATTGGTGATCGGCACGCCGGCCGACGCGAGCTTTCCGAGCGCCGCGTCGACCGGCGAGCCGGGCATGAGCCTCGGCAGGACGAAGTTCAGCGTGACCGCGGCCCACAAGGTGACGACGAACAGCACCACCTTGCGCAGCACGTACCGCATTGTCAGGCTCCCTTCACCAGTGCCTGGGGCTGCTCAGGCCTTCTTCAGGTGCGTCACCACGGTCAGGAGCGCGTTGTTGTAGTTGGTGGGCAGGGTGTAGGGGTCGGCGGCCGATGGCCAGCCGGTGAAGTTCTTGGTGGAGAACAGGCCCCAGCTGCCGCCGTAGTACAGCAGCACGATCGGCACCGTGCTGTACATGAGCTGCTCGAGCTTGTTGGTCGCCTGCTGCTGCGCCGCCGGACTGGTCGACGACGCCAGCGTGGCCAGTTCCTGGTCGGCCGACGTGCTCTTGAAGCGCTCGAAGTTGTTGGCTGTCGGCGTGTTGACCGGAGCAGCGAAGGTGCTGTTCAGCGCGTTGTTGAAGTCGGTGTACGGGCTGCCCGTGCCGCCGAAGCCGCCGATCGCGCCATCGAAGGTGCCGGCCTGGATCTCCGATGAGTACTGCGCGTACTGCGGCAGGTCCAAGGTGACGTTCATGCCGTCAGCGTCCAGCTCGTTCTTGACCTCGGTTGCCGCCGCCAGCCAGTCGCTGAAGCTGTTGGGCAGCACGATAGACAGGCTGGCCTGCTTGCCCTGCGCGTTGACGAGCTTGCCGCTCTTGAGGGTGTAGCCAGCCCTGGAGAAGTCGGTCATCGCGGCGGACTTGTCCTGCGTGACCAGACCCTGGTCAGGGAGGCTCGGGTCCAGCCACTTGCTCAGGTTCGGCAGGATCAGGCCGGACAGGCTGGCCTGGGCCATGTACCCGTTGACCGCCTTCTTCGCGACCGCGGTGCGGTCCACCGCCTCGGAGATGGCCTGGCGGAAGTTGACGTTGTTGTTCGGTGACTTGGTGAGGTTCAGGAACAGGCCGATGGTGCCGCCCGGCGGGAACCAGTAGCGGTTGTGCGCGGGGTCGTGGTCCACGTAGGTCTTCTGCACGTCCGGCAGGTAGGTGTAGGCCCAGTCGAACTGGCCGCTGCTGACTGCGAGCTGGTTGGTGGTCTGGTTGGTCGCCTGCGCTGGGAACACGACCTTGCTCGGCGCGATTGAGCTGGCGGCCCAGTAGTTGGGGTTCTTGGTCAGCGTGTACTGCGTCGGCGCGAACTTGCTGAGCATGAACGGACCCGTGCCGACCGGGTGGGTGTCGGTGTACTTGACCGGGTTGCTGATCGTCGACCAGATGTGCTGCGGCACGATCGGCGTCTGCGCGATGGTGGCGGCGAAGGGCACGTTCGGCGCCTTGAAGGTGAACGTGACCTGGTTGCCAGCCGAGGAGACCGACGAGATCTGGCTCCACACGCCGTTGCTGTCCAGCGCCGCGAACTTCTTCAGCAGGTTGAAGGTGAACACGACGTCGGCCGCGCTGAACGGCTTGCCGTCACTCCACTTGACGCCACTGCGGAGCGTATAGACGAGCGTCGTCGGGCTGGTGAATTTGTAGCCGGTCGCCAGGAACGGTGTGTAGCTGCCATCGACCGGACTCGGGATCTCCAGCGGCGTATAGATCAAGTAGGCGCCATGCAATTCGGTGGCGGCCACCAGGGGGTTGAAGTTCTCTACCAGCGAGGGGCTGCCGGTGTCGCCCTGAATCGTCAAGACCGGGCCGCCGGCGGCAGTGCTGCCACCGGACGATCCATTCGAGCCGCAGGCGGCGGCGGTGAGCGCGACGGCGGTCGATGCGGCCACCGCGAGTACGGCAGATCTGAGGTGCGGGGGGTATTTCATGGTGCCTCTTCTCATCCTTGCCGGGCTGCGGCCCGGCTGGCAGACAGGCGGATCCGGGCAATCCCCGGCATGGGCAAAGCGAAGTCGAAACGCGCCACGCCGTCGCTGGGCGTGACGTCGGGCAAGTGCTGTGTGTCCAGCACGTCGGCCGCGCGCAGGCGCTGCCAGAGCGCCTCGTCGGGCCAGGTGACATCGGGCGGGCAGTGGGCGGCAATGTTCGAATGGTGCTGGTCCACCCGGGCCAGCGTCGCGGCGCGGACCGCGTCGCCCAGGCCGGTCACGGTCACCTGCACGTGCCGGTCCAGCCGTGGGTCGCCGTCCAGCAAGGCGGCGTTGATCGTGCCGTTCCAGACCAGTATGTCGACTGTGCCATCGGCATTCCTGGTAGCCCAGGCCTGCACGAGCATGCCGGCGCCGTCGCCGGCCAGGCGGGTGGCGAGCATGTCGTCGCCGAGATGAGCGGCCAGATGCAGGGCCCAGTACCTGGGCTTGCGCAAGTTGCCGATGGTAAGGAGGCCGAAGCCGTTGTGGAACAGGCGCGTGGGCCGGCCCAGTTCCTCGAAGTGGTCGCTGATCACCCAGTAAGCGATGGCGTCCACTCGACCCTGCGCACCATGCATGCCGCTCAGCACGAAGGGCGCCCCCAGCACGCTGTCGTGCACGGGCCCGTAGTGTGTCGAGCCGGCGCCCCACTCGGTCCACCAGATGTCGATGCCATCCAGGCCATGCCGGCGCAGCGCTGGGCGGACGTCCAGTGGCATGTTGCCGTAGGTATGGGTCGAGACGAAGTCGAGGGGTGTGCCGGTGGCGGCACAATGGGCCGCGAGCACTTCCAGCCACTCGCTGGCCGCGGTGGCCGGCCCGCCGATGCGCAGACGGGGGTCGACCGCCTTGACCGCGCCGGCGGCTTCGTCGTAAAGACGCAGATAATCCGCCTGCGTACCGGGCCAGAAGACGATGAGATTCGGCTCGTTCCAGACTTCGAACGCCCACTCCGCCACTTCGTTGATGCCGTAGCGCTGCACTAGGTGCGCGGTCAGCTCGGTGACCAGCAGGCGCCACTCGGTCCAGTCGGCCGGCGGCGAGATGATGCCGCGGTAAGTGAAGACCGTCTGCTCCGGGTCGCGGGCCAGGGCCGCTGGCATGTACGAGAGCTCCACCACCGGTCGCAGGCCAAGCCGGAGCACCTGGTCGTAGATCGCGTCCACGCGGCTGAAGTCGAAACGCAAGCCACCGGCGGCGTCCCGCTGACAGACGGCGTTGTCGTCCTGCAGGATCGCGTGCGCGCGGACCATCGAGGCGCCGAGGTCGCTGTGCGCCAGCTGCAGGGACTCGGCGAACTCGCTGGCGATCGTTGGGTCGCTGATCTCCGGCCGGAGCTGGGTGAGCCGCTCCGAGCCGGTCATGCGCCACACCCGGTCCAGTTGCCCCGTCACCGTGCCGGCTTCCACGGTCACCTGGACCGGCTCCGGCGCCTGCGCGGTTGTGTGCCCGACGACCGCCTGCGACCAGGCATGGACCGGATACTCGGCGCCGGCCACGGCGGCGACCCGGTAGTGATACCGCTCGCCGTCCAGCAGCCCGGTATCGGCGAAGGGCGGGGCGGGGACAGCGGCCACGTCGCTGCCGCCGTGGCGGAGGATCTCGCCAGCCTCGCCGTTTCGGCTGCGCTCGATCACGTAGCCGGCCGCACCGGGCACCGGCTGCCAGGTCAGCCCGACGTGGCCGGCGCCAGGCGTGGCGGTCAGGCCAGCCGGTGCGACCAGGCCCAGCGACGTCCCGTTCTCCTCCGGCGCCCGTTGGTAAATCCGCTGCTCCCAGTCTGCTCTGGCGTCGGCATCCTCCTGCGGTGTGGTGATGAGGCTGTCCTTGCTGACTTCGGCGTTCATGCGTGGCTCCGGTGACCGTCGGCGGCAACGGTCTTCGTGGTGTCGGTGGATGTGGAGGTGGAGGTGGCAGCGCGGCTGCGGCAGCCGCAGGTGCCGCGGATCACGAGCTGGGTTGGCAGCACGTGCGAGGACGGTGACGCAGCCGGCTGAGCGATGCGGGCCAGGAGGGCTTGCACGGACCGTTCGCCGAGTTCACGCATCGGCTGGCGCACCGTGGTCAGGCCGGGCCGCAGGTGCCGGGTGGCCGCAATGTCGTCGAACCCGGTCACCGCGACGTCGGCGGGTACGCGGAGGCGAGCGGCGCGCAGCGCGAGCAGCGCGCCGATTGCCATCTCGTCGTTGCCGCAGACGATCGCCCGGGGCCGCTTACCCGCCGCCAGCAGTGCTTGCACCGACTGCATGCCCCCGGCCTCGGTGAACCCGCCGCTCGCGGCTGGCGCGTCCGGGACCGGCAGGTCGGCGTCGGCCATGGCGGCGCAGAAGCCAGCGAACCGGTCTTGCGAGTCTGGCGAGTCCGCGGGACCGGCCAGGAACGCCAGGTCGGTGTGGCCGTGGATCGTGATCAGATGCGCGGTGACCTCCCGCGCACCGCCGCGGTTGTCCGCGCCGACGCAGTCGAGGTCGCTGGCGCCGGCGCCCTGCGCAGCCGCCCGGGCCCGGCTTGCGGCCTGGCAGTTGGCCAGCATGACAACCGCCACGCTGCGCGCGATCGCGGTGATGTCCTCGTCAGCGAGGCTGCGCGCCATCACGACCAGGCCGTCCACCTTGCCCGCGACCGAGTAGGCGAGTTCGCGGCCTGACTCGCTCCGAGTAGCCGCGATCAGCACCGCATCACCGACGGCGGTCGCGGCCCGTTCCGCGCCGCGGATGACCTGGTCGACGTAGAGCGGGGACTCTTCCTCAGCCACGCCGGACAGGCCGAGGTCGGGGAAGAGCAGGCCAACGATGCCGGTGCGCCGGGAGGCCAAGCCTCGCGCGGGCCCGCTTGGCACCCAGCCAAGCTCGGCGGCAGTGGCGAGTACTCGCTCTCGCGTCGTGGCGGAGAAACCCTTGCCGTCCGACATGACCCGCGACACCGTCGCCGTGGAAACGCCACTGCGTCTGGCGACCTCGTAGATCGTGGAGCGATCCGGCACGCTTGGGCCTCGCTGTCTGCGTGTCTGGTCGGCGGGCGTCGACCTGGTTAAGCGCTTACGTAGTTAACCGCTTACGTAACCACCGGGCCGAGCCGATGTCAAGGTCTCACGGTGCCGGAGGGAGGCCCGAACCTCCCGAACGGCCCTCGGCGCAAACGGCTGGGTCGGGCTCGGGCGGTTACGCCTGAGCTCTGGCCAAGGGGTCTGAGAGAGGTAAACCGGGTCGGGCTCGGGCGGTTACGCCAGGGCCCGACCCGGTCCGCCGTCAAGGGGAAATCACGCCCCAGCCGGAGCCTCGCCAGGGAATGGCACGGCCGGCGCCCGCGGCTCGGCGTAGTCGCCGGGACTCGTCTCGTCCGTGCCCTTCGGCAGCCGGGCGAGCAGCGGAGTCAGCGCGACGGCAACGACGAGGTTGGCCACCACGCCGACGATGCCGGTCCAAATCGTCACCTTGGTGTCCAGACCCCAGGTGCTCAGCGCGAAGGAGGCGCTGCCGAAATGGTTCGCGGTCGGGCTCTTGGTGACGTACAGCATGTAGGCAGACAACCCCATGCCGCAGATCCAGCCGGCCGCCAGCGCCCAACGGTGGAACCACCGGGTGTACAGGCCGAGCACGACAGCGGGCAGGATCTGGATGACGATGACGCCGCCGATGAGCTGGAACTCCAGCGCGAAGGTCACCTTCAGGCCGACGATCACGCCGACTGCGCCAAGCTTGAGGACGATCGAGGTGATCTGGCTAACCAGCCCCTCCTCGCGGTCACTAGCGCCGGGACGGATATAGGGCTTGTAGATGTCGCGAGCGAATGTGTTGGCGGCCGCGATCGCCATGATGGCGGCCGGCACAAGCGCGCCGATAACGATCGCGCCGAAGGCGAGACCCGCGAGCCAGTGCGGGAACTCGTTGTTGAAGAGCACCGGCACGATCGTGGTGGAGTCGGGCTTGGCCGCCGTGCCGCCCACCGGCTTGACGTGCGCGGCCAGTGCCATGTAGCCGAGCAGCGCGATGAAGCCCAGCATCAGCGAGTACGCGGGCAGCAGCGACATGTTCTTCTTGACCGTCTTCCGGCTGCGGGATGCGAGCACGCCCGTCACCGCGTGCGGGTAGAGGAACAGGGCCAGCGCAGAACCGAGGGCCAGCGTCGAATAGCCCAGGTACTGCGAGCCGGTCAGCAGAGTGTTCAGCCCTTTGGCGGAAAGGGTGGTGTCCGTTCTGTGGAAGATGACGTCGTAGCCGCCGAGCTTGTAGGGGATGTAGATGGCAGCGACGAGGATCATGATGTAAATGAGGGTGTCCTTGACGAACGCGATAAGCGCCGGCGCCCGCAGCCCGAGGTCCAGGTGTAGGCGGCCAGCGCGATGAACGCGATCCACAGCGGCCAGTCC
>DASXMP010000145.1:0-1922 GCA_036495585.1 Streptosporangiaceae bacterium
TGCCCGCCATCTCGCTGACCACGGACGTGGCCACCGTCACCGGGGTGGCCGCGCGGGACGGCATGGCGGCGATCTTCGCGCACCAGATCCGCTACGTCGCCGCACCGCAGGACATCGCGCTCGGGATTTCCGCCGACGGGAACTGCCCCAGCGTCCGCGCCGGGCTCACCGCGGCCCGCGAGCGCGGCCTGCTCACGATCGCGCTGGCCGGCGGCGACGGCGGCGCGCTGGCCGGCTCACCCGCCGTCGACCACCTGCTGCTGGCCGCCTCGGACGACCCGTGCGTGGTCAAGGAAATCCAGGTGACCATCTATCACGTGCTCTGGGAACTCGTGCACGTGTTCTTCGAGCAGCCGGGCGTGCTCGCGCCCGGGGTGGTCGCATGAGCGCGCCCGTCCCGCAGTGCCACGACGAGGTCTGCATCACCTGCTCGGACACCGCGGTCCAGGTCACCGTGCTGCGCCTGCTGCCGGACGACCTCGCCGTGGTGGACACCGGCCAGGGCACCGAAGAGGTCAGCGTGGCCCTGGTCTGCGCTGGAGTCGGCGACACGATCCTGGTGCACGCTAAGGAAGCCATCGCCGTCGTGGAGGCCGCGCAGTGAATGGGCAGGAGAGCAGTGCCGTAGGGCGTCTCTCCGGCCAGGAAAGTGCCGTAGGGCGTCTCTCCGGCGAGAAAAGCACAGAGCGCTCCGATGCGATGGAGTCGCTCTACCCGTTCCTGTACGCCGAGAAGACGGATCTGTCCGCCGTGCTCGATCAGGTGCGCGCCTCGACCGTGGCCAAGGCCCAGGAGATCCTCGAGCTTCGCCGGCTGGCCGGCCAGCGCGACGCGGACCGGCTGACCGAGTGCGCGCGGCAGGCCGCCGCGCGGTTCGCCGCGGGCGGCAGGCTGCTCGCGTTCGGCAACGGCGGCAGCGCCACCGACGCGCAGCAACTCGCCACCCTGTTCCTCAACCCGGCCGGCGACGCGGCCCCGCTGCCGGCCCTCGGCCTGGCCAACGACACGTCGGTGCTGACCGCGCTCTGCAACGACGTCGGCGTGGAGGTCGTGTTCGCCCGGCAGATCGCCGCGTTCGGCACCAGGAACGACATCGCGGTCGGGATGTCCACCAGCGGGAACTCGGAGAACCTGCTGCGGGCCTTCGACGAGGCGAGCCGCCGCGGCATGCTCACCATCGGCCTGGCCGGCTACGACGGCGGCAAGATGGCCGAGCTGGACAGCATCGACTACCTGTTCGTGGCGCCCAGCGCCTCGGTGCACCGGATCCAGGAAATACAGACCACCACCTACCAGGTGCTGTGGGAACTCACCCTCGCCTCGCACGCCGAGCTGGCCGGGGCCGAGCGATGAAGGCCCGCACGCTGGTGGCCTGCGTCGGCAACGTTTTCCTCGGCGACGACGGGTTCGGCGTCGAGGTAGCCAGGCGGCTGGCCACGGCGGACATCCCGGACGGGGTGCGGGTGGCCGACTACGGGATCAGCGGCATGCACCTGGCCTATGACCTGGCCGGCCACGGCTACGAGACGACAATCCTGGTGGACGCGGCCCCGCGCGGCGGCGAGCCGGGCACGATCACGGTCGTCGAGGTAGACCCCGAGGAGCACCGGGTGTCGGCCGAAAAATCCGTGGAGGGCAGCCAGCTCTTCAACGCGCACGGCATGCAGCCCGACGTGATCTTCGGGGTGCTGGACATGCTCGGCGCGAAGGCGGGACGGATTCTCGTCGTCGGCTGCGAGCCCGCCAGCATCGAGTACCGGATGGAACTGAGCGAGCCGGTCGCCGCCGCCGTCGACGAGGCGGTCAGGGTCGTACTGGACATGGTGAAGGGATAAGCACATGTGCCTTGGCATACCGGGTGAGGTGATCGAGTTCATGCCCGATCAGCCTGACCTGGCGAAGGTGGACGTGAGCGGCGTGCG
>DASXMP010000146.1:0-128314 GCA_036495585.1 Streptosporangiaceae bacterium
GCCGCCAGCGACTCGGCTACCGGGCCCGGGATCGCGTGATGCCCGATTTCCTCGCACGCGAGCGCGAGTTCGACGGGCCGAGCCGCCAGTCCGCCGTAGCGCGACGGGATCACCAGGGCGGTCACGCCCGCGTCGGCAAGAGCCGCCCAGATTTTCAGCCCCGGCTCGCGATTGCCCGTCGCCCACTGGCGTGCGGCCGCCGGCCCGTCCGCGGCTGCAAGCAGCTCGTGCACCGCCCCGGCGAACTGCCGCTGCTCGGCGGAGAGCGTGAAGTCCATCAGCGCCCGCCTCGCGGGGTCGCCGCCGGGCCGGTCACAGCACGGCCCGGAGCTGTTTGGCGATGACCGAGCGCGGTAACCCGGCCGGTCATCGCGGCAAATCCAGGAGACGCTCGGCAATGACCGAGCGCTGGATCTCGCTCGTTCCCGCATAGATCGGGCCGGCCAGCGCGAACAGATAGCCGTCCAGCCAGCGCCCGCCGGGCGCATCGAACTCGCGCAGTTCGGCCCGCGGCCCGAGCAGTTCGAGCGCGGCCTGGTGCAGTGCCACGTCGAGTTCGGACCAGAACACCTTGCCGAGACTGGATTCGAACCCCGTGGAGCCGGAGCCGCCTGGCTCACTGGCGAGCCGGTATCCGTGCAGCTGGTAGGCACGCGCGCCGATCCAGGCGTCGGCAACCCGGGCGCCCAGCGCAGCATCGGCGGGGTCGCCGGTCGCGCGCCAGAGCGCGGCCAGGCGGCCCGCGGCCGCGACGAACCGGCCTGGGCTGCGCAGCGTCAGACCGCGTTCGTGCCCGGCCGAACTCATCGCCACGCGCCAGCCGTTCCCGGGCTCGCCGATGACGTCCTCGTCCGGCACGAACAGTTCGTCCAGGAAGATCTCCGCGAACCCCGGCTCGCCGTCGAGTTGCGGGATCGGGCGTACCGTGACGCCGTCGGCCCGCAGGTCGAACATCAGGTAGGTCAGCCCCCGGTGCCGCCCGGCGGACGAGTCGGACCGGAACAGCCCGAACGCCCGGTCCGCGTACACAGCGCGCGAACTCCAGGTTTTCTGCCCGGACAGCAGCCAGCCGCCGTCGGTTCGCACCGCCCGGGACCGGATCGCGGCCAGGTCGCTGCCCGCGCCCGGCTCGGACCAGGCCTGCGACCACACCTGGTCGCCGCGAGCCATCGGCGGCAGGATCCGGTCGCGCTGGGCTCGCGTGCCGTGCGCGAAGAGCGTAGGCGCGAGCACGAAGAGCCCGTTCTGGCCGACCCGGACCGGACCGCCCGCCGCGTGGTACTCCTCCTCGAAGATCAGCCAGTCCAGCAAGGACGCGTCCCGCCCGCCGTACTCGGCCGGCCAGGAGACGGCGGCCAGACGCGCCGCCGCGAGCTTCGCCTCGAAGGCGCGGTGCAGCGCGAATCCATCGGCGGTGTCCACCGAGGGCAGCGGGGACGCAGGTACGTTGTCCGCCAGCCAGGCCGCCACCTCGGCACGGAACTCCGCAGACGGCGGATCGAGGTCCAGGTTCACCCGGCCGATGCCTGCTTCATCGACCTGGCGTCCATCCCGGCCAGCGAATCGGCTCCGGTCTCGGCGTTGTGCGCGTGCGCGACGTGGTGCAGGCCAAAGACGGAGTCCATGCCCGGCCGCATGCCCATCTGGTCCTCGCACTGATTGACCGCACGCTTGGCCAGGGCCAGCCCGAACGCCGGCATCGCCGCGATCCGGCCGGCCAGCGCGAACGTCGTGTCGCCAAGTTCGTCCCGCGGCACCACGCGCGACACCATGCCCAGCTCGTACGCCCGCTTCGCGCTGAACCGGTCGCCGGTGAACAGCATCTCCTTGGCAAAGCGCGGGCCGAGGACCCATGGATGCGCGAAGTACTCCACGCCGGGGATGCCCATGCGGACGACCGGGTCGGCGAAGAACGCGTCGTCGGAGGCAACGATGAGATCGCAGACCCAGGCAAGCATCAGGCCGCCCGCGATGCACGCGCCGTGCACCATGGCAATGGATGGCTTGGGGATCTCCCGCCACCGGCGGCACATGCCGAGGTAGACCTCCATCTCGCGGGCATACCTGGCGTCCGCGCCTTGCTTGCCGACGTGGTCCCACCACGTCACGGCCTTGCGCTCGAAACTCTTGTCCGCGTCCCGGCCGGGAGTGCCGATGTCGTGCCCGGCACAGAAGTGGTCGCCAGCGCCGGCCAGCACGATGACCGACACGCCATCGTCGTCGACGGCACGGGTGAACGCCGCGTCGAGCGCATAGGTCATCGCCGAGTTCTGCGCGTTCCGGTACCGGGGCCGATTCAGCGTAATGACAGCGGTCCGGTCGCGTCGTTCGTAGCGGATGACATCCTCGGCGCCGGTGCCGTTCACCGGCTCGCGGTCGTCCGGATCGCCTGGCTGGCCGGTCATCGCGACTCCTCCCTGAGCAGCCGCTTCAGCGGCTTGCCCGACGGATTGCGGGGCAGGCTGTCGCGGAACTCGACCTGCCTCGGCACCTTGAAGTTCGCCAGCCGCCCGCGGCAGTGCGCGACGACGTCCGCGGCCGTGAGATCCCGCCCCGCCCGCGTTACCACGAACGCCTTCCCGATCTCGCCCAGCCGCTCGTCCGGGACGCCGATCACCGCCGACTCGGCCACGCCGTCCAGGCGCGCGAGTACCTGCTCCACCTCAGCCGGGTAAACGTTGAACCCGCCGCAGATGTACATGTCCTTGAGCCGGTCGGTGATAGACAGGTAACCGCCAGCGTCGAGCCAGCCGACATCGCCGGTGTGCAGCCAGCCGTCAGCGTCGACCGCTTCCTTCGTCGCAGCCGGGTCGTCCAGGTAGCCGAGCATGACGTTCGGCCCTCGCAGCAAGATCTCGCCGGCCGCCTGGACTTCGGCCGACTCGGCGCCCGGCCCGACTGGCCCGTCGTGGCCCGACTGGATAGCTGGCCCGGCCGTCGGTGCGATCGCCACCTCGAAGCCAGCCGTCGCCCGGCCCGACGTACGCGCCACCAGCGCCGGGTCGTCGCCGGGGCGGCACATGGTCGCCACCACCGCCTCGGTCAGCCCGTACGCGGTGAGCACGGTGTCGAAGCTGAGCTCGGCCTGCATCCGCTCGACCAGCGCGACCGGCACGACGGCGGCGCCTGTCACCGCAAGCCGCAAGCTGGACAGGTCGTAGCTGCCGCGCGCCGGATGATCGAGGATCGTCTGGTAAATGGTCGGTGCGCCGGGCAGTACCGTGATCCGCTCGGCCTGGATCAGCCGCATGGTTTGCTCCGCGTCATAGACGACTTGCGGCACGATGGTGGCACCGGTCAGCAGACAGACCAGGATCCCGGCCTTGTACCCGAAGCTGTGGAAGAACGGGTTGATCACCAGGTAGTTGTCCGACCTCGTGACCTGTCCGCACTCGGCCCACGCCCCGGCGACCTCGAGCGCCTGCCGGTGCGAGCTCATGGCGCCTTTGCTCTGGCCGGTCGTCCCCGAGGTGAACAGGATGTCGCTGACATCGTCAGGGTCGGTCGCGGCCATCCGAGGGGCACTCATGGCGGCTCGGGGGCTCGCCCCGCGCCTTTCCAGCTCCGCCCAGTCCAGGAGAGCGCAGCCGGGCCAGTCCGCACCGGCTCCCCAGGCTGGGCCGTCCGGGCTGGCGTCCGGCGCATCGGCTGTCACCGGCACGCGGATGGCGAGGCGCAGCCGGTCCAGACTGCCCGGCTCGGCCGCCGCGGCCGCGCGCAGCGCGGCTAGGCGATCGGTGCCGAGGAACGGCCCGGCCACCAGCAGCGCGCTCGCGCCGCTGCGGCCGATCACATCCAGCGCTTCCGCACCGGTGAAACGGGTATTGACCGGCACCAGGGTCGCTCCTGCGGCCTGCGCGCCCAGTGCGCCAAGGACCCAGTGGTGCGTGTTTGGCGACCAGACCGCCACCCGGTCGCCCGCAGCGATGCCCGCACCGGCGAGGGCAGCCGCGATTGCCTGCACGCGCTCGTGCAATTCCTGGTAGGTCAGCCGCGGTCCCCCGGGTTCGGCGATCGCGATGGCGTCGCCGAAGCGCGCGGAGGCACTTGCCAGCGCAGCCGGGATTGTGAGGTCCACAAAGGCTCCTCGGTGCTGGCGACGGACTGGTTGCGCGAGCCTGCTCAGCCAAGCAAGTGCTTGGTAGGGCGAGCGTACTTCGCGGCCGCGGAGGTTGGCCAGATGCGCGCATGACCGCGCGATGGCGACGACAGTTCCGTTACGGGTCCAGGCGGACCTTCCGTGATCGCGGACGGGTGTGCTTGGCTTGGCTCGGCAACGGGTCGGCAGGAGGTCACGGATGCGGCTGAGCGCAGCGGAAGATGCGTTCCGCCAGGACATTCGGCAGTGGCTGGAAGACAACCTCACGGGCGAGTTCGCCGGTCTGCGCGGCCTGGGTGGCCCGGGCCGCGAGCACGAGCAATTCGAGCTACGGCTGGCCTGGAACCGGCACCTGGCGGCGAGCGGCTGGGCCTGCATCGGCTGGCCGGTCGAGCATGGCGGGCGTGGCGCTTCGCTCGCGCGGCAAGTCACCTTTCACGAGGAATACGCGCGCAGCGGCGCCCCTGCGCGCGTCGGGCATATGGGCGAGGAACTCCTCGGCCCCACCCTGATCGCGCTCGGCACGCCTGCGCAGCAGGCCCGGTTTCTGCCGCCAATCGCGGCTGCTGATGAACTGTGGTGCCAGGGCTATTCCGAGCCCGGCGCGGGATCCGACCTGGCGTCGGTCAGCACGACCGCGGTGCTCGATGGCGACGACTGGGTGATCTCCGGCCAGAAGGTGTGGACGTCGCTCGCGACGGTGGCCGACTGGTGCTTCTTGCTCGCCCGGACCGAGCCCGGGTCGAGGCGCTCGGCTGGCCTGTCCTACCTGCTGGTCCCGATGCGCCAGCCCGGCATCACGGTGCGTCCGATCCGCCAGCTCACCGGCACCTCGGAGTTCAACGAGGTCTTCTTCGACGGCGCGCGCACCGCCCGGGACCTGGTCGTCGGTCGGCCCGGCGACGGCTGGCGGGTCGCCATGGCCACCCTCGCCATCGAGCGTGGCGTCTCCACTCTCGGGCAGCAGGTCGGCTACCAGCGCGAATTCGACGCGCTGGTGGCGGCGGCACGGCGGATTGGTGCGGCCAGGGACCCGCTGCTGCGTGACCGGCTGGCGAGAGCCTGGATCGGCCTGCAGGTGATGAGAGCGCAGGTAGTCGCGATGCTCGACGGCTCACTTCGGAACGGCGGCGCAGCGGTCGCAGCCGACCAGACCAGCGCGGCCGACCAGACCGGCACAGCTGGACCAGCCGGTGCCGCCGGGTCGGCCGCGGACGCGTCTGTCGTCAAGCTGCTGTGGTCCCGGTGGCACCGAGATTTTGGCGCTCTGGCGATGGACGTGCTCGGGGCATCGTCGATGCTCGCGCGCGGCACGCCCTACGAACTTGATGACTGGCAGCGCCTGCATCTGTTTAGCCGAGCCGACACGATCTACGGCGGGTCGCAGGAGATCCAGCTCGGCATCATCGCCGAGCGAGCCCTCGGGCTGCCCCGGCAGGCGCGGCCATGACCGCGCCCGAGTTGCCAGCGCCGCCCAACCGGGTCCCGCTACCACAGCCTCCGGCCGGCCGGGACCTGCTGGCTGGCAAGACGGTGGTCATCACGGCGGCGGCCGGCGTCGGCATCGGCTCGGCTACCGCGCGGCGGTGCCTGCAGGAGGGCGCCAGCCTGATGATCAGCGATCAGCATGCGGGCCGGCTCGCGACGTTCGCCGCCGAACTCGCTGGCGAGTACGGGGACCGCGTGGCGGCGGTGGTCTGTGACGTGACCGACGACGCCTCGGTGACCAGCCTGATTGGCGAGGCAACCCGTCATTTCGGGCGAATCGATGTAATGGTCAACAATGCCGGGCTCGGCGGCACTACGTCGATCCTGGAAATGACCGACGAACAGTGGGCGCGCGTGCTGGACGTGACGCTGCACGGCACGTTCCGGTGCACGCGGGCGGCGTTGCGGCAAATGGTCCCGCAGGGGCATGGCGTTGTCGTTAACAACGCGTCCGTACTCGGCTGGCGGGCGCAGCAGGGGCAGGCTCACTACGCCGCGGCGAAGGCGGGCGTGATGGCGCTGACCCGGTGCGCGGCCATGGACGTAGCCGCCTACGGCATCCGTGTGAACGCGGTCGCACCGAGCCTGGCCCCACATCCGTTCCTGGCCCGGGTCATGAGTGCGGACCTGCTGGAGGATATGGCCAGTCATGAGGCATTTGGCCGCGGCGCCGACCCGTGGGAGGTTGCAACTGTGATCGCCTTTCTTGCCAGTGACTATTCGAGTTACCTAACTGGTGAGATCATCTCGGTCAGCAGCCAGCATCCGTAAATCTCAGCAAGTGAACCGGAACGACCGCTGGTGCGTGAAAGTACCGGCCGCATCTATCTAAAAGTGCGGACGAGGGGCTAATCTTGCGCCGTTTCCCGGCGACAAGCCCAGCCCGAGGCAGCTATTGGGAGGTAGCGAATGCGCTCGCGCAGACGCGCTAGATGGATCATCATGGCCGCAGTACCTGCGGTCGCCTTTGCCACTGCTGTGCCGGCAGGCATAGCCGCGGCAGCAACGAATGCGAGCCACCCAGCCAGTGGCGCGCAACATGACTACATCGTCATCCTTCGTAACCAGAACTCCACTCTTGGCGTCAGGTCAGCTGCCCGGCACACGGCGGTGCAGTCCGAGCAGAAGCCAGTGGTGAATCAGCTGCACTCCGCTGGAGGATCCGAACTCGGCTCCACCAGCCTGGTCAACGCCGTCGTCGCCAAGACCACGGCCGCAAGCGCACAGAGCCTGGCCGCGAACCCGGCCGTGGCCGAGGTCGTGCCGAACCAGGTCATCCCCGGACCCGTAGTCCCAGCCGAGACCTTCACCGGCCCCTCCACATCGCCGGCTTCGGGCCAGAGCAGCCCCGCCATCTCCTCCAGGCTCTGCAGCAGCCAGCAGCACCCGCAGCTGAACCCCGAGGCGCTCTTCAACATCCACTCGGTCGAGGCCAACCAGATCGGCGCCACCGGCGCTGGCGTGACTGTCGCCCTGATCGCCGACGGACTGAACCCCGCCAACCCGGACTTCCAGCGCAATGCCCAGTTCGCCTCCAAGGGCTCGCCGGCCGGATCTCCTGTCGTTAACGAGGTCGACTTCTCCACCGACGGGGTCAACGCTCCGACGACCGGCGGCGAGGCATTCCTGGACGCCAGCTCCATCGCGGCGCAGGGCAACGCGACCTACAACCTGAACTCCGCGCTCAGCCCCGGCAACCAGATCCCGGGCGGCTGCTTCATCAAGATCCGCGGCGTCGCACCTGGTGCCAACGTCCTGGCGGAGAAGGTGTTCTCCGAGAACAACGACACGACCACCTCAGCCTTCCTGCAGGCCATCAACTTCGCGGTCGCGAACGGCACGAAGGTCATCAACGAGTCATTCGGCAATAACGGCGTCCCGGACCTGGCCGCTGACGTCATCCGTCAGGCCGACGACGCCGCCGTCAAGGCCGGCGTGACGGTGGTCGTCTCCAGTGGCGACGCCGGCTCGACAAGCACGATCGGCTCGCCGGCCACCGACCCCAACGTGATCAGCGTTGGCGCAACCACCACCTTCCGCAGCTACGCGCAGGCCAACTTCGGTGGCTTCAGGGTGCCTGGCGCGAACGGCAAGTTCGTCGACAACAACCTCGCCGACCTGTCCTCGGGCGGATTCTCCGAGGCTGGCAACACGCTCGACCTGGTCGCACCGGGCGACAGCAACTGGGCGCTGTGTGACGCGAATACCAAGATGTTCTCGGACTGCGTCAACCTGTCCGATACGGCGGGCGCGCCCATTGAGTTCACCGGCGGCACGAGCGAGTCCTCGCCGCTGACCGCGGGCGCTGCAGCCGACGTGATCCAGGCCTACGCCGCGGCACACCACGGCACCGACCCGACGCCGGCGCTGGTCAAGAAGATCTTGATGAGCACCGCGACGGACATCGACGCCCCCGCCACCCAGCAGGGCGCTGGACTACTGAACGTGGAAGCAGCTGTCAAGCTGGCGCGGACGATCAAGGTCCCGTCCAGCTCCGGTGGCCTGCTCGTCAACACAAGCCAGGTGAACGTCTCTCAGCCGAGCGGCGCCACCACCACCAAGACGGTGTCGGTGACCAACACGAGCTCCCGCACGGAGCGGGTCTTGCTGTCGACTCGCGCGCTGAGCAAGTCGGTCTTCACCGCTCGCGGCCATTTCACCCTCGACCCGTCGTCCGCCAGCGCCAACACCGGCGTGTTCCCCATCTGGAGCGACGTCAAGGAGGTCTTCGACAAGGTTCCGTTCCATGTCGCGCGCGTTTCCGGTACGTCTCGGCTGGACTTCTCCTTCGACTACCAGTTCACCGGGCAGACCTCACTGCTGCACGTAGCGCTGCTGGAACCGAACGGGACCTACGCGGCGTACTCCGACCCGCAGGGCCTGGCCGACTTTGGTGACATCCAGGTGACAAACCCGCCGGCTGGGAAGTGGACTGCGGTCTTCTTCACCGAGCTGAACGGGGCGACCGCGGGCGGCGTCGGAACCAGCGGGCCGGTTCAGTGGTCCGCCAACACCGAGAAGTTCACACCGGCCAGCTCGATCAGCCCAAGCACCCTGTTCGTCCGGCCGGGCAAGACCGCGACGGCCAGGCTCCGGGTGAAGAGCCCGGCTGCGGCGGGCGACACGGCTGAGTCCGTCGTGGTGCATGCGATCGGCCACCAGACCACGATTCCGGTGACGATCCGCACCACGATCCGGACCAACGCTAAGGGCGGCTCGTTCTCCGGTGTTCTGACCGGCGGTAACGGCCGGGCCGGTGCGCCGGGTCAGGCCAACTTCTACCAGTTCACCGTGCCCAAGGGTGCGGCGAGCGTGCACGCGGACGTCCACTTCGCCAATGACCCTGGCGACGTGGTAACCGCCTATCTGATCGACCCGAGCGGGCAGAACCTGGGTTACTCGACCAACGTGACGGAAGACAGCAGCGGCAACGCCGAGTCGACGTTGTCGGTGGACGCTTACCATGTGAAGCCGCAGGCCGGCCGCTGGACACTCGCGTTGTCCTTCGACGGGGTCAACAGCGGTAACGAGGTGGCCGAGCCATTCGCGGGCACGATCAGCTTTGCGGCCGCCCCGGTCTCCAGCAACCTGCCGCACGGCAGCTCCCTGGCGAGCGGTTCGACCACATCCTTCACGGTGAAGGTGCATAACTCGGGAAGCTCACCGGAGGCTTACTTCGTAGACCCGCGGCTGAGCTCCACCGTGACCATGCCGCTGATGAACCTGAATGGAAGCAACGTCAACGCAGAGAGCATGACGCTGCCGCTTAAGGCCTTGGCCGGCGGCGCCATCCCGTTCCCGTACTATTTCGTCCCTTCGGAGACCTCGCAAATCCAGGAGAACCTCACGACCACCGGCAGCGTGCCGGTGAACTTCGATTCGAGCTACTTCCCTGGTGACCCAGATCTCGAGGGCGTCCAGTCCGGGAACTCGGCCAACCTCACCTTCAACAACGCGGAGGTCAGCCCAGGACTGTGGAGCCTGAACCCGACCGAGGTCGGGCCGTTCGGCAGCACCAACGGCACGACCAGCACGCCGGACACGGTGCCGCCCACCACGGCGGCGGCGTCCTTCCAGGTCACGACGAAGGCGTTCGACTCGGCCGTCACCTCATCCACAGGTGACGCCTGGACCGCAGTCAACGAGCCGAACGGTGTGCTCTCGCCGGTCCTCGTGCCAGCGGGTGGCACGGCCACGATTAAGGTGACGATCGCCGCAAGTGGCGCGGCTGGCTCGGTGCACTCGGGCACGCTGTTCGTCGACGACCTCACGGTGGCGGGCTTCAACAACATCTTCGGCGACCCGAGTGGCGACGAGATCGCGGCGCTGCCCTACAGCTACAAGATTTCCGGGTAGCTGAGACAGGGCCGCCCGCCAGGCGGTCCGCACACATTCCAGTGCCGGGCCCGGGGCTTAGCCCCGGGCCCGGCATTATTCGTTAGCGGCACGGGCTTGTCAGCAACGTGCCATCAGCGTCGGCTCAATGCCAGTGCGCGATGATCGGGGTATGGCCGATTCCGAGCTCGCGCAGATTGCCCGCGACATCGATGCCCGCTGCCGCCTCCGGGGCCGGTTCACGCTCCGGTCCGGCCAGGTCGCCGACGAGTACTTCGACAAGTACCTGTTCGAGGCTGATCCCGCGCTAATCCGCCGGGTCGCCGGGTTCATGGCGGGCTTGCTTCCGGCGGGCGCCGAGGTGCTGGGCGGCCTGGAGCTTGGCGGCGTCCCGCTGGCCAGCGTACTGAGCCAGCTGACCGGCCTGCCTGCCTTGTTCGTGCGCAAGCAGGCTAAGACCTACGGCACGGGCAAGCTGGCAGAGGGCGACAACCCGGCGGGCCGGGCTGTTGTGCTCATCGAGGACGTGATCACGACCGGCGGCGCCGTGCTGGCTGCCGCCCGCGCCCTGCGGGGCCTAGGCGCGACGGTCGAGACCGTGGTGTGCGCCATCGACAGGTCGCCGCCTGGCCAGAGCGCGCTGGCAGCCGAGGGCATCGGCGTCCGGGCGGTGCTGACCAAGGCTGACCTCGACGCCGCCGCGCCGGGCGCGCCGACCAGGCCAGGCTGAGTCCGGGTGCTTAGGACCCCGCTCGCACGAGCTTGCTGGCCGCCTCGGCGATGTGCCGGGCGTTGATGCCGGCCGCTTCCATCAGTTCCGCTGGCGTGCCCGAACCTGGCATCTCTCGTACCGCCAGATGCGCGACAGACAGGTCCGCGCGTCCAGCCGTGGTGAGCGCATCAAGTACCGCGGCGCCGAGTCCGCCTTCTGGATGATGGTCCTCCACGACGACGAACCGGCCACCGGTCGCGGCGGCGGCTGCGCGGAGAGTCTTCCCGTCTGCCGGCTTGACCGAGTACAGGTCGATGACCCGGGCGGCGATCCCGTCGGCGGCCAGCGAGTCGAACGCTGCCAGGCACTCGTGCAGCGTCACCCCGGCGCCGATGAGTGTCACCTGATCGCCGTCGCTGCTGCGCAGCACCTTGGACCCGCCGACCGGGAACGGCTCGCCGGCCGGGTAGAGCACCGGGTAGGCGCCACGGGTGGTCCGCATATACGAGACGCCGTCCAGGTCCGCCATGGCGGCCACCAGGGCCACCGCACTGGTACCGTCGCTCGGATACAGCACCGTTGAGCCGTGCACCGCTCGCAGCATCGCCAGGTCCTCAAGGGCCATCTGCGACGGCCCGTCGGCACCAATCTCGACGCCCGCGTGCGAGCCGGACAGGCAGATGCTGGCCTTCGAGATCGCCGCCATCCGGATGAAGTCGTAGGCGCGGGTCAGGAACGCCGCGAACGTCGAAGCGAACGGCCGGTACCCCCGCACGCTGAAACCGACGGCAGCCGCGATGAGCTGCTGCTCGGCAATGTACATCTCGAAGTACCGCTCAGGGTGCTCGTGCGCGAACTGATCGGCGTAGGTGGAGTTGGAGACCTCGCCGTCCATCGCGACCACGTCGCGGCGAACGCCGAGCGCCGCCAGTGCCTGCCCGTAGGCCTTGCGGGTAGCCACCTTCTCACCGGTCGCATAACTGGGCAGCTGCACCTTCGCGGCACCATCCCGGCTCGCCAGGGCAGCCGATGCGGCGGGTGCCGGCTTCGGGCCCCGCACGACGAGGTGACGTTCGCCGCCGAGCTCGATGACGGCGCGCTCGGCCATCTCCGGCGGCAGTGGCTTGCCGTGCCAGCCCTCCATGTCCTCCACTTCGGAGAACCCCCGGCCCTTGCGGGTGCGAGCCAGGATGACGGTCGGCTGGTCTCCTGCAGGCTCGCTGGCCTCGCGCATAGCGCGGTCGATCTCGGCCAGGTCGTGCCCGTCCACTACCAGCGCCCGGGCACCGAATGCCGTGACCCGGCGCCGGTACGTATCGGTGTCCCAGGACAGCTCGGTGGGCCCGCGCTGGCCCAGTCGGTTCACGTCCACGATCGCGACCAGGTTCGACAGCTTGTAGTGCCCGGCCCTGTCCAGCGCCTCCCACATCGAGCCTTCGGCCATCTCACTGTCGCCGCACAGCACCCAGACCCGGTAGGCAATCTCGTCCACGTACTTGCCAGCCAGCGCCACGCCGACGGCGTCGGGCAGGCCCTGGCCAAGGGACCCGGTGGCCACGTCCACCCACGGCAGATCGGGGGTGGGGTGGCCCTCCAGCCGCGACCCGAACCGGCGGTAGGTGTTCATCAGCTCCTCGTCCGAGACCACGCCGACGGCCTTGAATACCGAGTACAGCAGGGGCGACGCATGACCCTTGGAGAAGATCAGGTGGTCATTGGCGGGATCGGCCGGGTTGTCCCAGTCGTAGCGCAAGTGCCTGCCGACCAGCACGGCCAGCAGGTCGGCGGCCGACATGCTGGAGGTCGGGTGCCCCGAGCCCGCGGACGTGCTGGACCGCACCGAGTCGACCCGCAGCTGCTGGGCCAGCTCGCTTGCCGTGCTGAGGTCAATGTCCGTCCTGATACCTGCTTCGACCGCCACGCCTGCCTCCCCGGATCGCTACCCCGTTCACCTTGTGGTGTCCACGGCAAATGACCTGAAACTCTTGAATCCTCAGTCTGCACCTCCATCTGCAGCCGTTTTGTCCAATTGCTGATCGGGGCAGGTCCGCCATGATGACCTCATGACTGAGCAGACGGAGTTCCTTGGCGTGACGGCGTATCTCCGCTACCCCGACGGTGACGCGGCAGCCGAGTGGCTGACCCGGGTGCTGGGCTTCGGCCCCACCCGGGAGGTAAGGGACATGGACGGCCGCTGGCTAGAGGGCGAGATCGCGATCGGGCCGACCCATGCTGACATCAGCGCCCCGTCCGGAGCGAGCCCGGACTTCGGCGCCGGCGGCCTGCTGATCGTGCACGTCACGGACGTGGATGCGCAGTATCGCCGAATCCTGGCCGCTGGCACCGAGATCGACCCGCCGAAGGACGAGCGATACGGGCCGCGGACCTGCCACGTCACCGACCCATGGGGCTACCAGTGGTACTTCTGGCAGGGCGACGCCGTCTTCCCGGAAGCTTCCTAGACCCGCTCGATGATGGTCGCGGTTGCCATCGCGCCGCCCGCGCACATGGAGACCAGCGCAATGCTGCCGTCGCGGCGTTCGAGTTCGTGCAAGGCGGTCGTGATCAGCCGCGATCCGGTGCTGCCGACCGGGTGCCCGAGCGCGATGGCGCCGCCGTTCACGTTGACCTTGTCCGGATCTGGGTCGTGCTCGCTCATCCAGGAGAGGACCACCGAGGCGAAGGCCTCGTTCACCTCGAATACATCGATGTCACCGATGGTCAGGCCGGCGCGCTTCAGCACTCGCTCGGTAGCGGCGACCGGCCCGTCCAGGTGGTAGTACGGCTCGTCCCCGATGAGCGCCTGGGCCAGGATCCGTGCCCTCGGGCGCAGGCCGAGCTCCTGCGCCCGGCCAGCCTCGGCCAGCAGCACGGCCGCGGCACCGTCGGAGATCTGGGAAGACGTGCCCGGCGTGTGCAGGCCGTCCGGCAGCACCGGCTTCAGCCCGGCCAGCGCCTCCAGGCTGGTCTCTCGCAGGCCCTGGTCGCGGGAAACAAGCTCTGCCTGCCCGGTCGCCTGCCCGTCGCCGTCCAGGACCGGCGCCTCGATGGGCGCCACTTCACGGTCGAATCTGCCCTGCGCCCACGCTCGCTGGGCCTTGCGCTGCGACGCCAGGCCGAAGGCGTCGAGCTGCTCGCGGCTGATGCCGCGGCGCCTGGCGATGCGCTCTGCCGCCTCGAACTGGTTGGGCATGTCAATGGTCCACGAGCTAGGGCGAGGCGAGCCGATGCCGGTGCCGATGTTGGCGCCGAGGCCGACCCGGCTCATCGCCTCGACCCCGCAGCCGATCCCGACGTCAATCGCATCGGCCGCGATCAGCCCGGCGATCAGGTGCACTGCTTGCTGCGCTGATCCGCACTGGGCATCCAACGTCAGGCAGCCGGTCTGGTGGGGCAACCCCGCGGCTAGCCACGCCGTCCTGGTGACGTTGCCTGCCTGCTCGCCTGCCTGGGTGACACAGCCACCGGCGACCTGCTCCACCGCGGCCGGTGCGAGGCCCGCGCGGTCGAGCAGCGCAGTCTGCGTGTGGCCGAGAATCTCGGCTGGATGCAGACCGGACAGCGCGCCGCGCCGCTTGCCGATAGGTGTCCTGACCGCCTCGACGATGACCGCAGTGCCCATGACAGCTCCCGTCTGCCCGGCCAACAGGCAGCACCGAACTAGAACGTGTTCTTAATTTCTGCCTTGGAGCAGTTCACCACAGCGCGCCACCGTGCTTCAATCCCACTAGAACACGTTTCAAGTCCGGAGGCCCGTTGTGACCCAGCCGCGGATAGCGCCAGACTTCGACCTCACCGATCCTGATCTGTACGCGGCCCGCGTGCCACACGAGGAATTCGCCGAGCTGCGCCGGGCCGCGCCGGTCTGGTGGAACCCGCAGCCCGCCGACATGGGCTTCGCCGACGACGGCTTCTGGGCCGTGACCAGGCACGCCGACGTGGTCGCGGTATCCAGGGACAGCGACACGTGGTCCAGTGAGGCGAACGGTGCGATCGTCCGGAACGCGATCGGCACACCCCGCGAAGCGATCGAATTGCAGCGGGTGATCATGCTGAACATGGACCCGCCGCACCACACCAAGATCCGCGGCATCGTCTCCCGTGGCTTCACCCCGCGCTCGATCAACGCACTCCGCCAGATCCTGGCCGAGCGGGCGGAGCATATTGTCGCCACCGCCCTTGCCGAGGGCAGCGGCGACTTCGTCACCGACGTCGCCTGTGAATTGCCGCTGCAGGCGATCGCTGACCTGATCGGCGTGCCACAGGAAGACCGGCACAAGATCTTCGCCTGGTCGAACGAGATGGTCGGCTACGACGATCCGGAATTCCAGGGCGACGAGATGACGGCCGCCACCGAGATCCTCGGCTACAGCATGGTCATGGCCGCCGACCGGCGCGCTTGCCCGCGCGACGACATCGTCACCAAGCTGGTCAGCGCCCAGATCGACGGGGACACCCTCAGCGAGGATGAGTTCGGGTACTTCTTCATCTTGCTGGCCGTGGCCGGCAACGAGACCACGCGGAACGCGATCTCACACGGCATGCTGGCCTTCCTCGACAATCCGCAGCAGTGGGAGATCTTCAAGGCGCAGCGACCCGCGACCGCCATCGACGAGATCGTGCGCTGGGCCACCCCGGTGACCGTATTCCAGCGCACCGCCACCACAGACACGCAGCTCGGCGGCCAGCACATCGAAGCCGGTCAGCGGATCGGTCTGTTCTACCGCTCGGCCAACTTCGACGAGGAGGTATTCGACCACGCGGAGCGGTTCGACGTGCAGCGCGACCCCAATCCGCATGTCGGCTTCGGCGGCACCGGCACGCACTACTGCCTGGGCGCCAACCTGGCCCGGATGGAGATCGACCTCATCTTCAACGCGATCGCCGACGCGATGCCAGACATCAGCAAGGCCGGCGAGGCACAGCGACTGCGCTCCGGCTGGCTGAACGGGGTGAAGCGGCTCCCGGTCAGGTACCGCTGATTTCAGCCCGCGGCACTGATCGGCCGGATGTCATCGAGTGTGTCCCCAAGTCGATCCTTCTCGACCTCAAGGTCGTAGCGAGCCTGGAGATTCAGCCAGAAGCGCTCAGACGTGCCGAAGAACCGGGCGAGCCGCAGCGCAGTGTCTGCGGTTATTCGGCGCTGACCATGAACGATCTCATTGATCCGGCGCGCCGGGACATTGATTTCCTTAGCAAGCTGGTACTGACTCAGTGAGAGCGGCGCCAGGAACTCCTCGTAGAGGATCTCGCCGGGGTGCACCGGGCCCATGATCGTATCCGCCGTCATACCTCCTCCTAGTGATAGTCGACGATTTCGACATCTTCTGGACCTGCGTCTGACCATCGGAAGCAAATCCGCCATTGCTCGTTGACCCGAATGCTGTACTGGCCGGCCCTCATTCCTGAGAGCTTCTCCAGCCGATTGCCTGGCGGAATCCGCAAGTCGCCTAATTGCTCCGAAGCGTCTAGCATCGCCAACTTGCGCCATGCCGCCCTTTGCAGTGAAGCGTCGATCCGACGAGACCTTTGCCGCCGCCAGACGGCCTCGGTGTCCTTGTCGGCGAAGGAGCGAATCATCTTACACATGATAACGCCTCGCGTTATTAACGCGAGGCGTTATCAGTAAAACCTCGTTGGACGTGGGAGGAGGGGACGATCTCTGCAGCTCACAGCCACTTGCGCAGATCCCGGGCCAGTCTGTCTGGCCGCCCCTAACCGGGCGTGTCGGCCACAACCCACATTGAGAAGTACTGCGAGCCGCCGCCGTAGGCGTGTCCGAGCGCGGTCCGGGCGCCGGCTACCTGGTGCTCGCCGGCCTTGCCCATCACCTGCATCGCCGATTCGGCGAACCGGAGCAACCCGGACGCGCCGATGGGGTTGGAGCACAGCACGCCGCCGGACGGGTTGATCGGGATCACGCCGCCGATCTCCGTCTCGCCAGCCTCGGTCAGCTTCCAGCCGCCGCCCGCCTCCGCGAAGCCGAGGTTCTCCAGCCACATCGGCTCGAACCAGGAGAACGGCACGTAGATCTCCGCCACGTCGATCTGGTCGATCGGCCGGGAGATGCCGGCGGCCTGCCAGAGCGCGGCCGCCGCGTCGGCACCCGCCCGCGGGTTCACATGGTCTTTGCCGGCGAACATCGTCGGCTCGGTGCGCATCGAGGTGGCCCGGATCCACGCGACTGGCCGCGCCGACGCCTCCGCGGCGGCCTGGTCCCCGATCACCACCGCGCAGGCGCCATCGGAGGACGGGCACGTCTCGTCGTAGCGAACCGGATCCCACAGCATCGGCGAGGCCTGCACGGACTCCAGCGTGATGTCCGGCTGGCGCAAGTGTGCATACGGGTTGCGTGCGCCATTGCGCCGGTCCTTGACCGCCACCATCGCGCCGATGTGCGTCGGCGCGCCGGATCGGCGGATGTAGGCGCGCACGTGCGGCGCGAAATACCCGCCGGCGCCAGCCAGCAGCGGCATCGTGAACGGCGGCGCGATCGACAGCGCCCACATGGCGTTGGACTCTGACTGCTTCTCGAACGCCACCGCGAGTACTTTTCGATGCACGCCAGCCTGCACCAGGCTCGTGGCGACGACGCCGGTAGCGCCGCCTACCGACCCGGCCGTGTGCACGCGCAGCAGCGGCTTGCCGACCGCGCCGAGTGCGTCAGCCAGGTACAGCTCCGGCATCATCATGCCCTCGAAGAGGTCGGGTGCCTTGCCGACCACGACCGCGTCGATGTCCGCGATGTCCGCCCCCGCGTCCGCGAGCGCGCGATCGACCGCCTCCCGCACGAGGCCGGCCACCGACACATCCGGCCGCTTGCTGCGGTGCGCCGTCTGGCCGGTGCCAAGGACGGCGGCGCGGACCTTTCCTCTGCCGGGTGTCATCGCGCCTCCAGCACGCAGACGAGGTTCTGCTGCAGCGCCGGGCCGCTAGTCGCATGTCCGAGCGCACGGCCAGCCGCGCCGGTGAAGACCTGCCGGGCCGCATGCCCGATCCTGGCCAGGCCCGCGGCGAACATCGGGTTGCCGGCGAGCGCCCCGCCCGACGGGCTGATCCGTGCCGAGCTCGGCAGGTCCAGGGCCGACCGCAGGATCAGTTCCTGGTGCGTGAACGGCGCATGCAACTCGGCCACCTCTACCCCCGACGCGGGCCCGGCCCCGCCCGCGCCTGCGGCCGCCGCCGCAGCTGACGGCGCGACGGTCAGATCCCGGCCGCCCAGTTCCCCGGAGTCGATCCGATGGTCGAACCCGGTGATCCAGGCCGGGCGGTCGCACAGCTCGCGGGCCCGGTCCGCGGATGCGATGATCACGGCAGCCGCACCGTCGGTGATCGGCGCGCAGTCATGTGCCCGCAGCGGATCGGCCACATACGGAGCGGCCAGCAAGTCGTCCGCACCGACGGAACCGGACAGCTGCGCTCGGGGGTTCGACCTGGCCGCGGCCCGGCTATGCGCCGCCACCTCCGCCATGGCTCGTTCCGTCCACAGGTTCTGATCGAGACCAAGCCGGGCCTGCAGCGCCGCGACGGACACCGAGTCCGGCCATAGCGGCGCGGCCACGTAGGGATCGAGTTGCAGGGCGAGTACCCGCCGCAGGTCACCGGCCGACGACTTGCCGAATCCGTAGGCGAGCGCGATGTCGGCCTCGCCGGTCAGCACCTTCAGCCATGCTTCGTAGAGCGCCCACGCGCCGTCCATCTCCACATGCGACTCCATCACCGGCGGGAACGCCCCGATCGCGTCCACCGCTGACACGAACGAGAACGCCCGCCCGGCCAGGTAGTCCGACGACCCGGAGCACCAGAAGCCGATGTCGTTCTTGGTGAGCCCGGTGGCAGCCAGGACCTCGGCGAAGATCGGCACGAGCATTTCCACGCCGTTCGTGGTGCCGTCGGTGTGGCGGACGCTCGGTGCCTCGGCGAACCCGACAACTGCGACTTCGGTCACTCGACCCGCCCCTTACAGGTGGTGTGCGTACGACTCATACGGCGCGTCCGGCTCCCCGGTCGGCTCGAAGTGGTCGATGTTCTCAGCGGTAGTCCCCCACTGCTCGCGCGGCTTCCACACTGCCCGGACCCGCATGCCCATCCGCACCTCGTCCGGCGGGCAGCCGAGGATCAGGTGCTGGAACGCGATGTCGGCGCCGTCCAGGAGCACCGAAGCCGCGACGTACGGGACGGGCACCCGCTGGCCCTGGAACGGCACATTGACCACGCAGAACGTCGTCACGATGCCCGCGTCGGGCAGTTCCACCTCGGTCGTAGTCGGCACGCCGCAGGTCGGACACGCTCCCCGCGGCGGCACGTACACCTTTCCGCACGCCGGGCAGCGCTGAGCAGCCAGCCTGCCATCGCCGAGCGCCCGCAGATAGCGGCTCTCCTCCGCCGAGGCGGTGTGTACGTAACTGAGCCGGACCGGAGTGGTGATCATCGTGACTGGCTGGGCATCGTGACCGGGAACGAGCCCGTCCTCACCCTCCGCCGCGGGAGCGCTCCCGGCCGCGACCGTGCCAGCCGCGTCAGCCGGCTCGAAGCACTCGATGTCGGTGATGTGTCCGCGCGGCTGCGCCGCCCAACGCGGCCGGACGCGCATACCGGTGCGCATCGCGCCGGGTGATCCGCCGTCCACCGCATGCAGCAAGCTGGTATCCGCACCGTCCAGCCGGATCAGCGCCCAGGCGAACGGGCGCTGCAGTGGCTGGCCGCCGCCCGGCCGCGGCTGCCACGACCAGGTGACGACGGTGCCCTCTGGCCCCACCTCGACAAGGTCAGCGGGGGCCGGGGCGGCGGTCACCGGGTCGTACTCGGCTGGCGGCGCGTGCACCCGACCATCGGCGCTGCGGGAGCCAAGGATCCGGCGGTTCGCCAGCCCGGTCATGAACTGGCTCAGGGCCGGCCCGAGCGAGCGGGTGTAATCGAAGCTGATCTCCAGCGGCGCGCTCAGCGGTGGCTGGCTTGAGGGCTCGATGTCGGCGGCAGTCACAGCATCAAAGTGAAACACGTTCTAGATTTGCGCGCCAGAGGGTCCGGCCGCGGTGAGTGGCGGATGGCGGTGGCAGTGCCGGCCAGATTCTGACGCACCGACGACCACCGGCCCGGGCCGGGGTCTTGACATCAAGCGCGCTTGCGGGCCGAGGATCAGATTCCGTGGCAGTCAGAGTTATCGCCGCTGGCCGGTCGATAAGAGCGCGCTTCCAGGCGTCTGCCTTCTGGCCGGTCTTTGCCACACCGATGCTGCGGCGGCTGTTGCCTGCGTTCGCCGTCTCGGCCGTCGGTGACGGGATGAGCGCCGTCGGCGTGGCGTGGCTAGCGATCCGGATCACCGCGCCAGCCGACCGCGGCCTGCTGGTAGGCGCGGCCGTCGCCGCCTACACGCTGCCAGGTGCGGCTGGTGCGGTCCTGCTGGCCAGGCCCCTGCGTGCGCTGACAGGCAGGCACCTGGTCGCGGCGGACGCGACATTGCGTGCGGTGACCCTTGGCGCGATCCCGGTGCTGTACGCGCTCGGCGTCCTGAGCGCCTGGTCGTACGTGGCGTTGCTGGCGGCATCCTCACTGCTGCATGCCTGGGGGCTGTCCGGTCAGTACACCCTCATTGCCGAGCACCTGCCCGCGGAGTCGCGGACGGCGGGCAATGCGCTGCTGTCAGGCTTCGGCATGGCCGCCTACGTCATCGGGCCGCTGCTCGCGGGCCTGGCAGTCGCAACGGTCGGCCCGGCGGTGCCGATCGCCGCCGACGCGGCATCCTTCGCTGTCCTGGCTGTGGCAGCCGCGGCGGCGCGGGGACGGCCTCGTGCGGCTGAGCTTGCTGGCGCCGCCGAGCCGGAACGCGTGCGTGGATTCACGGTGATCGTCCGCAGCCCGGCGCTGGCGGGTCTGCTGATCCTGACCCTGATCTACTTCTTCCTGTACGGACCAGTCGAGGTCGCGTTGCCGCTGTATGTCACGGGGCCACTGCACGGCGGCGCAGGCCTGCTCGGCCTGTTCTGGACCGTGTTCGGGATCGGCGCCACGGCCGGCAGCATCGCCGCCGGACTCGCCCGCCGCCTTCCGCTCTGGCCGGTCCTGGTGGTGGCGGTCATCGGCTGGGGTGCTGCGCTCGCGCCGCTGGGTCTGCTGCGGCTGGCCGTCCCTGCCCTGGTCTGCTTCGCCGTCGGCGGCCTGCTGTACGCGCCCTACCCGGCCCTGTCTGCCACGTTGTTTCAGCGGGAAAGCCCGCCGGCGATGTTGTCCCAGGTGCTAGCCGCCCGCGGCGCGCTGACCGTGCTCGCGTCTCCGCTTGGCACCGCGCTCGGCGGCCCGCTCACCGCCTGGCTCGGCGCTCAGGACACGCTGCTGGTCTCCGCGGCCGCCACCATCGCAACCGGGCTGGGCGCCATGGCGATTGTCCGGCTCCGTGCGGCGAGGGTCGGCCCGCCATAGGACTGCGCCGTGTTCGTCGCTGCCGGTCTACGCGTAGCCGGCTGCGGGTAGATCCGCGCAGACCCGCACGTCGCCTCGGATCAGCGGCCCGAGAAGTCTGGTTTGCGCTTTTCCGCGAATGCCCGCGGGCCTTCCCGGGCGTCCTCGCTGGCGAACACGGCCATGCCGAGCTGCGATTCCAGCGCGAACGCCTCGTTCTCCGGCAGGCCCTCGGACTCGCGGATGGTCCGCAGTATCGCCTGGACCGCTAGTGGCCCGTTCGCCGCGATCATCGCGGCGATCTCCAGTGCCTTGGCCAGCGCCTGGCCATCCTCGACGACGTGCCCGATCAGCCCGATCTGCAGTGCCTCCGCCGCGGTGATGTGCCGACCGGTGAGCAACAGGTCGGCCGCGACCGTGTAGGGGATCTGCCGCACTAGCCGAACGGCGGACCCGCCCAGCGGGAAGAGACCCCAGCGCGCCTCGGACACCCCGAACCGGGCGCCGCGGCCGGCCACCCGGATGTCGGTCGCCTGCAGGATCTCGGTACCGCCGGCAATAGCCGGGCCCTCGACCGCGGCGATGAGCGGCTTGGTGAGCCGCCGGCCCTTCAGCAGTGGCTCGATCACCGACGGGTCGAACGCGCCGGTGCGGAACGACTCGCCGGGGTGCGATGCGGTCATCGCCTTGAGGTCTGCCCCCGCGCAGAACGCGCTGCCCGCGCCGGTGAGGATGCAGGCGCGCACCTGCGGATCGCTGTCAACCCGGTCCCAGGCCTGCTGCATGATCGCCATCATCGGCCCGCTCAGCGCGTTGCGCGCCTGCGGCCGGTTCATGGTCACGATCAGCACGTGCTCGCGCAATTCGACGAGCGCGTGCGGCTCCTCCGGGGCGGCGGCCATCGGGACCTCCTTGTGCGGAAAGATAACACGTTCTACTTTCATACCCATGGCGCTGAACATCGCCGACCTCTTCGAGCATGCTGCCGATGCCGTACCCGAGCGGCTGGCTATCGCCTGCGGCGACAACGAGGTCACCTACCGCGACCTGGAGGCGCGCAGCAACCAGCTGGCGCACTACCTCGCTACGGCCGGCGTCGGCCACGGCGATCATGTCGGAGCGTACGGGCGGAACTCGATCGAGCTGATCGAGACCTTCCTTGCCTGCTACAAGCTGCGAGCCATCCCCGTCAACGTGAACTACCGGTACGTCGAAGCCGAGCTGCGCTACCTGTTCACCGAAGCAGAGCTCAAGGGCCTGGTCTTTGACCGGCAGTTCGGCGGCAAGGTAGCGACCCTGCTGCCGGAGTTCCCCGACCTTCGCGCCGCGCTGGCCATCGAGGATGCGAGCGGGGTGCCGTTGCCCCCGAGCGCGGCCGATTTCGCGACGGCCATCGACGGCGAATCAGCTGACCGCGATTTCGGCGAGCGCAGTCCCGACGACATCTACATGCTCTACACCGGTGGTACGACCGGATACCCCAAGGGCGTCCTGTGGCGGCACGAGGACGTCTGGCGGACGCTCGGCGGCGGCGTCGACTTCACCACCGGCGAGCGCCTGGCGGATGAGTGGGCACAGATCCGCCGTGGCACTGCCGGGCCGGCCGGCATGGTCCGGCTGGCGACGGCGCCGCTGATCCACGGCAGCGCGCAGTGGAGCACGCTTCCGGCCCTGTTCGGCGGAGACACCGTGGTGCTGCTGCCGCAGTTCGACCCGCACGAGGTGTGGCGGGCCGTCCAGCGGCATAAGGTCAACGTTCTCGTCATCGTCGGCGATGCGATGGCGCGGCCGCTGATCGAGGCGTACGAGCAAGAGGAATACGACGTCTCCTCCGTGCTGGCCGTGTCTAGCAACGGCGCGATCTTCTCCCCGACCGTGAAGGAGCAGTACCTGAAGCTGCTGCCAAACGTCGTCATTACCGACGCGATCGGCTCGTCAGAGACTGGCTTCACCGGGCTGGGCTACGCCGCACCGGGCATGAAGAAGGCCGGTGGCCCGACCGTGACCGCGGGCCCTTCGACGATCGTGATCGACGAGCACAACCGGCCGCTCGGACCGGGCGGCACCGGCCGGATCGCCCGCGGCGGCCACATCCCGCTCGGCTATTACAAGGACCCGGCCAAGACGGCGGCGCTGTTCGTCGAAGTAGACGGAAGCCGCTACGTCGTGCCCGGCGACTTTGCTCAGGTGGAGCAGGACGGGTCCATCACCTTGCTCGGCCGCGGCAACACCTGCGTCAACACCGGTGGCGAGAAGGTGTACCCGGAAGAGGTGGAGGGTGCGCTGAAGTCGCATACCGACGTCTTCGACGCCATCGTCATCGGCGTGCCGGACGATCGGCTCGGGCAACGCGTCGCCGCCCTGATCCAGCCGCGGGCCGGGCGGGAGATCGACCTGGCGGCGCTCGATGCCCACCTGCGCGCCCAGATCGCCGGGTACAAGACGCCGCGGTCGGTCTGGGTCGTGACCCCGCTCGGCCGCACCCCGGCCGGCAAGGCCGACTATGGCTGGGCCCGCCGCTACGCCGAAGAGCACGCACCAGCCGCTTCGACGGTGCCGCCGGTGCCTGCCCAGGCTGACGAGCCCGCAGCTGATCCCGCCGCGGCCGACTCCACCACCAGCAGCACCACCAAAGCCGCTAGCGCCTGAGGAGTCGCGGGAATGCACACGCCGCTGAGCGACCGGCTCGGCATCCAGTACCCGATCTTCGGCTTCACGCCGTCCGAGCACGTCGCCGCGGCAATCACCAGGGCCGGCGGCCTCGGCGTGCTCGGCTGCGTGCGGTTTAATGACGCGGCCGAGCTCGACAAAGTGCTGAGCTTCATGGACGCCAGCACCGATGGCAAGCCCTACGGCGTCGACGTGGTGATGCCCGCCAAGGTCCCGGCCGAGGGGACAGCTGTCGACCTGAACCAGCTGATCCCGGCCGGCCACCGGGAATTTGTCGACGAGACGCTCACCCGGCTCGGTGTCCCGCCGCTGCCAGACGGCACCCGGGCCGCCGATGGCGTGCTCGGCTGGCTGCACTCGGTAGCCAGGGAGCAGCTGGAGGTAGCGCTGTCGCATCCGGCGCGGCTGATTGCCAACGCCCTCGGCCCGCCGCCAGCTGACATCATCGCGCGGGCACACGATCGCGACATGCTCGTCGCTGCGCTGGCCGGCAAGGCCGCGCACGCCCGCCGCCATGTCGAGGCAGGCGTCGACATCGTGGTAGCGCAGGGCTACGAGGCAGGCGGTCACACCGGTGAAATCGCCACCATGGTGCTGGTCCCAGAGATCGTCGACGCGGTCGGCGCGGACGTGCCGGTGCTCGCGGCAGGCGGGATCGGCAGCGGCCGCCAGATCGCGGCCGCCCTCGCGCTTGGCGCCGCTGGCGTCTGGATGGGCTCGGCCTGGCTGGTCACCGCGGAGTACGCGGCGCTGTCACCGCTGCCGAGCGTGCGCGAGGCCTTGCTCACCGCCACGTCGTCCGACACGGTCCGCTCCCGGATCTACAGCGGCAAGCCGGCCCGGCTGCTGAAGAACCGGTGGACCGACGCCTGGCAGGAGCCGGGTGCTCCGGACCCGCTGCCAATGCCGTTGCAGAACCTGCTGGTAGCGGAGGCTCACCACCGCCTGATGCGGGCCGGTGACCCAGCGGTGATCCCGATGCCGGTCGGTCAGATCATCGGCCGGATGAACGAGGTCGTACCGGTCGCCGAGCTGATCAAGTCGCTCACAGCCGAGCTGGACGAGTCGCTGGTCAGACTCAACCACCTGCGCGGCACCTAGTCGCCGGTGACGCCGTCGATCAGCTCGCGGATCAGGTCGGCGTGCCCGTTGTGCCGGGCGTACTCCTCGATCATGTGCAGGTAGATCCAGCGCAGGTCCATGGTCTGATGCGTGCGCGGGTGTACGAACGTGTCGTCCAGGGATCGTCCGCGCGCTGCGTCATCGGCAGCGGCGCACTCGGCCGAGAACGCGCCGAAATCGGCCTCCGCGCCGGCCGGATCGGCCAGGTCGAAGTCGCCGTCCGGGTACTCGTCGGTGCAGTACAGCCCCGACAGGTCGCGCTGGCCGCCGAACCGGTACCGGAACCAGGACCGTTCCACCTCGGCCATGTGCCTGACCAGGCCGAGCAACGACAGGCCGGAGGACTGCACCGGCCGGGCGACAAGCTCCGTGCCGGACAGGCCGGCGCACTTCCAGCGCAGCGTGGTGCGGTGATAGTCGAGCCAGCTCTGCAGGGCTGTGCGCTCGTCCGCCACCTCTGGGGGCTCTGGCCGGGTCACATCAGGAGCTGTCCAGGTCATCGGGTCATGGTCGCGGCCGCCTTGGCAGGACGCAACCGATTTATGACAGCCCGCCTCGCCGGAAGACTCGTGTCAGGCGGTGGCCGGACGCTCCTTCTTGGGCAGCTTGCTGACCACCGCGTCATAGGACGCGTCGATCGCCTCGAGCAGTTCCTCGGCCGGAATGCCGCCGTCAGCGCGCAGCGTGTTCCAGCCCGAGCGGCCGATGTAGGCCATCACCGACGCGTCAACGGGAAACCTGGCCAGCCATTCGTCGGCCACCTCACGGCTGGACCCGCACTTGAGCCCTACGCTCGCCGGGTTGCCAGCGCCCAGGAACGCGAAGATCTTGCTGCCGACCTTCGCCACCACGCCGTCGCCCCATGGGTCGTCCTGCCAGGCACCGGGCTTGGCCAGGCAATACGTGACGAGCTCTTCCCAGTCCATCTCGGGCCTCCGCACTTCGCTCTGCCTGCCCGTGCCGCTGGTGCGCGCCCCGGTCCCTGGGTCGGCCACGGCGAGGCTCGATGCCGGATTGTGGCTCCATCAGCAGGCACACTACCCGCCGAGATCGGTGGCCGCCGGCTGATGGCTCACGGCGCCGGGGGCCGGGGGCCGGGGGCTGGTCCTCGAAGAGCACATCCTCCGGCGGGCGATATCCTGCGCGGATTGCGGCTCGCCGGGCTGGTGCGCAGCACCAGGCGGCATTGGTAGAGCAGCAGTCATGTCCACTCCCAGGCGAAGACGACTGGGCCGACACCACCAGTACACGCCAGGTTTGACGAGATCTGCAGGGGCGAAGGTCCGTCGGTGGCCGGAACTTGGTGACGACTGCGGGGAGTCAGGCAGTCATGAGCGCGATCGCCTGCGCCAGGTAGGCCACGACCGCCGCCGCTCCCCGTCCGTCGCCATCCAGATCCGGGTTATAGATGCATACGGACAATCCCGCGCATCCGGCCAGACCGAGGCCGACGGCCGTGATCGCGGTGAGCTGCCCCCAGGTGAGCCCGCCGGGCTGCGGGTAGTCGACTGCGGCGAGTTCCGTGGTCGCGAGCACGTCGAGATCCACGTGCAGCCAGAATGGCCAGGGCAACGAGGCCGCTGCCGCAGCGAACGCAGCGGTGCTCAGCTCGGCCGGGCGGATGAGTGCGCGCAGCCGGCCGGCCAGCGTCGAGACTCCGGCCGCGGCGATCTCGGCAGCATCCCGTGGTCCGGCCACCACGACGGCTTCCGAGCGCAGCCGGGGCAGTGCCGCGCGCAGCCTGGCATCCAGTCCAGCGTCAAACAACCGCAGGGCCAGGCCGAGCTCGCAATCAGCCGCCTCGCCGGTCAGCGAGACCAGGGGCGGCCACGCGTCCTCGTGCCCGTCGACGAACAGCAGCCCGGCGGCAGCGTCCTCATCTTGCAGCGCGGCCACGGCACCGAGCAGCAGCGGGCAGTCACCACCGATCAGGATTGGGAACGAGCCAGCAGACCGCACAGCCGCTACCTTCGCTCGCACCTGCCCGATCGTCGCGACAAGCTCGTCCTCGGCCAGCAAGCCGGACGGGCCACGCTGCGGTCGCGCGGGTAGCGCGACCACGACGTCGCCGCCGTCGGTGCGGCGCGGGCCGCTCGCCAGCACGGCCGCAAGCCCGCGTTCGCGGAGCACAGCCGGGCCCCGGGCCACGCCGTCCGCGGTCCCGGCGGAGTTCGCTGGCACGCCGACGACCGTCACCTCGCGCGCTGGCGCGACGTCGGCACCGGGTGCGGTCATCCGGTGCTGACCGCGTCGGCTCGGGCCGCACCCGGGGCGGCGTACCCGATGGTCACAACCTCACCGCGCTGCTGGCTCACCAGCCAGTCGCTGACCTGCGTCAGGTCGAGGTCGGCATGCAGCGCCTGCGGGCCGGTGCTGGTGCTCTCGGCGAGCAACTCACCCGCCGGCGAGACCAGCATGCTCGGGCAATGCTGCCGCGGGTGAGCCACGTTTGCGGCCGCCACGAACCGCTGCGTCTCGGCGGCCCGGCTGATGATGTGGCTGCGCCAGACGCCCGCCGGGATTGTCGGATTGGCCGCGTAGGTCAGGTAGGCGAGGACCTGGGCACCGCCGCGAGCGAGCACGTGCCACTGCTCGGGAAACTTCAGCTCGCGGCAGAGCTGTACGCCGACCCGGACCGCACCAGCCTGGCCCGCCGCATCCTGGCCGCCGCGCCGCAGCTCCAGCACCGGCAGGGACCGGCCAGCGGTCAGGCGGCCGCGTTCATGCGTCGCAAGGTTCACTTTGCGGTACATCCAGCGCTCGCCGCCTGGTCCGAAGTACAACGCCGCGTTGCACCAGCCACCGGGTTCGGGCAGGAGAGACCCGCAGACCACGTGCACGCGGAGGTCCACGGCCAGCGCCGCGACGGCGACCGCCGCCGCCTGGAGTTCCGCCGGATCGAGCGCATCGAGGCCAGACAGGTCGTCGTCGTAACCAGAAATCGCCGCCTCCGGCAGGATGACCAGGCTGCCCGGCGCTGCCTCTGCACGCAGCAGCTGGGCGATGCGCCGGGCGTTGTTCGCGGGCTGCCAGCCGATCTCGAGCTGTCCAACCAGAACGCGAAGTCTCACGAGTCGTTTCCTGTCTCGGCACCCCCGGGACGCCTCCGCCCGGGGTAAAGGAGCCCGGCAAGGGGATCATCAACGAGTCAATCCGGGCGCCCCCACTTCCTAAAAGTGTATGAGGGAGGCATCCAATGACGTACGACCCGCAGCACCCAGAGCGGGGCGAACCGCTGGATCCGGGGCGGGGACGGGGCACTCCAGGGAACAAGCCAGGGCAGGCGGGACACGGCCAGGACGTGCCGGACCAGGAGCCGCCCGGCCAGGAACCCCACGGCCAGGAACCCCACGGCCAGGACCTGCCCGATCAGGCGGAGCCGGGCCGTCTGCTGGCTGGCGGTACTCCGGAGGCCGACCGCGGCAGCGAGCAGGAGACTCGCCCGACGCCCGGCGAGCAGGACACGCGCAGCGGACCTGGCTCATACCAGGCCGCGCGGCCGCGGGAGCGGACATATCAGACACGAGGCCGACCGCGGCATGCACAGCCCCGCAAGAGCCGCCGGGGGCTCGTGGTCGGCGCGGGCATCCTCGGCATGCTCGCGCTCGTCGGGCTGATCACCGGCCTGACCGTGGCCTTTAACCAGCCGCCCAGCACCTCGGGCGCGCACCTCATCAGGACGTTCCAGTTCGTCGGCAGCCGGACCTCGGCCAGCTTCAACGTGCCGTCAGCCAGCACGTCGGCGCACTACATGTACCGCTGTCCGAAGGGCGCGGCAAACTTCAACGCCAGGATGCAGAACACCAGCGGATCTGACGTCCAGCGGATCGTGAATACCAGCGGCAAAGGCGGCACGAACCTGGTCGCGCTGCACCCCAGGCATCCAGGCTCGGCCTATCACCTGGCCGTGCACACGCCGTGCGAATATCGGGTCCAGGTCTTCTCTAAGTGATGTGGCCGGACTGCAAACGGGCCGAGATCAGGGGATGACCGAGTCCGGTGCGGGCGCGTTCCCTTCGTGCAGAACCGTCGATCACGATGACCCGCCAGCAGTGAGCAACCGGGCCAGCATGACCGGGTCCCCGCCCTCGACGTCGACGATCTTGGTCCGACTGGACGCGCCGGACACAAGCGTCACCGCGCTGCGCCGCAAGCCGAGCGCGGCCGCGACGGCGGCCAGCGCCGCTTCAGTGGCCTGCCCAGCCACGGCCCGCTGGCTGACCCGCACGACCAGGGCGCCCTGGCGCTCTCCGCCGACCGCTGGCCGCACCGAGCCTGGCAGCACCCGGATGGTGATCCGCACGCGGCCATTCTCTTACCGCCGCGCACCGACGGCGGTCGGCTCGCATGGCGGCGGCGTGCTAGCCGCGTAGCCGGCGCGCTCCCGCGGCGAGCCGGAATTGCCGTGCCAGCGCAACACCACCGAGCGCCTCGGCCTCGTCGCCGAGTTCGCCCTGCAGCACCTGCAGCGAGTCGGCGACAACCGGGGCCGCATGCCGGTCGATCGACTCACGGAGGCCGGCCAGCACGAAGTCCCCCGCATCGCCCAGTGTGCTGTCCACCACGACCGCATCAGGGTCGATCATCGTGCACAGGTCCGCCAGCGGCCTGCCGATGATCCGGCCGAGATCGGCGAAAACGCGGCGCACGCCGGGGTCGCGCTCCGCCGCGAGCGCGAGCACCTCCGATAGCGCCAGGCGCTGCTCGTAGGCGTGCTCGACGAATCCGACCAGCGAGGGGCCGACCAGCGTGGCCAGGCACCCTCGCCCGCCGCAGACGCAGAGCGCAGCGCCACTGTCGCTACTTATCTGCACATGGGCGAGTTCGCCGGCGAAACCGGTAGCACCGCGCCGCAACTGCCCGCCGATCACTAGTCCGGCGCCGACGTTGTGACCGAGCTTCACAAAAATCAAACTGTCCAGCCCGCGGCCCGCGCCGAACACGGCCTCGCCAAGCGCACCGAGATTGGCGTCATTCTCGTGCAGGGCGGGAACGCGCCGGCCGTCGATCTCGGCCGTCCGTGCGTTGGACCCCACCCGGCTGACCGGAGCAGAGACATCCTCGATCAGCATGGCAAGGCGGCTAGCCGGGAGTCCGGCTGCATCCAGAGCCAGCTTCACTAGGTCGCCGGAGGAGGCGCCGCCGGCGGGCCGCGCCGGGCCGGAGTGATGCGCAGCGGCCGGCCGATCCTCAGCGGGCTCAGGTTCATCGCGCTGCGGTCGGCGGCCGGTCGGCGACCGGGGTCCGGGTGGCATGCTCGACCTGCCCAGCAGCTCGCCTGCGTAGGTCAGCACCGACGCGGTCGTCGCGGCCTCGCCCGCCGACACCACGGCGAGCAGCCGCGGGCGGCCGGTCACGCGCAGTGTCTGCGGCGGGCGGCCGGGGCCGGCTGCAGCGCCATCGTGCTCGCTCACCAGGCCGCGATCGACCAGCCGGGCAGCCGCACCAGTCACCGTGGTCCTCGGCAGGCCGCAGCGATCCGTCAGCTCCGCCCGGGTCAGAGGTCCCTCGCACTCCAGCAGCGTCAGCAGCCACGACTCGTTCGCACTGAGCTGGTCCTGCATGCCGACCATTCTAACGGATCCAGCTAAAAGATTAACTGCCTACCCTTTGCCGTTAGTGCTCAGATAGGTTATTGGTGAGAGCAGCGAAAGAAGTTATGACGGATCCAGATAATATAGCGCACCGCCCGAACCTCCGCCAGGCCTTCCGCGCACTGACTGACCGGGCATTCCGGCAATGGTTCGCCAGCCAGGTCTTGTCGGCCTCCGGCACAATGACCCAGGGCGTGGCGCAGTCCTGGCTAGTGCTGCGCTTGACGGGAAGCGGACTCGACCTCGGGTTGATGGGGTCGTTCATGTTCCTGCCGCTGCTGATCGCCGGTCCGTGGGCCGGGGCGCTCGTCGACCGGTACGACACCCGTCGCCTGCTGCTCATCACCCAGAGCCTGTTCATCGCCGTGGCATGCGTGCTGGCGGTGCTTGTCGCGACAGGCAGCGAGCGGCTGTGGATGCTCTTCGCGATCGCGATCGTGACCGGGATGATCGCCGCGCCGGACAGCGCGGCCCGGCAGGTCTACGTGATCGAACTGGTCGGCGCTGGGCGAGTGGCGAGCGCGGTCAGCCTCAACGAGGTCGTCCTCAACTCCTCCAGGGTGCTCGGCCCGGCGGCGGGCGGCGCGCTGCTGGCGACTCTGGGCGTCTCGGCCTGCTGCGTCTTCAATGCGGCCACGTACCTGCTGCCACTCGCTGTGCTGATCGCGCACCGCACGCGGGTGCAGAACGCCGGTCCGGCTGCCGCCGCGGCGCAAGCCGGCGCACCAGCTGGGATGAGCCGAGTCGCCGATCAGCCGCAGCGCTCGGGCCGCCTCGTCGCTCTCGGCTACGCCTGGCGCCACCCGGCCATCAGGGTCAGTGTGCTGCTCGCGGCCGCCTCCGGGATGCTCTTCAACCTCGGCGTATCCCTGCCGCTGCTGGCGACTCGGGATTTCCACCTGAGCGGCGGGGGCTACGGCCTGATGATGGCGGTTTTCGGCCTCGGCGCCCTGCCGGGCGCCCTCCTCGCCGCGGCGGGCCGCAGCAGCCCAACCGGCCGGTCCGTCAGCGTGCTTGCGATGGCGACCGGGGTTGTGATCCTGGCCACCGCCAGCGCGCCAGACCTCGCCCTCGCGCTGACCGGACTCGCGGTGACCGGCTGCGCCTCTATCTGGTTCATAGCCCGTGCCAACACCCTGGTTCAGCTCGCGGCAGACCCGGCCATGCGCGGCCGGATCATGGGCGTGTGGAACATGGCATTGCCCGGCTGCCAGCCGATCACCAGCCCGTTCGTCGGCCTAGTCGACAACGCCGCCGGCCCGCGGGCCGGCTTCGGCCTGGCCGGCATCGCGCTGCTGGTTGTTGCCGCGGCCGGCTGGCGCGGGCTCACCGGCCAGCAGCCATTCCCCGAGGCCGACCGTCGCCCAGAGCCAGTCGCCGCCGCGCCCGCCGATTGCGGCTGATGCCCGGCTCTTTCGCCAGCCCGACCAGCGTGTGTCTGATCAATCCATTACGCATTGACGCTTGTCGACATTGCGTGTAACGATTCGCACACCCGCGGAGACCGCGCCGACCGAACGAGGTAACCAGTGACTGGATGGATGTCGCAAGGCCCGGTCGTGCTCGACGCTGCCGAGCGTGTCGCCCGCGGTGAGCGAGCGCGCGAGGTCGCGAGCCGGCTGACCACATCCGGGCTGACGATGGTTGCCCTCTGCTGGGTCGACAACACGGGCATCACCCGGGCCAAGGCGATCCCAGTCGGCCGGCTGGTGCGGGCAGCCGGCTGGGGCGTCGGCATGTCTCCGGTCTTCGATGTGTTCGTCGTTGACGACTCGATCACGACGAGCTCCTACATCGGCGGGCCGGGCGGCGACCTGCGACTGATCCCCGACCTGGACCACGTCACCGCTTTGGCCGGCCAGCCCGGCTGGGCCTTCGCGCCGGTCGACCGGTATACGCAGGAGGGCCGGGCCTACCCGGGCTGTCAGCGCACCTTCGCCCGGCGGATGGCTGCCGCCGCGGCCGAGCAAGGTGTGACCGCGCAGGTCAGCTTCGAGATCGAGTGGGCGGTCGGGATCGAAGAAGACGGGCGCTTCGTCCCGGCCTGCGCGGGCCCCGCCTACGGCATGACGCGCATCATCGAGCTCTCCGACTATGCCGAGGAAGTCGTCGAGGCATTGGAGCGGCAGGGCATCGTGGTCGAGCAGTTCCACCCTGAGTACGCGGCCGGCCAGCTTGAGCTCTCGGTTGCGCCGAGCGATGCCATCGGCGCGGCGGACGACAGTGTGCTGGTCCGGCAGACAATCCGCGCGGTCTCCGCGCGCCACGGACTGCAGTCCTCGTTCGCGCCCTCGGTGGTGGCCGGCGGCGTCGGCAATGGCGGCCATGTACACCTCAGCCTGTGGCGCGACGGCCGGAACCTGTTCGCCGGCGGTGACGGGCGGCACGGACTCACTGCCGACGGCGAGGCGTTTACCGCTGGCGTCCTGTCCGCGCTACCCGCGCTTGCCGCGGTAGGTGCCCCCAGCGTGGCCAGCTACCTGCGCCTGGTGCCGGCACACTGGGCCGGTGCGTACCAGTGCTGGGGCCGGGAGAACCGCGAGGCCGCACTCCGCCTGGTCACCGGGTCGGCCGGCGAGCAAGATATCCGCGCGAACCTCGAGGTCAAGTGCTTCGACCTGGCAGCCAACCCCTACCTGGTGACCGGATCGATCCTGGCCGCCGGCCTGGCCGGGATTGCCACCGGCGCCAAGCTTCCGGACGAGGTCGCCGATGACCCGGCGGGCATGGCCGCAGACGAACTGGCCGCTCGCGGTGTCACCCGGCTGCCGCAGTCGCTCGGCGAATCGGTCGGCGCGCTGACGGCGAGTGCGGACCTGCGCGCCGCGATGGGAGATCCGTTGTTGGAAGCATTCCTGGCCGTGCGCCGAGCGGAGATCGAGCTGTTCGCCGACGCCAGCCCGGAGGACATTGTCGCGCGGACTCGATGGCGCTGGTAACACCCGCTACCGCGGGCACAGCCGCGGTGACCACGGCAGTGATCGCCCCGTCCAGAGCGGCTGCGGTGCTCACCGTGGCCGAGCGGCTCCAGCTGCGAGTACCCGAGCTCACGCCCGCCGAGCGCAAGGTCGCGCGCGTCCTGCTGGCCGACTATCCGGTGCGCGGCCTCGAGCCGATCGCCAAGCTGGCGGCCGACGCCGGCGTCAGCGCGCCGACGGTGGTCCGCCTGGTGACCAAGCTTGAGTTCGACAGCTACGGCAGCTTCCAGCAGTCGCTGAAGACGGAGGTCTCGGCGCGGCTGTCGTCACCACGCCAGCTACACGCCGACCGGCCGCAGCTGCGCGACGATGGCGCAGCCCAGCCGGGCAGCTTGCTGTCCCAGACAGCCAGGCTGCTGTGTGACGGCATCATTTCCAGCTTCGAGCGGCTGCCGCAGCCCGAGTTCGAGCAGGCGGTGCGGCTGCTCGCCGACTCAAGGCGGGATGTAACGCTGATCGGCGGCCGGTTCAGCACCATGCTGGCCGAGTACCTGGCAGCCCACCTGCGGATCCTGCGGAGCCACGTGCGTGTGGTCTCGGCGGCCGGCCCGGACCGCTTCAGCTCGCTGCTCGACGTCGGCCGTCGTGATCTCTTCGTGGCGTTCGATTACCGGCGCTATCAGCATGACACCGTCCGCCTGGCCGCGATGGCCAAGAGCCAGGGCGCGACGCTGATTACGTTCACCGATCCCTACCTGTCCCCCTTGGCCGCCCACGCCGACGTCATCTTGACCACCAGCGTGCAATCGCCGTCACCGTTCGATGCGCTCACGCCGGCGGTCGCACTGGTCGAGGCGCTCATCGCGGCTCTGGTCGACAGGCTCGGCGACGGCCCGCTCGCGCGGATGGCTCGCTACGACGCCCTGTTCGCCGGGACCGTGGCCGGCGATCCGGCGGCCGACACGCTGGCCGAGGAGGAAGCATGACCGCGAACGCCGCCGACGACCACTTTCCGCTGATCGACCACCATGTGCACGGGGTCGTCACCGCCGAGCTCGACCGGCCGGGGTTCGAGCAGCTGCTGACCGAGTCACCGTGGGCCGCCCCGGCCGGCACGACGATGTTCGACAGCCAGCTCGGCTTCGCGGTGCGCCGCTGGTGCGCGCCCGTGCTGGACCTGGAGCCGCACGCGCCGGCCGAGGAGTACCTGCGGCGCCGGGCCGACCTCGGCGCCGTCGAGGTCAACCGGCGCCTGCTGACGGCGGCCAGCGTCAGTGCCTGGCTGGTAGACACCGGTTATCAGGGCGATCTGCTGACCACGCCAGCCGAACTCGCGGCGGCCAGCCTCACTCCGGCCAGGCCGATCATCCGGCTGGAACAGGTCGCGGACCTTGTGCTGCGGGCTGACCCGGCCGCCGCTGAGTTCGCCGGCCAGTTCGCCGCGCGGCTGGCCGCCGCCACCGAGGCCGCCGGAGCCGTCGGCTACAAGTCGATCGCGGCCTACCGGTTCGGCCTGGACTTCGACCCGGCGCGGCCGGACGCTGCCGCTGTCACCGCCGCGGCAGGCCGTGAGCTGGCCAAGCTAGCCAATGACCCGGCCGGCCGCCTCGATGACCAGGTGCTGCTGCGGCACCTGATCTGGACCGCGGTTGACACCGGACTGCCGCTGCAGTTCCACGTCGGATTCGGCGACCCGGATGTACGCCTGCACCGGGCGAACCCATCGCTGCTGCATGACTTCCTGCTGGCCACGCGTGGCAGCGGCACGGCGATCATGCTGCTGCACTGCTACCCCTACCACCGCGAAGCTGGCTACCTGGCAGGCGTCTTCCCGCACGCGTACATGGACGTGGGAGCGATCCTCAATCACGTCGGGGCGCGCTCGGCGGAGGTCCTCGCCGAGGCACTCGAACTGACCCCGTTCGCGAAGATGCTCTTCTCCTCCGACGCTTTCGGGCTGCCCGAGCTGCACTATCTCGGGGCACTCGGCTTCCGCCGCGACTTCGCCCGGGTGACCGGGCAGTTCGTCGCCGACGGATTGTGGTCAGCCGGCGATGTGCCGCACGTCGCGCAGCTGATCGGTTCGGCCAATGCGGCCCGCGTGTACCGGCTGGAGCTCGCGTGAGCGGACCACTCGAGCTGCTGGCTGCCGGACTGCGTGCGGCGATCGCAGCGGAGCTCGCCAGTGCCGTGGCCCTGCGGCACGACCTGCACGCCAACCCGGAGCCGTCCGGTGCGGAGCACCGTACCGCGCAGCGGATGGCGGCGGCCCTTGGCGACCCGGGGGCTCCGGCGGTGGCTGGCACCGGGCGGCTGGTTCGTATCGGCGACCGGGAGGGGCCGTGCGTCGCGCTGCGTGCCGAACTGGACGCGCTGCCGGTGACCGAGGAGTCGGGCGCCTCGTTCGCCGCCCGCAACGGGCTGATGCATGCGTGCGGTCACGATGTCCATCTAGCTGGCCTGGCCGCGGTTGGCCGCGCCGCCCGCACGGCGGCCGCGCGCGGAGAACTGCCAGTGCCGCTGCTCGCCGTGCTGCAGCCGCGCGAGGAAAGCATCCCATCCGGCGCCAGGGACTTCGTCGGCTCTGGCGCGCTGGAGGCACAGCTACCCGGCGCGATAGTCGCGGTGCACTTGCAGCACCAGCTGCCGGCTGGGACGGTTGCCGCTGCCGTCGGCACGGTGAACGCGGCCACCGACGACCTGGAGATCCGCATTGACGGGGTCGGCGGCCACGCCGGCTACCCGCAGCTGGCGGCCGACCCGGTCGTGGCCTTGTGCCAGGCAGTGCTGTCGCTGCAGCAGATCGTCAGCCGCCGCGCCGACCCGACGCACGCGGTGGTGTTGTCAGTCGGCATGCTGCAAGGCGGTCAGGCGGCGAACGTCATCCCGCCGGCCGCAACCGCCCGCGGCACGCTGCGCGTGCTGGACGAAGGCGACCGGCCGTGGCTGCACGCCGCAGTCCGGGAGGTGGTCGAGCACACCGCCGCGGCTCACGGCTGCCGCGCCACCGTGACCATCGAGCATGGCGAGCCTGCTCTGGTCAACGACGACGCCCTGACGCAGGCGGCCTGGCCGTGGCTGCGCGCGGCCGGGTTCACCGTCGACACCGCGTTCCGCTCGTGCGGCGCCGACGACTTTTCCTACTACACCGCGAGCGTGCCCGCGCTCATGCTGTTCCTCGGCACCGGCGGGCAGCACACCTTGCATCATCCGGCTTTCCTGCCGGGCGATGACATGGTCGGCAATGTCGCCGACGCGCTGCTGGCTGGCTATCTGGGCGCGGCCAAACAGATAGCAGCGAGGGCACGACACTAACCGAACGGGAATGGGCCGGCCCGCACCGACGGCTTGCTAGAGGAGGTACCCGGTGCCGGCATTGCCAGGGCGTTAGGCTCAGCAGCGTGCTTCGTCTCGGCGTGGTGGTGCTCGGCGTCTCCGATGTGCAGCGGGCGGCGGAATTCTGGTCAGCTGCGCTCGGCTACCGCCTGCGGCAGGACGGATTCGGCGGCTGGGCGAACGTGCTGGTGCCGCCGGATGGCGCGGGCGCGGCGATCGCGCTGCAGCGGAGCGAGACGCCGCCGCGCGACCGTCCGCGCATGCACTTCGACCTGCAGGTGGCCAGCCTCGCGGAGCAGGAAGCGGAGGCAGGCAGGCTGGTGGCGCTCGGGGCGCAGCGGGTGGACTGGCGCAGCTATCCGGACGACCCCGATTTCGTCGTGCTGGCCGACCCGGACGGCAATCGGTTCTGCATCGTGGACCTCAGCCACGAACATGGCGACTAGCCGGACGAAACCGCAGCTGTCTAGGTGCCGCGCGCGGCTGCGGCTGACTGAGGTCGGGCGTTTCAATGTGCTAGTCCATGACTGGCTGGTGGCCAACCGAGGCCAGTTTGGCTGGGTTGAGGATGACGTAGACCGAGGTGATGACGCCGTCCTTCGACGCCACCGCTAGCACCTGCTCGACGGTCTCACCAGCCGAGAGGATGGCGCCGGCTGAGCCGCCCACGATGGCGGGGCGGCTCACCAGATGGCGGCCGTAGCGGCGGGCTGCGCCGACGAGGAAACGGGCCACCAGGGCGGAACCGACCACAGGGCGCCGAGCGGCCCGGTGGCCTGGACCGCCGTCAGTGACGCAAACAACGTGCGGCGCCAGCCGGGTCACTACCTCGTTCACGTCCCCGGAAGCCAGCGCACGCAGCAGGCCCCGGACAAGTTCGACGTCGACCGCGGCAGGGTGGGCGGGCAGCTTGTCGGGCCGGAGTCTGCGTCGGGCTCGGCTGGCGATCTGCCGGCAGGCCGCCGGGGAACGACTCACTGTGGTCGCAATCTCGGCGTACGGCACGTCGAATACGTCCGCCAGGACGAACACCGCCCGCTCGACCGGAGCCAGTTGGTCCAGCAGCACCAGGAACCCGAGGGTCAGGGAGTCCGATAGCTCGGCTGCACTCTCCGGACCGGGCTGCGTCACGATCGGCTCAGGCAGCCACGGCCCGGGATAGACCTCCCGGGACCGGGCCGCAGCACGGAGTCGGTCAAGGCAGAGCCGGGTAGCGACGGTGATCAGCCAGGCCTCCGCGTTGGCGATGTCCGTGCCAGCTGCCTGCCACCGCAGCCAGGTGTCCTGGGCGACGTCATCGGCCTCAGCGAAGGTGCCAAGCATCCGATAGGCCAGGCCACGGATACGCGGCCGGGCCGCCTCAAACGGATCTTGATTCACGTCGAAGGGGTGACCTGGCACCCTCGCACCGCCCGCAAAGCGGCGGCATGCCCGCTGGCCAGGGCCGCGTCGCCGATGAGGCCGACCGGCCCGACCCAATCGCCCGCCAGATAGACCCCGGGAAGGCCGGTGGCGTCGACCGCCGGCCGGCCACCGAGCCCGCCGCGGGCCGCAATGGGTGCCGCGCCGGCGACGACCATTCGGGGCAGGAATCTGCTCGTCACCATGTCTTCCTCCCGCGCGCCGGCGCGAGCCAGGTGCGCTGCCAGGATCGAACGATCCGCTGCGGCCTGGCTGGCACCATAACGGACGGCGGCGACAACCGCCTGGCCCGAGGGCGCCTGGCGGGCGGGCGGTGCCTGAACGGCCGCATACACAGGCGCATCGATACCGAGCAGGTAACCCGGGTCCGGCACCAGCCGGAGGCCAGCGTCGAGGCAGGCGGCTGTCACCTCGGGGCCGAGGTCGCCCCATCCCGGGTCTGCGGGCAGCAATCTGGCGGCTGCCGCTGGGCGGCCGACTGCGACGATCACCGCATGCGCGACCAGCCGACCGTTGCTCGTCGCCACCTCGACGGAGCCGCCGGCGGGCGCGACCCCGGTGACCTTAACACCAGTGCGCACCTGGCAGAGGTCGGTCAGCCGGGCGACCAGCTGCGCCCAGCCGCCATCAAGGTACAGAACCCCGCGCGCCGCGCGCTGCAACTGCGCGAGTGCGGCATCCGCGCCGAGCGTGTTCAGGTCCGACGCATACGTGGTGAGGTGGACCAGCGCCTTGACGAGCGACGCGGCCGGCGCGCGGAAGCCGGCGCCGGCGATCCACTGCGACACCGACTCGCCGGCGTGCCGCCCTGGATCCAGCAACGGCAGCATCGCGAGCAGCCCGGCAACCGCTACCTTGTCCTTCCGGCCGAGGAGCGTGGTGCGTCGCAGCGAGCCGGCGCTTGTTGGCAGGAGGTACAGCTCGCCACCCGCAAGAGCTTGATAACGGCCCAGCGGCGGCGAGCTGCCCTGCGGTTCGATTCCCAGGCTGCGGAGAACCTTGCTACCTTCGCCGCTGTTGTAGAGAGCATGCATGCCCCGGTTGAAGACAAACCCATCTCTGTTGGTCACACGGGCTCGGCCGCCAGGCGCATGGGCATCGACCACCAGCGTCGTGCAGCCGGCCTTGGTGGCGGTAGCTCCGGCGGCGAGGCCCGCGAGACCCGCCCCGACCACGATGACATCCCACTCAGCTCTCATACCGACCAGACGAGCGGGCCGATCAGAATGTGACAGCGACCTGTGCTGGAGGCCTTGCTGGGTCAGGACGGCACACCGGGTCCAGGGCGCAGCGGCGGCATCGGCACCGCTGGGTACCGCCGAGGTCCGGACCACAGAGCCGGGACCGCGTCAACGGTCTCAGCAAGCGCATACGCGGCGCGTTCGTAGTTGACGCGCCAACCGACAAAGTGCGGCCACGCCGCTGCCGGTTCGCGCTCCATCGGGAAACCGACCTCGCGAAGCCGGGTCACGGCGTCGAGGAATTCGCCATACGTGAGGCTGATGCTCTCGCCTGGTTCGGGTTCGGCGGGCACGTCGATGCCGACAGACCGTGCCACGTCACCGAAGCACACCAGTCCGGCACGCAGGCAGAGCCGGGCAGGAACGTCGGGTGCCGCGTCGGGACTTAGTGACAGGTAAAGCGCAGCCGAGTCAAGCACCGCAAGTAGCGCTGTCACCCAGGAGGCTTCGTAGCTGGGCGAGCGGAACCAGACCAGCGGGGAGTACGTGACGTGGCTCTCGGTGACGTCCGCGGCCCAGCGTTCCCACTGGCTGTAAAACGCCGGAAGGGTGTCCAGCGCCGAACGGCCAGAACCAAGCGCGTAGTGCGTCCGTGCCAGCAGTTCTGGCCCCACGACGGCGAGCCGGCCCTGGAGTTCAGCAGTGCGACCTCATTCTCCCGATGGTTGAAGGCGGCGTACAGCTGAGGCAAGTAGGCGATTTGCAGGGTGACGGTGATAAGCCCGGCCATGGCGGTCGTATCGAGGACCGCGGTCTCGAAGAAACCATGGGACTGGGGTGAGCCGAAGGTCCACAAGGCTGGACCGACGGAACTGAAGGCCGTTCCGATCGTCGGGGTCACGGGCCAGATCAGCAGAGCGTAGCCAACGTAGAAAGCGCCCAGCCAGCATGCCAGCTGGCCGAGCAGGATGACCGCGGCCTGGCCCGACAGGATCCGGTCACGCCGCGGGTAGCTCGCCGCCGGCCAGGTGATCAGCCGGAAGAAGCCATTCACAGAGCTGGCGACGAGTCGAGTCAGCCCGCTGCCTGTCCGCCGCGGCACGATGAGAGTTCCGACCACGCTCGTGACCGCGCTCAGCAGGAGTAGCGCTCCGGCGGCGGCCGCCACGTCCCGGGCCGCCGCGGGGACTATCAACCCCTACACCTACCCCGCCGCTAATAGCCCGATATTTGGTCACCGGAGTATACGGTCACGGCCGGGGCCGCACCGGTCTGCGGCATCGGGCGACCTTCGCGACGCACCGCCGGTTAGTTCTGCATCGGCTCGCCCGGCCGGTACATGTGTGGCGGCTTGATCCCGGCCGACTGCCCGCCATCGATAGGGACGACGATGCCGGTGATGTAGCTGGCCTGTTGTGAACACAGCCACAGCACGGTACTGGCAACCTCCGTCACTGTGCCGATCCGTTGCATCGGTGCGGCCCTAGCCGCGCCGCGCTGGGCTGGCTCACCAGCGGCTTCCAGGTGATGGGTCAAGATCGTGCCAGGCGCTAGCACGTTGACCCGGATCCCGTGATCGGCATAGTCGAGGGCCGCTACCTTGGTCAGGCCGATGATGCCGGCCTTTCCGGCCACGTAGGCCGCGAGGTTCGCGACCCCGCTGCTGCCAGCCAGCGATGCCATGTTGACGATGGCGCCGCCGCCGCCGCGCAGCATCGCCGGGATCTGATACTTCATGCCCAGGAACGTGCCGCGGATATTCGTCGCGATGCCCCGGTCGAAGTCGGCGGTGTCAATATCGGCCAGCGGTGCCGGCCTGGGCCCGTCGGTCGCGTTGTTGAAAGCCGCGTCCAGTCGGCCATATGTGGCCAGTGCCGCATCGGCGAAAGCGCGTACGGAGGCCTCGTCGCTCACGTCCGTGCGCACAGCGAGCGCCTCGCCGCCGTCGCCGCGGATGCGATCCGCGACCTGGCTTAGCGCATCAAGATCACGTGCGCCCAGCACCACCGCTGCCCCGCTGGTCGCAAATGCCTCGGCGACGGCGGCCCCGATCCCTTTGCTAGCCCCGGCGACCAAGGCCACCTGTCCCTCAAACGGCCGGACATCCATGATGGTGATCCAATACTTAGAGATCGAATGATTAATTATCAAAGTATCAGCGGCGGCGAGCTTCGGCAAGCCACCGATCCAGGACCGGAACCCGCTGCAGCCCCGCGTGGAGACCAGGAAGTCCAGGTCAGACGGCTGCTCGCAGGCCGTACGAGACGCTGCGGCCAGGCGGGCGACGCCCGCCGCTGCTGTTCGAAAAGATAACACTGACCTGGCATGTCAGCATTAAGTTCAACACTCAACTAAGATGAGTGGCATGACAGACTACGGGCACGAGCTGCTGTTCGGCTCATTCATCACGCCGGACGCGAATGCACCCGAGCAGGTGGTGGCGCTTGCGCAGCTCGCCGAGCGAGTGGGGCTCGACCTTGCCACGTTCCAGGACCATCCCTACCAACCGCGCTTCCTGGACACCTGGACGCTCATGTCGTACGTCGCTGCGGCGACGTCCCGGATCCGGCTATCGGCCAACGTGCTGAACCTGCCGCTTCGCCAGCCCGTCGTACTGGCCCGGAGCGCGGCGAGCCTTGATCTGCTGAGCGGAGGCCGGCTGGAGCTCGGCATCGGGGCTGGCGGATTCTGGGACGCCATCGAGGCTGCCGGCGGGCGCCGGCTCACGCCAGCCCAGTCGGTGGATGCGCTGGACGAAGCGATCGCGATCATCCGAGCTGTCTGGGCCGCCGACGAGCGCAGCGGGATCCGGCTGCCCGGCGAGCACTACCAGGTCGCCGGAGCCAAGCGAGGACCCGCTCCGGCCCACGACGTCGGGATCTGGGTCGGTGCCTACAAGCCTCGGATGCTGCGCCTCATTGGCCGGGCCGCCGACGGATGGCTGCCCAGCCTGCCCTATCTGTCCCGGGGCATCGCCGAGTTGCCCGACATGAACGCGCAGATCGACGAGGCCGCATCTGCCGCCGGCCGCGCTCCAGCGGACGTGCGGCGCCTGCTCAACATCACCGGACAGTTCACCGCCACCGGCTCGGGCCTGCTGACCGGGCCGCCCGACCAGTGGGCCGAAGAGCTCGCCGGGTTTGCTATCGACTACGGCATCAGTGGCTTCATCATGATGGGCGACGACCCGACGGCGGTCGAGACCTTTGGCCAGGAAGTCGCGCCCACGGTACGCGACTTGGTGGCTGCCGAGCGTGCCGAGCCTGGCAGCAGCAAGGCCGCCGCCGGGGCGGCGGCACTGTCACCAGCCACCGATGGCCGCGACACAGGCAGCCCGACCGCGCTCGCCCGTGTGCCCACGCAGCCGCCGGCCGTGCGCCTGAGCAGCCGGCAGCTGTGGGACGAGGCAACGCGACCGCTGGGGCCGCCGGCCCCAGCGGGTCACGTCTACACCGACCGCGGACAGGCAATCGGGCAGCACCTGATCGAAGTGCATGACCACCTTCGTCGGGAGCTCGCGCAGGTCCGCGACATCCTGGAGCAGGTGAAGCAGGGCGCGATGACGGCGGGCCGAGCCAGGCGCCTGCTCAACGAGACGACCATGCGGCAGAACAACTGGACCCTCGGCGCCTACTGCGCCGCCTACTGCAGCCTGGTTACCCAGCACCACGCGATCGAGGACCAGTCCGTGTTCCCGCACCTGCGCCGCGTCGATACCGGACTCGCGCCAGTGGTGGACCGGCTGGAGCAGGAGCACGGCATCATTCACGAGGTGGTCGAGGGCGTCGACCAGGCGCTGGTGGCGCTGGTCCGCAATCCCGGCGATTTCAGCAGGCTGCAGGAGGCGGTCGATGTGCTGACCGACACGCTGCTGTCGCACCTGTCCTATGAGGAGCACCAGATCGCCGAGCCGCTTGCCCGTTACGGCTTCTACGACGGCCAGCTGTAGGAAAACCAGAGAACCAGCGGCGGATCCGCCTCCGGCCAGCCAGCCGGGCCTTACTCGGCCGCGAGGGTGGGTGCGCGCTCGGGGAGCGGTTGCGGCTCCGCCGCCACCTCCACCTCTCTCCTCCGGCCGGGGAGGGTCGAGGCAGCGTCGGCGTCCCTGATCCGGACCGCACACGCCACGGCCGCGAGCGAGAAGGCAGCCGCGACAGCAAATGCCGCCCGGTAAGCACTCAGGTTCGCTACCGCGTGCCCGGCGACGATCTGCACCGGGCCGACCGCCACGATCGCGGAGGTCAGGATGGCGACTCCGATGGCGCCGCCCAGTTGCCGGACCGCATTGAACATCGTCGAGGCCCTGCCCGTTGCGGCCGGCGTGATGGTGGCAAAGGCGGCGGCCTGCAGCGGGACGAAAATCTGGCCCATTGACAGCCCGAGGGTGAACATCAGCGCCCGCGGCCACCACAGGCTGGTTGCTGGTCCGAGCGCTGCGAGCAGTCCGATGGACGCCGATGTGCCGAGCAGTCCCACGATGACGTGGCGACGCGGGCCAAGCCGCGGATACAGCACGCGGCTGGCCAGCTGAGCTCCGGCCATGACACCAAGCGCTTCCGGGAACGTGCTGAGCCCGGCCGCCAGGGCGCTGAGGCCGCGGCCGTCCTGGAAGTACAGCGAGACCGCATACAGCGCGCCGAGGAAGGCGATCGAGGCGAGGACCATGACGCCGTTGGCGGCCCGGAACAGGCGGTTGGTCAGTAGCCGCAGGTCCACCATCGGTTCGGCGGTGCGCAGCTCCACGATCACCATCGCCACCAGCAAGATGGCCCCGGCCGCGATGCTGGTGAGCACATCGGCCGAGTGCCAGCCCTTGGCCGGGCCTTCCGAGACCCCGTACATGGCAAGGCCCAGCCCGAGGCCGGAGAGCAGGAAGCCGGGCAGGTCGAAGCGGCCGGGCCGCTCCTGGGTTTCCTGTCGCAGGAACAGCGCGCCGAAGATGAATGCCGCCACGCCGATCGGCACGTTCACGTAGAAGACCCAGCGCCAGGACGCGTCCGTGACCAGCAGCCCGCCCACGACGGGGCCCAGGGCCGGGGCGAAGGTGGTCGGCACTGTCAGGATCGCCGAGGCCCGGATGCGCTCGGCTGGCGGGAAGGCCCGCATCAGCATGGCCATCCCGACGGGCGTGAGCATGCCGCCGCCGACGCCCTGCAGGACGCGGAAGGTCACCAGCTCGCCCAGGCTGGTTGCCAGCCCGCACAGCGCCGACGCCAGCGTAAACACGACGATGGCCGCGAGCAGCACCCGCTTGCCGCCGAATCTGTCGCCGAGCCAGCCAGAGGCTGGAATGAACACCGCCAGGCTGACCAGGAACCCGATCGAGATACTGTCGACAGCCGTCGGGCTGACGGCGAAGTCATGGCCGATCGTCGGCAGGGCGACATTGACGATCGTGGCGTCCATGATCGTCATAAACATGGCCGCGACGAAGACGACGCTGACCACTACTTTTTGGCTGAGGCGGGTTTCCACGGATTCCTTCCGGCCGGGCCTGGCGCTCAGTCGTAGAAGGATGCTGGCCGACTGAAAATTCCGTTCTGGATAGTTCACCCGCGCTAACGAGCTCCGGTGCCAGCAAGCACACCCCGGGCAGCCAGCACGGGCACCAGCCTGGCCGGCTCGCGGACTTGGTGAGCGACCATGCGGCGTGCGGCGTAGCCACCAGGCCGCCCGCGGACAGAAAGGCGCCGCCAGTAGGTTCTTGCCGCCGACGCGCGCCATTCCCTTAGCCGACGCGGCAGCAACGACAGGCCCACCGACCGGCTAGGCCGCCCGTCGGCTAGCCAGCAGGCCGCTGCTAGCCTGCAGACTCCTGCTGGCCAGCTGGGCTGTCCGGCTCGCCAGGTCCCCCATCCCGCGGGGGTGCGACCTTGCCCTGCCCGGCCGGCTCGTCGCTCTCGTCAGCTTCCGCGGCCGCTGTCACCCGGCGGTGGATGTCCTCCAGGCTGTCGTGCAAGGCGCGCCACACTGCGCCGAGGCTCGCACTGACCTGGTCACCGCCGCGGATCACGCCGGGCTCGCGGGCGGTGGCAGGGCTATCCGAGCCGACGGCCTGGCTCTCAGCCGAGCCGGTCGTGCTCGCCTCACCACGTGGGCCGCCCCGGCCAGCCTTGGCCATCTCGTCAAGCGCATCCAGGACCTGGCGTGCGACCTTGACGATGACCGGGTCGGCGGCCTCCAGCCGCAGCAGGTCCCCGGTCACTCTGATCGTCATCTGGCGGCGGCCGGCCTCCTCGGGCAACTCATCGCTGCTGCCGGTGACGTTGGCATTCCGCAGGGCCTCGCGCGCCCGGTCAAGGTCGATCCCCAGCCCGGCCAGCGTCCGCGCCGCGGCGGAGTCGGCGTCCGCGAGCGCAGCCAGCAGGAGGTGGTGGGAGCCGACGGGGCCAGCCCCGGCGAGGCGGGCTGCCTGCTCCAGGCTGAGGTCAGCCGCCGGCGTGGTCCGCAGCTCGGACGCACCAGACTCTTCCGGCTCCAGCGCTGTCGGCACGCCGCCTTCGCTGCTGGCCGGGCGGCCGAAGGGCGGCCGGCGCAGCCAGCGGGGTCCCCGGCCGGAGGCCGCTTCGGCCGAAGTACCCAGCAGCTCGAGTACCCGCCGCCGGACCCGGCTCAGCTCTCCACCCCGTTCCATGAGGATCCGCGCCGCGACGCCGTCGCCTTCCCGGATGAGCCCGAGCAGGATGTGCTCGGTGCCAATGTGGTTGTGGCCGAGCACGAGGGCCTCGCGGAGCGAGAGCTCCAGGCACTTCTTGGCGCGGGGCGTAAAGGGGATGTGCCCGGCCGGTGCCTTCTTGCCCTTCCCGATGATCCTCTCGACGTCGCCCCGGACGTCGGCCAGCGTGATGCCCAGGCTGGCGAGTGCCTGCCCGGCGACACCGTCGCCCTCGTGCAGCAGTCCGAGCAGGATGTGCTCGGTGCCGATGTAGTTGTGCTGGAGCATTCGCGCTTCCTCCTGGGCAAGCACGACGGTACGGCGGGCTGTGTCAGTGAATCGCTCAAACATGCGACCACAATCGAGCACTGCTTGGACCATGTCAATACACTGCTAATAGCAGGGTAACGAGCGCCAGACATCAGGCAGCCGGAACGGAGGTCGCAGCGTGGACTGGGAAGACCGCCTCGATTCCTGGGAGGCCGAGCTCGAGCTTGGCGCCCAGCTCGAAGGCTCGGACTGGGTAACGCTCGACCGCGCGGCCGCGCAGACCGGCGCGTCGCGAGCCGCGCTGCGGAGTTGGTATCGCAGCGGCGAGATCCCGTCCCGGCTGGTGGACGGCCCGCATGGCCCGCAGCGCCTGGTCCCGCTCGCCCTCGCGGCAGCCCGGGCCGAGGCCTCTCCCCGGGTTCGGCGCGCCACCGAGCGACGGCTCGCCGAGCAGGCGCAGCTTGAGATCCTGCGCCATCGCGTCGACCAGCTCGAGCTGCGCCTCGCCGCCGCCGAGCAGCAGCTACGGCGGCGTCAGCCCGGCGAAGAGGCACAGTCAGACCCGCGGCGCAAGCCAGCCGGGCAGCGAATGGCCAACGACTAAAACGGGGGGGCAAGCCAGCCCGATGCCCTGCTGCTGTCCACACCGCCGGGGAAGCAGGACCCGTTCAGCGAGTCAGTTGGCCGCCAGCCAGGTAAACAGCGAACGCCGACGGCTGACGCGGGCCAGATCGCCTGACAAGTCCTGCCGAGGAACCAGCCTGCGCCGGTGCCTCAGGTGGCCGCCGTGCGGATGGCCGCCGGCGTGAGCGCGGTCATGGCCGCGACCACCTGCTCCGGCCCCGGCCGGGCGGTGATGATCCGGACGATCGTCTCGTCCAGGCCGGTGCTGAGCCGGGCGAATTCGGCCGCCGCACCAGCGGCCGGTCCGTAGTAGCCGACGGCGTGCAGCATGTCATCCGGCGTGGCATCGGCCAGGTCAGCAAGCGACGCGCCACGGTCCCGGCGTTCCTCCAATTCGGTCAGCACCTCGCCGAAGCCCATCTGGCCGAACAACCCGCGGTAACCCGCTGTCTTCGGCACGCCCGCATGACCCATGGCGTAGCCGAGCACCTGCAGCGCGAACGCCCGCCGCGCCGCCGGCACGTCGTCGTCGACGCACACGCGCACATACATCGTGAGCGGCACCGAACCGGTCTCGCGCCCGGCCCGGGCCGCGCCCGCATCGGCCAGGGACCGGCTCGTCGCGATGCGCTCGGGCGTCGCCCAGTTCAGCAGCACGCCATCGGCGACCTCACCGGCCAGCCGGAGCATCTGCGGCCCGAGCGCCGCGAGGTACACCGGCGCGGGCGGCAGGTCGCCGATGCCGAGCGTCACGGTGCGCAGTCCCGGAGTGAGTCCGGCCGAGTGGGCGGTCTCGCCGGCCAGCAGCGCGCGCACGGAGGTCGCATAGCTGCGCATCACTGCCACCGGCCGGTCCGGCAGGCCGGCCGATTCCCAGAAATGCGGCCCATAGCCGCCGGTGCCAAGACCGAGCACGAACCGCCCGCCGGAAATCTGTGCAAGCGTCGCCGTCTGCGCGGCGAGTGCGAGCGGCGTCCACATTCGCGCCGCCGGCACCACGGAAATACCGGTGCGCAGGCCGGTCGCCTGCGACCACGCGGCACAGACATGGAATGCGTCCGGCACACCGCCGGCCGGAGTCCACAGGCTCTCGAAGCCGAGCCGCTGAGCTTCCTGTGCGACCTCCCGTAGCTGGCCGAGTGACAAGCCGAGGCGCGCATCCAGTCCGGCACCAATCATCATGTCCGGAATTATCGCAGCGGCGCGCCCGGGCAGGGCAGCAGGTACTCAGCTAGACGCTACTTACCCTAGGCGCTCCCCACCGAGGCGCTCCGCAGCTAGCCGGGCGCGAGCCGCCGGGCCGCCAGCGCCAGGTCCGGACAGCCGACGGACTCCTGGACACACCGGGCGAACAGCCAGAGCCGGACTCGGCTGCTGTCTTCGCCCGTCAGCTCGGCCATCCGCTGCGCCAGACCGGCCGGATCACTGGCGAGTCGGTCGCAGTTAAGCATGTGCTGCACCACGTCGTATGCGGGGTCACCGACGTAAGGCTTCGGGTCAATCACCAGCCAGGGCTCGCGGCGTGCGGCCAGCACGTTGTCCGCGTGCAGGTCGGTGCAGAGCAGCGCCTGGCGCCCGGCGGTTTGCGGCAGCGTGCGCAGCAGGTCGGCGCCAGTTCGGGCCAGGCCCGGGTCGAGCCGTCCGGCCGGATTGGCCGCTGCATAATCGCGCTCGAACTCCAGCGCCCATTGCTCGCACATATCCGCGAGTGGCCGGAAGGCGTGTGCAGCGGGCACGGTCACCCAGAGCCGGCGCAGCAGGCCGGCCACGATTTTGTCCTGCTCGCGCTCGGGCAGTGCCAGGCTGAGCCGCGTGCCCGGACGGCACCGCTCCAGGAGCAGTACCCGCGCGGCCGCGCCGTCGTGCACGGCCTGGAGCCGGACTACGCCGTTCCCATTCCAGTGCTGCAAGCCGGCTGCCTCGTCGCGGTCTTCGCCGGTGCCGCCCCGGAAGACCACCTTGACCACGAGATCGGCGCCGGCTGGCGCAACCCACGAGCACTGGCCACCCGGCTGGAACGGCGCGCCGATACGCAGCGACCAGCGGCTGGCTGCGTCGGCCACGACGGCCGGCAGGTCAGCAAGCCGGCCACGCAGTTCGCTGTCTCGGCCGGCGGCCTCGGCTAGCTTGGCGGGAACCGGGAACTCAGGCATGGCCGAACACTTCCCGGCGACTCGGGTTCGCGTCAACTCGGGCGATGGCGCCAGCACAGCACCGGCCGCAGATTCTTGGTCTACTTCACATTGACAGTCCCGTGGGCGCCGCTCAGAGTAACGAGGCAGGAAAGCGATGGCACGCTGAGCGCGCCGACCCCTTACCGATGGTGGCGCCTGCCGCCCGCGGCGCCGTGGCCGATGGGAGAGGGTAGTGAAAACCAAAGCAGCGGTGCTCCGCGAAGTCGGCCGGGAATGGGAGATCGTCGAGCTGGAGCTCGACCCGCCGAAGGCCGACGAGATCCTGGTCCGTTACGTCGCCTCGGGCGTGTGCCACTCCGATGACCATCTGCGCACTGGTGACATCCCGGTCCGGTACCCGATCGTCGGCGGACATGAGGGGGCCGGCATCGTGGAACAGGTCGGCGCAGGCGTCACCCGGCTGAAGCCCGGCGACCATGTCGTCTGCTCGTTCTTGCCGGTGTGCGGGCACTGCCGGTTCTGTGCGCGCGGCCAGACCAACCTGTGCGACCTCGGTGCGCTGCTCGTCGACAACTGCCTGCCGGACGGGTCGTTCCGGCTGCATGGCGACGGCGTGGATTTCGGCCAGATGTGCCTGGTCGGGACCTTCTCGCAGTGGGCAACGCTGTCGGTGCACTCGTGCATCAAGGTCGACGACGACTTGCCGCTGGAAACCGTCGCGCTAGTCGGCTGCGGCGTGCCGACCGGCTGGGGTACCGCGGTCAATGCGGGCGGGGTGCGACCGGGCGACACGGTGGTGATCTACGGCGTCGGCGGTGTCGGCGCGAACGCGGTGCAGGGCGCCAAGTTCGCGGGCGCGCAGCACATCCTCGCTGTCGACCCGGTAGCGCACAAGCTCGAGATGGCCATGACGCTCGGCGCCACGCACACGGCGTCCGACGCCGCGGAGGCGCAGGAACTCATCACCGAGCTGAGCAAGGGCGTCGGCGCCGATCACGCCCTGGTGACCGTCGGGGTGGTAACAGAAGACGTGATCACGTCGGCGTTCCGCGCGGTGCGCAAGCATGGCAGCGTGATCGTGACCGGCCTGGCCGGCCCCGGCAAGATCAACATCAAGCTGCCGAGCTTCGAGCTCACGCTGTTCGAGAAGGAGATCAAGGGCGCGTTGTTCGGCGGCGGGAATCCGTTCGACGAGATCCCGCTGATGCTCGACCTGTACAGAGCGGGCCGCCTGAAGCTGGACGAGCTGATCACGAGCACCTACCGCCTGGAGGACGTGAACCAGGCTTACCAGGATCTGCTCGACGGCAAGAACGTGCGAGGCGTGCTGATTCACGACCACTAGGCACGCCGGCGCGGCGGTGCCACCAGCGTCGGTGCCGAGTTGCCCGCAGCCGGGTGCGGGTACCTCGGCCCCGATCGTGCCGGGCTCGCGCCGGGGCCATCATTCAGGCCGTTGCATGCACGCTCGCACGTACGAGGCAGCGTTGCGCGGCGGGCGGTCCGTTTTGGCCAAGCTCACAAATCCTGATATAACGGATTAGTAACGACGAGCACGAGCACTGGCAGGCTTACAGGATAGGCAGGACTTTGCGATGACCAGCGCGCAGGCGTCGCTGACCGATGTCGCCAACTGGGCCCGCGGCAGCGGCCTGGAGATTGTGCTGTACGTCACCGGAGCTGTCCTGGTCACCCGGTTCGCTACCTGGCTGAGCGGACGGATCACTACCCGTATCGACGCGCAGGCCCGCGTCACCGACGCTTTGCTGCGCAGCGAGACCGCCAAGCACCGGCACGCGGTCATCCAGGTCGTCACCTGGTCCGTGCTCGTCCTCGTCTACTGCCTGACGGCGGTGCTGGTCATTCAGCGGTTCGGGCTGCCCATCACCGGATTCGTCGCGCCCGCAACGGTTCTCGGAGTCGCGCTCGGCTTCGGCGCACAGCGGATCGTGCAGGATGTGCTGTCCGGCTTTTTCCTGGTCGCCGAGCGGCAGTACGGCTATGGCGATCTGGTGCGCCTGAACGTGACCGGGGTCAGCAACGCGGTGACGGGGACCGTCGAGGAAGTCACGCTGCGCATCACGCGAGTGCGCACCGCCGACGGCGAGCTCGTCACTACCCCGAACGGCCAGGTCGTCCAGGTCACCAACCTGTCCAGGGACTGGGCTCGCGCCGTCATCGACGTTCCGGTCCCCGCCAGCGCCGACGTCGCCGCGGTCAGCGAGCTGCTGGCCAACGTCGGCGGACAGGCCTATGCGGACTCCGAACTCCACAACCTCCTGCTGGACGCACCCGCAGTGATGGGAGTCGAGAGCATCGACATCGACCAGTTCAAGGTACGGGTGGTCGCGCGCACTCAGCCGGGCAAGCAGTTCCAGGTCGGCCGCGCGCTGCGGATGCGCATCACCAGCGCGATGCTGCGGGCCGGCATCAGCGTGCCCGCCGACCTGGCGACCAGCGAGCCGACGGGCGCGCCGTGAAGCACATCTCCAGCCGCATCCGGATCCGCCGCTCGACCGCGATCCTCTGCGCATTCTTCCTGCTGACCTTCGCGGTCTACCTCAAGGTGAAGCCTGAGCCGACCACGGCAGCGGCCCAGAATGCGCAGCGCCCGGCGGTGCAGCAAACCCACCGGCCGCCACAGCGGCACCCGTCCGCTCAGCCGCGCCGCAGCCCGGCGAAGTCGTCATCGCCAGCGGCCACGCGGAAGACCACATCGCCGCCGGCCACGTCGGCTTCCCCCACGCCGAGCGCCACCAGCCCGAGCCCGGCTGCTACGCCCAGCGACAGCTCCACTGGCACGCCAACGCCCGCAGCCACCGCATCGGCCGCGCCGTAACGCCGGACCACGTCCGGGCGCTGGCGGATTTCAGGGGCGCGACGCGGCGTCGCTGAGCGCCCGACCGACGAGGACGCGGGCCAGGTGCTCGCGATAAGCGCGGCTGGCGTTCAGGTCCGCTGGCGCACTCGTGCCCTCGGCGGCATGGGATGCGGCCTCGGCGGGCGTAGCGCCGGACGCAAGGGCAGCCTCGACCGCAGCGGCACGCAAGGGCGCCGAGCCCATGTTCACCAGGGCCACGCGCCCGCCTTGCACCGCCACACCCACGATCGCCCAGTCGATGGCGCGCTTGGTGAACTTCTGGAACGCCCAGGCCGGCCTGCCGGGCTTGGCGAAGCGGATCTCGGTGACCAGCTCGCCCGGCTCCAGCGCGGTCTCGAACAGGCCGCTGAAGAAGTCGGCGGCCGCGATCTGCCGCGTGCCAGCAGGACCGCGCACGACGAGCCTGGCCGCCAGCGCCAGTGCTACGGCCGGCAGGTCAGCCGCCGGATCGCCGTGCGACAGCGAGCCGCCAATGGTGCCGCAGTGCCGCACCTGCGGATCGCCTATCTGCCCGGCGGCGAATGCGAGCAGCGGCAGCTCCCGTGTCAGCATCTCGGCACGCGACAGCTCGTCGTGCGTGGTCAGCGCGCCAACGGCGATGTCATCGCCCTCGTCCCTGATGTAGCTGAGCTCACGCAGGCGGCCGATGTCTACGAGCGTCTCGGGTACCGCCAGCCGCAGTTTCATCAGCGGCAGCAGCGAGTGCCCGCCAGCCAGGAACTTCGCGTCCTCCCCGGCCTTCGCCGCCAGGTCCAGGGCCTCGTCCACCGACAATGCCCGCTGATAGGTGAACGACGCGGGGATCATGCCGACCGCCCCTCGCCAGCTGCCGTCAGGATCGCGCGGACGATGTTGTGATAGCCCGTGCACCGGCAGATGTTGCCCTCCAGGGCTGTCCTGACCTCTGCCTCGGTGGGAGCCGGGTTTTCCGCGAGGAGTGACACTGCTGCCAGCACCATGCCGGGCGTGCAGAATCCGCACTGCAGGCCGTGCTCGGCCTGGAAGGCTGCCTGGACCGGGTGCATCGCGCCGTTGCCTGGCGGGGCCAAACCCTCGAGCGTGACCACCTCGCGGCCATCGGCCTGCGCCGCCAGCAGTGTGCACGCCTTCACCGACCGCCCGTCCAGCAACACCGTGCAGGCGCCGCAGGAGCTCGTGTCACAGCCGACATTCGCCGCGGTCTGGCCAGCTTGCTCGCGCAGGAAGTGCACCAGCAGGGTGCGGTCGGGCACCTCCGCCGCAACCGGGCTGCCATTCACCGTGATGCTGACCTTCACCGGGCCTCCCTCGCTCCGTTACTCGTTCGGGCCGCCGTGACCGCCGTCCACACCCGCTCCGGCGTCGTCGGCATGTCGATGTGCCGGACGCCGAGGTGACTCACCGCGTCGATCACCGCGTTCTGGGTGGCCGGCGTCGCGCCGATCGTGCCAGCTTCGCCGATGCCCTTGGCCCCGAGCGGATTGGCGAGCGTAGGTGTCTCGCTCGCCAGCAGCTCAAAGCTGGGCAGTTCTGCGGCGGTGATGATGGCGTAGTCCATCAGCGTCGACGTGAGCGGGTTGCCATCCGCGTCGTACACCATCTCTTCCAGCAGCGCCTGCGCCACGCCCTGAGCAATGCCGCCGTGGCGCTGGCCCTCGGCGAGCACAGGGCTGATCACTGTGCCCGCGTCGTCCACCGTGACATGCCGCACCATCCTGGCCTTGCCGGTCTCGGTATCCACTTCCGCGACCGCCAGGTGCGTGCCGAAGGGGAACGTCGGCTGGCCCTCGGTGAAGTTCGCGTCGGCGGCCAGCCCGTCTGGCCCGGCGCTCGCCGCGACCTGGGCCCAGCTCCGGCTCGCGGCTGGATCACCGCGGACCTGCCAGGTGCCGCGCTCGGTGTCCAGCTCCAGGTCGGCTTCGCTGGCCTCGAGCAGGTCGGCCGCGAGCCTGCGGGCCTGGTCCTTGACGTCGACCGCTGCCTTGTGCACCGCCGTGCCACCAAGCTGCAGCGACCGGGACGCGTAAGTGCCGACCCCGGCCGGGATCAGGTCCGTGTCGCCGTGCACGACCGTGACATCGGTCATCGGGATGCCCAGATCGTCCTGCACCAGCATGGCCCACGCGGTGTGATGTCCCTGGCCATGAGCCGAGCTGCCGGTATAGACGGTCGCCTTGCCGTCCTCATGCACGACCAGCCGGGCCGTCTCACCGGCCGCCGCATCGGCCGCGGTGATCTCCACGTAGCTGGCCAGGCCGATACCGAGCTGCACAGCGCCGCCCGCCGCCCGGCGGCGGGCCTGCTCGCGGCGCAGTTCCTCATAGCCCGCCCCGGCCAGCACCTTGTCGAGCGCGGCTACGTACTCGCCCGTGTCGTAGACCGCACCGCTGCCCGAGTGGTAGGGGAACTTATCAGGCGGCACCAGGTTGATCCGCCTGACCTCGGCCGGATCTACGCCGGTTGCCGCGGCGAACAGGTCGATCGCGCGCTCGATCGCGGCGGTCGCCTCCGGCCGTCCCGCGCCGCGGTAGGCAGCGATCGGCGTGGTGTTGCTGACCACGACCCGGTACGCCGTTTCCACGCGCGCGATGTCATAAGGTCCCCCGGCCATCAGTCCGGTCAGGAACGGCAGGAAGCCGCTCATCCGCGGGTAGGCACCGGTGTCCTGGATGATGTCGAGGCGGTAGGCCAGTACGCGGCCGTCAGCAGTACCGCCGATTTTGACGACTTGCCGCTGGGCCCGCCCGTGGGTCATGCCGACGAGGTTCTCGCTGCGCGTCTCAACCCAGCGCAGCGCCCGGCCAATGTGCTTGGCTGCCCAGGCCACGACCAGCCCGTCCCGATCGACGCCGAACTTGGCGCCGAAGCCGCCGCCGACGTCGGGTGTCACTACCCGGACGGCGCCTGGGTCCAGGCCCAGCGCGCCTGCCACGATGAACCTGCCGATCTGCGCATTCTGGGAGCTCGCCCAGACCGTCATCTTGCCGTCGGCGAAAGACGCCGCGGTGGCCCGGCCCTCCATCGGCACCGGCGCGAGGCGCTGGTTGACGATGGTCTGCTCGACCACGACCTCGCAGCCGTCGAAGGCGCCGGGATCCGGGGGCGCGCCAGCGGTCAGCGCAACGTTCGAGCCCGCCGCGGGAAACAGCAGGGACTCGCCAGCCAGCGCGGCCTCGATATCAGCGACCGCCGGCAGCGGCTGATAGTCAACGCCCACGAGTTCGGCGGCATCTTCGCCCTGGTAGCTGTCGTCGGTGACCACCACCGCGACGGCCTCGCCGACGAAGCGAACGCGGTCGACTGCGAGCAACGGCTCAGACCAGAGACCGCCGAGCGGCACCGGAGCACTCTCGCCCGGGCCTTCGCCCTCGGCTGGGGGCGGCGGTGGCGGCGGCAGGTCATCCATGTCGGCGGCCGTCAGCACCGCAATCACGCCGGGAGCTTTCAACGCGGCACTGGTGTCGATCCCCGTGATCAGGGCGTGCGCCAGCGGGCTGCGGACGAACGTGACCCGCGCCGCTCGCGCCAGCTCCGGCTCGCGCAGGTCATCGACATACGTGCCGCCCGCGGTCAGCAGCCGCGGGTCCTCTGTCCGCACCACTCGGGTACCCAGAATGCTCATCCGGTCCTACCTTCCTGCAGGTCAGGAGGTTGGCGAAGGCCGCTGCACGCAGTTCACCAAGGCGCGTCGGTAGCGGCTGCCGGTTGTCTTTTATCACGACATGCCTGACAGTGGCACATGCCCGATTGCGCACGCAATGACGGGTCGGCATATTTTCGTCAGGTGGAAGGCCCGAATTGTGGCCTGCCAGCGGCGCATCGCGGGCGCGGTCACCCGATCCCGGGATCAGGCCCCGATTCGCCTGCCACGGGGCTCTGATCGGCGGCCGGCAGGTTGCGGAAGGCGGCGTCCAGGGCGTCGATGAGGTGGCCATAGGTGCGGTCCACCGACTCGGGCAGGCCGAAGCCGCCGGCGCCCTCGAGCGAGACCAGGCCGTGGCAGGCAGCACGCCACATGCGGATGGCGTGGATGAGGCTGGATCCGTCCAGGCCATATCCCTGCAAGGCGGCGGCGATCACGGCGACGGCATCGGCGCCGACGTCGGCGTGTTCCTGGTCGCCGGGGGCCGGTGCCACGATGCTTGCGGCGTAACGGCCCGGGTGGGCTCGGGCGTAGTCCCGGTAGGCGGCAGATAGAGCGTGCAGCGACTTTGGGCCGGTGACGCCGGTGCCGGCCCTGGCCAGGGTGCTGGTCAGCTCCCGCACGGCCAGCAGCGAGATGCCGCGCCTGACCTCATCGAGCCCATGGACGTGCTTATACAAGCTCGGCAGGGAGACACCACAGCGTTCCGCGACCGCCGCCAGGGTGAGCTTGTCCAGCCCCACCTCGTCAGCGACGGCCGCGGCCTCCGCGATGACCCGCCCAGGGGTCAGCCCGGCACGGGGCACCGGTCACCAGCCTTTCGTACCGAGGACGATTCCCGTGCCGGTGATGAAGATCAGCAGCAGCACCAGGGCCGGTGCGGCCAGCATAACCATGCCTGGCAGCAGCAACAGGTAGGCGATGCCGGAGACGGTGATGGCGATGGCCAGCGCGATTGCGGCATAGCGAAGCCATCGGGGCAGTTGCGCCGACGTAGCGGCCGCGGCACCGAGGCAGGCCAGGGCGAGCATTTTGGCTCCGTCCAGCCGGTTGAGCGCACCGTCGAGCAGGTGTGCAGTCCCCGGCACGCCAGTGCGGACGAGCGCGATGCCGATGACGAACTCCGCGAGCGACATCAGCGCGGCAGCAATGCCGGCGGTCGCCGCCAGCCGGGCCGTGGTCACAGAGCCGGCGCTGCGCGCAGCCCGGGCCAGCGCGAACGAGACGATGGCCAGTCCCGCGGCGGGCAGCCCCTCGGTGAGGACGAACTGGGTGGCCACGGCGGTCCCGTGTCCCGTGAGCGCTGCGATGATGGCGGCTCCCGAGGCGGTGGGGTCCGGGCTGGGCGCCGGCATTGACAGCCCCGCGATCCAGGACAGCGTGTAGCCGATACCGGCGATGCCGGTGGCCGTGAGCAGTCGGCGGCGAGGTGTGGCCTGGAGGACGGACACGTTCATCTCTTCTCCCGATCTCTTGGCTAATCCAATTAGCTTTAAGCTAATGCAATTAGCGAGATCATGCAAGTCTCTGAGGCCAGAGCTGGGTACCTGGTCTTTGGGCGGTCAGTCCGGCTGACTGCTGAGGCGGGCGCCGAGGCTGCGCGAGATACCCCGGGCGGCGGCCCGGACGGCTGGTACGTAGTGGCTGGCCCGCGTGCCATGCGCCGGTATCACCACGGAGATGGCCGCCGTGACGGCGTTGGCGGCGTCGTACACCGGCGCCGCCACCGACACCGAGATCGGCTCAATCTGCCGGTCGCTGATCACGTAGCCATCCCGGCGGACGTTGGCCAGGATGCGGCGCAGCCGGACCGGATCAGTGATGGTGTGGTCGGTGTAACGGCGAAGCGGTGCCGCCAGCACCTCGTCCACGAATTCCGGCTGCGAGTGCGCAAGCAGCACGAGGCCCACGCCACTGGCGTGCAGCGGCATCCGGCTGCCGGGCCGGGATAGCACATGCACCGCGTCCCGGCCGGCGATCCGCTCGACATACACCACCTCTGTCCCGTCGAGCACCGCGGCCAGCACGTTCTGGTGCGTTGCCTCGTACAGGTCCTCCAGGAAGGGCAGTGCCGCGTCGCGCAGCCGCAGGCTGGCCGGGGCGAGCGATGCCACCTCCCACAACCTGATCCCGACGTGGTACCGGCCAGCGTGGTCGCGCTCCAGTGCGCCCCAGTCGGCGAGTTCGCCGACGTGGCGGTGGGTGGTGGTCAGCGGCAAGCCGGTGCGGCGGCTGATCTGCGACAGCGTCAGCGACGGCTGCTCGGCGGTGAAGCAGCCGAGGATCGCCAGCACGCGCTTGGTGCCCGACTGCTGCCGCACCTGCGGCACGGCCGGGCGCACGACGGGCCCGTTCCCCTCAATCATGCTGGCCATCCCACCGGTAGTCTTCCGCTCAGCGGAAGGATAGCTCCAGCACAGACATGGATGGGTGATGCTGTCGGTCGTGAACGAGAGTCGCCATCCGGGTCTGGGATATCCCCGGAATGCGCTGATCCTGCCGCCCGGCTATGCGCCCGACCCGCCGGGCACCCACCCGTCGCTCGATTACCCCGGGTACAAGAGCACCGGGCTGCGGCATCCCAGCCAGCCGCTGCACCTGCTGCCGCAGCGGCTGACCGAGCTGACCGGGCCGGTCTTCGGTGCCGAGCGGGTCCAGCCCGGCGACGAGGACATGACGCAGTGGGACGGCGGCGAGGCCCTGGGACAGCGCATCATCGTGCACGGGCGGCTGCTCGACTCCGACGGCCGTGCCGTGCCGGACGCGCTGATCGAGGTGTGGCAGGCCAACGCCGGGGGCCGGTACCGGCACGTGGTCGATCAGTGGCCGTCGCCGCTGGACCCGCATTTCGCCGGGCACGGCCGAGTGGTCACCGACAGCACCGGGCACTACCGGTTCACCACAATCAAGCCAGGCGCTTACCCGTGGAAAAATCATCAGAACGCCTGGCGGCCGGCGCACATCCACTTCTCGGTCTTCGGCCGGGCATTCACGCAGCGCCTCGTCACGCAGATGTACTTCCCCGGCGACCCGCTGTTCTTCCAGGACCCAATCTTCAACTCGGTGCCAGACGAGAAGGCACGGCTGCGGATGATCTCCGCCTACGACCACGACGTGACCACCGATCACTGGGCGCTCGGCTTCAAGTTCGACATCGTGCTCCGGGGCCGGTCGGCAACGCCGTTCGAGGACAGGGGATCGCGATGAGCGCCGGGACGCTCGGCGCTGGCGGCCCGGCCGGCGCGCCCGGACCCCTCGGCACCACGCCCTCCCAGACCATCGGGCCGTTCCTGGCCATCGTGCTGCCCTGGCCGGACGGCCCGGATGTCGTCGCCGCTGGCACGCCAGACGCCGTCATCGTGTCCGGCACGCTGACCGACGGCGCGGGCGAGGCGATCCCGGACGGCCTGGTGGAGATCTGGCAGGCCGACCCGCACGGACGGTTCGATCACCCCGATGACCCGCGCGGACCCAGCTCCTATCCGGGGTTCCGCGGGTTCGGGCGGAGCGCCACCGATGCGGACGGCCGGTTCTGGTTCCGCACACTGAAGCCGGGTCCGCTGCCCGACGGTGGCGGCGGCACCGAGGCGCCGCACCTGGACGTCTCAGTCTTCGCACGCGGGATGCTGGACCGGGTGGTGACGCGAATCTACTTCCCGGATGAGCAGGCCGCCAACGGGACCGACCCGGTGCTCAGCGCGCTTCCAGCGGAGGTACGGCAACGGCTCGTCGCCGCGCCGGTGCCTGGCGAGGACGGGCAACTGCGCTTTGACATCCGGCTGCAGGGCCCGGACGAAACTCCGTTCTTCGAGCTCTGACCGGTCTCCCGGCGCGCACCGAACGACGTGGCTGATCAGGCTGGCGCCGGCAGCCACCCCCAGGGGTGCGTCCCCCAGTCCGGCGCGTAGGACTGCCCGGCGCGCAGCGTGTGGACGGGCGCTAGGCCGTAGCCGCCAGTGAAGCGCTCTCCGGTGGTGTCGGTGAAGGCAAAGTCCCCCTCGACCAGGTCGACGATGCTGAGGTCAGCGTCGCGGCCAACCGCGATCGCGCCGAGCTGGTCGGCCAGGCCAAGCACCTCGGCCGGCCGTGCCGTGGTCGCCTTGACCACGTCCGACAGTGAGTAGCCGACGGCCATGAACTTAGCCATGCACTCCAGCAGGCTGTGGAAGCTCTGTCCCATCGCCGTCAGGTCGCTGCTGATGGTGTCCGGGTGCAGGCCAAGGTCGGCCTGCGCGCGTGCCATCTGGTAACCGAAGTTGCCGCGGCCGAGGGCGGAGTCGAGAATCACGCCGGTCGCGCGGGCCTCAGCCACCTCCGGGTACGGCTGCCCGGCGGAGTCCAGGACGCGGCCGGCGTTCGGGGTGCACAGGTGCGTGAGGACGTCGCCGGGTTCCATGACACGCAACAGGAACCGGGTCAGCTCCCCGGACCGGCTGACCGCCACGTCGGATTTCGCGGTGAAGTCGCCGATATGCACCATCAGCGGCACCGACAGGTCGCGGGCCGCCTGCTTGGCGGTCTTGATGACCTCCTCGCCGATGTCGCCCAGAGCGGGACCGACCAGGCGCAGCTTGACGCCCGAGATCAGGCCGGGATTGTGCTCGGCGCACTGCTCCAGCGCGGACCGGTCGATGTCCTCGATCCGGTTCACGTCCGCCGGGCCGGGCATCGTGTGCGCGAAGCTGCCCGCGTTGACGTAGGTGATCACGCGGGTGGTGGCCTTCGGCAGGATGTGCGCGGGGAACACGCCGATGTTGGCCACGCCGACGGACCCGCAGTCCACCACGGTGGTGACGCCGGAGCGGACGCCGATCGCGTCGGGATCGCAGCAGCCCATGCCGACGCCCTCGGTCGTAGCGCCGTGCGCCACGTGCGTGTGCAGGTCGATCAGGCCGGGCAGCACATATCGGCCCGTGCCCTTCACCTCGATCACCCGCCGTGCCTCGCTCGCTGGCAGGTCGGGGCCGATCTCGCTGATCGTGCCGCCGGTGATGCCGATGTCCAGCCTGGCGTCCAGGCCCTGGCCGGGGTCGAGGACGTGCCCGCCCTTGACGAGCAGATCGTAGGTCACCGCAAGCTCCCTTCCATCAGCCCCAGAGCTGGGCGCTGGCGAGTGCCGCGCCGTCCGACATGGCCTGCAGCTTGGCCCAGACGATGCTCTCGTGCCCGACTCGCGAGCCGATGCCGCAGTCGGTACCGGCCTGCAGATTCTCGCGGCCGACGACGCTGGCGAAGTTGAGCAGCCGCTCGGCGATCAAGCCGGGATGCTCCACCAAGTCGGTGGCGTGCGAGACCACGCCCGGAACCAGGATCTTGCCGGCCGGAATCTTGATGTCGCGCCAGACAGTCCACTCGTGCGCGTGCCGGACATTGCCTGCCTCAACCGAGTAAGCCTGAGCGTTGATCTTCAGCACCAGGTCGGCGATGTGGCGCAAGTCGATGTCGGTCACATGCGGGCGGTGGCCACTGCCCCAGCACACGTGGAAGCGCACCAGGTCCTCGGGGATGCCGTCGAGCGCGTGGTTGATGATCTCCACGCAGAACTCCAGATAGCCGCGGTACTGGCTCACGTCCCAGTCCGGGTAGAACTGCCACGACGTGGCGAACTCTGGCTCGTCGACCTGCAGGACCAGTCCCGCATCGGTGATCACCTTGTACTCCTCGCGGACCACCTCGGCCACGGCCATCATGTAGTCGGTCTCGGTGGCGTAGTGCTCGTTTCGCGCGCCGGCACCGAGGCTCAGCGGACCGAGGGCCGCGACAAACCCCTCGGTGCCATCTCCTTCCTTGCCTTCGAGCGCCCGCGTCAGTGCGTCCACATCCGCCTTGATCGCCGCCTGCCCGGTGTAGATAACCGGGCCGGTGCATGCCCGCTCGCCAGCGGGCTCGGCAGGCGGGCCTGGCTTGAAGAAGCCCGGCCGCACGGGACCGCCCGACCCGGATAGCCAGAGCCCGGAATCGTAGACGCCGGGGAACAGCCGCCGCTCCCGCGCGCCGACCCCGCCGCGCTTGGGGGGCTTGCTGCGGTCGATGGGCAGCACCTCCCAGCCGGTGACGCGCTGGTGGATGTAGCCGGCGTAACTGCCGCCGCCCGCGGCCTTGACGTATTCGCCGTCGTTGACGACGTCGACGCCGCACTCGATCTGCCGGTCCACCACGCTCTGGACCGCGCCTGGCAGTCGCTCAGCCACCTCGGCCGTCACCACCGGGCCCTGCTGCAGCAGCGCGTCGAAATCGGCGGGGCGAGGCAGGTTGCCTCCGTGGGTCACCCGGATGCCATCGGTGCTGTGCCTCATCTGCGCCTTCCCTCATGGTCGAAAACTGCCGGGTGCCTGCCGCGCTGCTACGCCGCCCGCCGGGTGAACTTCTGGATCTGGTGGCCGCCAACCTCGCCGGGATCCAGGCCGTTGGCCCTGATGCCGAAGGTGTAGGTGACCTCGCACACGTACAGGTCGCCGCGCGAGTCGGTGGCGATGCCATGCGGCGCGATGAAGTTGCCGGGCGCGCCCCGGCTGACAGTGCTCGCGCCCCACCGGGCGACGATGTAGCCGTCGCGGTCAAAGACGGTCACGCGGCCGGGCCGGTCCTCCCGCATGAATCCGCTGGTGAACGAGGCCTTGCCCTTCGGCCGCCACAACTCGGCTACGTAGGAGTAGCCGTCGCCGTCGATGGCGATGTGGCACGGCCGCTGCACATCGGTCCATTCGGTCAGGAAACGGCCGTCGGGGTCGAAGACCTGGATCCGGTCGTTCTCCCGGTCACAGACGTGTACGCGGTCGTCTGGCCCGACCGCGATGCCGTGCGGCAGGTGGAACTCCCCAGCCCCAATGCCCACCGAGCCGAAGGACGTGATCAGTGCCCCGTCCGGGGCGAACACATGCACCCGGCAGTTGCCGTAGCCATCAGCGACGTAGATGCGCCCGGTCGAGTTGATGGCCAGGTTGGTGCAGCCATTGAACGGCGGCCCGGCCTGGGTCACCGTCTCCACGTTGTGCACGATGAACCCGCCGCCTTGCTGGTAACCCGTATCGGCCGGCTGACCGGGGCGGCCAAGCGTCATCAGCAGCTTGCCGTCCGGCGTGAACTTCCGCACGCTGTGGTCGCCGTTGTCGACCGTCCAGACACTGTCGTCCGGGCCAACTGTCAAGCCGTGCGGGTTGGTGAACTGCTCCCCGCCCCAGGCGGTGACGAACGTGCCGTCCCGCTCATACACCAGGACGTTGGAGTCGTACCTGGTGAGCAGGAACACCCGGTCCTGGCTGTCGGTGTCCACCGCTGACACGTCCCGGTGGGTGAGGCCGGTCGGCAGCTGCTCCCATTGGGCGTTGACGTCGTAGGTGAAGTCGCCGGCCTGCGGTGCCGCCGAGTCGCCTCGCATGATCTGGTTCCTTCCGCTTGGTTGCGCCGGCTAGGCCGGCAGGTCTGCCGGGGCTGGCTCCGTCACGCCCCGCGGCGCGAGCGCCTCGATCTCGGTCACCACGTTGATGAGGGCCGGCCGCTTGCTCGCCAGCGCCTCGTCCAGCGCGGACTCAAAACCTGTCGCCTTGGTAACCGTCAGGCCGAGCACGCCCATCGACTCCGCCACCTTCGCGAAGTCGGTCTCCTGGAAGTGCCACAGCTCGCCGTGGCGGCCATGCAGCGCGCCGCCGTAGGCGCGGGTGTACACGTTGATCTCCTGGTTCAGCGAGCGGTTGTTGTTGACGACCAGAACCGCCGGAATCTGCCGCCGCGCCGCCGTCTCCAGCTCGCCGATGTGGTACCAGAGGCCGCCGTCCCCGGTGAACAGCACGACTGGCCGCTCCGGCTGCGCGACCTTGGCGCCGAGCGCCGCGGGCAGGCCCCAGCCCAGCGAACCGGCGGCGCGAATGTAACCCTGGCCAGGCCGGGTGAGATCGACAAAGCCGCCCGACCACATGCCCGAGTGCCCGGTGTCGGAGACCAGCAGCGCGTCGTCTGGCAGGTGCGCGGTGAGCTCGGCGGACAGCCGCTCGGGCCGGATCGGCGTCACATCCGAGGTCATCAGCTCGCGGTACTCCTCGCGCCACAGCCGGACCAGATCCTGAGCGCGCCGCGTCCAGGCTGAGTGGTCGGCGATGCCGTCCCGGGCAGCCGCCACGGTAAGGTCGGCCAGGCCGAGCTTCGCGTCGGAGAGGAGCCCGAGCGTGTCGGGGTAGTGCCGGCCCAGTTCGGCCGGGTCGATGTCCAGCTGGATGACCTTGGTGTGCAGCGGCGGCACCTGCCAGTTGAGCGTGACCTGGTTGCCGGTCTTGCTGCCGACATACAGCACCAGGTCTGCCTCCAGCAGCACGTGGTTGGCGCTGGCCCGCGAGTACAGCCCGGGCACGCCCACGTTCAGCGGATGGTCACCGGCCAGCATGTCCTTGGCGTTCAGCGAAGTGGCAACGGGGATGCCGAGAGTCTCAGCCAGTACACACAACTCGGCCCCGGCGCCCGAGCTGCGGACCCCGCCGCCGGCCATGATCACCGGTCGGCTTGCCTCGCGCAGCAGCCGGGCGGCCGCCGCCAGCGCGTCCGCCGGGGCCTGCGCCCGCACGCCCGGCACGGCGATCGGCGCGGCCGCTGGCACATCGGCGGGCACCTCGCTTTCCTCCACGCCCTCGCCGGAGTGCCCGTCCACCTCCAGGTGCACCGGTCCCGGCTTGCCTGCCACCGCCGCCGCTAGAGCGTGCGCCAGCAGATCCGGCAGCCTGCCCGGGTCGGTGACCTGCGCACTGAACTTCGTGACCGGCTTGAACAGCGGGAAGTCTTCGATCTCCTGGTAGTAGGTCCGGCCGCGGCTCCAGTTGTAGGGGCCGCCGGTGAACGCCAGCACCGGGGAGCAGCCGAGGAACGGGTCACGCAGGCCCGCCGCCAGGTTCGCAGCGCCGACGGTCTGCGCCATGCACACACCCGGCCGGCCGGTCGCACGGGCGTAGCCGTCAGCCATGTACACAGCCGCCTTCTCGCCGTGCGTCAGGATGCGCTGGATGCCGGTGCGCGCCTCCATCTCATACAGCGTCCGGCTGAGGATCGTCGGCACGAAGAAGACTGCGGTGACGCCGTATGCCTCCAGCGCGGCGGCCAGGTACTCCGCGCCGCTGACCTTCTGGTTCGCCATGCTGCTCTCCCTGCTTGCTGTCTGCGCGGATACCGCTGCGAAAAGTCAGAGGATCAACGGGGAACGAGCCCGATTCAGCGCAAGGCCGTGCCTTCGCCTGCATCGGTGCGACCGACTGGCCGCCGACCGTGCGGCCGGGGGCTCGCAGCCGCCGGCCAGGAGTGCAGTGCCAGTGCCCGTCACGCGCCGCTCCCAGCCGCGAGCGTGCCGTCGCCCGCGGCGCTGGCGCCCTCCGCACTCATCGGGCCGGGACCCTGCTGTCCCCCGACGTAGCTGGCGAACAGGATCTGCGGATCCTTCAGCAGCCGCTCGCCCGTCTCGTGCAGCACGATGTCGCCGTGCGAGAGCACATAACAGCGATCGGCAATCTCGGTGGCAAGCTGCACGTGCTGCTCGACCAGCAGCACGGCGGAGCCCGCTTCGCGTGCGTAGTCACGCACCACGGGCAGCAGCCGCTCGACCAGAATCGGCGCCAGGCCGAGGCTCAGCTCGTCCAGCAGGAGCAGCCTCGGCCGCCTGGCCAGGGCCCGGCCAACAGCGAGCATCTGCTGCTCGCCGCCGGACAGCAGCCCGGCCCGGCGGGTGGTCAGCGGCTCCAGCGCCGGGAAATACTGGAAGACCAGGGCAGGATCGAGCTTCTCGCCGCGGTAACCGAGCTTGAGGTGCTCGGCCACCGTCAGGCCGAAGAAGATGCCGCGGCCCTCGGGCACGTGCGCGATCCCGGCGCGGGCCCGGGCCGTCGGGGACTGCCGGGCGAGGTCCTGCCCGGCAAAGCAGACGCTGCCGCGCGTCGGCCGGATGAGGCCGGAGATGACGCGCAGCGTGGTCGACTTGCCTGCCCCGTTCGGGCCGAACAGCGCCACCACTTCGCCGGCCTCGACCGTCATGCTGATGTGCCGGATGACCTCCGCACCCGCGTATCCGGCGGAGATGTCGTCAATTTCCAGTACCTGGCCGCTCACTGATCCGCTCCTTGCCGCTGGACCGGCACCTCGGCGGCGGCGTCCCCGCCGTCACTGCCGCGCGGCCGCGGGCGGCCGTCGCCGTCGCCGGCCGCGGCGATGACGCCAGTGCCGGCCACGCCGCCGAGGTAGGCGGCGAGCACCTTCGGATCGGCACGCACCGACTCAGGCGCCCCGTGCGCCAGCAGGTGGCCGAAGTCGAGCACATACACGTGATCGCAGATCGTCAGCACGAGGCCCATGTCGTGATCAACCAGCAGCATGGACACGCCCTCATTCACGACCCGGCGCAGGCGCTGACCGAGGTCCAGGCTCTCGGCGGGGTCGAGACCGGAGGCCGGCTCGTCGAGCAGGATCAGCCTCGACCGGCCGGCCAGGGCCCGCGCGACGCCGACCAGCTTCCGTTTGCCCTGCGGCAGCTCGCTCGGCATCCGGTCGGCGTCATCCGCAAGCTCCAGGATCCGGATGGCGTTATCCGCCTCGACGTCGGCCCGCTGGCCGCGGCCGAAGATCACCTCGCCAAACGAGCTGGCAAAGGTCGGCCGCCGCGCAGCCACCACCAGGTTCTCCCGCACGGTCAGGTCATCGAACAGCTCGATCGTCTGCCAGGTGCGAGCCAGTCCGAGCCGGGCGCGTGCGTGCGGTGGCTGCGCGGAGATGTCAGTGCCGTCGAATACCACCGTGCCGGCGGCGGGCACGAACCCGGTGACCGCATCGATGAATGTGGTCTTGCCGGCCCCGTTCGGCCCGATCAGCCCGACGAGCTGGCCAGCTGGCACCTCGATGTCGATATCTGCCAGTGCCTGGACCGACCCGAAATTCACGCTGACGCCGCTGGCGGCCAGCACCGCAGTCATGACGCCACCCTTGCCTCGTCGGGAGTCTGCGTCAGCTCCGGCACGGGTGGCGTGCTGCCGCGCCGGCGGAACGGGAGCGCAAGCCGGATCGGCCGGTCCCGGTAGAACATCGCGGTCGCGACGCCCTGCGGCTGCTGGACCAGAGTGAGGATCAGCAGCAGTCCACCGAGCAGCGTGAACCACTCACCTTGCAGGCCGAACCAGTCCTGCAGCGCGTAGGCGAAGATCCCGCCGATGAAGATCAGGCCGCCCCAGACCGCGCCGGCCACCGTGGTGATGCCGGAGATGTAGGCGAACGCGATCAGCGCCAGTGCGGTGAACGTGTCGTAGCTGGCATTGGTAATCGAGCCGTACTGATAGGCCAGCAGCACGCCGCCGACGCCGGCGATGGCGGCCGATAGCGTGAAGCCAAGCAGCTTGGTGGCGCGCACGTCGACGCCGGCCGCGGCGGCCGCACGCTCGTTCGCGCGTACCGCGAGCATGTCCTGGCCGAGGGCGCTGCGCCGCAGGTTGCAGACGATGAGGGCGATGACCGCCAGCACGATGAGCACGAACCAGCCGAAGAGCGGACTCGGCTCGGGCCCGAACAAGCCGTGCAGCGAGGCGTTAGGCCCGAAGTCGAAGCCGAACAGCGTCGGCGCGCTGACTGGCGAGCCGGTATACCCGCCGCCCCAGGTGGTGTTGCCGAAGCCGAAATCCTCGATGGCCACCGCGGCCGCTAGCGTGACCACCGCGAGGCTCACGCCGCGGACGCGCAGCGCCGGGATGCCGCACAGGAAGCCGAGCAGCGCCGCCACGATGACACCCATGATGGGCGCGGCGGGAAAGCCGATGCCGAAGTTCACGGCGAAGTGCGAGACCGCGAATCCGGCCGCGCCGCCAAGCGCGAGCTGAACCACCGAGACCTGGCCGAGATACCCGGTGATGATCACCAGCGAGAGCAGCAGGATCGCGGAGATCAGCGAGACGATCAGGGCACCACGGAACCCGCCAGGCAGCAGGGGCAGCGCGATCGCCGCGACGACGCCGTAGCTCAGCGTGCTGCGCAGCGGCGCCTTCGGCCGCGGCGCAATCGGCAGCCGCCGCTCGAGCACATCACCGCGACTCGGGATCTTCCCGGCCCGGAAGAACATCGCCACGACCAGTACCAGGAAGATCAGCAGTTCCTGGACGCCCGGGATCGGGATGCCGGGTCCGCCGTTGGTCGGGAACCAGGACTGGGTGGAGAAGTACAGCAGCAGCGACTCGCCCATGCCGAGCAACAGGCCCGCCACGTAGGTGGTGCCGAAAGACGTGAAGCGCCCGAACATGGCGGCCGCCAGCCCCGGCACGACAAGTAGCGGCAAGGTCTGGCTGTCCAGCTGGGCGACGGAGGCTGACAGCAAGCCGACCAGGCCCATCAGCACACTCATCATCACGGTGTTGACCATCGACAGCCAGCCCGGCGACAGGCCCATGAACATGGCGTGGGCCTCGTTCTCGGCGGCCGCCCTCGTGGCCAGGCCGAAGCGCGTCCACCGGTACAGCGCTATCAGCGCGGCGGCGATGGCCAGCAGGATGCCGCCGATGATGAAGTTGTAGATCGCCACTGGTGCGTTGGCGATGATCAGGTTCTGCGTAGGCAGGATGGACGGCTGTGGCCGGCCTGCCTGGCCGAAGGCCAGGATGACCGCCGCCTGCAGGGCGAGCAGCACGCCGAGTGCGGCGATGAGCTTGGCCAGCGGCGTCGCGGCCCGCTGCGGGCGCACCACGAGGACCTCGAATGCGACGCCGATGATCGCAGCGAAGAGCAGCGTCAGGATCACGGCCGGGACCGTCGGGATGCTGGCGAACTCCCCGGACCTGATCGACCAGAAGAAGTAGCCGGCCAGCATGGCGATCGCCCCGACCGCGAGGTTGATGACTCCGGCGCCCCGGTAGCTCAGGACGACGCCCATGCCGACGCCGGCGATCAGGCCGCCGGACCCGATCCCGAGCAAGAGGAATGCGATGGCCTCGGACACGCGCTGCCTGCCCTTCGTTGGAGTCTGTGCAACCGGGCGCGAGCGTGAGCCCGCACCGGGCGCCGGCTTAGGGGCGGGCCGCCAGGCTCTCGGGAGTGACGTTCTCTGCTTCGGTGACCTGCTTGATGACGAAGTCGAAGGTGCCGTGCTTGACCCCGTGCGCGTCCACGGTGCAGGGCACCAAGAGCGCCGGGTTGTAGTAGTCGTCGTCGGTGTTGCCCGGCTCGCCCTCGATATAGAGCTGGGTGGTGACCGGGCTGGACAGCCCTTGCACCTTCACGTGCAGATGCTTGGCGTCCCTGGGCTCGTAACAGCCAGGGATGATCGTGGTGACCTCATACCGGCCCTCACCGTCGGTCAGCACATAGCCGGTGTAGCGGTAGCCCAGCATGTCGTAGTTCCCGACCGCATCCGAGGACCACACGTTGACGACGGCGCCGGGGACCGGCCGGCCAAACTGATTCAGCACCCGGCCGGTCAGCACGATCTCCGGCGTGTCGCCGGGCTCGAGCAGATTCGACCGCATCGGCGCGCCGAGGCGGAAGTACGGTCCTTCGATCTCCTGGGGTGTCTGGGGCAGCTCGCCCGGCCCGGGCAGTGGTGTCTCCGGTACGCCGGGCGTCTGCCCGGCCATCGGTCCGGCCACTCCGCGGCCTGGCTCGGGGCCGGACCTGGTGTGCTCCTGCACGGTCATGGTGTCCTCTCCTGTCTGTCTGCCGCAACGGCTGTGCCGATCAGCTGCTGGCGCTGACCTGCTGAGAGCCTGCGGCTGCTCACCGCGGTCTCGGCCATGGGCCGAAGGCGCGCTTGGACGCGATGGCCGCGCCAGCCGCGAGCGACTCGAACTTCGCCCACATCACCTCGGGATGCGTGCGCTTGATAACGGTGGCCTGGGCGAAGCCGCAATCTGCGCCGCCGATGACCTGCTGCGGACCGACGACCCTGGCAAAGCGCTCCAGCCGCTGTGCGACCAGCTGCGGATGCTCGACGGTGGTGGTGTGGTGCGTGATCACGCCCGGGATGAGGATCGTGCCGTCCGGAATCTCGGCCTTGTGCTGCTCCCACACCTCCCACTCCCACTCGTGCCGAGGATTCGCCGCCTCGATGGCGTACGCGCCGGCGTTGACCTGCAGGATGAAGCCGAGCAGCGCCTCCAGCGGCGCATCCGCGACGTGCGGGACATGCCAGCTGCCGAAGCAGACGTGGTAGCGCACCCGGTCCGCCGGGATCCCGGCGAGCGCGTGGTTGAGCGCCTCGATCCGCAGCTGCGCCCAGCGGTTGTAGCGGTCCTCGCCGCCCGCCACCAGGTGGTCGTACATGTTGGCCAGCACCGCATCGTCGACTTGCAGGATGAGGCCGGCTTCATGCACCGCCAGGTACTCCTGCCGCAGCGCCTCGGCGATCGCGTAGACGTAGTCTTCCTCGGTCTTGTAGTACTCGTTGACGCCTTGGTAGGCCGTGCTCGCCGGGGCCACGCTGGTGAAGAAGACCTCCCGGTCTGGCCGGGCGGAGGCTGCGGCCCGGAGGTTCGCGAGGTCCCTGGCGACCTGGTCCTGGCCGGTGTACTTGATCGGGCCGACGCACACCTCGGCAGGCGCGCCGGAAAGGGCCGACGGTATCTCCGCGTTGCCAGTGAAGAACTCGCGGAACCGGTCCCGGTCGCGGCCCAGCCAGTCCAGCGGCTTGAGCTGTTCAGGACGGATCTCGAAGCCGCTGACCCGGTCCAGCACATACGCCGACCAGCTCGACTTGCCGTACTCGCCGTCGTTGACGACGTCCAGGCCAGCCGCTGCCTGCCGCTTGACGACGTCCGCAACCGAGGCGGTCAGGCGCCGCTCGTAGTTCGCCAGCGCGCTGCTGCCCGCACTCGCGCCCTGCGCCTCCTGCGCCAGTGCCAGCAGGTCGTCCGGGCGAATGATGCTCCCAGTGTGGGTGGTCAGGAATCGGGTGAGGCTCCGCTGCACGCTCCCTGCCTTTCTCTTCTCGCTCCGGCGATGCTCGTGCTGGCTGTGCTGGCTGTGCTTTGGCCGGAGGTTCCGGCCGCTGCGCCGCCCGCTGCGCTACGGCCACGCGGCCGGCAAGCTGGTGGCGCGGACGATCCAGCCGCGGTCGAGCTCGTCCAGTCGGCCGGCCAGCCCGACCGTGGCCAGGACGGCGGGCGCGTCCGCGCCCGGCTGGCGGGGCGGTGCTCCAACCGCCGCCGGAGTCTCCGACAGGTGCGTGGAGATGCCGGGCATGGTGCAGCTGCCAACGTCGGTGACGTGCTGGGTCACGCTCAATCCGCGGGCACGCGCCACCTCGTCCGTCATCAGCTCCGCGAGCGGCACCACGAGGTGCGCGGCAACGCCCGCTGCGGTGAGCCGGTCAACCACGATGGCGGCCGACTGCGTCGCGAACGCCGCGGCGAGCCGCCCAGCCAGCTCGTCGCCGTCCAGGCCGGCCGGATCGGCGAGGCCGGCCAGCTCCGCCACCACGGGCAGGTCCGCTGGCCTGGCGCCCAGGAAGAACCACCGGTCCCCGGCCTGGTAGTAACGCTGCAGCGGGCCCTCGCCGAGCGCCAGGTAGCCGCGCGGCTCGGCCGGCTCGTAACCGGGGAAGTCGAACATGAACGCGGCCTGGTGGTAGGTCGCGGTCTGCGCCAGCGATGCGCTCGCGAGTTGCCCGCGGCCGGTTGCCTGACGGTGATAGAGCGCCAGCGCGGTGGCGAAGGCGGCCAGGATCCCGGTGCCAATGTCGACCAGGTTGTAGGGCCCAAGGACAGAAGGCAGCGCGGTGCGCTCCATGATCCCGGCGACCGCTTGGCCCTGCCGCTCCCAGCCACGCCAGGTCGTCCATGGGCCGCCAAGGCCGTAGCAACTGACCGATGTGTAGATGACCTCCGGCCGGCGAGCGTGCACTTCGGCGTAGCCGATTGCCAGGCGCTCGGCGGTACTAGGCGAGAAGTTCTCCAGCACCACGTCGGCGGTGTCCACGAGCCGCCAGTACACGTCCTGGCCCGCCAGCGTAGACAGATCAAGCAGCAGCGACTGCTTGCCGCGATTCAGGTAGCCGCTGATGCCCGAGTTCGGGGCGCTGACCTTCACCACCTCGGCGCCGAACTCGGCCAGCAGCCGGCCGCAGGTGGGCCCGGCGAGCGCGACCCCGAGATCGAGCACACGCAGGCCGGCGAGCGGCGCAGCCAGGCCAGGCTCGGAACCGGGTGCTGCGTCGCGCGGCTCCGCATCGGCGAGCTCAGCGAGCACATCGAAGGTGTCCGCCCCGGGCAACTGGCGGGGCTCGATCGGACTGTCGGCGAACGCGCTGAGTGAAACCGGCAGCCCGGCGCACCAGATCGGCCCGTACTCGGGATCCTCGACCTGGGCGACGGCGCGAGTCTGTCTGGCATGGTCAGTGCCGATCCACTCGGCCGGCGTGCGCACGAAGGCGATGGCGGCGCCGGACCCGTTCCCTATTTCCTCCCACTCGCGGGCAGAGCGCGTCAAGAACTCTTCCCGCAGGCGGGAGTGCAGTCGCTCGTTCACTTGCGGGCTAGCGTTCGCGGCCAGGTCGAGGAGTTCAGGATCGAACCGGTCCAGCAGCCCGGCGGCCCGAGCGAACCAGGACAGGTGCCGCGGGCTGGAGGTGTCGAACTGCACGTACCGGCCGTCGCCGCATCGGAAGGCGCCTGAGCCACGCGGATGGATCGGGCGCGGCGGCCGCAGCCCGCGCGCGTCGGCATAGGCGCCGCTGTGCCCGATCAGCGTGAACATGGCGTCGAATAGCGGCACCTCGATCTGCTGCCCGCGGCCGGTCCGGCGGCGGGCGATCAGCGCCATCACGATGGCGAGGGCGCCGAGATAACCGGCGAAGCTGGACGCCAGCGGCAGCGCCGAGTACGTCGGGCGGCTCCAGTCCCAGCCGGGCGGCTGCTCACCGGTGCGCGGCTCGCAGTTCGCCGTCGCCGCGTCCACGATTCCCTCGAAGCCGCGCAGGCCGGCTCGCGGATCGGCCGTCCCGAAACCGGGCAGCGAGCAGACGATCAGCCCGGGCCGGTCCGACCGCATCGTCTCGGCGCTCAGCCCGAGCCGCGCGAGCACGCCGGGGCGGAAGTTCTCGACGACGACGTCAGCGCCGGCTACCAGCCCGCGCGCGGCGGCCAGGTCATCGGAGCGCTTGAGGTCCAGGATGATTCGGCGCTTGGCGCGGTTGTAGAAGGCATCGGGCACCCCGCCCCAGCGCGGACCGCCAGGCGGATCGACGTGGATGACATCTGCGCCCTGGTCGGCGAGCAGCACCCCTGCCAGCGGGCCTGCTACGTACTGGCCAAAGTCGATGACCCGCAGGCCGGTCAGCGGGCCGCGCACGACATTCGCCTCCCGCTCCGGGCCGCCTCCGGCCAGCTGAGGCCGCTGCCCGCCGCCGGCCTGGTGATGACCTTGTCGATGGCCTCCTCCTCCTCCGTGCTCAGCCCCTCGGGCCCCGCTACCAGTACCGCCCGGTTATCAGGGCGGCGGTGCGGTCGCCGGATCGACGAAGACCGAGTCAGCCAGCGCGTCGAGGTCGTCGTCGGGGGTGAGGTACTGACCAGACAGCCGGTCGTGCCCTCCGGTCGCCAGCCGCACAACGAGGTCGGCGCAGGCCTTGAAGCCGGCCGAGCCGTCCGAGCCGATGCGCTCAGTGAGGTGGCCGACAAACCAGGGCACCCAGCGCTGGGCGTCGGGGTCGTTCATGGTCAGGTCCGAGATGCCGGTCAGCTCGTCACCGGGATGAATGGCGAACGCGGCGACGCCGTACGGCTTGCCCTCGGCGGCAAGGAACTGGATCAGCCGGATCTGCGTGGCCTTCGCGACGCCGTAGCCAGACATATGCGGCGCGACCTTGGTGCCGCCCGCGCTGGACACCACCACCATCCGCCCGCCGCCGCGCTCGACCATGCCGGGCACGAACGTATTGATGCAGTGCATGGCGCCGAGCACATGCACCTGCTGAGCGCTCCACCATCGGTCTGGGTCGGCCAGCCAGGTCGGCCCGAACGGCCAGGGCACGCCGGCATTGTGCACAGCCAGGGTGACCGGTCCGAAGCTTTCCTCCGCGACCATGCGCAGGTGCTGCACGTCAGACAGGCTGGTGACGTCGGCGCGCATGCCGGTCGCCTGACCACCGCCAGCCTCGATGGCGGCGACGGTCTGTTCGATCTCCGCCTGCGTGCGCGACGTCACCACGACCGCCGCGCCCGAGGCTGCCAGCCCCGTCGCGATCGCCTGGCCGAACCCCCGGCCGCTGCCGGTGACAACCGCGACCTGGCCCTGCAGCTCACTCTCCACGACAGCACCTCTCCGGATTGCTGTGGTTAGTAGGTCAGTAGCGGCCGCGGACTGGCACGCACAGCCTCGTCCGCCCTGAGCTTGGTGTTCCTGGCCCGGGCCGTCGGCCCGGGCCAGGAACGTGGCCGGCTAGGCGTTGTAGTTGCTTACTGCAGGCCGGCGGGGATGACGAAACCGTTGGGCGGCCCGATCCACCTGGCCACGGCCCTGAACACGCCAGGCGCCGTGTTCTGGAAGAACGAAACCTCGTCGTTGCAGACCGCCGGCGCCTGCGTGAACGATCCGCAGGCCAGCTTCGGTGCGCCCTGGGGGACAGCGCCCTTGAATGTCTTGGCGATGTTGTTCAGGTTCGCGGACGTGATCTGCTTGCCCTCGGTCAGCAGCTGGTCATCCCACTTGGCGATGGTCAGCACCTGAGCGAAGGAGTCGGCGGTCCAGGCGTCAGCGGCGAGAGTGGCATTGCCGAACTGCGTCGCGACCGTCTTGAAGGCGGCCAGGCTCGGGTCCGCCGCGTCACCGGGGAGCGGGTTCGCGCTGGCGTAATACCAGCCGGTCGGCAGTTGCCCGCCGTCGCCTTGCGCGGTCACGGTGGAGTCGCACGGTACGTTGGCGAGTACCGGCGTGGTGATGTTGAGCTGCTTAATGCCTTTGTAAATGGCCGAGCAGATCTGCGGGCTCGGAGAGTCGTTGATCAGCAGTCCCGCTGTGGCCGCGCCGGCTGCGATCAGCGGTCCGGCAAGGTTGGTGGTGCTCGGGTCGAAGCCGACGACCTTCACCGGGATGTGCTCGTACTTCAGCGCATCCTCGGTAATCTCGGCATCCACGTTGCTGCCCGGCAGGTTCGGGTAGACGATCGCCACGCTCTTGGAGTGCAGATAGTTCTTGATGAAGGTGGCTAGCGGGGCTTCGACGTGGGTCGCGTCGCCAAAGAGGATGTAGCCGTCCTTGTAGGTGGCGTCGACTGGGCTGACCGAAACACCGAAGACCAGCACCTTGCCGCTCGGCGAGATGGCATTCTCCATCGCCTGGTTCCCGATCGCCACCGCGCCAACCGACGCGGCCTGCACGTTCGGGTTGTTGGCCATCTGCTGGCCGCACTGGGCCGCGTTCGACACCTGGTCCGGGATGAAGCAGGTCACCAGCTTCACCGGATGACCGTCGATGCCGCCGGCGTCTTTGTTGATGTAGTCGGCAGCGACCGTCGCGCCGTTCGTCCACTCAGGCGCGATGTCGGCGCTGCCACCCTGCTGGTTGATCACGCCGATGTCGATCGGGGACTTGCTGGCATCCGCCGCGCCGGAGTGCCCGTTAATAAAGCCCATGTAGTTGCTGACGGGATGGTAGCCCTTGGCGCCGACGGCAACCCCGGCTCCGCTCCCGGTTGAGGGCGCGGTCGAGCTGCCAGCATTACTGGTGCCAGATCCTGAGGACCCGCAGGCGGCCAGGGCCAGCGCACCGGCCGCTAGTCCCGACAGCAGTAAAGCCGATCTGCTAACTGATCTCCGAGTGTGCATTGGCCCTCCTAGTGACGCTGATGCGGACCCTCAGGACGGCTTCGTCCGTTCGACTCCCCTGTGCGTCCGCCCGCCTTACGGGTGCACCAGCCGAGACCTCCTGCGGGTGTCTTGGAGCGATCTGCCTGCAACTGGCAGTTCAAATTTTGTATGATAGACATACATCGTAACGAGATATCGTCGGATGGCAATAGGGTGTTTCGCGCTGGTAGAGCACGTGTTACAAGCACCTGACCTGCTGATTGTCCGCAGCGGACCGCTGCAATGCATTGGGTGCCAGCTACAAGTCAGCGCCCGCCGTCTTGGTCGCCGGAGACAAGTAGTGCCCGGGCACGGGACAACGAGGTGATGGGTGCCAGCAGCAAACCGGGCTGACCAGAGGGCCAACCACGACAGCTCGGATCCCGGCTGTGCTGATCCGGGCAACGCCGGTGTCAGCTTGGCCGGTTCGGCGGGCACAGACCCGAGCCGCAGTGACTCCTATGAGGTGCTCGCGGTCAGGTACGGCACCCGGGCCACGCGCAAGAGCGAGGTGTACCTCCACTTCGGCCGGTACGGCGAGCCGGACGGGCCGATGCAGATGGACTATTTCTTCTGGGTGGCGCGAAACGCGAAGCGGACCGTGGTCATCGACTCCGGATTCAATGAGCTCAGCGGCGCGCGGCGGGGCCGAACCACGCTGTGCCCGCCGCCCGAGGCGCTGCGGCGGCTCGGCATCGCCCCCGCCGGGTTGCCGACCGTGGTTGTCACCCACGGGCACTATGACCACATCGGCAATCTCGGCTCTTTCCCGGCGGCCGAACTGATCATGTCGGCGCGCGAGTACGACTTCTGGACGGGGCCGATGAGCAAGCGGACGCTGTTCGCTGTCTCGGCCGAGCCCGATGACATCGACGTGCTGCGCCGGGCCAGGTCCGAAGCACGGATCCGGTTCGCCGGCCAGCCGGGCGTCCGGCAGCCGGTAGCGCCGGGGATTGACGTCCTGGAGGTCGGCGGTCACACCCCCGGCCAGCTTGTCGTCTTCGTGACTAGCGCGGCCGGTGAAGTGGTGCTCGCCTCGGACGCCCTGCATTATTACGACGAGCTTCGGCTGGACCGGCCGTTCGAGCAGGTCTGCGACCTCCCCGCGATGTACGCGGGATTCGAGTTACTGCGAGACCTGGCCGCCGACCCCGCTCGCCAGCTTGTGGCCGGCCACGACCCCGAAGTCAGGCAGCGCTTCGCGGCCGTGGCACCAGACGTCCAGCAGATCGCTGCTGGGCCGCCGCCCGAAGGCGCGGCGCGCTGACCGCCGGGCTTCGCGGCCTGGACGGCCGGGTCGCGATCGTCACCCGGGCGGCCGGCGGAATCGGCTCGGCAGCCTGCGTGCGGCTACCACCCTCATGACCAGGCCTGCTAAGGAGAGCAGCGTGATCGAGTCCGTCGTGCGCGGCCCAGACGGTATCCTCGCGGCCGGCCGCGCCGGTCAGATCGTGGTCGACCTCAGCACGGCGGCGCCGGCTTCGTCTGTGGCGCTGCACGCGGACCTGGCGGCGCGTCAGATCGAGTTCCTCGACGCCGGCATCTCCGGCGGCGCGGCCGCGGCTGAGCGGGGAACCCTGACCCTCATGGTCGGCGGCTCGCCGGCGGTGCTCGACTCGGTCGCCTGGGTCGTGCAGCCGCTCGCGGCCAAGGTTGTGCACATGGGCCCACCTGGCGCGGGCCACCTGACCAAGTTGCTCAACAGCTTCCTGAATGCGGTCAGCCTGGCCGCTAGCGCCGAGGTCATGGTCGCGGCCCGTTAGGCAGGCCTGGATCTGGACCAGGTGCTGGACGTGATCAACGCCAGCAGCGGGGTGAACTTCGCTACCCTGAACCGCTTCCCAGCCATCGTGCATGGCAACTACCTCGAAGGCGGCCTGACCAGCGCCCTGATGACCAAAGACATCAACCTGTACGCGGCCTGCCTGGGCGAGCTCGGCATCCCGTCGCTCCAGGCCGCCGGACCGATGGCGGCGTTCGGACTGGCGTGCAGTCTCGGCTACGCGGACCAGATCAGCAATAGGGTCGTGGATGCGCTCGGCGACATCGCCGGCGGCATCCGCCTCCATGACCAGCAGGTACGGCAAGACACGAGGCAGGAGTAAGCGACCAATGGAGATTGTGCAGCGCAGGGACGGCGCGCAGCCGACCGAGCACCGGACCGCGACGTTCACCGGCGAGGTCTATGCCGATCCGGTGCTGGCCGCTGACGACACCATGGTGACCAGCGTGTTGTTCGCGCCAGGTGCGAGAACGCACTGGCACTCACACGCCAGCGGGCAGTTGCTGCAGGTGCTCGACGGGCGCGGGCTCGTGTGCGCGGAAGGCGGCGCACCGCAGCCGATCGGCGCGGGCGACATGGTCTGGGCGCGACCCGGCGAGGTGCACTGGCACGGCGGTGGCCCGGAAACCATGCTCCACCACATAGCGGTCTCGCTCGGAGCCACGACCTGGCTCGGCCCAGTCGCCGACACCGACTACCCCGATGCCCGGTGACCACAGCCGACAGGAGCGCGACGGCTGGCCTCCGCGGCATCGCCGGAGAAACCGGCACAGCTGACGCGGCCGGCACCGATGGCCTCACCACCGGCGGCCTCGGCACCGCCGGGTTCGTCGGGCTCGGCAACATGGGCGAGCCGATGGTGCGCCGGCTGGCCGCCGCGGGGCGCACCGTGCGGGCCTACGACGTGGCGCAGCTCGCTCGCGACCGGCTGGCCGGCACCGCAGGGGTGACGGTCGTGCCGGCCCTGGCGGAGGTAGCGTCCGGAGCTGACGTGGTGATCTTGATGCTGCCGGACTCCGCCGCGGTCGAGCAGGTACTGCTCGGCGCCGCCGACGACGGCAGCGGCCTGCTCGGCGTCGTCCGGCCGCCGACGGTCGTGGTCGACATGAGCTCGTCCGAGCCAGCCCGGACGCGGGCGCTGGCCGAGCGCGCGGCCAGGGCTGGCCTGACGCTCATCGACGCGCCCGTATCCGGCGGCGTACTCGGTGCGCGGAACGGTTCGCTCACGATCATGGCGGGCGGGCCGCCGCAGGTGCTGGCGGCGCTTCACCCACTCCTCGAAGCGCTCGGGTCGAACATCGTGCATGCCGGACCCATTCCTGGCTCCGGGCACGCGATCAAGGCGCTGAACAACCTGATGTCCGCCGCGCACTTGCTGGTGAGTTCGGAGGCGATCCTGGCCGGCCAGGCATTCGGGCTGGACCCGCAGGTGATGCTGGACATCGTCAACAGCTCTAGTGGCCGCAGCGGGTCTACGCAGCTCAAGTGGCCGCGCTACATCCTGCCCGCGACCTTCGACTCTGGCTTCAGCATGACCTTCATGGTCAAGGACATGAAGATCGCACTCCAGCTCGCGCGGGAGACCGGCGTCCCCGCGCCGCTCAGCCGGGCGGCGGTGCAGGCATGGGCCAGCGCCGCCACGACGATGCCGGGCGCCGATCACACCGAGATCTCGCGGTGGCTTGAGCAGACCGGGATTAGCCAGCTCCGGGGTTAGGCCGGCCTGTCCGCGCGCAGTTCGGTCAGCACGCGGTCGGCAATGCGGAACGACTCCAGCGCGGCCGGCGCGCCGCAGTATGCGGCCGTTTGCAGCAGCACCTCCTGGATCTCTGTTTCGGTGCAGCCATTACGGATGGCGCCGCGCACGTGCACAGCGAACTCAGCCGGCCGGTTGAGTGCCGTCAGCATGGCAAGGTTGATCAGGCTCCGGGTACGGCGGTCCAGCCCTGGGCGGCTCCAGATGTCGCCCCAGCAGGCCTCGGTCACGTACTCCTGGATCGGCCGCGTGAACTCGGTCGCCGCCGCCAGGGAGGCATCGACGTGACTGTCCCCGAGTGACTCCCGGCGTAGCTTCATCCCCCGGTCGAGACGCGTCTGGCCATCACCCATTGCGTTACTCCCCTCAAGCCGCCAGCGAAGACAGGCGAGTGCCGCACCACTCCAGGCAAAAGCCGTGTGATCATCATACAATCAACTAGCAACGGCCTCCTCTGGCGGCCTGCAGCGGGAGCGTCGAACTAGGTGCCGTTCTGGTCCGCTAGCGCCTGCAGGCCGATCCGGCCAGCCTCTTCGACGTGCCGGCTGCAGGCGAGTGCCGCTGCCTGCGCATCGTTCGCCAGCACGGCGTCGACGATCGCGCGCAGCTCGGCGATGCTGGCGACCGGCCGGCCGGGCACGGAGAGCGAGAGCGATCGCAGCACACTGACCCGGGCATGCAGCCCGGCCACCACGGCGCGCAGCGCCTCATTGCCGCCGCCCTCGAACAGCACGTCGTAAAAGCTGTCCTTAGCCGCGAGCACCGGCGCTCCCTTGGCGGCCAGCCGCTCGATCCGGTCCAGCGCCTTGACCAGGGCGGTGCGCTGGGCCTTGCTCGCGTTGCTGACGAACAGCCGTCCGGCCAGTGCCTCCAGCGCCGACCGCACCTCGTAAAGCTGCCTGGCTTCCTCCGCACTCACGCTCGCGACGATCGTGCCCCTATTCGGGATCGCGGTGACCAGGCCTTCGGCGGCAAGCTCACGCAGTGCCTCGCGGATGCTGGTACGGGAAACGCCGGTCAGCTCGACGAGCTCGCGCTCGATCAGCCGCTGCCCGGGAGCAAGCTGCCGCTCGATAATCGCCTGCCGGAGATTGTCGAGCACCTGAGCGCGCACTGGCGCCGGAGTCCGCTCGACGCGCAGGGCGCTACTGACGTCTGCCAGCCCATCCTCCCCCAGCTCCACCCAACTTCACCCGCCCGTATGGTACCGCCGACAGGCCGAAAAGACACCGTCAGATTGTATGGTCATTAGACGAATTAGAGCGACTCGGCCGCCCCTCGCCGGCCGACCCGGCGGCGCCATCGGCGGCGGCCGTTAGCGCCCAGCGGAGGTCCGCCTTGCCGGATGGGCTGCGCTGCAGATCGGCCACGAAGACGATACTGCGCGGCTTCTTGTAGCCGGCCAGGCGGCCAGCGACGTGCGCGACAAGCGCGTCAGCGCTGACATCGGCGCCGTCTCGCCGCGCCACCAGTGCCGTCACGCGGTGTCCGAAGCGCTGGTCTGGCAGGCCCACCACGATCGCATCGCGCACGCCCGGGTGCTCAATCAGCACCTGCTCCACCTCTTCGGCAAACACCTTCTCGCCGCCGGTATTGATGACCCGGCTGCCGCGACCGCGGAACGTAATGGAGCCGTCCGCCTCGATCGAGGCCAGATCGCCGGGCATGACCCAACGGCGGCCGCCGTAGGTGCGGAACGTCTCCGCGGTCTTGGCTGCGTCGCCGAGATAGCCGATCTCACTATCCGCCGGCGCGGCCAGCATGCCCACCTGATCAGACCCGGGGATAACGTCGCGGCCCTCGTCGTCGATGACTCGGGCGCCAGGCGCCAGCAGGAACCGTGACGTCACCGCGTCGTCTCCGCGCCTGGTCTCACTCACCGCGAACGGGCCGCCTTCCGACGCGGCCACCAGGTCACGGCAGACGAAGTCGCCATGCGCGAGCAGGCGGCGCTTGACGTCCGCGCTCCAGGTCACCCCGACGCTCAGGATGCGCCGCAGGCTGGAAAGGTCATAGGCGCTGCCAGCGGCTGCGGCCCGGTCGAGCACGTCGGCCAGCGGGAGCGCGAAGACGTCACCGACGATCGCGACAGTGTCCACCTGCTCGCGTGCGACCGCCGCGGCGAGTTCGCCGGCATCGTAGGACCGGCTGGTCAGGAATACCACGCGGCCGCTCGCCAGGAGGGCGCCGAGTGTGGTGTACATGCCCGTCGCGTGCATGAGCGGTGGCGCAGGCAGGCAGGTGATCGCGTCACCTCGCTCGCTCAGGCGCCTGGTCGCCGCCTGCAACTCGCCAAGCGAGCCGGGGACTGGTTCACCGAGCAGCAGGAAGCTGTTCGCCGACACCACCGGGTAGAGCCATGCGTGCGTAGTCAGCACGCCCTGCGGCCGCCCCGTGGTGCCGCCGGTGTACAGGAGCCAGTGATCCACTCCCCGCTCAGCCCGCGGCAGTGGCGGCGTCGCCCCAATGACCTCGGGGTACGAGCTGACCGGGGCCGCATGCACCGCATCGGCCGGCCCCGCCGCGGCCGACGGTAGCGGCGGCTCGGCGGTGCTCACCCTGATCAGCGTGTGCACGGCGGGAGCCCGGGACGCCGCCTGCAGCACCCGCGCCTGCAGCGAGCCATCGAAGATGATTGCGGCCACGTCGGCATCGCCGAACAGATGGAGCATCTCCTCGGGCTGATAGCGATAGTTGACGTTGACCGGGATCGCACGCAGCTTGAGCACCGCGAGCAGGCTCTCCATGTACTCGATGCCGTTATAGAGCGCTATCGCCACGCGGTGCTCGGCGCCGATGCCGCGGCCAGCAAGGAAACCGGCCAGGCGGGACGCGCGGTCGTCGAGCTGCCGCCAGGTCCTGGTGCGATCGCCGTGGGTCACCGCTACCCGGGCGGCGCGGACGTCGCCGACAGACTCGAGGATCGTCGCGAAGTTCTCCTGCATCGGCATGGTTACTCCGGCAGCGGTCGACAGTTGCAAACGCGGCCGCCCCGCCGCGCGGGCCGTGCTGGCGAGCGGGCTAATGCCGCGGCGACGCACTCGCCGGAACCGCTGAGCGCGGCGGCGACCTCGACTGGCTGCATCTGCCCAGTATGACCGTCGCTCCGCGTCGCGGACGCGCGGCAAACCGCCCGTGCTGCGGCCGCCGCATCCTCGCGGCCAGTTTCGGCTACGCGGTCGGGAGCAGGCTCGCTCGGCAGCCCGACTGTGTCTCGTTCACTAGGTAACGTTTCGGTTACGTGCGGCGGCCGACCCATCCGCTCCGGCGGCCGACCCGAATAAGGGCCGTAACAGCGCACAAGGCAAGCGCGGACCGGTGCCCGGTCTGGCCAGGTCGGGCGATGGCATCCCGGTCCGCGCGGCCTCGACCGGCCGCTCGATGCCGCAGCCGGTCCGCAGCACCTGCTATCCGAACGCTCACCCTTTATCCGACCCTTTATCCGAGTGTCACCTGCAGAGGGCAATCGGCCGACGCCGCATGCCCGGAAGGATCCCTCATGCCTACTCACGATCAGACGGACGAGACCCCGGAGTTCGCGGACTCGCCGGTCACCGAAGAGGAGCGCAATCACCTGTCGCGCCGCTCCGTCCTGCGCCGCGCGGCCGGTGTCGGCACCGTCGGCCTTGCCGTTGCAGTCGGCGGCAGCGCGGCCGCCGCGGCCCTCTCGTCCCGGTCGCACGGCAACACTTCGACGGCCCAGTCTGCCGATGTGACGAGAGTGGCCGGCTCCGGCCCCATCGTCATCTACCTGGCCGATCCCAGGTCCGGCGAGATGGACATCTTCGCGGGCACCGGCCAGACCCACCACACCAACCGCGCCATGGCCGCCATGGTGGCGTCGATGGCGCCCGGGAGGTAAGTCATGTCATCGCACCGCGAGGCGCCAGAGATCGCCAAGGATCCGGTCGCCGACAGCACCGACGTCTATGCGTTCGTCAGCCCCGACCAGCCAGACACGGTCACGCTCATCGCGAACTACATCCCGCTGCAAGGGCCGGCCGGCGGCCCGAACTTCTATGAGTTCGGCGACGACGTGCTGTACGAGATCCACATCGACAACAACGGCGACGGCTGGCCCGACATCACCTATCAATTCCGATTCCAGACGCAGCTGCGCGACCCGGATACCTTCCTCTACAACACCGGGCCGATCTTGACCTTGGACAGCCCGAACTGGAACAGCCGGCAGACCTATACCGTCACGAGCGTCCGGTACGGCAACCGCAAACTGCTGGGCAGCGGGCTGGCCTGCCCGCCCTGCAACATCGGCCCGCTCTCGACCCCGGGCTACACCCAGCTTGCGCAAGCCGCTGTTCACAACCTGCCTGGCGAGATCAAGGTGTTCGCAGGTCAGCGTGCCGAGGGCTTTTACGTGGACCTCGGCGCGGTGTTCGACCTCGGCGACCTGCGGCCATTTGAGCAGCTGCACGCGCAGTACGGGATGCAGGTGTTCTCGACGGCAGGCGCCGGCGTCAACGCCACGGCCGCGCTGAATGTGCACTCGATCGCGATCCAGGTGCCGACCGCGCAACTTCGCAAGTCGGGCGCGCATGGCGTCGGCGATCCTGGCGCCGTGATCGGCGTGTGGACCGCCGCGAGCCGCCAGGCGGTGCGCGTGTTCGACGGCGGCACCACCGTCAGCACCGGGCCTTTCCACCAGGTGTCCCGCCTGGGCAACCCGCTGTTCAACGAGGTCCTGATCCCGCTCGGGCTTAAGGACCGGTGGAACTCACTGCCGCCGTCCGACGACAAGCAGTTCGCGAGTCACGTGACCAATCCCGAACTGGCCTCGTTGCTGCCCGCGCTGTACCCGGGGGTGTTCCCCAACCTGGCCAAGCTGGTGCAAGCCGGGACCGCGCGAGCCGACCTCCAGGCCATCCTGCTCACCGGCCTCCCATCGGGCATCGTGTCCGGCTTCCAGAACAACATGGGCTCAGTGCTGGCCGACATGCTCCGGCTCAACACCGCGATCCCGCCGAGCAGCAACCCAAGCTCGCTCGGCATCATCGGCGGCGACCTAGCCGGCTTCCCGAACGGGCGGCGAGTGGCAGACGACGTCGTCTCCATCGAACTGCGGGCGATCGCTGGGGCAACCTATCCGCTGGTCGACAAGTCGTACACGCCCGACGGGGCGGCAGGACAGGTCACCGACGGGCTGAGCCCAGCGAGCGTCCCGTCCGGCTTCCTGAACAACTTCCCCTACCTCGGTGTCCCCTACAGCGGCTTCAGCACGCCGTCCTGAACGTCGCGACGGTGGCCGGCACCCGAGGGGGTGCTGGCCACCGGTGCGCACTACGAAGAGACTGGAGCACACGTCATGACCGAACACCTGGGCGGCGGCCCGTCCCGGGCTGGAAGTGTCGTCCTCAACCTGGGCGACGGCATCGGCGCCATGATCCTGGCGGCCCCCGCCGAGCTGAACGGCCGCGAGATAGAGATCTGCCCCGCCGACGGCGAGGCGCGACGCCGCACGCATTCGCTGGTCCGGCCACGCACGACGATCGCCGGCACCACTTACGCGGCCGTGTATATAGACCTGCCCGCTGGCGACTATGTCGTCTGGCTGGACGACGACACCCCGGCAGGCACGGTGACCGTCGACGGCGGCCAGATCGCCCACTTCGCCTGGCCTTCGTGAGCGTCAGGCCGGCAAGGTGATGAGCACGACGGGATTGGTCGTCGGACTCGAGGTCCCGCCCGCTGGCTCCACCGTCACGCCGACCTTGTCGCCCGCCTCCAGCCCCGACGCCAGCAGGGGCGCGACGCGTCCCGCGCTGGCCCGGGGCAGCAGCCCAGCCGACCGGATCCTGGGCGGCCCGATCAGCCACAGCTCGTACACCTTAGACGCGGGCAGCGGGCGCAGCCCGCGGGCGCCAAAGACCAGCTCGTGCTCGGCGCGCGAGACCACCACGGTGGCCGTGCCGCCGACCGTGGTTGGTGCACTGCTGATACGCGCGTCCGAGGCGGCGAGCACGGCAGCGATCGCCCGCTGCTGCGCCTGCGCCGTATCGAGCCGGTGCTGGGTGGATACCTGCAAGACGACGAAGGTCACTGCCATGGCGAGGGAAGCCGCCGCCAGGCCAGCAGTGAGTCTCATTGCTAGCGGCCGTGCCGTCGGCATGGCGCGCAGCCGCTGGCGCTCGGTGGCCGGAGGCAACTGCCTAGTCACGGAGGTGGCAGCGAGGACCCGCGCCCGCATTCCTGCCGGCGCCGGCATCGCAGCCGGGAGGGCCAGCGCGGCCGCGGTCGCGGCCAGGCTCGCGACCTCGTTGTCGCACGGTCGGCAGCGTCGCCGATGGCGCTCGAACGCCTCTCGCTCCGCCCCATCGACGGCATCGACCGCATACACGCCGGTCAGCATGTGCAGGTCGGGGCGCGGCAGTCTCATCAGCTCACCCCCATGCAGTCGCGTAGCCGGATCAGGCCATCGCGGATTCGCGTCTTGATGGTGCCGAGTGCGGTACCTAGCAGCACCGCGACCTGCGCGTACGTGTAGCCGCCGTAATAGGCGAGGGTGATCGACTCGCGCTGGAGCTCGGTCAGGCCGTCCAGGCACCGGCGTATCCGCTCGGCCTCCAGGCTCGCCTCCACACTCTCGGCGACCTCGTCGGTCGCAGCGGGAACCTGTGCGGTCCGGTGCTCGCGCTCGGCGGCGGCGGTCTCCGACCGGATCCTGTCGATCGCCCGGCGGTGCGCGATCGTCAGCACCCAGGTGACCGCGCTGCCGCGACTCGGGTCGAACCGGGACGCGGAGCGCCACACCTCGAGCAGGACCTCCTGGGCCACCTCCTCAGACTGCGCTGGATCACGAACAACTCTGCGGATCAGGCCGTAGACCTGGCCGGCGAGCCGGTCATAGACGTCCTCGAACGCGGCCTGGTCACCGCGCGCGACGAGGCCGAGCAGGCGGTCCAGATCCTGGTCCGGCCGAGCTTCGGGCTCCGGATCAGGGCAGGTAACGCGCATGGCACGAGCGTGCATGTGCCCTATTCGGTGCCGCAGCTCATTCGGATTGGCCGGCTGACTGGTTTGTCGATGGTCGGCTTAGACTCAGCCAGTGCCAGGTCAACGCGCAGCATCACAACATGGCAGAGGTCGACCAGGACAAGCTGCGGCCGACTCCCCGCCAAGCCGGACAGCCAGCCCGCGCGAGGCGGCGCGGATCCTGGCCGATCGGGATCCAGTGCTGGCCAGGCTGGTCGAGCAGGTGGGCCTGCCCAGGTTCCCGCGTCCAGCCGAGACCCACTTCGGCACCCTGATCAGGTCCATCACCTACCAGCAGCTAGCGGGACCGGCTGCGGCCGCCATTCACGGCCGGCTCATCCTGGCGCTCGGCAATGAGGTGACGCCGGAGCGAGTGCTCGCCGTGCCAGTCGAGGAATTGCGCAGTGCCGGCCTGTCCGGTCGCAAGGTGGAATCCGTGCGAGACCTCGCGACGAAAGTGCTGAATGGCTCGATTGTGCTGGATTCCCGGCGCCTGGGTCATCAGAGCGACGAGGAGATCGTCGCGCGCCTGTCGACCGTTCGGGGCATCGGGCGGTGGTCCGCAGAGATCTTCCTCATCTTCCAGCTTCGCCGCCTGGACGTATGGCCGACCGGCGACCTCGGGGTGCGCCGCGGCTTCAGCCTGGCGTGGGGCATCGCAATGCCCACACCGCGGCAACTCGACTTGCTCGGCGAGCCCTTTCATCCGTATCGCAGCGTCGTCGCCTGGTACTGCTGGCGAGCCGCCCAGCTCTACGCCGGCTCGGCCGCGAGCGCGGTCACGAGCTGACGCCTGGCGGCCGGATCTCCGGCGCACGTCCATGTCGGCGGCGAACAGCAGGATCAGGGCGACCGCGACCAGCAATTGAACTTCCGGGACAGACATCGCGCCGCTCAGACCGTGACGCGGCGCATGGTGGCGTAGCCGCCGGCTAGCAGCATGACAGCCAGGGCCGCGAGCAATCCAGTCAGCCCGATGCCGGTCAGCGTGTTGAAGAACCGCCCCACGCTCGGCCAGCCGTGCGACCAGGTCACCGCGAGCACGGCGATTAGCGCGGCGGTCAGCTGCGCGGCTATGAACGCAAGCTCGCCGTACACGCTCCAGCGGCGATAGACGATGCCGTACCACATCCCATACAGGTACAGCACGATGAGCAGTACGGCCGAGGTCAGCCAGGTGGCATACCACGGCCCCGGCATCAGGTAGTTGACCCGGAACATGTGCATCTCCACACCCCACCCGCCGGTGGCGCGCTCGACGACCTGCAGCACCGCCTGGCCGAGCCCGTAGACGGCTGCCATCGTCAGCGCCAGCAACGCCGTCCCCGCGAAGTAAGCGCGGCGGCTGACGCCGAGCATCAGCGCGAATGGCAGTGACCGCGTCATCGACAAGATGCCAAGGACGAAGTAGAAGATGTAGAACGACGACACCGCACCGGTGGAGCGATCGCTGCCGGCGCTCATCGGCACCGCCGCGAAGACGATCAGGCTGACCAGGAAGGCGAACGCCAGGACGCCCCACGGCACCGACGTGTAATCCTTCCGGTCCACCAGGTGGCCTCTGGCCACCGCAAGCCATGTCCTCATGCGCTTGTCCTCTCCCGGATGTCAGCGACCGGCTTGCCCGCCACCTGCACGACAACCTGCTGCAGCGACAGCGGTTCGAGTGACAGGCGCAGCGCTCGTGCCCGTACCTCGTCGGCCTCATTTAGCTGGCCGACCACGACGGCCGACTCCTGCGACGCGACTCGCCGTCGTCCCCACACCGGCCTGCCGGCGGTGAACTCGGCTACGGCGATGGCAGGACCGCTGACGTTGGTGGCGCTGCCACGCAGGTCATCGGTGTCCGCATCGAGCACGAGCCGGCCGCGATCGATGACCACGACTCGCTCCAGCAACCCGGCCACCTCGTCGATCAGGTGGGTCGACAGCACCACGGTGCGTGGATGCTCGGCGTAGTCGGCGAGCAGGCGGTCGTAGAACACCTGGCGTGCTACCGCGTCCAGGCCCGCGTAAGGCTCGTCGAAGAGCGTGACCTCGGCCCTCGCCGCGAGGCCGATCACGATGCCCAGTGCCGACCGCATCCCTCGCGACAGCCGCCGCACCCGGCGACGCGGCGACAGGCCGAAGTCGGCGAGCAGATCCGCGGCGAGGCCGGCATCCCAGTTCGGGTAGAACCAGGAGGCGACTTTCACCGCCTGCCCGACCCGGATATCCGGGTAAGACTGGTCCTCGCGCACGAGCACCATCCGCCGCAGCACGCTCTCGTCGGTGAGCGGGCTCGCACCAAGGACGTGCACCTCGCCTGCCGAGGCGAACTCCTGGCCGGCCATGATGCGCAGCAGCGTCGTCTTGCCTGCGCCGTTGCGGCCGAGAAGTCCCGTGATCGATCTGGGTGCCACCTCGAACGTGACGTCATCCAGGGCGAGCTGATCCTGATAGCGCCGGGTGAGTCCCGCCACCCAGATGGCCGCTGTCATACCGTCATGCCTTCCTGCGCGTGGCTGGCGTTCCTGATCACTTCGACGAGCTCATCAGCGCCGAGGCCGAGGCGTGCGGCCTCAGCCAGCAGCGGCACGACGTACCGAGCCGCGAACCGCTGGCGTCGCTCCGCAAGCAGCCGGTCTCTGGCACCGGTAGCTACGAACATGCCGATTCCGCGCCGCTTCTCCAGCAGGCCGTCGTCGGTGAGCATGCTGATGCCTTTCGCCGCAGTTGCCGGATTGATCCGGTAGTAGGCCGCTAGTTCGTTGGTCGATGGCACGCGTTCACCCTCCGCCAGGCCACCGTCCGCAATCTCGTCCGCCAGCCGCTCGGCTATCTGGACGAAGAGCGGGGTGCCCTCGTCGAGCCCTGCGATCTCCACCAACGGGCAGAGCCTCCTAGTTCAGTGGTTCATTACTTGAGTAATGTACCGATGGACCGACGCACAGGCAAATCAATAGCTGGGCCAGCGGGCACGGACTCGCTGAGTAGAAGTACTCAGGCGCGACGCCCGGCACACGCGCACCCTGACGTTATGCAGGACTACGACCCGCACTACTGGCAAGCGCCCCGCTCTTCGATGGTGGCGCCGCCGCGGCCCGCGCATTCGGCCTGGCACATCGTCGGCATCGTCATCGCCGTGATCCTGGCCATCGGCGGCCTCGCCTTGATCGGCGTGATCATCGTGTTCGTACTGATGCTCAACAGCTTCGGGAGCAACAAGTGACCCGGCTCCGCATGGTGCTGTTGCTGGCCCGCCCGGCAGTCATCTGGCTGCTCGTCATGTTCACCGCCACCGGACTGGCGCAGGCCGGCCGGCCGGAGGACGCGTTCCTGCTTGGGCGCGCACTCGTGATAGTGATCGCCTTCCTGCTGAGCTCGGTGGCCTGGAACGACCTGGCAGATGAGCCCATCGACCGGGTGAACCTGCCCGGGCAGCGACCGCTGACGACCGGAGCTGCCACCCGCGGCGAATTCGTTGCCCTGTCCGTCGGGAGTGCGGTGATAGCACTCGGGGTGAGCGCCACGCTTGGCTGGCCGGTCCTGGCGGTCACTTGCTGCGGCCTCGCCGTCAGTGCCGGCTACTCACTACGGCCGGTGCGTCTCGCCGGCCGCGGCGCGGTGGCGTCGCTGGCGCTGCCGGCCTGTTACGTTGCCACGCCGTACCTGATCGGTGTGCTGTCCGCGCGCCGCGGGCTGAGCGGCGCGGACCTGGGGCTGGCCAGCGGCCTGTATCTCGGTTTCATTGGCCGGATCCTGCTCAAGGACTTCCGCGATGTGCGTGGCGACGCGCTGTTCGGCAAGCGCACCTTCCTGGTGCGCCATGGCCGCGTGCCGACGTGCACGTTCAGCGCGATGTGCTGGGCGGCCGGCACCGGCGTGATCCTGCTGGCGAGCCACCACCGGACCTTGCTGCTCATCGCCACCGAGACCGCCTGCCTGGCCGGCGCCCTCACTATTCTGCGCGCGCTGGCCACCGATGGTGGGCCCCGGCGGGACGAGGCGCTCATCAGCGCCAGCGCGATCATTGGCCGCGGCATGATTCTGCTGCTGCTGGCGCACCTGTCGATGACCGCGGCGCGCTGGCCGCAGCTCGGCCACACCGCGGTGCTCGCGCTGCTGTTCCTGGCGACGGCCGGACAAGCCGCCGGCATGGCCTGGCATGGCCCGGCCTCGCGGTTGACCGTGCCAGCCTGGCTGGGCGAGGCGGACACCGATCCCGGCCTGGCCCGCCGGGATGGCACGGCCACGCCAGCCCAGGCTGCGGCAGTCGCGGTCAGCATGACGGTAAGCACTGATCCGGCAACGCTGCCGGGTCGACGGGTTCCCGGTTAGCCTGACTGTCGTGGTCGGTCAGATGTGGCGCGCCGTCGCAGCGTTCCGCATCCTCACGCTCGCCTATGCGGCTGTCCTGATCTTCCGCGACCATGGGCAGTACGCCCACCCCGCCGCTGGCCTGGTCGCGCTCGCGGTCATGGTCTGCTGGACGCTGGTGACCGTGCTGGCCTACGCCCGCGCGACGGGCCGGACACCCTGGCTGCTGATCGCCGATCTGCTCGTGACGGCAGCGGTCGTGATCAGCACCCGATGGATCGACTCGGCCAGCCGGATCGACGCTGGCTTCCCTACCCTGCCGGTCTTCTGGGCGGCCGCGCCGGTTCTTGCCTGCGCGGTCGCGGGCGGACCGTGGGCAGGCGTTGTCGCCGCGCTGGCTATGTGCGGCGCTGACCTCGTCGAGCACGATCAGCTGGAACCGAAGAACACGTTCTACGGCGTGGTGCTGCTGCTGATCGCCGGCGGGCTGGTCGGCTCGGTGGTCCGGCTGGGCCAGCAAGCCGAGGCCGCGGCCAGCCTGGCTGCACGGCGGGAGGCTGCGGTGGCCGAGCGGGAACGGCTCGCTCGCTCCATCCATGATTCGGTGCTCCAGGTGCTTGCGCTCGTCAGCAGCCGCGGGGCCGCCATCGGCGGCGGAGCGGCCGAACTCGGCGAACTCGCGGCCGAGCAGGAGACCGCGCTGCGCACCCTCGTCTCTGCCACCGAGCTTGAACCGCCCGAAGCCGGCGGCCTGCTGGACGTCCGCGCGATCGCGGAGAGGCTGGCCGGCCCGCGGACGACGGTCGCGTGCCCGGCAACGCCGGTGCTCTTGCCCGCCGAAGCTGCTCACGCCCTCGGGGCCGCGGCCGCTGCGGCCGTCGACAATGTGCGGCGGCACGCAGGCGCAGAGGCCCGCTGCTGGCTGCTGCTCGAGGACGAGCCGCTGGAGGTGCTGCTGTCGGTCCGGGACGACGGCTGCGGATTCGCCGCCGGACGGCTGGCCGAAGCAGCAGCGGCCGGGCGGCTCGGGGTTGCCAAAGCCATTATCGGGCGGCTGGAGAGCGCCGGCGGTACTGCCACACTGACGTCAGTGCCGGGCGACGGAGCCGAGGTCGAGCTGCGCATGCCGCGACAGCGCGCCCCCGACCCGGTGGTCCGGCGAGCGCGGCGCCCCGCGCCGGCGAAGTCGGGCCATGGCTAGCCCGGCTGAGCGCCCGCTGCGCCTGCTGGTGGTGGACGACCACCCGATCTGGCGGGACGGCGTGGCGAGGGACCTGGGCCAGCTTGGCTTCCAGGTCGCCGGCACCGCGGGCGACGGTGCGCAGGCGCTGCGCGTCGCCACGGCGATCCGGCCGGACGTGGTACTGCTCGACCTCAACCTGCCCGACCTGTCCGGCGCCGAGGTGACCAGGAAGCTGCTCGCCGCGATGCCGACGGCGCGAGTGCTCGTCCTTTCGGCCAGCGGCGAACGGCAGGACGTGCTGGACGCGGTGACAGCCGGCGCGACCGGCTACGTGCTGAAGTCGGTGCAGCTCCGCGACCTGGCGGCGGCTGTGCGTGCGGCGGCGGACGGCCGGGCGGTCTTCACGCCCGGCCTCGCTGGGCTGGTGCTTGGCGAATACCGGCGGCTGTCGGCAGCGCCGCCCGACCGGTCCGCGGGCGCGACTCCTGCGCTTACCGCCCGCGAGACCGAGGTGCTGCGGCTGGTCGCTAAGGGCCTCACCTACCCGCAGATCGCGGCCCAGCTCGCGGTCTCGCCGCGGACTGTGCAGAACCACGTGCAGAACACCCTGACCAAACTGCAGCTGCGCAACAAGGCGCAGCTCGTCCGATACGCGCTCGAGGAGGGCGTGGAATAGAGCGGCCAGGCAGTGCGAGACTGCGGGCATGCCAGGATCGGGCTATCACACCATTACGCCGCGCATCGTGGTCAGCGACGTCGCGGCTCAGGTCGAGTTCTTCCGGACCGTGTTCGGCGCTTCCGGCACTGTTACGGAGGGTCGGCCGACCGAGGTTGTCATTGGCGACTCGCTCGTGATGATCTCAGCCGATACCGAGCGGGCGAGGTTTCCGGCGTTCCTCTATATCTATGTCGGTAACGCGGACGAGGCCTACCAGCGGGCGCTTGCCGCCGGCGCCAGCAGCATCGAGCCACCGCTCGTCACCCCGTACGGCGACCGGAGGGCGATGGTCTGTGACCCATTCGGTAACGTCCTGCAGATCGCACACCGCAACATCGCCTGACGCGGCCGCTGCGGCGAGCACACCTATCAGGCAAGCAGCGCCCGGCCGTACCAGTCGCTGCTGCCGGTCAATCCGGGAAGGACGAAGAAGTAGCCGCCGCCGAACGGCTGGACATAGTCCACCAGCGGCTCGTTGATGAGGCGCTCCTGGATAGTCTCGAACTGCCGCTGCACATCCTGCTGATAGGCGACGAAGATATGGCCGGCCTGCAGGTTCCCGTTGGCGTCGACGCCGAGATCGTAGTTGCAGGAACGACGGAGGATCCGCTGGTCAGCGGTTGCGCGGGTTGGCGAGCCGGATGTGGGCGTCCAGCGGGGTGACACTGCCGTGCGGGTCGGCCTGGTAGTCCGGAGTGTCGAACTCCGCGGTGCCGTCCAGCGGTGCACCGCTGTCGCGGCGGCGGCCGAACATGCCTTCCTGCTCATTGATGGAAACGCGGTCCCAGAACTCGACCAGCATGCGGATCAGCCGCAGGCCGTACTCGAGCCGGTGCAGGCCGGTGAAATGGGTATCGCTGATGCCACCGCGCAGTCCGTCGGGCAGCCCGTCCACCGCGAGGCCGGCGTCGCCGAAGCTGTCGTAGGACGCACCCACCCGCTCCCAGTCGAGCTGCGCGGCCAGCCAGCGGCGCGGCGGTGGAGCCCGACGCCCTGGCGGCCGTCCACAGGAACAGGGTCGTTTCCAGTCCCTCACGGCAAACCGCCAGGAAGGCGGTGATGGTGAGCGCACCAGCACCGAGCGAGACCGCACGGGCTACCTCGCCGCGCAGGTGCGCCGACAAGGTCCGCGCGGTCCGGCGCATCCAGAAGATCATGCCGGTGACCAGGCCGACATCGACGACACTGAGCAGGCCGCCGACCGCTTCCTGCCCCCGGCTGGAGAGCGCGTCGGTGCCATAGGTCAGCACCGCGGCGAAGCTGCCTAAGGCAAACTAACTTTCGTGTCTAGGCGTTCTTCGCCACAAAGGTGCAGACCGGCCGGACGGAGCAGGCGCTACCGTGCCACGGCCTCCTCCACCGGGACTGCACCCGCTTTCTCGTCTTCCCTGACCAGATGCATGACAGCGTTGATGAGCGCGAGATGCGAGAAGGCCTGCGGAAAGTTGCCGAGATGCCGGCCAGTATGCGGGTCCAGTTCCTCGGCGTAGAGCAAGAGCGGGCTGGCGTACGACAGGAGCTTCTCGCACAGCGTCCGGGCCCGGTCCACCTCGCCAATCTCCGCCAGGGCCGACACCAGCCAGAACGAGCAGATGGTGAACGTGCCTTCCTCGCCGGAGAAGCCGTCGTCAGCCTCGTCAACGCGGTAGCGGAGCACCATGCCCTCTTCGGTCAGCTCGTCCGCGATCGCCAGCACGGTCGCGCGCACGCGCTGATCACCCGCCGGCAGGAAACCGAGGAGGGGGATGAGCAGCACCGACGCATCGAGCGCGTCGGTTTCGTAATGCTGGCAGAAGACGCCGCGCGCATCGGTGCCGTGAGCGCAGATGTCGGCATGAATCTCGTCCGCAGCCTGGCGCCACTCGGCCGCGCGCGCAGCATCACCGCGCATCCTGGCCAGCTTGGCGCCCCGGTCGGCTGCCACCCAGCACAAAACCTTGGACGAGGTAAAGTGGCGCGCTGGTCCGCGGACCTCCCAGATGCCCTGGTCCGGCTGGCGCCAGTGGGCCAGCGCCGCCTCGACCTGGCGGACCAGCATCGGCCACTGGCGCGCATCCAGCCGGTCGTCCGCTTCGGTGTGCAGGTACACCGAGTCGAGCAGGACGCCCCACACGTCATGCTGGCGCTGGTCATAGGCTCCGTTGCCGATGCGGACCGGCCGAGCGCCGTCGTAGCCGGACAGATGGTCGAGCTGGTGCTCAGTCAGGTCACGCTCGCCGCCGATCCCGTACATGATCTGCAGGTCCGCGTTCTGCTCGGCCAGGTCGGTGATGAAGTAGAAGAAATCGTCGGCATCCCGGTCCAGACCCAGGGTGTAGAGGCCCCAGAGCATGAAGGCCGAGTCACGCAGCCAGGTGTAGCGATAGTCGTAGTTTCGCTCGCCGCCCGGATCCTCCGGCAGCGAGCAGGTTGGGGCGGCTACCAGGGCCCCGGTCGGCGCATAGGTCAGGCCCTTCAGCGTCAGTGCGGACCGCTGGAGGTAGTTGCGCCACGGGTGGTCGGGGAACGTGCCCCGGCTCATCCACTCATGCCAGAACTCCGCGGTCCTGGAGATGCGGTCGCGCGCGGCCGCGTAGCTGCCAGGCGGCTCGCCGTCGCCCCAGGAGATCGCGCAGAACATTTCGTCCCCGGCGCGGAGCCGACGCCTGGCCATGGCGCACGGACCCTCGAATCCGAGCTTGAGGTCGGTGGTCAGCCGCAGTTGCGGCACCTCGTCGTCACCAGCGAGCGCCTCGGCCTGTCCATAGCCTTCGCCGGTGTGTCGCCAGGTGGCGCGCTTGCGGCCGTAGTCAAAGGCGGGCTCGCATTCGAGGACGAAGTCGACCGAACCAGTCAGGCACCGCACGGTGCGCACGAGGACACGCTCGGCGCTCTGATCGGCCGGCACCCGGACGTGCGTGTCCGAGCGGTGATGCTGGTATCGCCAGGGCCCGATCAGGAGGCAGTCACGGACCTCAGCCCAGCCGGTGGGCGTCGCCCAGGTGGTCTCCAGCACCATCGTCCCCGGCAGATATTGCCGCCCTGACGGCACGCTGATCTCGGCGGGGCCGAGCCGGAACCGGCCGGCCCCGCGGTCCAGGACCGCGGCGAACACGCTCGGGCCGTCCATCCTAGGCAGGCACATCCACTCGACGTCGCCAGCCGGGGCAACAAGTGCGGTCACCTCGCAGTCGGACAGGAATCCGTAGTCTGCGATCGGCGGGAATGGGCTGCCTCCCTGCTTTGAACGCAGAGCGAGCCCGTCGATGCTGGTAGTCACGGCGCCCGCAGCTATACCCGGCGGCGCCTACGGGCAATCTCGGTGACCGGCCCATGGCACGGCGGCGCAGCAGAGCTCCGTTACCCGGCTCTGGCGCCCGGGTAGGTCACCGGGCAGCGCGTCTACTGGGGGGAGCGCCAGCATGAAAGCCTTCGTCATGAAAGAGATCGGCCGGGTCGGATTCGCCGACAAGCCCATCCCGCATCCCGGGCCGGACGACGCGGTCATCCGCACGACCAGAGCGCTGATCTGTACCTCGGACACGCACACCGTCAGCGGCGGGATCGGTCCACGCCAGGATCTGACCCTCGGGCACGAGGCCGTCGGCGTGGTGCACGAGGTAGGCAGTCAGGTGCGGGACTTCCAGCCAGGAGACCGCGTCGTGGCGGGCGCGATCACACCGGACTGGGGCAGCCCGGCGGCGCAGGACGGGCACTCGTCACAGTCCGGCGGCCCGCTCGGCGGCTGGAAGTTCTCCAACACCAAGGACGGGGTGTTCGCCGAGTACTTCCACGTCAACGACGCGGACGCGAACCTGGCCCGGATACCGGACGGTGTCCACGACGATGCCGCGGTGTACTGCTGCGACATGCTTTCCACCGGCTTCATGGGTGCCGAGCACGGCAACATCCCGATCGGTGGCACAGTTGCGGTGCTGGCCCAGGGCCCGGTGGGGCTGATGGCCACGGCCGGAGCCCGGCTGCGCGGGGCCGGAATGATCATCGGGGTGGAGTCCGTGCCGAATCGCCAGAAGCTGGCCCGCCACTACGGGGCTGACGAGATCGTCGACTTCACCTCCGAAGACGTCATCGACAAGGTGATGGACCTGACCGATGGCGACGGCGTCGACACCGCGATCGAAGCACTGGGCGCGGATGCGACGTTCCAGACCTGCGTAAAGATCACCAAGCCCGGCGGGACCATCTCCAATACCGGCTACTTCGGTGAGGGGGAATTCGTCCGGATCCCCCGCGTCGAGTGGGGCGTCGGCATGGCCGACAAGACGATCGCGACCGGCCTGTGCCCTGGTGGCAGCCTCCGCATGCAACGGCTGTTGCGAGTGCTCGAGGCAGGCCGCATCGATCCGACGCTGATGACCACGCACACATTCGGCTTCGACGACATAGAGCGCGCGTTCGAGGTCCTGGACTCCAAGCTCGACGACGTGGTGAAGCCGCTGATCACGTTCTAGCGCGAGTAACCTGCCGCCACGTGCTACCGGGGCAGCCGGCCGCCCGCCCACGCAGCTTCCGGTCCGCCCAGCACATCGATCAGCGGCGGGCGCTCCAGCAGCGGGTTCAGGTGCTCGTCTAGGCGCAGGCCCTCCTTCGTTGCGACGGCGTGCAGGTAGATCTCGGGCCGCCGCAGGGCCCAAACGCCCGGCGCCCCGGGGGCCATCAGCTCTCGCTCAGGCAACTGCGCTCGATGGGCCAGCGCCCGCAGGACGGTGGAGCTCATCCGCGCCAGGTCCAGCAGCGGCTGATGCCGGTTCTGCCGGGAGCCGAGGTCGACCTGGGCCAGTGCGGAGAGGCCGACGGCACCGAGCACGTCGATCAGAATCCCCAGCTCAACGCCGTATCCGGTCAGGAACGGAATCGACTGGAGGAGCTGCCGGCTGGCGGCGAACTCGCCGGCCAGCGGCTGCACGAAGCCGGTCAGTTCCGGATAGAAGTAGTTGAGCAGGGGCTTTGCCATCAGTTCGGTGACGCGCCCGCCGCCGTCGGGCACGGACTCAGCCCCCGAGGTAAACGGCCGCCGGTAGGCCGCCTTGGTGAACTTGATGTCCGGATCGAGCAGCAGGGGCCCGAGCGTGCCATAGATGAAATGCTCGCCGAAATCCGCGGTGTCCGCGTCGGCGTACATGACGATGTCCCCGCGGGCGACGGTCAGGCTCCGCCACATCGCGTCGCCCTTGCCCTGAGCTGGCCCATAGGCAGGCAGCAGTTCGTTCTCGGAATAGACCTCGGCGCCGCGCGACCTGGCGATGCCGGCGGTGCCGTCCGCCGAATCGGCATCGACGACCACGACTTGGCTGACGAGACCCGTGCGGTCATTGAGCCGGTTCACCATGTCCAGGATCGGGCCGATGGTCTCGGCAACGTTGCGGGCAGGCAGTATCAGGCTCACGGTGGGGAAGTCGCCTGATGCATCGCCTCTGGCTGCGGTGCCCCGAGCCGAGAGGCCGATGAAGTCGTCGTGGTGGAATGAGCGCTGCTCAAACCATTCCCAAACGGTCATGTCGTGAGGAGACCTTCGTTCTGGCCCGCTGGCATGCCTAATAGGTGCGGGGAAAGGGCTGGCTCTTGCTGATTACTTACGGTGAGCGGAGTATTGCGAGCCTGCAGGGAGAGCGAGGAAGAAAGGGTAGCCCGACGTTATGACGAATGCGTAACAGGTTGTTTCAGGACCGTGAACTTGCCTCGTCAGCGCCGGTCTGCGTGTCCGCTAGATCTCCGTGCATTCAGAAGATCACCCCCGTAGCCAGGCAACTTGCGTCAGCCGCATAAGTACCTACCCCGCGCCGGTCCAGTCAGGCGCACAGGCACCCGTGCCCGTGCAGTCCTAGCTATTCACCAGATACGGCGCAATCTACCAGATGCCGTTAACACCTCTTGAAATCCGGCGTCGCAGGAAGAGACACGGTCTCGGCTAGCCCTGGCTTCGCGTGGCCTCGCCGAGTTGCCGGCAGCGCACGGGCGGCGCTGTGCTCTCCCGTACCACCAGCGTGGTCGCAAGTTCGATGTGGTGCGGCTCTGCCGCTCCGGCGAGCCCCGTGTGCAGCATCCGGAAGGCCGCCGCCGACATCGCCGCGAGTGGCTGGCGCACCGTTGTCAGCGCCGGTGTCGCCCAGGCAGCGACCGGGACATCGTCGAAGCCGACCACGCTGAGGTCTTCGGGGGCGCGCAGGCCCAGCTCCGCCAGTACCTGAAACACTCCGAAGGCCTGTGCATCGTTGCCCGCGACAATGGCCGTCGGCGGATCCGGCCGCGCCAGCAGCTGCCGCGCCTGCTCGCGACCGCCATCAGCGCTGAACTCAGCATGGCGCACCAGGCTGTCGTCGACCACGAGGCCGGCATCCAGCATGGCCGCCCGGTACCCGGCCAGCCGGGCCAGACCAGACCAGACCCGGTCCTCGCCGATCACGGCGATCCGACGGTGCCCGAGATCGATGAGGTGGCGGGTCGCAAGGACGCCGCCCTGCCAGTTGGTCGTGCCGACGGACCGCACCTCTGGCCCCGGCTCCTCGGGCGGGTCGATGACGACGATCGGAATGCGCGCGGCCGCGAGGCGGCGCAGATCCTGAACGCCGGGCAGGTGCAGCACGCAGAGCGCGCCTCCGGTACCGCGGCGAGCCGCCCGATCGAGCCAGCGAGCGAACTCTGCCGGGGACCGCACCGGGGTGACGATCACGCTGACGTCGGCTTCGTCTGCGGCTTCCACGGCGCCCCGGATCAGCTCCTCAGCCCAGGGGCTGTACAGGCTCCCGATCAGCAGGTCCACCACGCTGAATCCGATCTGGGATGCCACCTGATAGCCGTGCTCGCGCAGCAGTCTGGCGACGCGGGCCCGGGTGCCAGCCGCGACGTCAGTCCGTCCGTTCAGCACCTTCGACACGGCCGAGACGGAAACGCCGGCCTCGCTCGCGATGGTCGCCAACGTAGCGCCGTGTGCGGTGGCGGCCATGCTCGCTCCTTTCGAAATTGGTGCCTCAGCCGTACCCCCGTGTATGGCCTGGACGTGTTCGCAGGCTAGCAGGGAGTCCGCAAACTTGGCTATTGACCAGCTACACAAGTCAATCTAGCCTAGGGCGAGCAGTTCGAGAAGATTTCGAAAAGCAGTTGCTCCATGCTGTCCGCATGCCGACGTCGAAGCTGACGAGGAGATCGAGGAAAGTGCCGACTGCCAATGCCCCATCGGGCCACCCCCTAGCTCTGCAGCTCTACTCCGTCCGCGAGCACCTTCCGGCCGACCGCAAGGGCGTCCTGCGGCGGATCGCCGCGGCTGGCTACGGCGCGGTCGAAGCCGTCAATGTGACTGCCGACCCTAGCGGGCTGCGGGCCGAGCTGGACGCCGTCGGCCTGTCGGTGTGCAGCGTCCACGCGAACCCGACGGCTGAGCAGGCCGCCGATATCTTCGCTGCGACCAGGACGCTCGGCACGGACACGATCATCGTGCCCTTCCTGCCGCCCGCCCGGTTTGCCGACGCGGCCGGCGTCGCCGACGTGGCCGCTGAACTGAATCAGGCCGCCGCTCGTGCGGCGGACGCCGGATTCCGGCTCGGCTATCACAACCACGACTTCGAGCTGTCTACGGTCGTCGACGGCCGCCCGGCTCTGGAGGTCCTGGTCGGCAAGCTCGACGACGCCGTGCTGCTGGAGGTCGACACCTACTGGGCGGCCGTCGGCGGCCAGGACGTGCCTGCACTGCTTGGCCGCCTCGGCGACCGGGTCCGCTACCTGCATGTGAAGGACGGGCCGATCAACAAGGAGGAGCCAATGACCGCGGTCGGCGCTGGGCGGATGCCGGTCGCCGACATCCTGGCGGCGGCGCCTTCAGCCGCGTGGCACATCGTTGAGCTGGACCGATGCGGGACGGACATGCTCACCGCGGTCAAGGAGAGCGCGGCCTGGCTGGTGAGCCAGGGCCTGGCCGAGCCGGTGCGGCGAGACGGCGGTGCCGCATGACCGCAGCCAGCGCAGCGGCCGAGGCCGACTCGGCGGTAGGCGGCGGCCCGGTGGGTGTCGCGGTCGTCGGCTGCGGCACCATCAGCACCGCATACCTGCGCAACCTCACCTCGTTCCCCGACATCAACGTGCTGTACTGCGCGGACCTGGAGATCGAGCGCGCGAAGGCGCAGGCCACGGAGTTCGGCGTGCCGGCCGCCGGTTCCACCAGCGAGGCGCTTGCGCATCCGGGTGTGGAGATCGTGGTCAACCTCACCATCCCGGCCGCTCACGCCGAGATCAGCCTCGCCGCCGTGGCTGCGGGCAAGAGCGTGTGGGTAGAAAAGCCGCTCACGCTCGACACCGGCTCTGCACGCGAGTTGGTGGCCGCTGCGGAAACGGCAGGCGTACGCGTCGGCTGCGCGCCGGACACGGTACTCGGCGCCGGCCTGCAGACGTCCCGGCGGCTGATCGAGGACGGCGCGATCGGCGCGCCGCTGACCGCGCTGGCCCTGATGCAAGGTCCCGGCCCGGAGAGCTGGCATCCGGCACCGGAATTCCTGTTCCAGCGCGGCGCCGGGCCGCTGTTCGACATGGGACCGTACTACCTCAGCGCGCTGGCCGGCGTCTTCGGCCCGGCGACCAGGGTGGCCGCAGTCGGGCGGCAGAGCAGGCCGACCCGCGTGATCGGCCGCGGCCCGCGCGCCGGCACCGAGTTCGGCGTGGAGGTCCCGACGCACGTGTCGGCGCTCATCGAGTACGCCAGCGGCCAGGCCGCGACGATCGTGCTCAGCTTCGACTCGCCGCTGCGCCGGCACGGCTTCGTGGAGATCACCGGCATGACCGCCACGTTGGCGATGCCCGACCCGAACGGGTTTGGCGGTGACACGCGGATCAGCGACCTCGGTGCCGACGACTGGCGCGCGGAGCGCGCCAGCGGTGCCATCGACGGCCGTGGCCTCGGCGTCCTCGACCTTGCGCGCGGACTTCGCACCGGCACGCCAACGCGGGCAAGCGGCGAACTCGCGCTGCACGTGCTGGAGATCATGGAGTCGATCGAGCGCTCGGCCGCCTCCGGCACGTTTGAGTCCGTGCACAGCACATTTACCCGACCCGACCTGCTGCCCGCCGATTGGGATCCGCATGCGGCCGTGCTTGCCTGACCCAATCCCCGCAACCGGAGCCGGACACTGCGTGCCGCGCGACAATGAGGCACCGGAGAGGTAAGGAGCGCGTGCATGCCGAGGTCTGAGCGACCACAGCTAGGCGTGGCCGCGGTCGGGTACGCATTTATGGGCGCCGCGCACGCGCATGCCTGGCGGACCGCGGCGCACGTCTTCGACCTTCCGCTGGCGCCCGCCATGGTTGCCCTGTGCGGCCGGGATCCCGCCGCCGTGCAGGCCGCCGCGGACCGGCAGGGCTGGGCCTCCGCCGAGACCGACTGGCGGGCGCTGCTCGCCCGAGATGACATCCAGCTCATCGACATCTGCACGCCCGGCGACTCGCACGCCGAGATTGCCATCGCCGCGCTGCAGGCCGGCAAGCATGTGCTCTGCGAGAAGCCGCTGGCTAACACCGTGGCCGAGGCGGCGGAGATGGCGGCTGCGGCAATCGAGGCCGCGGGCCGCGGGGTCCGCTCGATGGTCGGGTTCAACTACCGGCGGGTCCCGGCCATAGCGCTGGCGCGCAGCATGGTCGCCGCCGGACGGCTCGGCGAGATCCGCCACGTCCGCGCAAGCTACCTGCAGGACTGGCTGACCGATCCGTCGTTCCCGTTGACGTGGCGGTTGCAGGCCGAGCGCGCCGGCTCCGGTGCCCTCGGTGACCTTGGCGCCCACATCATCGACCTCGCTCAGTACCTGACCGGCGAGGCCATCACCGCCGTCTCCGGCACCACCACCACGTTCGTCCGGCAGCGCCCGCTGCCGGACGGCGCAGGCCGAGGGCAGGCGGGTGAGGTGACCGTGGACGATGCGGCCGCGTTCAGCGCCCGCATCGGCGGCGGCACCGCGCTGGGGTCGTTCGAGGTCACGCGGTTCGCGGCCGGCCGCAAGAACGCACTCCGCGTCGAGCTGTACGGCGAGCGCGGCAGCCTGGCCTTCGATCTGGAGCGGCTGAACGAGCTGGAATTCCACGATCACACCGCTGACCCGCTGACCGCCGGCTTTCGCCGCATCCTGGTGACTGAGCCTGGCCACCCCTACCTGTCTGCCTGGTGGCCGCCGGGTCACGTGCTCGGCTGGGACGCCACGTTCAGCCACGAAGTCGCCGACCTGGTGACGGCGATCGCGGCGGGCACCGACCCGCTGCCGTCCTTCGCCGACGGTCTGCAGGTGCAGCGGGTGCTGACCGCCGTGCAGCAAAGCGCCGCCAGCGACGGCACCTGGATCACTGTCCCCCCGCCCGGTACCTGACCATCTGCCTGGGAGCTGCCATGTCCCGACCGTTCACGCTCTTCACCGGCCAGTGGGCCGATTTGCCGCTGGAAGAGGTCTGCGCGCGCGCGAGCGAGTGGGGCTACGACGGCCTCGAGCTTGCCTGCTGGGGCGACCACTTCGAGGTCAACCGGGCGCTAGCCGAGCCTGATTACCTGCCCGGCCGGCACGCCCTGCTGGCGAAGTACGGCCTGAAATGCTGGGCCATCTCCAATCACCTGGTCGGCCAGGCGGTCTGCGATCACCCGATCGACGAGCGGCACCGCGGCATCCTGCCGGCTCGGATCTGGGGTGACGGCGAGCCAGAAGGCGTGCGGCGCCGGGCCGCCGCGGAGATGGCCGACACTGCGCGAGCCGCCGCCGCGTTTGGCGTCACGACGGTGATCGGGTTCACCGGCTCGTCCATCTGGCACACGGTCGCGATGTTCCCGCCGGTACCGGAGTCGATGATCGAAGCCGGCTACGCGGACTTCGCGGCGCGGTGGAACCCGATTCTGGACACCTTCGACGCCGAGGGCGTGCGGTTCGCGCACGAGGTGCACCCGAGCGAGATCGCCTACGACTTCTGGACTACCGCACGCGCGCTGGCGGCAGTGGATCACCGGGAGGCGTTCGGGCTGAACTTCGACCCGAGCCACTTCGTCTGGCAGGACCTGGACCCGGTGGCGTTCCTCGCCGCCTACACCGACCGCATCTACCACGTGGACTGCAAGGAGGCACGCAAGCGGCTCGACGGCCGCAACGGCCGGCTCGGCTCGCACCTGCCCTGGGGTGACTACCGCCGCGGCTGGGACTTCGTCTCGGCCGGCCGCGGCGACATCCAGTGGGAGGACGTGTTCCGGATGCTCAACTCGATCGGCTACGACGGCCCGATCTCCATCGAATGGGAGGACGCCGGCATGGACCGCCTCCAGGGCGCGGCCGAGGCAATCAAGTTCCTCCGCAGGTTCGACATCGAGCCGCCGCAGGCGTCCTTCGACTCGGCCTTCGCCAGCGACGCCGGCTAGCCACGCCCGAGCCCTTCCGGTCCCGCCCTAGCTCGCAGTTCGGCCCATTGATCTCATCTGAAGTAATGTTGTCAATTGTGAGATCAATGGGCTAGCCTGAGCCTCGTGGTGAGCTCCGCAGACCTGTTGCTGCACCCGGTCCGCCTGCGCATCCTGCAGTGCTTCCTCGGCGACCGGGCACTCACCACGTCCCAGCTCGGCGGCGAGCTGTCCGACGTCCCGGCGGCGAGTCTGTACCGGCACGTCGCCCGCCTGGTGGACGGCGGCGTGCTGCAGGTGGTCGCCGAGCGCCGGGTGCGCGGCGCGGTCGAGCGCACGTACGTGCTGCGGCTAGCCGCCGCCCGGGTCGGGCTGGACGAGCTGGCCGCGATGGGCGTGGACGACCTGCGGCAGATGTTCATGGCGTTTGTCGCAGGGTTGCTCGGCGACATCTATCGGTACCTGCAACGCGGCAGCGTCGACCTGGTCCGCGACCGGGTCAGCTTCGGCATCGAGGGCTTGTGGCTCGACGACACCGAGTACCTCGACCTGCTGACCGACCTCTACCGGGTACTGGACTCCCGGCGGCGCAACCTGCCGCGCGACGGCAGGCGTCGTCGCATGCTGGCCTCCGTGCTGCTACCCGGTGACGAGGCACCGGCCGATGCCAGTCAGCACAAGGCCGGCCCTCGGCAAGCCGATGACCCCCGCGAGGATGCGTCATGACAACCGAAGAGATTCGCATCGACACCGGCGACGGCTCCCTGGTCGGCACGTTCACGACGGCGCCTGAACCGATAGCGGCCGCGCTCCTTATTCCCGGCTCGGGCCGTACCGACCGCGACTCCGACGCGCGGTTGCCCTTCGGCCAGGTCCTGCGCATCGGCATGACCAGGCAGCTCGCCGAGGCGCTGGCCGCTGCAGGCCTAGACAGCCTGCGGTACGACAAGCGCGGTGTGGGCGCCAGCGGCGGCGACTTTTACCGCATCGGCATGGATCTGCGCCTGACCGAAGCGCGCGCCGCGCTCGAGTTCCTGGCCGCGCGGGCCCCGAGCCTGCCGCTGCTGGTCATCGGCGCCAGCGAAGGCACCTACTATGCCGCGCAGCTCGCCGCCGCCGACCCGCGCGTGGCCGGCATCGTGCTGCTGTCTGGGTCGGCGCGACGCGGCGAGCAGGTGCTGGCCTGGCAGACCGCGCAGATCGCGGCACGCCTGCCGGCCGCGACCAAGTTCATCCTGCGGCTGCTGCGGATCGACGTGGTCCGAGCCCAGCGCAAGAACATGGCCAGAGTCCTGGCGTCCTCGGCCGACGTTATGCGCATCCAGGGCACCAAGCTGAACGCGCGCTGGCTCCGCGACTTCGCCGCCAGTGATCCCGCGCCTGCCCTGGCCCGGGTCACCGTGCCCGTACTCGCCATCACCGGCGGCCACGATCTCCAGGTACCGCCCGACGATGTGGCCGCGGTGGGCAAGCTCGTCCAGGGCCCGTTCGAGGGGCATGTCCTGCCGGACCTCAGCCACCTGCTGCGGCCCGACCCGGACTGGACCGGTCCACGCGGCTACAAACGAGCCGTCCGCCAGCCGGTCAGCCCGGATGTGCTCGCGCTGATCACCGGATGGGCCGCGCGCCATTGGGGCGCGCAGGCCACGACCTCGCTGGAGCGCCAATGACCAGAACCGCACTCACTAGCCTGCTGGCGGCGGCGCAGCACACCGGCCCGCCGATGCGCTTGTTCTATGCGATTGTGCCGATTCTTATCCTGGCCGTCGGGTTCGACGTGTACTGCCTGGTCGACCTGTTCCGGTCCAGCTCGGTACGGCATCTGCCGAAGGCAGTCTGGGCCGTCGTGATCATCGTGATCAGCGCGCCGTGGGGCGGGCTGATCTACCTGTTCCTCGGCCGGAACCGGGACGCCGCGCCGCAATGACCGAGCCGATCCTCACCACCAGCGCCCTGACTCGGGACTATGGCGGCACCGGCCTCCTCGGCGTCGACCTGGTCGTGCCCACCGGTGCGATCTACGGTCTGGTTGGCCTGAACGGCGCGGGCAAGACCACGCTGCTCGCCCTTCTCACCGGGCTGCGCCGACCCGACAGCGGCACGATCAGCCTTCGCATTAGCCGGCGGCGGCTCGCCTACTGCCCGGATGTCAGCGAGTTCGATCCCTGGCTCACCGCCCGGGAGGTGGTGGATCTGGCGCTGTCGCTGACCGACTCGCGCCAGCCGGAGGAGCGAGCCGACCACATCGATGCGGCGCTCGCCGACGCCGGCCTGACGGGTTCGGTCAGCCGGCGGGTCGGGGGATTCTCCCGCGGCATGACCGCGCGACTCGGGCTCGCCTGCGCGCTAGCCAGCGACCCTGACCTGCTGATCCTGGACGAGCCGGCCGCGGCTCTGGACCCGGTCGGCCGGGCGGAACTGCTGACACAGGTAGCGGCCATGCGCGGACACCGGACGGTGCTGTTCTCCAGCCACATCCTCGGCGACGTGCAGCGCATCGCTGACCAGGTCGGCATCCTGCGAGCTGGCCGGCTGCTCTACCAGGGCAGCACGCAAGAACTCATCGACACCTACCTGACGCCGGCCTGGCTGGTCCGGATAGCCGGTGACGCGTCCGGCTTCCTGGCCGCCGCCACCGGGGCGGACTGGGTCACCGCGGTCCGGTCAGCGCCAGGCGACGGCGCGGTCCGGATCGAGGCCACGAGCATGGCAGCGGGCGAACGCGGCATCCCCGCGCTGGTCGCAGCCTGCGGCCTCAGGCTCGCCGCCATGGAGCCAGCCGGCGCCGACTTGGAGTCCGCCTTCCTCGCCCTGACCACCGGCGTAGCCGGGGCAGCGGCATGACGACGGCGACCCGGCCCGCCAGCGGGGAGCACACCCGGCAGGCGGCAGTGCGCGGTCCGGCGCGCGGGATGAACTTGTGGCGACTTGAGTGGCTACGGCTGACCCGCACGCCACGGGCGATTGCCCTGCTGGCCATCTTCTTGTTCATCGGGCTGATCGAGCCCGTCATCACCCGGTACCAGCAGGACCTGATCGGTCGCCTCAGCCACGGCGTCCGGATCTCGGTGCCGCCGCCTACGCCAGCCGACGGGCTGAACAGCTATGTGGCCGAGATCTCGGTGATCGGCCTGGTGCTCGTCGTCGCGATCGCGGCCGCAGCCCTCTGCTTCGACACCCGGCCGGGCATGGCGACGTTCCTTCGGACGCGCGTGGTCAGCATGCGACAGCTTGTGCTGCCCCGCTTTGCCGTCAGCGCCGCCGCGGCGGTCGCCGCCTACCTGCTCGGCACGCTCGGCACCTGGTATGAGACCGGGGTGCTGATCGGATCTCTGCCGGTGGCGGGGCTGCTCGGCGGGATGCTGTGCGGCGCCGTGTACGAGACGTTCGCGGTAGCGGTGACCGCCCTCGCGGCGGCGCTGGCCCGCAGCATCGTGGGCACGATCGGCGTGGCGCTGGCGATCCTGATCGCGCTGCCGATCGCGGGTACCCTGCACGTCATCGCGGACTGGCTGCCCAGCGCCCTGGTGAACGCGCCGGTCAGCCTGGTGAACGGCACCGCGCACCTGTCCCACTTCGGCCCGGCGCTGGCCGTCAGCATCGCGACCAGCGTTGCGCTCCTGGCTGCTGCCACGGCGCGCCTTCGCGCCCGGCAAATCTAAGCGAACGGGAACGAGCCCGCGGGCCGGCTCAGCCTTCGCGCCGAGCGCGGCACCCTCGCCTAGGGTGGCCGCATGACGGGTTCTCGGGTCCTGGTGACGGGCAGCTCCGGCCATCTGGGCGAGGCGCTTGTGCGGACTCTGCGGGAGCGGGGCGCGGACGTGATCGGGCTGGACATCCTGCCCTCGCCGTACACGACCGTCACCGGCTCGGTGGCGGACCGCTCTGTGGTGCGGGCGGCGCTGGAGGGCGTCACCATCGTGCTGCACGCGGCAACCCTGCACAAGCCGCATGTCGCGTCGCACGCCAAGCAGTCGTTCGTGGACACCAACGTCAGCGGCACGCTGACGCTGCTGGCCGAGGCCGCCGCGGCCGATGTCCGCAGCTTCGTGTTCACCAGCTCGACCAGCGCCTTCGGCCGCGCGCTGACGCCCGCGCCCGGCCAGCCGGCAGCCTGGATCACCGAGGATGTGGCTGCGGTTGCACGCAACATCTACGGCGTGACGAAGACCGCGGCCGAGGACCTGTGCTCGCTCGCGCACGCCGAGCATGGCCTGCCGGTCGTCATCCTGCGGACCTCGCGGTTCTTCCCGGAGGAGGACGATGCCGACGAGGTGCGGACCGCATACCCGGATGCGAACATCAAGGCGAACGAGTTCCTCTACCGGCGCGTGGACGTCGCCGACGTGGTGGCGGCACACCTGCTTGCCGCCGAGCAGGCCCCCCGCCTTGGCTTCGCCCGGTACATCATCAACGCCACCACGCCGTTCTCTCCCGCCGATCTAGCCGCCCTGCGGCGCGACGCGCCCGCGGTCGTGCGGGCCCGGTACCCGGACCAGGAAGCGGAGTACGCCCGGCGCGGCTGGCGGATGTTCCCGCAGATCGGCCGTGTCTATGTGAACGCCCGGGCCCGTGCTGACCTCGGGTGGACGCCGCGGTACGACTTTCGCCACGTGCTGGACCGGCTGAAGGCGGACGAGGACCCGCGCAGCGAGCTGGCATGCGCTGTCGGTGCGAAGGGCTATCACGCAGCGCCGACCGGCGTTTACACGCGCTGAGACCGTCACCGGCCGGTCGGCCTTGGATAGTGTGCCCCCATGGCGGGCTTCTCCCCGACCGTCGAGAAGTTCTGGCGGGCGTCCTGGTCGAGCGGCGAAGTCTGCTACCGCGACGATGTTCTCCTGATCGCGTCCGATCCTGGGGTGCGCGACGACCGCCGCGTCACCATCCTGCGGACCGGGAGTCAGACGATCGCGGTCCTCTCCCCCGACACCGCTGAGCGCGTGTTCCGGCCGCGGGCCGGGGCGATCACCGAGCCCGAGTTCCGCGGCATGCTCGCGGCAGCCGGGATTACTTTGCACGCAGCGGATCACCTGTTCTACTTCACCGACCAGTCGCGGCCGGAACTGCTGGCCGAGACGGCACCGCCGGGGGTCCGCGCACTGACGGCGGAGGACCAGGAGGCATTCCGGCTCTTCGAGTCGTCGGCGTCGGTGGAGGACCTGGATGCCGCGTACGTCGAGCTCGACCACTGGGCCGTCGTGGGCGCCTTCGACGGCACCACGCTGGCCTGCGTGGCGAGCATGTATCCCTGGCAGGACTCACGCCTTGCCGATCTCGGCGTCCTAACGCTGCCTGCATACCGCGGCCAGGGACTGGGGCGCGCCGTCGTCCGTGAGATCTGCCGGCAGGCCTGCCAGCGGGGTTACGAGCCGCAGTACCGCTGCCAGGCCGACAACACGGCATCGATGCGCCTGGCCGCGTCGTCAGGCCTTTCGTGGTTCGGGGACTGGGCAGTGGTGTCACCCGACTCGGCGAAGTGACGGCCTTGTGACCTCCGACAGCAGCCCCTAGGATCCTGGCAAATCGGTGAATCTTTGTGCTAGCCGAGCCGCATTCCGGAGGTGCCCGCATGCCCGTGGCCGTCGTCGAGGCAAAGCTCTACATCAACGGCGAGTACCGAGCGGGCGCAGGCGGCCTGAAGGACGTGGTGTCACCGGTCACCGGTCAGCTGATCGGCTCGGTGCCAGTGCCGACCACAGATGAGATCAATGCCGCAGTCGCGGCGGCCAGGTCGGCCGGGCAGCACTGGGCGCGAGTGAACGTCTGGGATCGCGCGGCCATCTGCCATGCGATTGGCGCGGGCCTGTCGGCGCGGCGCGAGGACCTGGCCCGGCTGCAGACGCTCGAACAGGGCAAGCCACTGCAAGAGTCGCTTGCTGACGTCGATGAGGCGGCGACACTGTTCCACCTGCACGCCGAGGACGCAGTGCGGCTGACCGGCGAGACGATCCCGTCCACCAATGCCAGCAAGCGCATGTGGACGTTCTACCGGCCGGTCGGCACCTGGGCGATCATCACCCCGTGGAACTTCCCGCTGCTCATGTTCGCCGAGTTCGTGGCGCCCGGCCTGGCAACCGGGAATTCGCACGTCGTGAAGCCGCCGGCGCACACCGCACTGACCGTGCTGCAAGCGATGGAGGTGCTGCGCGCCTCCGGATTGCCGGACGGCCTGGTCAACATACTGCCCGGAGAGGGCGCGACCGGTCAGGCACTGGTGCAGCATCCAGGCATCGACGCCATCGGCTTCATCGGCTCCTCGGTCACCGGCGCGCGGATCCAGGCGGCAGCTGGCCTGAAGCGCTCCGTCATGGAGTGCTCTGGTAACGGGCCGCTCATCGTGACACGCGACGCAGACGTCGAGGCGGCAGCTCAGGCGGCGGTCTACGGCGCTTATCTGTGCTCGGGTCAGGTCTGCTGTGCGACCGAGCGGGTGCTGGTTGACCGGGCCGTGCACGACTCGTTCACCGAGGCGGTGCTCGCACAGGCGGAGCAGGTACGCCTCGGCGATCCGTTCGACGAGCAGACGACACTCGGGCCGCTGAACAACGAGGCCGTCGCCGCGAAGATGGACCGGCACATGGCCGACGGCGAGGCGCGCGGCGCGAAAGTGCTGCGCGGCGGCCGCCGACAGCCCGGCCACCCAACCGACCTGTACTACGAGTTCACCGTCGCCGACAACGTTCCGCTCGACAGCCTGCTGGCGACCGAAGAGTCGTTCGGCCCGGTCGTGCCGATCATCACCGCGGACGGCGACGACCAGTTGCTGGAGATCGCGAATTCCGACAAGCTCGGTCTGCAAGCTGCGGTCTTTACGCGGGACATCTCGCGGGCCTACCGGTTCATCGAGGAACTGTCGGTCGGCCAGGTAGTCGTCAACGACAGCACCTGCTGGTGGGACATCAACATGCCGTTCGGGGGCGCCGGCGGGCGGGGCACCGGCTGGGGCCGCATCGGCGGGAAGCAGACCCTGCTCGGCATGACCGATCTGCGCACCGCGGCGATAAGCCTGTAGAAGGACTGCCGATGAAAGCCGTTGGCTTCACTGAGTTCGGCGGTCCAGAGGTGCTGCACCTGGTGGACCTCCCAGATCCGCAGGCCCGCCCAGGAGAAGTACGTATCCGGGTACATGCCGCAGCGGTGAACCCGACCGACACCGGCCTGCGCAGCGGCGCCCGGGCGCAATTGCTCAAGGACATCCCGCCGCCCTATGTGCCTGGCATGGACGTGGCTGGCGTGGTCGACCAGGTCGGTCCCGGCTTTCAGGCTGATCTGGCGGTCGGCGACCGCGTCATGGGGATCGTGGTGCCGCGAGGCTCACATGGCGGCTACAGCGAGCTCGTCGTGCTGCCTGCCGACTCCGTCGTCCGGGTGCCGGCAGGCGCGAGTGACGCCGCGGCTGCGACGCTGCCGATGAACGGCCTGACTACTCAGCAGGCACTCGATCTGCTCGACCTGCAGCCAGGCCAGACGCTCGCGGTCACCGGCGCAGCGGGCGCGGTCGGCGGCTATGCCATCCAGCTCGGCACTGCAGCGGGTCTGCGGGTCGTCGCCGATGCCGCGGAGCAGGACGAGCAGCTCGTCCTGGACCTCGGTGCCGAGATCGTGGTCCGGCGCGGCGAGGACTTCGCCGCGCAGGTCCGGGCGGCAGTCCCGGACGGCGCCGATGGCCTCATCGACGCGGCGCTGCTGAACGAGGTCGTCGTGCCCGCGGTGCGCGACGGCGGCAAGATCGCCACGGTGCGCGGCTTCACCGGCGAGGAAGTCCGCGGCATCACCTTCCACCCGGTGACCGTGCGCACCTATGCCCGCGAGCGGGGCAAGCTCGACCGGCTGCGCCAGCAGGCCGAAGCTGGCGAGATCACGCTCCGGGTGGCCAGGACGCTGGCGGCGGCGCAGGCAGCGGATGCCCACCGCATCCTGGAGGCCGGCGGCACCCGCGGCAGGCTGGTACTGGAATTCTGAGCGCAGCCCCCACCACCAAGGAGGTCATGATGACTGCCGTCATCGAGGTCCGCACGTATCAGATCCAGCCAGGCAGGCGTGTCGAGATCATAGACGTACTGGCCAGCCGCCTCTTCCCGGCCCACCGCGAACTCGGCATCCGAGTGCTCGGCCCGTTCCCCTCAGCCGAGGACGAGGACACCCTGGTGTGGCTGCGGGCGTTCCCCGACGCGGCTAGCCGCGACACCATGACCAAGGCCTTCTATGGCAGCCAGCTGTGGCGCGATGAGCTGAAGGACGCCATCGTTCCGGCGATGACCGGCCACAACGTGACGGTGCTAGCGGACACGGCCGGCATGTGGGAGCGGTGGCCCGAGGCCTGACGCCCTGATCAGGGCGCGCCACGCAGGTGGCTATCCGAGGGCAGGCGTCGCGCTGCCTTGAACTTCGGCGAGTGCTGCACATACGCAGTGGCCGCACCCTCGGGTGAGTCGTTGCTGTGCGTCGGAGACGACTTCCGCCAGACCGACCTGCCGCTCATCGGCCAGGAGGACCACAACCGCCCTGGCTAGGATCCGGCCCGAGGTCTTGACGAATCGGATGAACGTTCTTTTAATTCTCTCATGGGGCGCATAGCTGGCGTGGCCGCCGCGCAAACGCGCGAGCGGCTGCTGCACGCTGCCGCCGATGCCTTTGCCGAGCGGGGCTACGACGGCACCCGGGTGGCCGACATCGCGGCGGCGGCCGGGGTGAGCAACGGCGCCATGTACGCACACTTCGCTTCCAAGGCCGACCTGCTCGCGGCCGCGCTGCAAGCCCACGGCCCCCGCAAGCTCGCCGAGATGTTCGCAGCCGACCCCAGCCAGTCGGTAACCGAACTCCTGCTCTTCATCGGCCGTGGCCTGCTCGACTGCCCGGACGCCGAGGGCTCGCTGATCGTCGAGGGGCTGGTGGCCGCCCGCCGGGACGAGGACGTAGCCGGGCTGATGCGCGGCGAGATGGTCGCGCGCGCCGAGTGGCTGGCCGCGCTCGTGCGCGTCGCTCAGGCTGGCGGTGAGCTGGCCGAGGACCTGTCCCCGAATGCCCTCGCGCACTTCTGCCTGCTGCTCGCCATGGGCAGCGAGCTGGTCACGCCGGACCTGCACGCCGTCGACCCGGCCGAATGGGCCAGGGTGCTGGCCCGCGTGGTCGCGGGCCTCGCCGCGCCTGGTCCGGCGAGCCCAGGCACCCAACCAGGAGAAGCGCAATGAAGCTGCTGATCAATACCGAGCTCTGCCAGGGTCACGGCCGGTGCTATGACCTGGCACCGGACCTCTTCGGCGAGGACGAGGAGGGCTTCGGCCAGGTGCTCGGCGATGGCCCCGTGCCGCCCGACGCCGAGCGCGAGGCGCGCCTGGCGGTGGCGAACTGTCCGGAACACGCGATCGAACTGGTCGAGGAGAGCTAACGCATGACCGTCGACGACCGCTTCACCAACGACGCCTGGGATGACGAGGAAGAACTCCTCGGCACGCACAGCGAGATCGTCACCGACCCGGTGTCGGACTGGGCGACGGACTTCTCGCACTTCGACCCGCAGTGGTACGCCGACCCGTATCCGATCCAGGATGACCTGCGGCAGCGCTGCCCGATCGCGCACACCGACAGGTTCGGCGGCGCATGGCTGCCGACGCGCTACGAGGACGTCGCCGCGATCGCCTACGACACCGAGCACTTTTCCTCTCGCTCGATCATCCTCGGCAACTTCCGGCCACCGAGGGACATCGCGCCGATCGGCGGCTCACCGCCGATCTCCTCGGACCCGCCCTTCCACCACGACGCCCGCAAGCTGCTCCTGCCCGCGTTCACCAAGACCGCGGTCAGCCGCCTGGAGCCTGCCACCAGGGCGTTCTGTCATGGCCTGATCGACAAGTTCGAGGGGCGGGACGTCGTGGACGCGGCTGCCGAGTACGCGCAGCACATCCCGATGCGCGTGATCGCTGACATGCTTGGGTTCCCGCAGGAAGACGGGCCGAAGTTCAAGCGCTTCGTCGAGAACACTCTCGAAGGCATCAACCTGCCGCCGGAGGAGCGCATCGAACGGATGCACTCCCTGTTCGGCTACCTGCTCGACCAGATCCGCGACCATGTGGCAAATCCGCGCGACGATCTGACGACGTTCCTGGTCGATGCTGAGCTGTACGGGCACAAGCTCGAAGCCGACCACGTGGCCGGCACGATGGCACTGCTGCTCCTCGCCGGCATCGACACGAGCTGGAGCGCGATCGGCTCGTCGCTGTGGCACCTGGCGCGTACGCCGGCGGACCGCGAGCGACTCGTGGCCGAACCGGAGCTAGTGCCGATCGCAATGGAGGAGTTCCTGCGCGCCTATGCGCCGGTGACGATGGCACGGCTGGTTAAGGACGACATGCAGTTCGGCGGCGTGGACATGAAGGGCGACGACTGGATCCTGCTGTCGTTCCCCGCTGCCAACCGCGACCCGGCGCAGTTCGACCGGGCCAGCGATGTCGTCATCGACCGCGAGGTCAACCGGCACGCCGCGTTCGGACTTGGCATCCACCGCTGCATCGGCTCGCATCTGGCCAGGATGGAACTTCGGGTCGCACTGGAGGTATGGCTGCAGCGAATCCCGCAGTTCTCCCTGGCAGATCAGGCACAGGTGACGTGGTCGTCCGGGCAGATCCGCGGCCCGCGCGCGCTGCAGCTGCATATCGGCTGACCTCACTGCCATGTTGCCGCCTGCCGCCGGGCGCACTTGAGGTATAACCACAGGTGCCAGCAGGGCGCGCTCATCGGGAGGCAGGTATGGCGCAGGGGGCACGGTTCGCGATCGGCGCTCAGGTCAGCTGCACCGATGGGCCTTGCGGGGAGCTGACCAGAGTGGTTGTCGACCCAATCGCCGAGACCATGACCGACTTGGTGGTCGAACCGACGGGCCGCATCGGCCTGGCGAGGCTCGTGCCGGCCAGCCTCGCGATCGCAGGCCCGGAAGGCATCGCCCTGTCCTGCACCAGGGCGGAGTTCACTGGGCTGGACCCGGCGGAAGAGACACAGTTCGTGCCGGGCACGAAGGGCTATGAGACCTACGGGGCTGAGCAAGTCCTGTCCCGGCCCTACTACCGCCTAGGCGATCAGGTGATGGACCCTGATCAGGAGGGCCAAGTCTCCGACACGGTGACCGTGGATACGGTCCCGCAGGGCGAGGTAGAGGTGCGCCGCGGCGTGCCGGTCGAGGCGACGGACGGCGCCATCGGTCACGTCCAGGGCCTGGTCATCGACCCGGCCACCAGCCACGTCACCCATGTGCTGCTAGCCGAAGGTCACCTGTGGGGCCGCAAGCAGGTCGCCATCCCGATCAGCAAGGTAACCGCGGTGGATCCCGAAGGGATCAAGCTCGGCATCGGTAAGGCGGACGTGCAGAACCTTCCGCCGGTGCCAATCACATCCTGAAATCCGCGCCAGCCACTCAGCCCTCCATCCCGGCTAGCACTCGCCATGGCGGTTTGCCCCCGTTTATGCGGCCACTCAGGATGGCGCCTCGGAGGATGCCGCGACGGTAGTGGCCGGAGTCCAGCCGATCGCCGGCGCGATGTGGCGGGCGATCGTCTCCAGCATCCGCGCGTTGTAAGCGACGCCGAGCTGGTTCGGCACGGTGAACAGCACAGTGTCGGCCGCCTGCACGGCTGCGTCGCTTGCGAGCTCGGCCGAGATCTCGTCCGGCTCGCCCGCGTAGGTTCGGCCGAATCGAGCCTGGACTCCCTCCAGCAGGCCAACCTGGTCGTCGCGACCCTCGCCGCCGAAGTACCTGCGGTCGATGTCCTGCGTGATCGGCAGCACGCTGCGGGACACCGAGACGCGCGGCTCGCGCGGCCAGGCCTGCGCCGCCCACGCCTCGCGATACTGGCGGATCTGCTCGGCCTGCAGGTCACCGAACGGCACGCCCGTGTCCTCCGAGAGAAGCGTCGAGCTTTGCAGGTTCAGTCCAAGCGTGGCCGCCCACTGTGCGGTGGCCCGGGTGCCTGAGCCCCACCAGATTCGCTCGGCCAGTCCCGGCGACTGCGGCTGGATTGCCAGCCCAGCGCTGATGCCGGTGCGCCCCGGGTCGGTGCTCGCCACCGCCGCCCCGCCAATGGCGGCGAGGAAGATCTCGGTCTTGCGGCGGGCATAGTCGGCGTCGCTCTCCCCGTCGGGCGGCTGGTAGCCGAATGCCGCTGCTCCGCGCAGCACGGTTTCGGGCGAGCCCCGGCTTACCCCGAGCTGAAGCCGGCCCCCGCTGATCAGGTCGGCGGCCGCTGCCTCCTCGGCCAGGTACAGGGGGTTAGCGTAGGGCGTCGCTTGATTCAACCTTAGATACAGCGAAAGTTATGTCAGGCTACTTTTAGCTTCGCAGGCTCCGGCAAAGCCGCGATCTACTGCTGCGCCAGCAAGGACGCCACCGCCGCGACACGGTCCGCCGACTGTCGGCGGCATCCCCCTCAGCAAGCGCATTGAGCCAACTTATTGGTGCTCCCATGGGCGCCTCGTCTTCGGGGTCGCCCGCCCAGCCGCTGCGTTGCCGAATCTGACTTAGACAGGTATCAAGGCGGGCTCCGCTGCGCTCCGCCGCCACGGCGCCGCCCGCGCCGCGATCTGGCCTGAAGCCCCGCGGGCACGGGCGCGCCCAGGCGTGAGCAACAGCCGCATTAGTCAGGATGGCTCATTCCCCGATCTCGATCGTCCGGCGTCGTCCCGAACCCGTCGAGAGCGCTGCGCGTCGCTGCGCGATGGCACCCTCGACCGGACCCGTCCTGAGTCGCCGGGTTTGCAGCTGCCGGAAGATAGGGCAGAGTGACGCGGCAGCCCATCCGTCCGAGTGAAGGAGCTATCACGCTATGTCCAGTTCAGGTCGCGGGACGGTGCTGGTAACCGGTGTTGGCAGGCGGCGGTCCATCGGGGCTGGGCTGGCGGTCGGGCTCGCGGCCGACGGGTGGGATCTTGTCCTGAATTACTGGGCGCCCTATGACGACCGGGTCGACTACGCCCATGGCGAGCACGACACCGACCAGATCGCAGCCGAGTGCCGTCGGCTCGGCAGCCGCGTCGAGGTCATGACAGGCGACCTTGCTGATGTAGAGGTTCCCGGGCAGCTCGTCGCCGCGGCCGCCGGCCAAGGAAGGCTTCGCGGCCTGGTCATGTCGCACTGCGAGAGCGTGGCCAGCTCGACGCTCGGCACGACCGTCGAAAGCTGGGACCGGCACTTTGCGGTGAACGCCAGAGCTGCGTGGCTACTGATCAAGGCGTTCGCTGAACAGCTGCCCGGCGAACCCACAACCGAGGCAAAAGGCAGCATCGTCGCCCTGACGAGTGACCACGCCACCCATAACCTGCCTACGGTGCGAGCAAAGGAGCGCTGGACCGCATCGTCGTTGCCGCCGCAGTTGAGCTTGCCAGCCGCGGCATCCGCGCCAACTTGATCAACCCCGGGCCGATTGACACCGGATGGATGACCCCGGAGATCCGCCAAGGCGGCGCCGCGCAGACCCCCGCCGGCCGGCTCGGCACTCCCGCCGACACCGCGGACCTGGTGCGCTTTCTGCTATCCGACGCCGGGACCTGGATCACCGGCCAGCTCCTCTACAGCAACGGCGGCTACCGGGTCACCGACTGACCTTCTTCAGTTCAGAGGCCGGCTGACAGCAACAGCAGTCGCCATCTGAACCTTCGCAGCATCGCCCTCATCGCCCAGCGCGCGCGCTGGAGCGATATCGGGCCCGCCGGGTCGAGGTCCAGGCCACCGCGACGCTACCGCACCAGGGGTGACGGCGAGATGATCGGGCCGGGCAGCTCGCTCACCAGTGCGGTGCGTCCGGGGTCGCTGCTGGTCCGCGTGCCACTGGCCGAGTCGGACGCCGGCCGGATAGCCACTTGCGTGATATTCGGAAGCTGCCCGCCGAAGGTTTGCAGGGCGCCAGTCCGCGCGTTCAGTGCCAGCAGCCGGCCGTTAGAGGCGGCCAGGAACAGCCACCTGGAGTCGGGCGACCAGACCATGACCTGGTTGGCTGGGGAGTTCGCCATCGGGACCGGCAGCGTCCTGCTGGTACCCGACCGCATGTTGATCAGCCGCACGCTCGGCGTGGACGCCTCGGCTATCACTGCGGCAGTGCTGCCGTCCGGCGAGACGACACCCCTGGGCGGCCAGTCCCAGTAGAGCTCCTGCGCGGCCGCCCCTGGCAGGAGTCGGTCGGCGCCGGTCGCGGGGTTAACCACCAGGTTGCGGCAGCGCTGGGCATGGCAGGAGACCGCGAGCCAAGCGGTCGGGCCGACCGCGACGACCTGACCAGCAACTGGGCGGCTGAAGCCCGGGCCGACGTCGTAGAGCCGGCTGTCTTCGCCCATCAGCAGGACGTAGCCGCGGCCGTCCGAAACCGCGGTGCCCGCCAGATCCTGCCCAGCCCGCAGCAGGAGGGAGCGGCCGGCCAGGCGCCCGTCCAGGCCGACCAGCTCCAGCTCAGAGTTGCCGACGCTGCCGGGCAGGACCCACACGTGCCCTCGGTCCGGGCCTGGTATCACCGGGCCGCCGTTGCGGAATGGCCCAGTGACTGTCAGCGGCGCTGCGCCGTCCCGGATGAGGTAGCCGGGCACCAGATCAGGGTAGCTGACGAGCACCTCATGCGCGCCGATGATGAATGAGACTTCAGGGAGCCCGGTCTCCAGGGCCGGCACCACAGTCGTGGTAATCAGGCCACGGGCCGGCTGGATCTCGACCAGGTCGTTCGGGCCGCGCGCGAAGATGTCCCAGGCTGCGGTGATGCCGAGCAGGCCGGGGCCGAGGCGGGTGACGGTCTGGTGCAGCCGCAGCGGCGGCGGCGAAGCTTGCCGCGGCGGCGTCTGCGGCTGCGTGCCGTAGCGGCCGATCGCGACGCCGACCGTAGCGAGCAGCAGCGCCCCGAGAAGCAGCCTGATGAGCCAGGGGCTGCGGCGCGGCGTCCGGCCCCGGCCGAACTCCGCGATCTCCTCCTGTTCGCCAGGCCCGCGGTCGCCCGCACCAATCGTCATAGCTCATCATCGCGCCCCAAGGCGCCCGGCGACCAGAGCGGCGCAGGCACGTGTGCTCGTCGACGACGACGAGCATCCGCCCGAGCCAGGGTTGCTCCCCCGCTGCTTCCGGTTCGCCCCGATCCTCGCTCTTGGAGCACGTCCCGAGGATCGGGACGACGACGGTTCTCGCGGTGAAGCCCGGGACTGCATCCAGCCCGTCAGCGGCCTCGATGAGCGCGACCGGGTTCCACAGCCACAGCGGAGTTCCCAGGACAAACCAGCCTGCGTCCCGGCCAGGCACCTGCGCGTGGACCGCGCCGGCCCGATCCACGTTGGCCCTGGCCGAGGTCACGTTGCCAGGCGCCGCGCTGTGCACTGTCGGCGCACAGACAGGACCCGCCCGCATGACATACCAGGCCGACGTTGCGATCGACGGCAGGATCCCGGGAGCCGGCCAGAGCCGGCCATCAAGCCCCAGCTCGCCGAGGAACACCGTGTCGTCGAGGCTGGCGCGAGTCAGCGAGCCGGCCGCGGCCAATATGGCGGCGGCGAGGCCGACAGAGGGAATGTCGACCTAAGCCAACTTTAAGTCGGGCTATGGCGCCGCCAGCCAGCGATGGTTGCCCGGCATTAGCCAGCGAGCGCCAGCTCCAACTCGATCTTCGAGACCTCATCTTGCATGTTCAGGCCGTGCAAGTCGGCCAAGCGCTGAGGTCGCGGGACCGGTTTGCCAAAGTGATCATCACTGTGGAGGGGAAGGGCAAACCGGCCTGGCGCCACGAGTCTGTCGGCGCTCTGATCGACCTCATCCTTGAGCATCAAGGGTCAGACAGGTAGCAGAAACCGCAGAGTTGTCTGATCTAAGGCTGCGAGCCGGCCAATAGGAACGTGAAACCCAGGCGCCGTTAGTCAGTGTCTGGGTTGCTGACTGCTGCCAGGCTCCCCCTCTGGTCGATCTTGCCAGATTGGCAGATGGACAGTGCTGCGGCCAAGCTAGGACGAAGGCGCCGACGATGACGAACCCGGCGGTATTGATGCTGAAGTTGCCCATGAAGTTCCAGAATCCGCCCGTGAGGTCGGCTCTGTCGGCTGGAATTAGGTGAGGCCATCGGCTGTGCGTGCCAGGCAGTCGCCCGCCTCAGCCTGAGGAGCCGTACTGGATCGGGACGTTGATCAACTGTGCTTTAGCCCAGCTGCCAGATGAACTGGTGACCTGCCAGACAGTCAGCGTGCCGCGGTGCACGGCGAGTACTTCGGTCCGGCCGTCGGTGCCGGGCACTAGTGCCGCGCTGCCAGCGGGCAGGGCAGGCAGCTGCTGCCACTTGCCCGCCGAGAGAGCGGCACCCCGCCCGCCGGCTGTGACTACAGCAGCTGTCTGGTCCGGGCCGAACGATGCGGCTACGATCTGATGCCCGCCAGTGGCGAGCGGCGAGGAGAGGGTCCATTTCGCTCCGCCGTCCGTCGACCATGCGGCCAGCACCACAGCGTGCCGTCCGGTGCCCGCAGTCAGCAGGGCAGTGATCTGGTCGCCCGTGGTGCTCAGACGCAGCACGGTGATTGGCTGCCGGGCGAGTGCGCCAGTCAGCACGGGTCCTGCGGTTAGCCATGTGGTGCCGGCTGCGGCGAAGATACCGACCACTCCGGGCTGAGTGCAGGCGCCAGCCAACAGAGGAGCGCCCGCCGGCGTGTAAGTGACCGCGGTGAGTGCGCGCAGCCCGCATGATCGTCCCGCCGCGGTGGCGGCGAGGGTGCGCGCACTGGCGAGCGTGGCCCACCTGGTGCCGGCCGCATCAGCCTGCTCGGCGGTGCCGGTTGCGAGTAGGGCTAGGAGCCCGCCGGTGCCCGGCTGCGCGGCGAGCGAGTCGGGGGTTCCGGCCAGGGCAGCGTCGAGCGGACTGAGCGCCGACCAAGTGCGACCTCCGTTGCTGGTCTGGGTGAGCGGGGTGTAGGTGAGGTCCTGGCTGGGGCGAAACGCGGTGATAAGTGGCTGGCCGGTGCCGCCGGCCACGACCAGGCCGCCGTTGTCGGCGGTGCCGGGCGGGGTAACCAGTTTCCACTGCGCGCTGCCGGCCGGTCGGAGGAACAGCTGCCAGAAGTTGTTGTACTGCGCCGCCGACCCGCCCATCACGACCGTGGCCCAGGTACCTGCCGCGGTCGCAAGGCTGGTGTTGAGCGCGACGGGCGGTACCGTCGGCACGGTGCTCGGTGACCGGGCGGGTGCGGCGGTGCCGCAGCCCGCTGCCGTCATTACCAGTGCCGCTAGCCAGGCGGCGCTTGCGATCCCACGGCCGGCGCGTGTCATGAGTGCCCCAGCTGCTGGCGGGCGGCGTTGGCGAGCTCGGCCGCGAACGATGACTTGGTGGCGGCGGTGCCGGGGCCGGGGTTGAAGTTCAGTTCGGTGCGCACCCGTCCGGCCTTGTCGATGGCGAACGCGATCTCGCTGTGCCCGATCATCGCGCCCGCTGGCTCGATGTCGGCGGCGACGCCGTAATTGCGCCACACCGCGCGCAGCTGGGCGAGACTGCCGGTCAGGTACAGCCAGTTGGGCACGCCCGTGAGTCCTTCCTGCCGGTCGAAAGCCTGGGTGTAGCCGAGCTGGTAGTCGACCGGGTTCGCGACCACGGCGACCAGTTCAACATGGCGGTCGGCGGCGCCGAGCAGCTGGCCGGCCTGCCGGAACTCCTGTGCCTCCAGGGGGCAGTCGCTGGTGCAGACCGGGTCGAGGAAGGTCAGCAGAACGACCTTTCCTCGCAGGCTGGTGAGCGTCACCGCGTTGCCGTGCTGGTCGGTCAACGTGAACCCGGCAGCCCGGTAGTGCAGCGGCGCGGCGGACCCGTCTATTGCCTGAGCCAGGATAGTGTCGGCGACCGGGTTGGCCTGGGCCGCGGCCATCGGCGCGGCGCCGAGGATGATCAGTCCGATAGCGCCGACCCCGGCTACCGAGCTGATGTTCGCCGACGCCAGGGCGCGCAGGCTGGCCGTCTCCCGCAACCGCTGCCAGCTGATGCCTGCCCGTGGCGGCGCTGTCTCGGCGCCAGCAGGAACGACTGCCGGGTCGGGCGCTCGGGCGCCGGCGACCGCGAGGTAGCCGGCGGCCGCGAGCAGGGCGAAGGGGATCATGCTGTTCGGGTCGGTGCCCAGGCCGCCGAAAAAGCCGAAGTCCTCAATCAGTATCCAGTCGGCGAGGCACAGCAGGATGAAGCCCGCCAACACCGGGCGGATCAGCCGCGGGCGCAGAGTGAGGAATGCGGCGCCAGCTGCGGCGAGCGCGATGACAGCGAACAGGTTGACCGCCCAGCCGTACGCCTCGTCGAACGTCGTGAACGCGTTGATCAGCGCCGTGAACACGTGCGGCTGCGGTGTCGGGGCCATCGACGCGGTCATGCTGGCCAGCGTGCCGGGCTGGCCGCTCGCGGTGCCTTGCCAGAACCCGCGGCCGGGCCAGGCTTGCAGGACCGCCATGCCGATGAGGAACACGCCCAGCCCGGTCATGGTGATCTGTCCGGGCAGCCGGGAACGCCAGGCCCGCTCGGGCAGCGCTATCAGCGCGCCGGCTGCGCAGTAGATCAGGACGGCGCCGGGTGCGCCGAACAGCCATGTCAGCCCGGGGGCGAAGATGCCGCCGAAGGCCTCGCCGAATACCCACACCAGCAGGCCCCAGCAGACGCTGACCACGCCGGCGAGCCGCGACAGCGGGCCGCGGGCACCGGCGAGCAGCCAGACGCCGATGCCGACCTGGATCCACACGGCCGCAGCGCCGGCTTGCATCGGGTGGTATGACCAGGCGGTGCCGGCCCAGTTCACTACGGTCTGGACCCAGTGCGGCGAGCTGGCCGCAGTTGGCTGGATCACCTGGGATGGCAGGCCCACCGCCATCTTCGGCTGGGCCTGCAGGATGCCGTCAAACACCCACAGCACGCCGGATCCGTAGCGGAGCAGTTGCCGCCAGGCCGGTTCGGGTACGGCCGGCGTCGTTGTTTTGGTCGCTGCCGGCAACGGCAGCCAGGCCCTCAGGCTGAGCCAGGTCAGGCCGACCACCAGGAAGATGAGCAGGGCAATCAGCCCTTGGTGCAGCAGCGCGGTCTTGAACGCTTCCACAATGGTCGGGTCGCTGACGTTCAGGCCGGTGTTCATCCCTGGCACGAGCTGACCTCCTCTGCTGGCAGCACGGGTAGCTGCATAACTTCCGGCTCTGCTCGCGCTGGCAGCCTTCGCCGGCCAGGCTCCGGCGCGCGGCCAGGCCGGCCTGCGGCGGCGAAGTGGCGCAGCCGGATGCTGCTGGCCACGACGAAAACCGACGAGGCGGCCATCGCCGCTCCGGCGATCAGCGGATTCAGCAGCCCGGCAGCCGCCAGCGGGATGGCCGCGACGTTGTAGCCAAACGCCCAGGCCAGGTTGCGGCGGATCACCGTCAGTGCGGCACGGGCCAGGCCGATCGCATCCGGCAGCACGGCAAGGTCGTCACGCAGCAGGATGAGGTCGGCGGCGCTGATTGCCACGTCGGTGCCCGTGCCGAGCGCGAGGCTCAGGTCGGCGGCGGCCAGCGCTGGGCCGTCATTGATGCCGTCCCCGGCCATCGCTACCCGCCGGCCCTGGGCTTGCAGCGAGCGCACCACGGCCGCCTTGTCGGCCGGCAGCGCGTCAGCGATCACCTCATCGACACCCGCCAGTGCGCCGATCGTTCTGGCGACAGGTTCGGCGTCGCCGGTCAGCAGCACGGTGCGCAGCCCAAGCCGATGCAGCTCAGCGACGGCCACTGAGGCTGAGGGCTTCAGCGTGTCCGCGACCGCTACCGCGCCGCGCACCTGCCCGGCCCACCCGGCCAGCACCACCGTGCGGCCTTCCTCTGACCACTCACCGCACCGGCGGCCCAGCGCATCGGGGATGACCAGGCCGGACTCGCGTAGCAGGTCGGGCCGGCCAGCGACCACCTGGGTGCCGTCAATCACGCCCCGTACACCCAGTCCCGGCATGGCCTCGAAGTCAAGCGCGGCCGGCAGATCGCCCAGCTCCGATCGCGCGAAGGCGCTGACCGCCGCAGCGACCGGATGTCCGGACGGGTCCTCCACACCGCCGAGCAGCCGGAGCAGCTCCGCCCTGGCACAGCCCGGCGCTGAGTGCACATCCACCACCGTCATGACCCCGGTGGTGATGGTCCCCGTCTTGTCCAGCAGCACCGTATCCACAGCACGCGAGGACTCCAGCGCCTGATAGCCCTTGATGAAGATGCCCAGCTCCGCACCGCGCCCGCACGCCACCACCAGGGCCGCCGGGGTGGCCAGCCCGAGCGCGCACGGGCAGGCAATGATGAGCACGGCGAGCGCGGCGCTGACCGCGCGCTCGGGCGCGGCGCCTGCTATCAGCCAGCCGGCCAGGGTTAGCACGGCGGCGCCAAGTACCGATGGCACGAAGACGCCGCAGATCCGGTCAGCCAGCCGCTGTACCGCGGACTTGTCCGCCTGGGCGTGCTCGACGACGGATATCAGCTGAGCCAGTTGCGTGTCCTCGCCGGTACGGGTCGCCCGCACCACGAGCCGGCCCGCCACCACCACAGTGCCGGCGCCGACCATGCTGCCCGCAGCGGCGTCGGCGGGCACCGACTCGCCCGTCATCATGCTGATATCGACCGCGGACTCACCGAATTCCACCACGCCGTCCGCCGCGATCACCTCGCCGGGCCGCACGACGAACCGGTGGCCAGGGCGCAGCGCGGCGGCGGGGACGCGGCGCTCGGTTCCGTCCGTCTCCACCACGCAGGCCTCATTTGCGCCCGCAGCGGCCAGGGCCCGCATCGCGTCGCCGGCATCACGGCGAGCACGGGCCTCATACCAGCGGCCGGCGAGCAGGAACGTCGTGACCGAAGCGGCGACCTCCAGGTAGATCCCGCCGCCGGAGGCATGGATCAGCAGCTGGAGCGCGCTGACCTTGGTCGGCGCAGCGTCCAGCACGAACATTGCATACGCTGACCACCCGCACGCGGTGACGATGCCGAGCGACACCAGCGTGTCCATGGAGGTCCCGCCATGCCGGGCGGCGCGCACCGCGGCGGCATGGAACGGCCACGCCGCCCACCCCGCAACCGGGACAGCCAGCACGGCCAGCACCCACTGCCAGCCCAGGAACCGGAAGGCGGGGAAGAGCGACAACTGCACCGACAGGTCGCTCAGCGGCACGAAGAACACCAGCGCCACGATCAGCCGCCGGCGCAGGTAAGCCACCCGGGTGGCCTCGGGGCTGTCTCCACTTTCGTCAGGCCGACACGCGTCCGCGGCGGAAGGGACTGCCTCGGCTGCGTACCCGGCCTGTGCTACCGCCTCGATGAGATGCTGCACGGGGACCGACGGCGGTGCCAGCACCGTCGCCCGCTCGGTGGCCAGGTTCACCGAGGCCGTGACTCCAGGAACTTCGCCCAGTTTCCGCTGCACGCGCGCGGCACAAGCCGCGCACGTCATCCCGCGGATAGCGAACTGGACCTCGGTCAGCGCCGGCCCCGCTGCCGCGTTGGCAATGTTGGTCACCTGATACTCAGCCTGCTTCCGAGCCGGGCGGTCACTGCCCGGCATTTCTCCCAGTGTCCGCGCGTGCATATGCATGGCGCGCGACGAGCGCCACACGCGGGAAATGTACACGCCCGGAAAATCGCCGTGCAACGGAGCCCGCCAATAACACCCGGCAATTCCCGGCGCAGGCGCTTGGACCGCGACACCACGAATACCCGCCGCCGGTACGAGCCTGCCTCGATGCGCATACCCCCTGGTAGTACGCTTGATACCCGGCCAGGGTTAAGGAGATACCCGCCCGATACCCGCCCCTGGTTTATCCACGGCAATAATGCCGCGGTGTTTGCGGCCCGACGGTACCTGCGCTTGCGGTGGGTAAAGTCGAGCGATTAGCCTTCGACTGTCATGCTCTCATTCTCAATTCCGCCGGCGAGCGACTATGCCCAGGGCCGAAGATGACCGGGCCGGCCTGGCTTGCTGCGCTGTTCGCAGCGGTCATGCTGCTGGTCGCCGCTAGCAGTCTTGTGCGCCTTGCGCTGTGGCGCTTGCGCGGCCGGGCCGCTGAGCCCGAGGTCGACGTCCTGCACGTGCTGATGGGCGTGGCGATGGCGGCGATGTTCGAGCGGATCAGCCCGGTCCGCGGCACTGCCTGGCTGGCTCTGTTTGCTGCGGCGGCAGCGTGGTTCGCCTGCAGGGCAGTAGGCGTCCGTCGAGCCGAGCAGCGCGCGCGCAGCGAGCGGCCGGATCCGGGTGGCTGGCGGTGCGCGCATCCGGCACCGCACGTAGTGGAGTGCGTGGCGATGGTCTACATGCTCGTGCCTGCCAGAGGCGCAGACCACCGATCAGCAGTAGCCGCGATGCCGGGCATGGCCGGTGCGACTGCGACCGCGAACCCGGCGGTCGCCCTGCTGCTGGCGATGTTCATGCTCGGTTACATCCTTTGGACAGCAGAGCGGCTCACCAGCCAGGCTCGCGCTCGCGCTGCCCCGGCTCGTGCGCGTCTGGCACCCGGCGCCGAGGTGGTCGGGCACCAGACTGCCGGCGTACCGACTGGCGTGGGCGCGGCCGACCGCGCGGCTGCCTGCTCCAAGATGGCAATGAGCCTTGCCATGGGCTACATGCTGCTCACAACGCTCTGATGCGATGATCTCGTGCAACGGCACAATGGCCGCGTAGCCTTGCAGCGCGGCCGCCGGCCCGGGCGGTCTGCACAAGCCGGAGGGCTCGCAATGCACGGCTACACAGAGAACAAAGGTGCCTACATCAACCGGCTTCGCCGCATCGAGGGCCAGATCCGCGGCCTCCAGCGGATGGTCGAGGACGACAAGTACTGCATCGACATCCTCACACAGGTCGCTGCCGCAACCAGGGCGCTGCAGTCGGTCGCACTCGACCTGCTCGAAGAGCACCTCGGCCACTGCGTCGCCGGCGCTGTCGCGGAAGGCGGGGACACCGCCACCGCCAAGGTCAAGGAGGCCTCCGACGCCATCGCCCGGCTCGTCAGGTCCTGAAATCTCACGATCTCCGGCCGACCGAGCAGCGGGTCAGCGCTGTGAGGTCTGATCGAAGCAACTCGAGGAGAAGGGCCGCCTGGCCTTCACGCTCGACGAGACGAAGCGCGGGCGACGCAATCCATCTCCCGTTTGCTCACCACAGGTACGGAGCTCGCTGCGACAGCCTCGGGAGCTGCGCTTGGCACAGCCTCGTTGGGAAACTCCGGCACAGCGGCAGGAGCGCTCTGTTGCCTGCCTTGGGTGACGTCGGCCAACGTTTCCTTGCGGATCGCGAGCGAGTCCGCATCGGTGCCGCCTGATCCACTTTCGGCATCAGTACCGGGAGTACATAGACGCGGGGCAGGCTAGCTGCGGGCGACGGCCGGTTCGATGCTGCCGCCGAAGCTCGGTGTCGTGCACCAAAAGCTTTGCGAGGGTGTCGCTCTGGCGGCGCCAGTCGCGGCCTTGTGACCACGGGCGCGAGCAGATTAGGTTAAACGGCATGAGCGGTTCGGGGGCGCGAAGCGATGATACGGCGTCGCCTGCGAAGCAGCAAAGGCAGCCGCCCGGAGCCGAGCTGGATCGCAACCGGCAACCGCTGGGCTGGTTGCCGGTGACCGCGCTCATGCTCAGCGTCATCGGGCTGGCCGACTCCAGCTATCAGGTCTATACGCACTTCAGCGGCACCGGGCTCCTCGGCTGCTCCAGCAAGGGAGACCCGTGCGCGCTGGTGCAGTCCAGCTCGTATGCTTGGATTTTCGGTATTCCTGTGGCCGTACTCGGCGCTGCCTTCTACCTGGCCATGGTTGTCATCTGTTCGCCGCTGGGCTGGCGGTCACAATGGCCCGCAGTGGCGTGGGGACGGCTCGGCGCGGTCATAGTTGGAATGATCTTCGTGCTGTATCTGATCTACCGGGAGATCGTTAGCATCGGTGCGGTCTGTCCATACTGCACGAGCGTGCACATCATCACATTCCTGTTGTTCGCGCTCATCGTCTTCGCGGCGACTGGTGCAGTGCGGACTCCCACCGCGGCGCCGCGAGACGCCAACGTTGCCTGACCCAGAAGCGGCCGCCGTCGCAGTGTCACAACGTGTCCTACGCCCGACATGGCTGGCGAACCACCGGAGATGCCGACCTGGCCCTGCTGTTCCGCCTCAGCTCCTGTGGCTAGCGCGTAATCCGCGCGAGCCACGCGCTCTGCCGCGAACTGGGCCAGAGGTCCGGGCTTGGTCAACTCGGCAGTCCGGATCTTGGTCAAGCCGAGCGCGAGGTGCGGCCCCGTGTTGCTGGCTTCTGCGGCAGCGCACTAGAGAACGTGCAAGTCAAGCACCTCACTTTCGTAGGCGCGAGGAGCGAACTCGTCGTGTCGCACTTCGAGCGTTAGGTCTTATCGTCCTTCTTCCGCGTCCATCCCGGGGCTCCAACATGGAAGGCGCCATGGTCGCCGACATCGATCGGAGTCACCGTCACGGTCTCCCACCATCCCTCGCCAACTGGCGCGAGATGTCGACCATATTCGGCGACTGCTTCCTCGAGCTGCTTTCCCGACAGGCGGCACCCCGGGAGAGTTTCTCAATCGTCGGGTACTGGCCCGCACCAGAAGGTCGATGATCACGCGGCTCGAAGCTTCGATTTCGCTCATCACACGCACCTGTTGCCGGGGATGCGAAGCGGCGAGTCGTAGGTGAGCCCAAGCTGACCCATGAAGTACGCATCTGCTTGCCCAAGAGCCTTGGCGATGGCCCCGGGTTGCAGGCCCGCAGCCTGCAAGGCCATCGCGGCGACTTGCCGTTCGGCGCCGTAGTTCCCACCTATCCCCGCGGTCCGCTGAACCCCTCGACTCGCGGCGCAGTTAGGTACACCTCGTTCCAGCGGTTGGCGGCGACGCGACCGACTGTCCTCGGATAGATGGCGTGGGCAACGTCGTGGCACCGAGTTGACCGTCATGCGATCCTGCGGGATATGAGGAAGACCAACAGCTTCCGTGACTACCTGTACGTGTCCGTGCGCAAGGTCGTTCGCATGAGCCAGACGCTGCGCACGCCGGG
>DASXMP010000147.1:0-27116 GCA_036495585.1 Streptosporangiaceae bacterium
CTCGTTTCTCGCCGTGGGTGCGGCGATCCTGAAGACCGACGTCCCGGCTGGTGCCATCGTGATCGCGGCGAGCCTCGGCATCTGGGGGCTGCGCCAGTTCTTTCCGCGAAGCCGGACAGCCGCGAACCGGCCCGCCCGCCTGCGCGTCGTCTCGATGACGGTGGCCCTCGTCGCGATGGCTGCCCTGGCCGTCACTTTCTTTGCGCCGCCGTTCCGGCCCTGAAGGCTGCGGCGCGCAGGCACCGACTGGTGGCGCGCCGGGTCGTCACTCCATCAGCTCGTTGAGGCGTGTCATGGACGCGTGTGCAGCCGGCGCGGGCCTAACGGCTCCCGAGCCGCGCGTCCAGTTTATGCCCATTTACCCAGACGCAGTCGCGGTCTCGGCGAGGCGGCAGCGGCTTGGCGGTCAGCGAATCAGTGCGCCTGGCCGGGTCTGCCCGGAACGTCGTGTGATCTACGCCATATCAACGATTTAAACACTGTGGGACTAACGACTCTCATTTTTCTTGTTTCACATGAGTAACCGACACCCCCGGTGAGCGATGGTTGCCCCCGAGTAACGCGCCGCCCTGCCCCGCGTCACATTCGCTCACCACCTGCCGGGCTTGAACGGTCTGCGCCGGCAGCAGCCCCCCAAGGGTGACCACTGAGCGCTCCCCTGCGCCCGAGCCCCGAGGCGAACCTTGAGCCCCCGTCACCGTGCGCCGCGTAAGCCCCTGTCCACCTACGGTATTGGCCGCAAGCCAGCGCGGCTGACTGCCGGCGTCGCCGCCGCAACCGTGGCGGCTGCGGTGGGTGCATCGGTCGGCCTGACGGCCGGTCCCGCCGCTGCCGACGGCACCGCCCGCCTGGACGCCGTCCAGGTACACAACGCCAGCAACTCGACGCCTTCCGTCACCGTCGCGTCGCAGCCGGCCCAGTCGTGGCAGGCGCCGGCCGGCTCGCCGCTTGCCGGGCAGGGCATGGCTGACTCCCCGCTCGCCGCCCAGGCAGGCAGCAGCGATTCGCCGCTAGCGGCTACCAACGGCACCGCCGTGCAGAATTCAGCCACCCAGCAAGATCCCGGTTCCACCAGCCCGCTGCAATCGTCAGGCAGCCCGGGCGATGCCTCGGGCTCGGCTGGTTCGCAGTCAGCTAGCGCTGTGCAGGCACAGAGCCAGAACCCGCATACGCACGTGGGCCCGTTCCTGATCTACGACTCCGTGACGCCTGGCATGATCCCGTCACACCACCAGATCGCGACCTACGCGACCGGTGGCTATGCGGTGCCCGCGAGCGCCATGAGTGACCCGGCGCACGTGCTGTGGATCGACACCAGGGGCACCGACCCCGGCGCGGCCGCGCTCGATGTCGAGCCCGGTGACGCGACCCCGGCCATGGCGGGGACCTGGGCCTGGCAGAAGCTTCAGACGTCGCCAAGTTCGGTGGCCATCATCTACACCTTCCGGGCGGAGTGGCCCGCAGCGCAGGCGGCAATCTCGTCGCTGCCCGCCTGGATGCAGTCGCATGTGCGCTGGTGGATCGCCGACCCGACCGGGGTTCCGCATATCGTGCCCGGGTCCAGCGCAACGCAGTGGTACTGGGGTTCCAGCTACGACATCTCCACCGCGGAGCCGAATTTCGAGCAGATGCCCGCCTCGAGCGTGGCGAGCACGCCAAGCCCGCTGAACAACGGGGGCGGCACGCACAGCACCGGTAAGGGCCTCGGCGGCGCGGCCCAGAGCCTGGGGGGCAACGACCACGCCCCGAGCAACGCGGTCAGCCGCGGTAACTGACACCGCTGCCGATCGCTCCACCTGACCCGGGCGGGTCCGAGGACAGTAGCTGTCCGCGGGCCCGCCCGTTCCAGTCGGCAGCCCGATAGGCCCGCCTGGCCACATGGGCGACGATCCGCCCGCTGAGAACGGGAGAACTGCGAGGCCAGGTCAGTCGCCAGGCCGGACCAGACCGGTTTCGTAGGCGAGCACGACCGCCTGCACCCGGTCGCGGAGCTGTAGCTTGGCCAGGATCCGGGCAACGTGCGTCTTCACAGTTGCTTCGCTCAGCGTCAGCTCCCCCGCCAGCTCGGCGTTGCTCAGGCCTCTGGCCATCAGCCGCAGCACCTCCAGCTCACGCGGGGTCAGGTCGGCCAGGCCGGACTGCGAGGTCTCGTCCACCGCCAGGCGCGGCGCGAACCGCTCGACCAGCCGCCGGGTGATCGACGGCGCCAGCAGCGCGTCGCCAGCCCGGACCATCAGCACCGCCGCGACCAGCTGCTCGGGTGACACGTCCTTGAGCAGGAAGCCGCTGGCGCCAGCGGTGAGCGCGCCGTAGACATAGTGATCCAGGTCGAATGTGGTCAAGATGATAATCCGGCAGGTCCGGCCGGCCGACGAGGCCAGGATCCGGCGGGTCGCCTCCAGGCCGTCGAGTTCGGGCATCCGGATGTCCATGAGCACCACGTCGGGCTGGTGCTTGAGCGCGGCGCTGATGGCCTCCTGCCCGTCGGCCGCCTCGGCCACGACCGGGATGCCGGCCGCGCTGAGGATCATCCGGAAGCCGCCCCGGACCAGGGCCTGGTCGTCGGCCACCACGACAGTCGGCGCCGCGATCGCCGGGCTAGCCGGTGCGGCCATGAGGGCATCGCCGGCGGTGCCCGCGACCATGCGGGCGTCGGGGGCGGCCCAGCGGGACTCGGTCACTGAGTTCCCGCCGAGGCCCCGGCCGGACTGGCCAGCCGCGGCGGATCTGGGATCGAGGCGCTGTCAGCCAGCAGCGGATCAACCGGGATGCGTGCCAGGACCCGCCATCCGCCGCGGGCTTGCGGGCCCGCGTCCAGGTCACCGCCGTACACGCTGACCCGCTCGCGCAGGCCAAGCAGGCCGCGGCCGCAGCCAGGAACGGCCACCGGGCCAACCGCCGGCATGAGGCGGCCCGAGTCGGCCACTTCCACCAGCACGCAGCCTTCGCGGTAGCCGACGGTGACCGTGGTGGCGGACTTGCCGGCATGCTTGAGCACGTTCGTCAGTGCCTCCTGGACCACCCGGAATGCGGCCAGGTCCACCCCCGGCGGCAGGTCGGCTGGCAGGTCACCGAGTCGAAGCTCCACCGGCAGCCCGGCCCCCGTCATCCGGGCGGCCAGCTCGGTCAGCCGCCCGACGCCAGGCTGCGGCCGCAAGCTCGGCTCGTCCTCGGCGCAGCAGGCCGACCGGCTCACAGGCTCCAGTCCCGTCGCGGCGAGCCCTTGGGCCGGACGTCCTTCCAGCGACCGAACCTTGGCCTGTGTCTGCGGAGCGCTTGGCTCCGCCGGGCTGAGCAAGCCAAGAAGGTGTCGCAGCTCGGCCATCGCGGCCCGGCCGCTTGACTCGACCGCCAGCAGCGCCGCCCTGGCGTCAGCCGGCGCCGAGTCGAGCACCTGGCGCGCCGCCCCAGCCTGGACGATCATCACACTGACGTTGTGGGTCACCACGTCGTGCAGCTCGCTCGCGATGCGGGCCCGTTCCCGTTCGAGCGCGCGACCCGTCGCCGCCTCGTGCTCGGCCTGCAGTCGGCGGATCCGCTCGCTGGTGTGCGCGGCACCCCCTACTATCGCGATCCCCACCGTGGCCACCAGGGCGACGAGGCCGTCTATCCGCCACGGAGCGGCGGTTGAGCCGCGGATCGGGAGCCCGCTCTTAAGCCCGACGATGATCGGCGAATATCCCGGGATGCGCAGCACACCCGGGCCCGGACCCGCTGTTGCCTGCTTCCAGAACACCCACGCCACGACCGCACCACCAAGAGCGACGGTCAGCAGCGCGAGCCCGCGGAACCTGCTGTGCATCGCCGCCGAGTAGGCAGCCACCAGCAGCATGAGGAAGCTCAGGTCGGTGGCGAAACCCTTGGTAAACAAGACCGCGAGCAGCAAGACCACGAAGCAGGCCAGCGGGAACCGCCGCCGAGCGACGAGCGGCAAGGTCGCGGCCAGTGCCGCGATCACCGGGTTGAACCACAACCCGTGGTAGGTGACGTCGGCCGCCGCCAGGGCCGCGGCGATGGCTACCCCCGCGAACAGCAGGTCGGCCATCAGCGCGCGCCGGGGCATCGGCTCGCGCGGCTCAGCGGACCCAACGAAGGTGATGGCACTGGCGAGCCAGTTAGCTGGGCCCTGGCCTGCTGTTTCGTCGCTCACCGAACCATTGTGACCGATCCGCAGACGCCCGAGCGTCCCCCGCACTGCGGAGCCGGATACATCGCGAGGATGACCATGCGATAGTGGACGCCCTGGCAGGGAACGGGGTTACATCCGCTGGCTGACGCTCCGATGCCGCGCGGAATCCTACGGTGCACGCCATGAACACTCTCGTGACTCTCAGCGAAGTGACAAAGCGCTACGACAATGACGGGCATCCGGCCGTGGATGACGTCAGCCTCTCGATCGCGGCCGGCGAAGCCGTCGCGGTCATGGGCCCCTCCGGGAGCGGGAAGTCCACGCTGCTCAACTTGATCGGCGGCCTGGACCGCCCCACCAGCGGCGCGGTAACCGTGGCTGGCCAGCGAATCGACAAGCTCAGCGAGACGGGCACGGCCCGGTTTCGCCGTACCGAGGTGGGAATGATCTTCCAGTTCTTCAACCTCCTCGACGACCTGACCGCGATCGATAACGTGATGATCCCGGCTCAGCTCACGGGGATGCGCCGCGCGAAGGCCCGCGCCAGGGCAACCGAGCTGCTCGCGGCGCTGGGCATCGAGCGGCACGCCAATGCCTACCCGGCCCGCCTGTCCGGCGGCGAACGGCAGCGGGTGGCAATCGCTCGGGCCCTGGTTAACAGGCCGCCGCTGCTGCTTGCCGACGAGCCGACCGGGGCGCTTGACACCGCCAGCGGTGACCAGATCGGCCAGCTGCTGCTCGACCTCAATGCCTCCGGCCAGACTCTCGTGCTGGTGACGCACGACCCGGCCCTCGCCGCCCGCTATGCCGGGCGCACCATCCGGCTCACCGACGGCGCGATCGCCACCGACTCGGCCGAACCGGCCGGGGTGGCGCCGGTGACAGGAGCGGCGCGATGACCCCGGCTGGCATTGAGTCACCAACTGCGGGCGGCGGGCGCGGGGGCGCCGCCGGGCTAGGCCCCGTGCGCCGGGTCGCGGCTGGTGGCATGGCCCGGCGGCGGGTGCAGACCGTGGTAATCGGTCTCGTGTTGCTCGTGTCCTGTCTAGCCTCGGTGCTGGCGCTCGGCCTCGTGGTGGAGTCGCAGTCCCCATTCGACCACGCCTTCGCCGCTCAGCGCGGTGCGGACGTGACCGCGGTGATCAATTCGAGCCGCGCCAGCGCCGCCCAGCTGGCCGCGACCGAGCGCCTGGCTGGCGTGACGGCGGCGGCTGGGCCATTCCGCGAGACCACCGTTACTGCCCAGGTCAGCGGCTCGGGTATCGGCACCCTGACGATCCCGCCCCTGACGCTGGCAGGCCGGGCGTCGCCGGGCGGGCCCGTCGATCACCTCGTGCTGCAGTCCGGGCACTGGCCGACCGCGGACGGGCAGATCGTGCTCGCCGCTGGCCAGTCCGGGCCGGACATCGGCGTGCCGCTCCACTCGAAGGTCACCCTGCTGAGCGTGCCCGGCCATCCCACCCTGACCGTGGTAGGCACCGCCAACTCGGTGACCGGGTCGGCTTCTGGCTGGGTGCTGCCCGCGGAGGTCACCCGGCTCAGCTCAGCCTCAACGACGCCGAGCGAGCTGATGCTCTACCGATTCGCCAGCGCTAGCACGGCCACGCAACTCCGCACCGACGCAGCGGCAATAACAGGGGCATTGCCGACCGGTGCGGTGACGGGCACGCAGAACTACCTGTCCGCCAAGTTCAGCGAAACCGGCAACGCGGCACCGTTCGTGCCCTTCCTGATCGCGTTCGGGGTCATCGGCGTCGTCATGTCGGTGCTCATCACGGCCAACGTGGTCAGTGGCGCAGTCGTGGCTGGCTACCGCCGGATCGGCGTACTCAAGTCCATTGGCTTCAGCCCGGCACAGGTCGTGGCCGCCTATACCAGCCAGATCATGGTCTCGGCGGTCGTCGGCTGCCTGGCCGGCGTGGCACTCGGGAACGTGCTGGCCGCCCCCGTTCTCGGCCATGCCGCCGACGTCTACGAGGTCGGCGCGTTGCACGTGCCGTTCTGGCTGGACGTCATCGTGCCGGTCGCGATGTGCTGTCTGGTCGCGCTGGCGGCGGTGCTGCCGGCCCTGCGGGCCGGGCGGCTCAGCGCGGTGCAGGCGATCGCAACCGGGCGGGCACCGCGGACCGGCCGCGGCTATGCCGCGCACCGGCTGTTCGGGCGGCTGCCGTTGCCGAGGCCAACCACTATCGGACTGGCGGCGCCATTTGCGCGGCCCGCCCGCACCGCGATGACGATGACGGCAATCGCACTCGGCGCGGCAGCCGTGACGCTCGCGGTCGGCCTGACGACGTCGCTGAACCTGGTGATCGACGGCCTCTCCCACAGCCATGCCGAGCCGGTGCAGGTGCAGGTGCCTGGCAGCTTCGGCCCGATTCAGCTGCACCCGGGACATGGGAAAGTGACCAAACCACCAGCCGGCGGACCCAGCGCCGGCTCGCCGCCTACCAGCCAGCTGCCGACACCCGCGGTCGCCGAGCGCACCGTCGAGGCAGCGCTACGATCCGAGCCCGGCACGCTGCGCTACGTCGCCGAGGCAGACCGGCTCGTCAGCATTGCCGGGCTTTCGCAGCCGGTGTCGGTCACTGCCTTCCGTGGCGACTCGAGCTGGACTGGCTACGACATGATCAAGGGTCACTGGTACGCCGGCGTCGACCAGGTCGATGTGGGGACGCACTTCCTGACGGAGACGGGGACCAAGGTCGGCGACATGGTGACGCTCCAGGACAACGGCACGCAGATCCGGGTCAAGATCGTCGGGCAGATCTTCTCCACGGACAATGACGGCCTGATGATGGTCACCGGCTGGCAGACGCTGGCCAAGGCTGACCCAACTCTGACGGCCATGACCTACGATGTCGCGCTCCGTCCGGGCGTCTCAGCCACCGCCTACGCCGAGGCGCTCGGAAGCAAGCTGGGTTCCAGCTACTTCGTCTCGGTCAACACCCGCCATTCGTCAGTGCTGGACGCGATGCTCGCGCTGGTCGGCATCCTGACCCTGCTGCTCGCCATCGTGGCCGGACTCGGCGTGCTCAACACGGTGGTGCTCAATACCAGGGAGCGAGTGCACGACCTCGGCGTGTTCAAGGTCGTCGGCATGACACCGCGGCAGACCACCGCGATGGCCGTCTGCTGGGTGGCCGGCATCGGGCTGATCGCGGGACTGGTCGCGGTGCCGATCGGGATCGTGCTGCTCCATCAAGTGCTGCCAGCGATGGCGGCTGCGGCCGATGTCGGCCTGCCGGCCAGCTTCCTGAACGTCTACCACGGCGGCGAACTGGCGATCCTGGCCCTGGCCGGAGCCGCGATCGCCGTAGCTGGCGCACTGCTGCCAGCTAGCTGGGCGGCCGCGATCAGGACCGGCGCGGCCCTGCGGGCCGAGTAAGGCTGGCTGCCGCCCGGCCCGCTAGCGGCGGGACGGGCGGCAGTATGCCACCGGTATCGTGACGCTGTGACTCACGAGCGTCAGCCCTGACCGCGCCTGCCGGGCAAGGTGCGGCCGGGTCCGCCGCGCCGCGCCGCGGACCACGGCTGTTCCGCTGGCTGGGACCGGCCATGGACAGCCGCGATTTCCGCTTCTGGTGGCTGGCGATGCTCGGCATGGGCCTTGGCATGCAGATGCTCGAAGTGGCGATCGGCTGGCAGGTCTACGCACTGCGGCACAGCCCGCTCGACCTTGGCTGGATCGGGCTTGCGGAGTTCCTGCCCTTGTTCGTGCTCGCCATCCCAGCCGGGCACCTCGCCGACCGGCTGCCGCGCCGGCTGGTGTTTGCCGGCGCCCTGCTGGCGGCGATCGCAGTAGGCGTCTGTCTCGCCGTGTTCAGTCTCGCCCACGTGTCCTCGGTGCTGGCCTACCTGGCGCTGGCCGCCGGCGCGGGCACCGTGACGGCAACTGGCTCTCCGGCTGCCCGGGCCATGCCGCCAGCCCTAGTCCCAGCTGACCTGCTGCAGAGCGCGATGACCTTGCGCACCATCGCGTCGCAGACCGCCGGGGTGCTCGGCCCGGCCCTCGGCGGGCTTCTCTACGGCGTGACACCAGTGCTGGTCTACCTCTTGTCGGCGGCCATGTGCCTGCTCGCTGCGGTGTCCGTAGTCATGATCAGGGCGCGGCCTGCTGCCGCGTCGGTGCCGGTGCCGGCGGCCAGGCCGCCTGCCACTGTTGGCAGCGTTCTTGCCGGACTGCGCTTCGTGGGCCGGACCCCGGTGCTGCTTGGCGCCATCCTCCTCGACCTGCTAGCTGTCCTGTTCGGCGGCGCGGTCGGGCTGCTGCCGGTATTCGCGCGATCCATCCTGCATGTCGGCCCTGAGGGCCTCGGCGTGCTGCGGGCGGCACCCGCCGTCGGGGCGCTGGTCGCGGCCGCCCTCATCACCCGCAGGCCGGTCGGCGGGAGAGCTGGCCAGTTGCTGCTCCTCGTGGTCGGGATCTACGGCGCGAGCATCGTCGTGTTCGGGTTGTCGCGGATCTTCGTCCTGTCGCTGGCGATGCTGGCGGTCGGCGGGTTCGCCGACATGTTCAGCATGAACATCCGCTCCACCACCGTCGTCCTCGCCACGCCCGACCCGCTGCGCGGCCGCGTCTCGGCCGTGGAACTTGTCTTCGTCAGCGCCTCCAATCAGCTCGGGACCTTCGAGTCGGGGCTGACCGCTGCGCTGGTTGGCACCGTACCCGCCGTCGTCGGCGGCGGGCTGATCACTATCACGATCGCCCTGACCTGGAGTCGGCTCTTCCCCGCTCTCGGGCGTATCGATCGGCTGCAGGACATCAGGCCCGAAGCAGAACCGGAACCGAGCGCCGGCCTCGGCCTGCCCCGCAACGCAGACCTCCGCCCGCCCGGCCGGGCCGGGGCCTGACGGCAACCTCAGCCCTTGAGCGCGCCGACCAGCGTGGCACGGCTGATCTGCCGCTGGGACAGGGCGAACAGCACGACCACCGGTCGGCAGCCGCGGGCCAGTCTCGCGGCCGATCATCAGCCGGGCACCTGGACCTCGTCGCGGACACGTGCGCCGTGGAAAGCAACTGCCGGATCTGGCTGTCGAACGCTGCCCGGACATCGTTACGCGATCCCGGCCGTCTCCAGGATGCACCGTCAGTCCAGCTAGCCTTTGACGGAACCGGTGAGGCTAGCGAGGTTGAGCTGGCGCTGGCAGGCGACGAACAGGGCCACGACGGGCAGGGACACGATAACGACGGCGGCGGCCAGCAGGGTCCATTCGGAGCTGTTGGAGCCGTAGAAGGTGAAGACGCCTTCGGTTACCGGGTATAGCGAGGCGCTGCTGAGCAGCGCGACCGGGCCGATGATGTCGTTCCAGACGCCGAGCAGGGCGTACAGGAACGCGATCAGCAGTGCCGGCCGCACCATCGGCACGATGACCCGCCACAGGTACGACAGGTAGGACGCGCCCTCCATCCATGCCACCTCATCGAATTCGCCCGGCAGCACCGCGATCGACGCCACGAGCAGCAGCACCGCCAGCGGCATTCCCGGCTCGACGTGCAAGATGATGTACCCGATGGTGTTGTTGTACAGGCCCATCGAGCGGGCCTCGGCATACAGCGGGATGATCGACAGCGGCAAGAACACGCCGACGAACAAGAACGTGTAGAGCGCGGCGTGCCCGCGCACCAGGCGGCGCGCGACCGGGAACGCGATCAGTAGGCCGAGCGCCGTCGAGCCGAGCGCCGCGACGACTGCGTACAGAATGGTGCGCAGCAGTTCCGGTCCGAGGTCGGCCTGGCTCCACGCGGCGCTGAAGTTGCCCAGGTCCGGCTTGCCGAGGGTCATCGGGGAGTTCAGGAAATGCACCGGCGACTCGAACGAGAGCATGACCGCGTACAGGACCGGCGCGAGGAACAAGATCGCGATCAAGATCCCGACTGCGATCCCCGACACCAGCCGGGGACGGTGAATCGTCATCGCAGCAGCCGCCGTTCCCGGCCACGCAGATACAACAGTACGGGCGTGGCGACGATGAGGGTCATGAAGAACAGCGCGACGGTGACGGCGGCTCCGAAGCCGAGGTTGGTCTCGGCGTTGGTGCCGAATGCGTCGTTGAACGCCAGCATTCCGAGCGTCTGCGTCCCGTAGGAGCTGCCCCCGCCCGTCAGCACATAGATGAGGTTATAGGTGGTGAACGCGCCAACCAGGGCCAGCATCACGTTCGCTGTCACCGACGGGGCGAGCAGCGGGAACGTGATGCGGCGCAGCCGCTGCCAGCCGCCGATGCCGTCCATCGCGCTGGCCTCGTACAGGGCGGGGTCAATCGCGCGCAGGCCGCCGATATAGACCAGCGTGGAGAACCCGGTGTTCTGCCAGATCTGGACGAAGATGACGATGCCCAGCGACCAGCCGTCCGCGCCGAGGAAGGCGCTGTGGATTCCGAACAGGTCAAAGAACGACTTCATCGGGCCTTGCGCTGGGTCGAAGATCAGGATCCAGACCAGGCCCACGACCGTCACGCCGAGGGCGATCGGGACGAACACGAGAAGCCGGCCGATGGCAGCCCACTTACTGTTGCCAACGAGCTTGTGCGCGAGAAGCAGGCCAAAGGCGCTCTGTCCGATGGTGACGGCCACGGTAAACACGACCGTCGCGCCGATGCCCTGGTAGAACGCGGTCGACTGGCTGCTGAACATCGAGACGTAGTTCGCGACGCCGACCACGTGGGTGGGGGCGAAGGCCAGCTCGGTGTAGTCGGTGAACGAGATGATGATGTTCCCGATCATCGGGCCGATCCCGAACACCAGGTACACCGCGAGGGCCAACGCCAGGCCCGCCCACATGCTGATTCTCGATGATCGGCTGAGCAGGCGCGCCGGGCTGGCCCGGCGCGCCTTGCCGCGGACTCCGGCACCGCTGTTGATCGGTGCCTTAGTCAGTTCTGTAGTGGTCACGTCTGTCCGGTTACGAAGCCGTCTTCCAGTCCGCCTGGTACTCGGCGGCGGCCTTGGCAGGGGTGATCTTGCCCTGAGCAACCTGCAGCTGCAGGTTCGGCCAGGTGGCGGTTTGATCGTTGGCGCCGTTGCTCGGCGACATCGTCGGGAGCATGTTCTGGAGGTTGACGCCCTTGCCGAACCACGAGCCGATCGCCGATGCCGAGAAGCCGTTGAAGTTGCCGCTGGTCTCCGCGGAGGAGATGCCGGTGATGTTCACATACTGAGCGTAGATCTTCGGGCTCGAGAAGAACTTCAGCCACTTCAGGGCAGCTGCCTGGTTCTTGGAGTGGGATGCAACGTAGAACGTGAGGTCGTTCTGGATGATCGGCTGGTTGTCAGCAGCAGTGTTGCTGAACGGCAGCGGGAAAAACCCGACCTGCATGTTCGGGCTGGCCTTGTGGATAGAGGCCAGGTCCCAAGTCCCGTCCAGCTCCATGGCGGCCTTACCTGAGGTGAAATCACCACCTCCGGCCATGTCCTGCCACGGAACCCCGGTGTAATTCGGCTCCAGGTACGACGCAACCGTCTTCTCCTCGGTCATCGCCTGGATGAACTTCGGATCGGTCCACTTGACAGTGCCGTGGAGCAGATCGGCAGCAAGGTTGCCGCCCGGCGCACCCGGGTACCACAGGTCGGCTATGGCCTCGTTGTAGACGAACTGAAGGTAGATGGGGCCGACGCCGCCGAGTGCGGTGTAGAGGGGCTCGACGTTGTTGTGCTTGAGCGTGTTCATCTCGGAGATGAACTGGTTGTAGGTGGTCGGCGGCGTCAGGTGGTACCTGGAGAAGATTGCCTTGTTGTAGAAGACGCCCTGCTGGTAGACACCGGACAGCAGCCCATAGGTCTTGCCCTTGTAAGTCTGGGATGCCAGCGCGCCCTTTGTGTAACTGGACAGGAAACTCTGGCCGCTCAGCGAGGTGAACGCGCCGTTGGTGCCCCAGAACTGCACCTGAGTCTCGTTCGACTGCGTCGGGTTCGGGGGCAGCGGCTGGAACGCGAAGTTATCCGTGATGATGTCCGCTGTGCCGGAGTTCACGGCCTGTGTCGCCAGCGTTTTGTACGGCCCGTTAACGTCCGCGGCGGTCTGCAGCGTGACCTTGATGCCTGGGTTGGCCTTCTCGAACTCGGAGTCGATCTGCTTGAAGGCTGCGATGGTGGGCGGGTTGACCCAGGTGATGATCTTCAGGTTCCCGCTCGCGCTCGAACCGCCACCGCTGCTGCTGCTGGAGCAGGCAGCAGCACCAGCTGCGCACGCCGCGCACGCCGCGCAGATGGCCAGCGCTCGGGTTCCTCTCTTGAATCTAGAGATCATGCGGTGCTCCCTTGCAGATGAGGCGTCAGCCGCCCTGAACATGTAAATACCTTACGCGCAGAGGACGCGGTTTGGTATTTCTTAACCCAAATGTAATTAGGCGGCTGAGGCGCGAGGTTCAGTGCAGCAAGCTGGCGACGACGTTGATCGCCGTGGCCAGGATGACCGCGCCGAACAGGTAGGACAGCAGCGCATGGTGCAGCGCTAGCCGGCGGATGCCCTTGGTGGTGATGCTCGTGTCTGAGACCTGGAACGTCATGCCGATCGTGAAAGCGAAGTAGGCAAAGTCCTGGTAGGCCGGCCCATCGGATTCATTGAAGTCGATGCCGCCGGCCGGCTCACCGTAAAAGTTGCGCGCATATCGCAGCATGTAGACCGTCTGCACCACCAGCCAGGAGACGGCGACGCTCACTGCACCGAGGCTGATGAGCAGCGCCTTAGTGCTTCCTGTCGTCTGGCCTGCCCTGACCAGCGCGAAGGCCACCGCGACCAGGGCGGCGGTACTGGCGGAAACCACGACGAGCTCGGCAACTGGGTTGCTGGGATCCTCCCGGCCCGCCATGCGGGCCGTTACCTCAGCATTCATGCGATAGACCGCAGCCCACACCAGGATCAGGTAGAGCCCCGCCGCGACGTCCCAGCCCATCAGCAGGGCCGGGGCGGGCATCGTGAACTGCCACATCACGACCACGAGTGCGGTACCGACGAGCATGCACGCCGCCACGTGGCCGCCGGCCGGCGGGCGGCGCAGGAAGTTCCGAGCTGAGGGCACCTACGATTCTTACCCCGCGCCGCAGTCGATCCGGGCGCAGACTCCGAATACATGGTCAAACCGACGCCGGCTGCCACGCGAACCCGTCTGGATCGGTGAAGGTCCCGGCATCGCCGCCGATCACGAGTCGGTGCGATCCCGTCCCCTCGGGAGGGACGCCGGCGTCCTTGGCGAGGGCGCGGCGTCCATAGAGCGCCAGCTTGATGGGGCTCGAGCCGGTGTCGAACTCGATGTATTTGCGCCCAAAACTCTTCGCGACCGCGAGGCCGTGGTCGGCGTAGAACGCTCTCGTCGCGGCCACGTCGGCCACTCCCAGCAGCAGTACGATCTGGTCGATCTGCCGGGTGGCCGGGCCGGTGTCTTTCTTCTGTGACGTCGCCACCTTCCAGATCGTCCCGTCCGGGGCTCGGACTACGCCGCCCCAGCCCCAGAACGACTTAGCGGCTGGCTTCAGGACAGTAGCGCCCGCGTCGACGGCGGTGCCGACGAGGCTGCTGACGGTGGACGGCTGCGACACAGTGAGGGAGAGGGTGAACCCGCGGAAGCCGGTCGTGGGCTCGCCCGAGGTCCGCAGGTGGATTGCGCCGGTCAGACCGAAGGCGGCCTGGTAAAAGCGCTCGGCAGCAGTAGCGTCGGACACCTCGAGGGTGACGGAATCGATGGAAGTCATGACCGACACGCTAGGGACGGCGCAGTGCGTCGCGCTTCTCGAATCCTGACCGTCTGGCTGCCGGGGCGGCGCTGCCGCGCATTGGGCTGGCTGGCGACTGAGCGTTGGCCCTGGCCTCTTGACAGGTTTGTTTAGATAGGTTACTAACTAACAAAGCTCCATGTGGTGCACCCGTCGTTCGTGGCAACAGCCGCGGGACAGGAGTGGCCAGCGATGAGACTACGCGTGCGGTCCCGCTCTGCGCCTCTGACCGCAGCCGCCGTTTGCGCCCTGGCCTTAGCCTGGCTGCTGCCGGGTGCACAGGGCGAGCCCGCGGCGGCGGGAAGTTTAACCCCCGAGGTTACAGCCACCTCTCACGCCGCTGCCGTCAGCCTGAGCTCGCCGGACACCGGGGCCAGTGATGTCTCCGACCTGGGCAGCAACGGCTGGACGGTGCAAAGCAGCGCGGTCGCGACTCAGTCGGGTGCACAGATCTCCACCCCGGGGTTCAACGCCAGTACCTGGCTGCCGGTCACCAACGACGACGCAGGCGCGCCCGGAACCGAGATCGAGGCGCTGCTCCAGAACGGTCAGTGCCCTGGCGACACTGCCCTGCAGCCGGTCAACCAGAGCACTGGCGGCCCGAACAGCGTGTTCTTCTCGAACAACCTGCAGCGGTGCTATGGCTCCGCCAGCAAGATCGGCCCAGTCTCGGTCAAAGAATTCAGCGTGCCGTGGTGGTGGCGGACCGACTTCACTCCCAGCCTCCAAGCCGGCCAGGTGGCAACCCTGATCGTCAATGGCGTCGTGGGTTCCGAAAACGTCTGGGTGAATGGTTCGGAGGTTGCAACCTCGACCACCGTCACCGGAGACTACACAAGGTTCACGTTCAACATCTCCAGCCTCGTGCTTCCCGGCACCAACTCGCTGGCGATCGAGGTCAACCCGAACGACCCGACGACGATGTTCACCCTCGACAACGTCGACTGGACGCAGATCCCGCCGGACAACAACACCGGAATCCAGTTTCCCGTGCAGCTTCAGGTCGACCGCGCGCTGTCGGTTGGTAATTCGCATGTCAACCAGAGCGACGCGGCCGACCTGAGCAACGCGGCGCTGACGGTGAAGACTGACGTCACTAACAACACGACAGCGAGCCAGGCTGGCACCGTGACGGCGACGATCACGCCGCCGAACAACGGCACGCCGATCACGGTGAGCCAGAGCGTCACTGTTCCGGCCAGCACCACGCAGACGGTGTCGTTCGCACCGAGCAACTTCCCGAGCCTGACCATCACGAATCCGCAGGTGTGGTGGCCCTACCAGCTCGGCGCTCAGCCCCTGTACACCCTCGGGGTCTCGGTCGCGCAAGGCGGCACCACGGGTAACTCGACGAGCGAGACGTTCGGGATCCGGACGGTGACGTCCTACCTGACCGGATCGAACGCGATCGAACCGAGCGGTGCACGCGCCTTCAAGATCAACGGAGTGCCGATCGTGATCAGGGGCGGTGGCTGGTCCCCGAACTTGTTCCTGCACTACTCAGCGGCCGACACGGCCAAGCAGATAGCGCTGATGAAGAACATGGGCGTCAACGCTATCCGGCTTGAGGGCCACATCATGCCCGAGGACTGGTTCGAGCAGATGGACGCCGCCGGCATTCTGGTCAACGGCGGCTTCCAGTGCTGTGACGCCTGGCAGATCAGCGGGACGCCAACGCAGGCGCAGCTGAGCACCTTGCAGAACTCGGCGCAGACGATCGGGACGAACCTGCGCAACCACCCGAGCGTCTTCAGCTTCCAGTGGAGCGACAACCAGCCGGTGAGCCAGCAGGAGTCGGCGTCGATCACCGGGTTCACCACTGCGGACTTCTACCCGCAAACCCCGCTGATCTCCTCCGCTGAATACAAGTCAACTGCGACGCTTGGCCCATCTGGGGAGAAGGAAGGCCCTTACGACTGGGTCCCGCCCGACTACTGGTACGACACCAACCACCTCGGCTCCGATGGCACCGTAACCAACGCGGGCGCCGCCTGGGGCTACGACAGCGAGGAAAGCGCGGGGGACACGATACCGACGATGGACTCGCTGAACCGGTTCATGTCCGCTAGCGATCTTGCCAGCCTGTGGCAGAGCCCCAAGTCCAACCAGTACCACGCCAACTACGAGACCAAGTGCAACACGGGCTACTCGTTCGGCACCCTGTGCCATTTCGACGCGGCCCTGGATGCCAGGTATGGCACGCCCTCCTCACTGGCGCAGTACGTCGAGGAGGGGCAGGTCCAGGGCTACGAGGACACGCGAGCGCAGTTCGAGGCGTTCATCGACCACGCCGCCAACACGCCGCTGCCATCTACCGGCACGATCTACTGGCAGCTGAATAAGGGCTGGCCGAGCCTGCTCTGGAACCTCTACAACTACGACGGCGACCAGGCCGGTTCCTACTTCGGCGTGCAGGAGGCCGACAAGACGGTGCACGCCCTGTACGCACTGGACAATGGCACGGTCACGCTCGACAACCTCAGTAACACAACCCAGTCGGGCCTGACCGTCGAGTCGAAGGTCTACAGCCTCGCCGGAACCGTGACGGACGACCAGACGTCGGCGGCCGAATCGCTGGCCAGCCAGCAGGTGCTGACCGATGTCCTGACCCCGAAGGTGCCGACGACGCCGGCCGGAACGACGTATTTCGTCGAGCTGCTAGTGCGGCGCAGCGGCACCCTCATCGATCGGAACGTCTACTGGCTGTCGACGACGCCCGACGTCGTCAACTGGAACAAGTCACTGGGCTCGCCGGTGGGCACGGTCTCCACCTATGCGAACCTCACCGGCCTGAATAGCCTGCCCGCGTCGGCGATCACCGCCACCGCCACCTCGGCGCAGCAGTCCGGGCCTGACGGCGCGGACGTGGCAACGACCGTCACGATCACGAACACGTCAGCCTCGGCCGTCGCCTTCTTCCTCCGCGCCGACGTGCGGCGCGGCACGGCGACAGGCACCCTGCAGTCCGGCGACAACGAGCTGCAGTCGTCCACCTGGCAGGGCAACGACATCACGCTTTTCCCCGGTGAGTCGCAGACCCTGACCGTCACCTACGACTCGTCTGACCTGAACGGCGCCACCCCGGTGGTGACGGTGTCTGGCTGGAACGTGCCGCAGGTCAACATCCCGGCACCGGTCCCCTGACCCGCCGGACCGCGAATCTGAGGGAGAGGAACCCTGTGAGAACTGGACGGCGACTGGCGCTCCTCGCAGCTATCACGACAGCTCTGGTCTGGCCACTGACCGCCGGCGGCCAGGCGATGGCCTACACAAGCTTGCCCGCGCACGTGTACGCGCCCTACTACGAGACCTACCTCGCTCCGAACACCGCCAGCCTGACGGCCACGGAGCAGGCGTCCGGGGTCAAGTACTTCACCCTCGCGTTCCTGCAGTCGACCGGCAAGAACTCCTGCAGTCTTGACTGGAACGGCCAGTCGTCCCAGCCACTGAACTATTACGCCGCTGACATCGCCTCGCTGCGCGCCGCGGGCGGCGACGTGATCCCGTCATTCGGTGGCTACAGCGCCGACCACGGCGGCACCGAGATCGCCGACTCGTGCACGAACGTGCAGTCCATCGCCGCGGACTACGAGCAGGTGATCACCACGCTCGGCGTTACCAGGCTGGACATGGACGTCGAATCCAGCTCGCTGAACAACACAGCCGGGATCGCGCGGCGCAACGAGGCGATTGCCCTGACCGAGCAGTGGGCCGCTACCAACGGCATCCCACTGCAGATCCAGTACACGATCCCGGTCGAGCAGTACGGCCTGGACCCGAACGGCGAAGCCGTGCTGCAGAACGCGGTGACGGAGGGCGCCACCGTGACCTCGGTGAACATCATGGTGTTCGACTACTACATCGCCAAAGAGGGAGTCGTGGAGATGGGTACCGCGGCCGAGAACGCGGCGACCAGCACGCACACCCAGCTGGAGACGATCTTCCCGAGTCTGACCTCCGCGCAGCTGTGGAACATGGAAGGCATGACATTGCTCCCCGGCATCGATGACCTTCGCAAGAAGACCGAGGTCACGTCCCTGCCGGATGCGACGACCATGCTGAATTTCGCGCAGGCCAACAACATGAACTTCCTGTCCATCTGGGCGATCCAGCGCGACAACGGCGGCTGTCCGGGCACTGTAGACAGCAACACCTGCTCCGGGATCACCCAGAACACCTGGGACTTCAGTCATGTGCTGGAGGCGTTCACCGGCTAGGGCAGACGCTAGCCTCCTGCAGGGAACGGCAGGGCCGACCCTGCAGGAGGCGCCTGCTGTTCCGCTCACCGCCCTAGCGGAGAGCCGCCATAGCGGACATCAGTTCAAAAGCAGCGTGCGCGGCGGCGATGCCGGTGATCTCGGCGTGATCGTAGGCGGGCGCGACCTCGACGATGTCCGCTCCGACGAGCGGCACCCTGGACAGCGAGCGAAGCAGCGCGAGCAGTTCACGGGCGCTCAATCCGCCGGCCTCGGGCGTGCCGGTACCAGGAGCGTGCGCCGGATCCAGCACGTCAATGTCCAGCGAGACGTAGACCGGCCGGTCCCCGAGCCGGGCGTGCATCCGCTCGATCAGCTCCGCGACTCCCGTCAGCTCGACCTCGGGACAGCTGATGATCTGGAAACCGAGCACGGCGTCGTCGGTCAGATCGGACGCCGCGTACAGCGGTCCGCGAATGCCGACGTGGACCGAGTGCTGGCGGTCGATCAGCCCCTCGTCCGACGCGCGGCGGAACGGGGTGCCGTGCGTGTACGAGGCGCCGAAGTAGGTGTCCCACGTGTCCAGGTGCGCGTCGAAGTGCAGCACAGCGACGGGCCCGTGGCGGCGGGCGGCCACCCGCAGCAGCGGCAGCGCGATCGTGTGGTCGCCGCCGATGGTGAGCAGGCGCCCGCCGTGCGCGGTCAGGGCGGCGGCGCCAGCCTCTACCTGGCCGATGGCCTCGGTGATGTCGAACGGGTTCACCGCGATGTCGCCCGCATCGGCGGCCTGCAGCTCAGCGAAGGGCGCGAGGCCAGCCGCGGGGTTGTAGGGGCGGAGCAACTTCGATGATGCGCGCACATGCGCCGGGCCGAACCGGGCGCCCGGCCGGTAGCTCACACCCGAATCGAACGGAACGCCCGCGATGACGATGTCGGCGGAAGATACCTCGTCCAGGCGCGGCAGCCGGGCGAAGGTGGCCGGCCCGGCGAACCTCGGTACGACGGTGGCATCCACCTGGCCAACGTGGCCGTCGGCGACCACGCGGGGCAGACCGGCACCAGGCTGGTCACTCATCACGATCCTCCCTGGTGACACCGTCATAGAGCGCCGGGCGGCGGTCAGCTAGCACGTCGTTCCGCGCCGAGATCCGCTTGTCTGCTGCCGCCACGAGGTCACAGTCGGCGGCGACGGTGACCTCGTGTGCACCGGGTTCAGGGCCGGCCAGCGGCCAGCCGTCTGGGTCGACGATGACCGAGCCGCCCACCCAGTCGACGCCGCGTTCGGCGCCAGCCCGGTCGCAGACCGCCACGAACATGCGGTTGATCGCCGCCGCCGCCTGGGCCCGGACCACCTCCATCGGCCGCTCCCCGGCTGGCTTCGGTAGCGCGGGCCAGTTCGCCGGAGCGCACAGCAGGCGAGCACCGGCCAGGGCGGGCAGCCGCACCCACTCCGGAAACTCCAGGTCGTAGCAGATCACCACCGCCAGCGACGTGCCAGCGGTCTCGACGACTGGCGGCCGGTCGTCGCCGGGCGTGAAGATTAGCTTCTCCGCGTCCCACAAGTGGGCCTTGCGATAGGCGGTGCGCAGGCCACCGGAGTCCACCACCAGAGCGGTGTTGTAGAGCAAGCCGTCGGCGCCGAGCTCGCAGATGCCGCCAACGACGGTGATGCCGAGCTGCCGGGCGAGCCGCTCCCAGCCTGCCGCCGTCGGGCCGTCGACCGGCTCGGCCAGGGCCGTCGCCTCCGCCAGGTCGCGAAACACGTAGCCGCTGGCGGACAGTTCCGGCAGCACCACGATCGCGGCGCCGTCGGCCGTAGCTGCCTGCGCGGCAGCCAGGCCAGCGGCACGGTTGGCGTCAAGCTCGCCGATCCGCGGCCCGACCTGGCAGCAGGCAACCCGGGTCAGGTCAGGCGCTGCTGTCGTCGGCAAGGGCGAGCTCCGGCCCTTCGGTGGCCGCGCGGTCAAGGGCTGAGCGCCGCCGGACGTAGGTCATGGCTGTTGCCACCAGCGCGATCGCGACGATGCCCAGGATCCAGGCCCAGTAGACGTTGGCCGGTGCTGGCTGGCCCGGCTGCACGAACTCCCAGACTCCGTAGACCAGGACAGCAGTCCCGATGAACGGGATGATCACATGCCGGACCGGCCGGAACGCCGCGCGATCGGTCGCCAGCACATGCAGCGGCAACGCAATGTTGGCGAGCAAGTAGACGATCAGGATCGGGACTGTCCCGATCCCGGCCTCGTCGGAGAAGATTGACACAGCGTTGCCGTGCAGCGCGATGAACGGAATCACGACCAGCAGCACGGTCAGCCCGGTGTAGATCGCGACGGAGGCCCACGGCACCTTCGTCCTGCTCACCTTGGCCACGGCCGGAGGCAGCAGCCCTGCTCTGGCGCCATTGAAGGTGATACGCGTCTGCGAGTTGGCCGCGGCAATAAAGCACCCGAACGAGCTCGTGAAGCCGACGATCCCGATGAACCAGTCGAACCAGCTGCTGAAGTGGCGGGACAGGTCGAGGAACGGCGTGGCCTCGGCCGGGCTGCCGAGGAAATTGACGCCCGCCACAGTTCCCTTCCAGTCCGCGAAACCAGCGACGGCGGCCCAGGTTGACAGCACGTACAGCACGGTGATGATCGCGACCGACGTGAAGACCGTGATCGGGATGTAACGCCGCGGATTCCGGGACTCCTCCGCCAGCGCGCCCGAGTTTTCCCAGCCGATGAATCCCGAGACGGCCAGCGCGAACGTCAGGCCCACCAGTCCGCTGAATCCGCCGGGCGAGCCTCCGCTGGCATGAAACGGCGCACTGAGGTGACCGTGCACCTGAGTCAGCACGACAACCGACAAGACGATGAGGCCAAGTGCCTCGCTGCAGAACATGATGAACGAGGCGCGGGCGGAGATCACCACCCCACGCAGCAGCAAGGGAACGGCCAGTGCCACGCCGACGAGCGTGACCGCGAGCCAGCCAGCGTTACCCCAGCCAAACAGTGACGAGACCCATGACCCCATGAAGACGACGACCGCGCCGATCGTGACGGGGTAGCAGATCACCAGCAGGTAGTAGGAGATGCCCGCCAGCACGGAGCCCGTCCGTGGCGCGCGGCTCCCGACGCCGCGGCCGATGAAGGTGACGAACGATCCCGCGCTCGGTATCGACTTGGAGAACTCAGACATCGTGTTGCCAGTCGCCAGAATGGCGATCCCCGCGATCAGGAAGGCCCATGGGGCTTGGGCTCCCATGGCGACGACGACCAGCGTGATGGACAGGAAGATGCCCTCAACCGGTGCCAGGTTCGCCAGCGTCGAGGAGATCGTGTCAAAGAGGCTCAGCGCGCCGCGCGCCAGTCGCACCTCACCGACCTGAGCCGATTGCACGGCCACCGGCCGACCGGCGGGTTCGTCCACAGTCGCCATCGCACGTCCCTTCCCGGCGTCCGCCGGTCACGACTGATCGCACCGATCTGGCCCACCCGCGAAGGGGCAACTGCCGGCCGTCGCCACGGCTCAGACCTGGCAGGAGTATGCGAGGGTCTGGCAAGCCAGGGCAATTGTCAGCGATCCAAAACATGGCCTTGTCATTGGCAAATCACACAACCTACGCTGGCCGCCATGCCAGGTAATGGCGTCATCACCGTCGAGGACCTGCTCCGCTCTCCGGCCCTGCAGCTGCGGCTGATCGCGGGACAGTCGGGCGTCTCCCGGCGAGTCGCCTGGGCCCATGTCAGCGAGCTGGAGGATCCCACCCCCTGGCTCTGCGGAGCCGAGATGATCATGACGACGGGGATGGCCATTCCGCGCAACGCCGAGCGGCAGCGTGCCTATGTTGAGCGACTCGATGATGCTGGCGTGGCGTGCCTGGCCGTCTCGGAAGGGATGTTCGTCCCGCCGCTGACTCGGGCCTTGCAGGCAGTTGTAGCCAGGCGCGGGTTTCCGGTGGTCGAGGTGCCGATACCGGTCCCCTTCATCGCGATCTCGCAGGAAGTTGCGGCCGCGGCACAAGGTGACATGGGCGCGCGCCTGAACGCGCAGCTGCGCGTGTTCGGCGCCGTCCAGTGGCTGGCCGCAGGACAGCTGAGCACGCGCGAGATCTTCGGCCGGCTCGAGCGGCTCTCCGGCTACACGCTCTACGCGTGCACGCTCCAGGGTGCGCCGCTGCTGGACGGCGTGCCGGTGCCGCTGCCCGAGCACGCGGAACTGATGCCACGTGCACTGCCGAGCCCGCCGACGGTGCCCGGCGGATATGTGCTGCCGGTGGCTGGTCCGCGCGGGCCAGCCGGCTACATCCTGGCGCTGGAAGCTCCAGCGGCGGCGCCGGCTGGCGTGTCCGTGGTGCAGCACATCGCGACGGTTGCGGCGTTGCAGCTGTCAATGGTCGCGCACGAGCGCGAGATGCTCCGGCGGCAGGGCGCCGAGACCCTGGCAGAGATGCTGCAGCACGCGCTGGACCCGGCCGTGGTGGCCCGGCGCCTGGTGACGAGCGGATTTCTCCTCGATCGGGCGCTGCGCCTGGCCATCGTTGGCCCGGCGCACGGACGTGACACGCCCGATGGCGACAGCCTTGCCGACGCGCTGGCCGGCTGTGGCGCCCCGCATCTGATCCTCCGGCAAGGCGGCGTGCTGTTCGTGCTGATCAACGACGATCAGGCGGTAGCGGCTCTTGCCTCGTTGGAGCAGGCGACCGTTGGCATCAGCCGTGCATTTACCGCCGGTGCGCCGCTGACCATCCCGCGGCGCGAGGCGGAGTGGGCGCGCGCGCGAGCCGGCGAGGCCGGGCGGAAAGTCATGACGTATGGCAGCGATCCAACGCAGAAGTGGCTGACGGACGAATCCGCCGACCTGGCGGCGCTGGCGGCCGAGGTGCTCGGATCTGTCCTGAGTTACGACCACACGCATGCGGCCGAGCTAGTGCCCTCTGTTCGGATCTGGCTGGAGCACGATCGCCACACCGAGCGCGCTGCGCGTGCCCTGCACGTTCACCCAAACACGCTGCGCTACCGCCTGCAGCGCTTCGAAGAGGTCAGCGGCCGCAAGCTGTCCTCGACGGCGTCGCTGGCCGAGGTGTGGCTTGCGCTGCGGGCCACCGCAGATGCAACGGCTGCAGAGCCAGTCAGGTAGGGCCAGTCAGGTAGAGCCAGTCAGGTAGAGCCAGTCAGGTAGGGCCAGTCACGCAGGGCCAGTCACGCAGCGCCAGTGAGGTAGCCACCGGCCGCTGGGTCGCCGTGTCAGCAGGCTAGTTGCGCCGGTGTCGGCACGCTCGTGGTCAGCGGCGTGCCCGCGGATACGTCGCTGGCAAACTCGGACGTGGTGATGGCCCAGCCGGCTTGCTGAGCTGTCGTCGACTTTGCGAAGACAATGCCGTAGACGCCACCGGAGGGCGCGAGCAGAGGACCGCCAGAATTGCCCGCCATGATCTGCGCGCGAACTGCGTAGGCATCCAGATAGGCCGCGGTGCTTGCGCTGATGCCGGAGATGGCGTCCTGCGAGCTAGCTCCGACCGTCGCCGGGACCAGCATCAGCTGACCTCCGCCAGGGAAGCCGGCCACGATCGCGCTCGCGTCGAGCGGTGCTCGCGCGATGAAGTGCGCAGCCGTGGCGCGCAGTCCGGGCACGTAGAGTACTGCGACGTCACGTCGCGGGTCATACAGGACGACGCGCGCGTGATACTTGTGCCCGCCTGCTAAGGAGATGACCGGCGGCCGCGTCAGGCCGGCGACGACGTGAGCATTGGTGAGCACGTGCTCTGGCCCGACCACGACCCCTGAGCCGTCTACCGAATCCAGGCCCGACGAGCAGGACCGATGACCTTCGACTAAGACCACGCTGCGCCTGGCCGCAGCCGCGCCCGGAGAGTTCAGCACCCCTGCGCTGGGTGCTGGCAGGTCGGCAGGATTGAGTCCGAGCGCGTCCTCCAGTCGCCAGGCCGCGCTTACCTGCATGGAGTCGGACCACGAGTCAGGCACTGCACGGCCGAGGATTCGCACGACGAGTGAGTCATGGACCTGGCGGGACACAAACCCCGGCGATCCGTCGACTGCGAACGACGTAACCACCAGCGCCACGGCAAGCACGAATAAGACATTCAGCGCCGCGCCGCCGACTGAGTCCACGCGTCCGGCTGGACGTCCGCTGAGTCGCCGCAGCAACCGCGCTAGCGGGGACATCAGCGCCGAACCGAGAACGGCCGCGGCAAACCCGGTAAGAATGGCGACGAAGACGCGGGAGGGACCCGCTGGCGCGATCGCACCCGAGAGGCTGGCAGCGACCCGATCGCCGGCTGCCGCACCGTCCACAAAGCCGGCCAGGCTCAGTATCCCGGCAGCCAAACCCTGCCGGTACCCAAACATCGCGAAGACGGTGCAGAGCGCTGCGACGATAAGGTCAAGCCCATCTGGCACAGCAGCAAGCTAGTGCACACACGTCACTGAGCTTCGATCCGCGCCGTGACCTCGAAGGCCCTTTGCGACTGCTGGGACGAGGTTTTGCCTGAACCTGCTCCAGGCCAAGACGGAAGGGCAGGATGCTCAAACCCGATGGCAGTGCGCATTCCCTAGCGCCGACTGGCCGTGGCCGACCGCTGACGGTGATCCCGGCTAAGGCGCAGCCCTGATGAGGTCGGCCGCCTTCTCCGCGATCATCACGGTCGCCGCGTTGGTGTTCGTCGACACGATCATCGGCATGACCGAGGCATCGGCAACCCAGAGCCCCTCGAGCCCGCGCACCCGCAGCAGCGGGCTGACGACCGACTGCGCGTCGACACCCATCCGGCAGGTCCCGCATGAGTGGCCGTAGGACTTGACCCCCTCGCGCACAAACGCCTCTAGGGTCTGGTCGTCGGCGCCGAGCAACGGGTGTGGCGCGCCCCGCCAGCGCGCGAACCCAGGCTTCGTGCTGATATCGAGCACGAGCCTCGCCCCGGCGACAAGCGCCCGAATATCCGCCGGCTCGGAGAGATAGCGGTAGTCGAGCCGTGGCGGCACTGCCGGGTTCGGGCTGCGCAGCGAGAGGACGCCACGGCTGGCCGGACGCATGTGCCCGACTCCGAAGGTGTAGCCATGCTCGGGAACCTGCTGCCACGGGTTGGCCATCTTGCCGTGGATGAACACGAGCTGCAGGTCAGCGCCGGCGCGCCCAGGCTCGCTATCGGTGAAGACCGTGACCTCGCCCAAGTTCGCTGACGGCGGCGGAAGCGGACCGGAGGCCTGCGCCGTCAGCCCGCACAGCAGGATGTGGTCGACCAGATTCTGGCCGACACCCGGCAGATCGTGGCGCACTGTGACGCCGACGTCCGCAAGATGCTGAGCAGGCCCGATTCCGGAGACCAGCAGCAAGTGCGGCGAGCCGACGGCCCCGGCCGTGAGGATGGTCTTACGACTATGCAGTTGCCGTCGCTGGCCGCCAGCGACGACGTCGATCCCGGTGCAGCGGTCACCGGCCAGGACGATCGACTCGACAGACGAGCCCGTTAGCAGGGTCAGGTTCGGCCGGTCCAGCGCCGGGTCCAGATAGGCCGAGGCGGTGGTCTGCCGCTTGCCGTCGACGATCAGAAGGTCGTGGCTGCTCGCGCCCCGCAACACCGGTCCGTTGAGGTCCTCGGTGAGTGGATGACCCGCCTGCTGGGCCGCCTCCAGGTAGGCCTCCGACAGCGGATGGAGCGTCGAGGAGATCGCGGCGGGCGCCGGGCGCAGCGGGCCGGCCGCGCCCCTGTGGTCTGGATCCGCGCTGGCGAAGACCGATGTCTCGCAGCGCTTGAAATACGGCAGGACCGAGGCGTAGTCCCAGCCAGTGCAGCCAAGGTAAGCCCAGGTGTCGAAGTCGCTGCGGTCTCCCCGCAGGAACGCCATGGCGTTGATCGAGCCGGAGCCACCCACCACCTTGCCCCTGGGGATGTCATGCACATGCCCGGTCTCAGCCTGCGGTTCCGTCTGGAAGCACCAGTCCAGATCCGAGCCGCTCAGCAACGGCCAGGCCCAGGTCTTGGCTATGACCCGGCTGCTGGTGTCGGCGGGACCGGCCTCAACCAGCAGGACCCGGCTAGCGGGATCCTCACTCAGCCGGGCGGCCAGGATGCAGCCGGCAGTTCCCGCGCCGATGACGACTACATCGAAGTCGCCCCGCATCTGCTCCCACGCCGTCATGGCTGCGACCCGGGGGGTATCGGGAAGCGCGCCAGCGTGCCCGGTCCGGCCGCCGACAACTCGAAGTTGGCCGTTTCCATCACCTCGCGGGTGAAGCCGTTGCCCTTCGCCATCGTGCGCGTCTCGGCCATGAACGCGCTCCGGGCCTGCGCTGCATCGGTCATCGCGCGGTGACGTTCCTCCCAGGCTGTCAGCGCCGTCGAAATCTCGCCGTACTGCTCCAGGGTGTGCGCCAGCTCGACCGCGTTCACGATGCCGACGCTCGCCCCCTGCCCGAGCGCCGGGCACATCGCATGCGCTGAGTCGCCGACCAGGACAGCCCGGCCGTCCGACCACGGCGCGACGCGGTTGGTCTGGTAAGGATCGCGCCTGCCGCCCACGGCCTTGGCCGCTAGCGCAACCGCCGTGGCGAGGCGGGGGAACCGATCCGACCACACATCCACGTCGATCGGGATCCGGGAGGCCAGCTCGTTGTCGGCGGAGGCCATGAACGCGACATAGATGGAGTCCAGACCGGTCGTGATGAACAGGATCCGCATCGCATCCGGCTCGAGCGTCCAGAAGTCGATGACGCGGTTCCACTGCGGACCCTGGAACTCCGGCGGCCTGGAGATCAGCAGCCGGCAGATGGCGTCCTGGTACCTCTTTCGCTCTTGCGCAAGCGACGGCAGCGAGTTGCGCACCGCCGAGCCGACGCCATCGGCAGCGACCACCAGATCGGCCGCCAGCCGCGTGCCGTCCGCGAGCAGCAGCGCACCGGCCGGGTCAGCGCCGACGGCGCGCGAATGAGTCACGATGTCAACACCAGCGTCCTTCGCGGCGGCGGCGAGCAGCGCATGCAGCCGGGGCCGGGTGATCGCCCAGTACGGGAAACCCGGGATTTCCGCCGAGACCGACGTGCCATTCAGGCTGGTCTCATACACATCCGGCAGCAGGCCCTG
>DASXMP010000148.1:0-16859 GCA_036495585.1 Streptosporangiaceae bacterium
AGTAGTCACGCTTCGGAAACGCCTTTCGGAGCCCGCTGGTGCATGAACCCGAACATGTAGCCAGCCACGCGCCGCATCTGGATTTCCTCGGCGCCCTCGGTGATCCGGTACCGGCGGTGGTGCCGGTAGATGTGCTCGAACGGCTTGTGGCGCGAGTAGCCGAGGCCGCCGTGCACCTGCATGGCGCGGTCGGCGGCCTCACAGCACAGCCGGTTGGCCCAGTAGTTGCACATGGACACCTTGTCCGAGACAGAGAACGGGCCATCGCGGTCCATCAGCCACGCCGTCTTGTGGATCAGGGTCCGCAGCATCTCCACCTGGGTCTGCAGTTCCACCAGCGGGAACTGGATCGCCTGGTTGGCCGCAAGCGGCTTGCCGAACGGCTTGCGCGCAAGTGCGTAAGCGACCGACTCGCTGATGCAGTACTGCGCGGCGCCGAGGCTCGAGGCCGCCTGGCGGATCCGGTTCTCGTTGAAGAAATGCTGAACTACCTGCAGGCCGCGGCCCTCGCCGCCGAACACCGCACTATCGGGCACCCGCACGTGGGCGAGCCGGACGTGCGCGTGATCGGTTGGCATGTTGAACGTCCACAAGAACTCCTCCACGGTGAATCCGGGGGAGTCCACCGGCACTAGGAATGCCGTGATTCCGTCACCGTCGCCTGCGTTGCCACCGGTCCGCGCGAAGATCAGATCGTGCGAAGCGGCGTGCACGCCGGTGTTCCACGTCTTCTCCCCGCTGATCACCCAGCCGTCGCCGTCGCGCACCGCCGTGGTCTGCATGTACGTCGCATCCGAGCCGTGCGCGGGCTCGGTGATCCCGAACCCGAAGCCGCGTCGGCCCGCGGCGAGGTCCTCCACCCAGTGCGACTGCTGCGCCGCGCTGCCGTAACTCAGCATCAGCAGCAGGCCGACGTTGTTGCCCACGACCATGTGCTCGTTCTGCAGGTCGCAGTGCAGGCCAAGGCCCTTGGCCGCCAGATGCTCCCGGATCACTGCCATGCCGAGGTTGGTGCCATCGCGGCCTCCGTAGGCGGCCGGGAATGCGTAGCGGTAGTGGCCAGCCGCGTCCGCCCGCCGCCGCGCCTCCGCCAGTAGCGCTTCCCAGTCGCGACTCGGCAGGCCGCCCCGCTCCCAGTCGGTGCGCGCGTCCTCCCGGCGGTAATCGAAGAACCGGACGTTGTCATCCGCTTCCTCCAGCGGGCGGATCTCCGCCTCGATAAAGGCGTCGAGCTCCGCGAGGTAAGCCACCAGATCGGCAGGAAGGTCGAAATCCATGTCCGCTGCCTACCATGTCAGCGCCCGCTAGCACTAGAGCGGCCGCCTACTCGCGAGTAATGTCTTTAGTTACTGCCGTTAACCCGCTGCCGTTGACCCACTGCGGAGGCCGTCGTGAGCACCTACGAGCACTACACCACCCCCGTTGAGCCTGGCACCTGGGATGTCCCGGCCACCGGAGCCGCCCGGTTCACCTGGGAGTACGACGAGGGCCGGACCCGCCTGCTCGACCTGTACCAGCGCGGCAAGGACAAGCAGTGGGACGCAAGCAAGCGGATCGACTGGAGCCTGGCGGTCAATCCGTCCGACGTCATGGAGGCCGGCGAGGAGCTCAACCCGATCCACGGCTCCCGGCAGTGGGAGATGCTGAACCAGTCCGAACGCGACGAACTCGGCCACCACTTGTCCGCGTGGCTGTTCAGCCAGTTCCTGCACGGCGAGCAGGGCGCGCTGACCGTCGCGGCCCGGATCGTGGAGTCGGTGCCGGACATGGACTCCAAGTTCTACGCCGCTACGCAGACGATGGACGAGGCGCGCCACGTCGAGCTCTACTCGCGGTTCATGAGGGAGAAGATCGGCCTCTACTACCCGGTCAACCCCGACCTCGCCCAGCTGCTCGCCGACTCTTTGTCCGACTCGCGCTGGGACATGCCCTACCTCGGCATGCAGGTCTTGATCGAGGGCCTCGCCCTGGCCGCCTTCGGCGTGCACCGCGACATCTCGAACAACCCGCTGGTGACTCAGCTGCTGGCCTACGTCATGCAGGACGAGGCACGGCACGTGGCGTTCGGCCGGCTGGCGCTGCGCGACTACTACAAGGAGCTCACCGCGGCCGAGCGCGCCGAGCGTGAGGAGTTCGTGGTCGAGGGCTGCTATCTGATGCGCAATCGCTTCATAGCCCGCGAGGTGTGGGAGCGGATGGGCTTCGACGTGGCGGAATGCGTCGCCTTCACCGAGCAGTCGCCGGTGCAGCAGGCGTTCCGGACCCTGCTGTTCTCCCGGATCGTGCCGTGTGTCAAGGACATCGGCCTGTGGGGACCGAAGGTGCAGCACGCCTACGCCGACCTCGGCGTGATCGACGCGGCCGACTCCGACCTGGACGCGCTGATGCGCCAGGACGAGGAACTCGCCGAGAAGATTGACGACGAGAAGTACGCGGCCGAGCTAGCCGCTCGGCACGCCGAGGTCGATGCCGCTATCGCTCAGGGATCGGGAACGGCGTAAGTCCGGTTCTCGGCGGACCGCTCGGCGCCGGCCGTGGCTTAGCGCCGCCTCACCAGAGATCACCGCCGGTCAGCACGTACAGGAACGGCACCAGCGGGATCAGCGCGAAGATGGCCCAAGCGATCTTCGCGCCGTCGCCGATGTCGCGCCTGGTAAACAAATCGATCCAGATGAGCACCACCGCGAGCGGGTGGAGGAAACAGACCAGCAGCTCCAGAAGCTTCTTCACGCTTCCGAACCTACCCCCGCTAGCGCCCGCCTCACCTTCGTGCGCATCCGGGTGTCCGTCGCTACCATCGCGGCATGACCGCTCCTGACTTTCCGCGCTTCCCGCCGACGTTTGCCTGGGGCGCAGCCACTGCCGCCTACCAGATCGAGGGCGCCGTCGCCGAAGACGGCCGCACCGACTCGGTCTGGGACACTTTCTGCCGCAAGCCCGGCGTGATCCGGGACGGCCACACTGGCGATGTCGCCGACGATCACTACCACCGCTGGGCCGAGGACGTTGCGCTGATGGCCGACCTCGGCATTGACGCTTACCGGTTCTCGATCTCCTGGCCGCGGGTCCAGCCGGGCGGGCGCGGGCAGGCCAACGGCGCCGGCCTCGATTTCTATGACCGGCTCACCGACGCTCTGCTCGCGGCCGGCATCAAGCCCATGCCGACCCTGTTTCACTGGGACCTGCCGCAGGAACTGGAGGACGCCGGCGGCTGGCTCAGTCGTGACACCGCCGCGCGCTTCGCCGACTACGCGAGCCTGGCCGCCGGCCGGCTGGCCGACCGGATCGACACCTGGATCACGCTGAACGAGCCCTTCGTCGTGATGGCCTTCGGTTATGCGCTCGGCATCCATGCGCCCGGCCAGTCGCTGCTGCTCGGTGCCCTGCCGACCGCCCACCATCAGCTGCTCGGCCACGGCCTGGCTACCGCCGCGCTGCGGGCGGCCGGTTCCCGGCAGGTCGCGATCGCCAACAACTACTCGCCCGTGTGGGCGGCGTCCGACAGCGATGCCGACAACGCGGCCGCGGCCGCCTGGGACGCCCTGCAGAACCGGCTGTTCACCGACCCCGTATTGACCGGGGTGTACCCGGATATGTCGGCGTTCGGGCCGGAGGCGGCCGCGTTGGAGTTCGTGCAGGACGGCGACCTTCAGGTGATCTCGGCGCCAATCGACGCGCTCGGCGTGAACTACTACATGCCGAGCCGGGTATCGGCGGCGCCGGACGCGTCGATGCCGTTCCGCATGCAGCCGATCGAGGGCTATCCGGTGACCGCATTCGGCTGGCCGGTGATCCCGGCTGGGCTCACCGAGGTGCTCGTCCTGCTCTCCAACCGGTACGGGGACCGGCTCCCGCCGGTGTACATTACCGAGAACGGCTGCTCTCAGACCGATGAGCCAGCGCCGGACGGGAGCATCGACGATCAGGCCAGGATCAGCTACCTGGACGGGCACATCCGCGCCGTGGCCGAGGCCATGACCGCCGGAGTCGATGTCCGGGGGTACCTCACCTGGTCCCTGCTCGACAACTTCGAGTGGGGCGAGGGATACCACCAGCGATTTGGCCTCGTGCACGTTGATTACGCCACGCAACGGCGCACGCCCAAAGCTTCGTTTTCCTGGTACCGCGACATGATCGCTGCTCAGCGGGCGGAAATGGCGTAGGAAAGGCTTGCGCCGCGACGCTACTTGCAAGTAACCTACTCGTCGGTAGTACCGTCGGGCATCGAGAGCGGAATGACTTACCGCGCCGACCTGAATGCCGCCGTTGCCGGCGGAGTGCTGGGCGTGGCTGGCAATCGCCGGGGGGCGATGCATCATCTCCTGGGAGGAGCCCAGAACCCATGCGCAACCCCGCAATGGCGCGAATCCTCCGCGGTTCCAGAGCTAAGCTCTTCGCGCTCACGGCCCTGACCGCGACTGCAGCCGCCGGCGGCGTCATCGCCTTCGGTGCGACGCCGGCTTCGGCGGACACGACCATCACCGTGACTTACCCGGTCACCGGCAGCACTTTCATCAAGAAGATCAACACAACCGAGGACCTCGGATCCGGCTCGCTCAGCAGCACGCTGGACCTGAACACCTCGGCCGTGTCCGGCACCCTGTCACTGCCCTCCGCCACCGCGTCTTTTAAAGAGTTCGGGTTCATTCCGGTGAGCGCGACGACCGAGCTTGTACAGACTGGCGCGGCCTCCGGCACTGCGAACCTCACCACCAACACGGTTTCGGTAACCTCCACCAGCACGCTGGAGATCACCGGCCTCAAAGTCGCTGGCATCAAGATCCCGGTCGGCAGCAATTGTCACTCGGGCGCCATCACTACGACACTGAACTCGCAGGCAGGCTTCAGCCTCCTGGGCGGCGGCACGCTGTCCGGCACGTACACGATTCCGAAGTTTTCCGGCTGTGGCCTGATTGCCGATGCCCTGATCAACCTCACGCTGCCGGGCAGCGGTAACACCATCACTCTCACGCTTGGCGCAGCAACTCTCTAATCACCCGCCCGCGTCAGCGCGGCTCCGGCGGGCGCGATGGCGATAGCGCGGTCGCGCCCGCCCTCAGCCCCGGCGCAGGTCGGCCAGCGCAGCCCGGGCGGCCCACCAGCCGCACATGCCATGGACGCCGCCGCCCGGTGGCGTGGCCGCCGAGCACAGATACACACCGGGCAGTGGCGTGCGGTACGGATTCCACCGCAGCGCAGGCCGCGCGATGGTCTGCCGCACGGTGGCGGCCCCGCCGTTAATGTCGCCGTCGACGTAGTTCGGATTGTGGCGCCCATGTCGACCGCCGTCTGAACCGACCGCGCCAGCACGCGGTCGCGGAATCCGGGCGCGAACCGCTCGATCTGGGCCTCGATCCGCGCCGACATGTCGACGGGTGAGCCAGGCGGCACGTGGCAATAGCCCCACAGCGCCTGCTGGCCCGCTGGTGCCCGGCCCGGGTCTACCAGGCCAGGCTGGGCCACCAGACAGAACGGGCGTTCCGGATGCCGGCCGTTGCTGACCTCGGCCTCACTCCTGGCAACCTCGGCGAAAGTTCCGCCCACATGCACCGTGCCTGCCCGTCGGGCGGCTTCGCTCTGCCAGGGAATGGGGCCATCCAGCGCCCAGTCGACCTTGCAGACGCCGGGACCATATCGGAATCTGCGCAACGCGCGCTGGTATCTGGCAGGCAGCCGGTCGCCTGCCAGCGCCAGGAGCTGCCGCGGCGTGACGTCCAGCAGCACCGTCCGGGCCGGCGGCAGCTCCTCCAGCCGCCCGACCCAGCTGCCGGTGCTAAGGCTGCCGCCGCGCTCAGCCAGCTCGGCCACCAGAGCCGCGATGAGCTGGCCGCTGCCACCCTCGACGACCGGCCAGCCGGTAGTGTGCGCCAGCAGCATCAGGATCAGCCCGAACGCACCGGTCAGCGGCGCCGTCAGCGGCCGGAAGGAGTGTGCGGCTGCGCCGGCTAGCAGGGCTCGGGCCGCATCCGTGCGCAGCCCGGCCGCAACGGCCGCAGCCGGCCAGATGCCGATGGCACCGAACCGCGCCCCTGCGCCAAGCCAGCCCGGGCCACGGGGCGGCGCTGGCGGCGCCCGCAACGGCGACAAGGCCAGCGCGAGTACCGCGTCACTGTCGCGGACGAGCGGCTCCATCAGCCGCCGGTATGCACGGGCATCGGCGCCCAGGCTGCTGGCTGTCTCCTGGACCGTGCCACCGATGGCAGCGCCGCGGCCACCAGCCAGCGGATGCGCAACGGCCATCTCCGGCGCTAGCAGCCGGACCCCTCGCGCGGCCAGCCCGAAGTCCGCAAAGAACGGCGAAGCCGCGGCCAGCGGGTGCACGGCAGCGCACACGTCGTGCCTGAACCCCGGCAGCGTCAGCTCCGCGGTCCGGCATCCGCCGCCCGCCTCGGCCGCCCCCTCGTATACCGCAACCTGCAGGCCGGCCCGGGCCATCGTGACGGCCGCGGCCAGCCCATTCGGCCCCGACCCGACAACCACCGCGTCCGGCACATCCACGTGCTCAGTCTGCCCACGAGCGGACGCCGCTAGCGCGTTCCCGGGGCTGCACTGTGGGCTCGTCCGGTACTGGCGCCCCGAAGCTCACCGCACCGATGGGAGCGAGCGCGTGGCCCAGTATTCGGCGGCAGTGATGCCCAGCAGCACAGCGTCGTGGTAGGCGCCGGCGAAGAATTCATGCTGGCGAAGCCGCCCCTCCTCGACGAAGCCCAGCCTGCGGTAGAGCGCGAGGGAGGCGTCGTTGAAGGCGTAGACCTCGACCTCACACTTGTTGTAGCGCTCCTCGGCGAACATGTAGGAGAGGAGTAGCTCGCTTGCCTCGGCGGCGTATCCCCGGCGACGGTGATCGCGGCCGATCTCAATGCCAGTCCTGAATCGGCCAGCACGGGTGTCGGTCTCTCCGACTGTCACAGCCCCCGCGAGTGCGCGGTCGGCCACCGTCTCTATGACCAGGCGGAATGCATCACCCCCCGGCGCGCGGCCAGCGCGCTCGGCAGTCCAGGAGCGGAAGCTCTCGGCGGAGCGCGGCGGTTCGACTCGGTCGGCGTTGCGGGCATCGTTCGTGTCCACCGCCAGGTCACGAAAGCCTTCCCAGTCGTCCGGCTCGACACCTCGCAGGCGCACTTTTGTGCCCGTCCACATGTCGCTCAAGGCGCCCACCACCTCCGCATCGGTTGCAGGCGCTGACGGCCATGCAAGTCAAGCCCGACACACTAGCGACCGGGCGGGACACCGACCTCGGCGGCGCCACCAGGATGACGTCGGCCGCGCCGGAAAAGTGGCCGTGCCGTCGCCCCGCTCCCGAGTACGCCGTGGCTGTGCCTGCGCGGACGTTCTATCGACCGCAGAGACACAAGGACGCTGCGCCGCACCGCCGCAAGCGGCCGCAGGCCAGCGCCGTATCGCATTGCCCGGTACATTGCCGACATGACTGACCGGGATCGCGCCCCCGACGGCGCCGTGGAGATCTACACCGATGGCGCCTGCAGCGGCAACCCAGGACCCGGCGGCTGGGGCGCTCTGCTGCACTATGGCGGCCGCAGCAAGGAGCTCTACGGCGGCGAGGCGACCCCGACCACGAACAACCGGATGGAGCTGATGGCAGCCATCCAGGCCCTGGAAAGCCTGACCAGGTCGTCGGTCGTCCGGCTGCATACCGACAGCGCATATCTGCGGAACGGGATCACGAGCTGGCTCAGGTCCTGGAAGCGCAACGGCTGGCGCACAGCGAGCAAGCAGCCCGTGAAGAACGAGGACTTGTGGCGCCGGCTGGATGCGGCCACGGCTAAGCACCAGGTGGAGTGGCTGTGGGTGAAGGGGCACGCCGGGGACCCGGGTAACGAGCGCGCCGATGCGCTGGCCAATAAGGGAATGTCCGAGGCCGTCGCTCGGTCTCGTCGGTGAATCGCTCGGTTCCGCTGGCGAACTCTCTGCTTTCCCGGCATGCCGGGCCGGGCCTGGACGATGGCCCGGACTTGGACGCGGACGTGAAAAGCTCGCCCTGGCGGAGCGCGATGCGGCGCCAGGGCGAGCCGATGACCGGTCCCCCCGGTTTCATCTTCTTGGGTCCCCCACAACAGATCATGACATGGCCGTGACTGCCTGTAGTCGCAGGGGTGCCCAAATGCGGCGCGCCTGGCCCGCCGAGCGGCTTGCCGCCGCAGCGATCTTCCTGCTGTTCGGCCTTTACACCGGTTCGTTCTCCTCCCGGCTCCCCTGGATCGCTGACCGGCTGCATCTGACCAGCGGGACGCTGGGCCTGTGCGTCGGACTGATGGCCAGCATCGGCGCAATCGGCACCATTCCCTTCGCCGCCCGGCTGGTGCACAAGTACGGCACCCGGCTCTCCACCGCGGTCACCATCGCGGCCGTGGGCGTCACACTGGCGCTGCCGCCATTCGCCCCGGACGTCGTCGTCCTTGCCCTCATCATGCTGGTCACCGGCGCGGTCGGCGGGACCTGCGACAACGCACTCAACGCTCAGGGCGTGGAGGCCGAGCGACGGATCGGCCGATCGATGATGTCGGGCCTGCACGGCATGTGGAGCGTCGGCGTCCTGGCCGGTGCACTGCTCGGCGCCCTCGCCGCCCGGGAAGGAGTCGACCCGCGCGTGCAGTTCACGGTGATCGCCGCCGTGATCACGGCCGGGGGCGTCACCGCCACTCGCTGGCTCGGCGGTGGCAGGCCCCTTGCCGACGATAGCGTCGAGGCACCGCGGTTCGTCTGGCCGCGGGGCGTCCTGCTGCTCATCGGCCTGGTGGGCTTCGCCTCCATTTTCGTCGAGTACGCGGCAAACGACTGGTCAGCGGTGTTCATGCGCTGGGTACTGCATGCAAGTCAGGAGCAGGCCGCGCTCGCCACGGCCATCTTCGCCGGGTCGATGGCAATCGGCCGGCTCTGCGGCGACGCGATCGTCCAGCGGACCGGCCCGGGGCTCGTGGTCGGCGCCTGCGGCACCCTCGGCACGATCGGCTGCCTGCTGGTCGCTTTCAGTCCCGGAGCCGGAGCGGCACTAGCTGGGTTCCTTCTCGTCGGGGCGGGTGTGTCGGTGGTGATCCCGCTCGTCTTCGCCGCGGCCGGGCGCTCTGGGGCGAGTCCAGCTCTCGGCGTCGCCGCGGTCGCCACGATCAGCTACGGCGCCGGCCTGGCCGCGCCGGGCGCGATGGGCGGCATCGCCGATCTGTCTTCGCTCCGGGTGGCGTTCGGAGTTGCCGCGGTGCTCGCGCTGACGATCGCGGCTGGCGCGAGGCTGTTCGGTCAGGCACCGACGCAGGCCGCCACCGTAACGGCCGGCGAGCCGGTCAGAAGAAGATCAGCTTGACCGCGGCGATCACGCCGATCGCCGCGACCAGGATCCGCAAGGCCAGCGGTGGCAGCCTGCGCCCGTACCGGGCGCCGAGCAGCCCGCCAATGGTCGAGCCCACGGCGATCAGCAGCACGACCAGCCACGCCACGTGCGCGAAGATGATGTACACGACGGCCGCGGTGCCGTTGACGATGGCCACCAGGACGTTCTTGGCGCCGTTCACCCGCTGCATGCTCTCGTCCAGGAACGTGCCGAGCAGGCCGATGACCAGCACGCCCTGAGCGGCGCCGAAGTAGCCGCCGTACGCGGCGGACAGGAACGTGCCGCCGCCGAGCACCACGCCGGTGCGCTCCCGCGGCGGGCGGGCTACCGGTGCCTGGAGTTCGCCCGCGGGGGGGTGCGGTGTTGTCCCATTTGCCGCTGCGAGGGCAGCTCGGACCGGTACCGGCACGACCTGCTGATGCCTGCGTGCCGCTACTCGCTTGCTCAGCCACGGCTGCGCGATCACCAGCACGCACGCGATCAGGATCAGCGCCGGGACGATCACCTGGAACGAGGATGAGGGCAGCGTCAAGAGCGCGGCCGAACCCGCAGCCGAGCCCGCCAGCGCGATCGCGCCCAGCCGGATCAGCCGGTCCCGTTGCCCGGTCAGCTCGTGCCGGTAGCCAACCGCGCCACTCACATTGCCGGAGACCAAGCCGATGTTGTTGGACACGTTCGCCACCACCGGCGGGAACCCGAACGCCAGCAGCGTGGGGAAGGTGATCAGCGACCCGGAGCCGACGATTGCGTTGATCGCTCCAGCGGCGATGCCAACCGCGAGGATCGTGACCGCCTCAGCCGGGCCCACAAAGTCCTCGCACGAGCCCGATGGTAAGCGAGATCCTAGCCCCGCCTCGCCCGGTGCCAGCGACAGTGGCGCATGTCACGCTCCGCCGCTGTACCGGACAGGCTAGCCAAGCGGCACGGCGCGGGCGGACCACCGCGCCGCGCGGCGCTCTACCTGCAATGGGACGCCGAAGCACCGAGACAGGTTCCGCTCGGTAAAGACTTCGTCCAGTGGCCCGGCCGCGAGCACCGAACCGCGGCGTATCAGCATCGCGTGCGTAAAGCCCTCCGGGACCTCCTCGATGTGATGGGTGACGAGCACCATCATCGGCGAGCGGGGATCGCGCACGAGGTCGGCGATTCGCCGCAGCAGGTCCTCTCGGCCACCGAGGTCAAGTCCTGCGGCCGGCTCATCGAGGAAGAGCAACTCCGGGTCGGCCATCAGCGACCTGGCGATCTGGACGCGCTTGCGTTCTCCCTCTGACAGGGACCCGAACCGCCGCCTGATCAGGTGCGCGCAGCCGAGGACGTCGAGAAGTTCGACCGCGCGCGTGACGTCAGAAGAGTCATAGTCTTCAGCGTCCCGGCCGAGGATCCCGTACGACGCGGTCAGGACCAGGTCGATGACCTTCTCACTGGCAGGCACATGATCGGCAATGGCAGAGCTAGACATGCCGATCCTGGTGCGCAGATCGGCGATATCTGCCAGGTGCAGGGGCTCGCCCAGGATCTCCACAGTCCCGCGCGTGGGCATCATCAGCGTCGCTGCGACCTGCAGCAGCGTCGTCTTGCCGGCTCCGTTCGGCCCGATGATCACCCAGCTCTCGTCGCTGTGCGCGGTCCAGTCCACCTCACGCAGGAGCATTGACCTGTCGTAGCGGACCGTGACCCCGCGCAACCTGAGTACCTCAGCCGACATCCGGTTCCCTTCGAGCGCCACCATCTCAGCTTGAACTTATTGCATCGGCGGCCCTCATCGCGGTGCACCCGCCAGCAGGCCGCGCTAGCGGCGTTCCGGCTGCCCCGGGCGTGACTGGCTAACCGCGCTGCCGCACCGCGAGCAGCGCTGCCTGGGTCCGGTCGGCCACGCCGAGCTTGGCCAGCACCGAGCTGACGTGCGTCTTTACCGTCTTCTCCGACACAGTCAGCAACCTGGCGATCTCCCGGTTGGACCGGCCGTCTGCCAGCAGTCCGAGCACCTGTCGCTCCCGGCCGGTCAGCGCGGCCAGGCCCCGTGCCTCGGCGCCCGGCCGGGCCGTGACCAGGTCGACCGCATCCGGCGCCAGCACGGTGTGGCCGTCGTGCACGGACCGGATCGCGCGGACTAGCGCATCCGGGTCGACGTCCTTGTAGAGGAAACCGGCCGCGCCGGCCTGCAACGCGAGCGCTGGCGCGGCCGACTCCGCGGTGCTCGTCAGCACGAGCGTTCTGGTCGGCCCGGCAGCGACGCGAAGCTCGGCCAGCACGTCCATGCCGGAAGCGCCCGGCAACTTGAGATCGAGCAGGAGCACGTCTGGCTGGTGCTCACCGACCAGGCGCACGGCTTCCATGCCGTCGGCCGCCTCGCCCACGAGCACGATGTCGTCTTGCACCTCGAGCAGGACCGCCAGGCCCTGCCGCACGACCGGGTGGTCATCCGCTATGACCACGGTGATCGGCGCCGAAGCGGCACCGGGGCGAGCGCTGCGCTCGTTACCTTCCATGACCGCCCTCCGCAGACGGCGCGCCTGGCCCGCCGGGCTGGGGTTTCCGGCTAGGGCGGGGGCCGGCCGGCACGCTCAGCCGGACCACGGTGCCCGCACCTGGCGCCGACGTGACGCTGAGGCGCGCGCCAGCCGACGCGGCCCGCTCTCGCATAGAGGCCAGGCCGAGGCCGGGCCGCGGCGCATCCGGATCGAACCCGCTGCCCGAGTCAGCCACTTCGAGCACGACGCGGTGCTGGCGTGCCGTCAGGCTGACCTTGACGGCGGCACTGCCCGAGTGCCGCAGCGCATTGCTGATCGCTTCCTGCGCCACCCGGTAGATGACAGTCTCGCGCTGCGAATCCAGCGGCGGCAGCTGGCCGGCTTGCAGGTGCACCTCCGCTCCGTGCGTGCGGCCGGCCAGGGCCGCGTAACCACGGATCGAACCGGCCAGCCCGCCTGCGCCCAGCTCAGGTGGCGCCAGGCCGTCGATCACTGCGCGCAATTCCGCATGTGCCTGGCCCGCCAGGTCGGCGACGCTCTGCAACTCGCGGATCGCGCGGTCCGGGTCGCGGCCGACCAGCACCGAGGCGGCCCGGGCCTTGACCCGGACGCTGAAGAGCTTCTGCGCGACGGCGTCATGCAGTTCCCTGGCCAGGCGCGCGCGTTCCTGCAGCACGGACAGCTCGCGCCCGCGCTCGAACAGCCGCGCGTTGGTGAGCGCGATCGCGGCGTGCGCGGCAAAGAGGCTAACCAGGCGCTCATCCCGCTCGGTGAACCCGCCTGGCTCGTTCTTGCAGGCCGCGAAGATGAAGCCCAGCACGTGGTCGCCTTCCCTGATCGGCACGGCGAGCACGTCCACCAGATCGGGGTGAGATGCCGGCCAGCCCCAGAACCGCGGGTCAGCGCGAATGTCGTCCAGGCGGAGCGGCTTGCCTTCCCGGAGCATCACCCCCAGCATGCCGTGGTGACGCGGCAGCGGGCCGATCGCAGCCTGCTCGGCCGGGGTCAGCCCGTCTACCAGGAACTCCGCGAAAGAGCCCGCATCATCGGGCACGCCGAGGGCGGCATACCGTGCGCCCGCCAGCGAGCGGGCCGACCGGACGATCATCTGCAGCACGTCGCGGACCGACACCTGGCTGGCCACGGCCAGCACCACCTGGCTGACATGCTCGAAAATGTCGTCCTGGCTGGCACGGTCCATACCTTGACGGTACCGACGCCTGGCCGTGCGCGGATCGGCCGCTGGTCCTACGACTTTGGTCGCAGGACCGTCCGGGCTCGCGGCCGATGTGCCGAACGCCGGTGCTGCCTAGCGTCGATGACATGACGACAGCACAGATTGCAGTGGTGACCGGGGCCTCCCGCGGCCTCGGCTTCGCCCTTGCGGACGCCCTGGCCGGAGCGGGATATGACCTGATCATCGATGCGCGCGACGAGACTGCCCTGCGCGCCGCCGCCGCCGACCTGCGCGCGCGGCACGGCCTGGACGAGCGGGCAGTGCTGGCGCTGCCCGGCGACATCACCGACCCGCGGCACCGCGACCGCCTGGTAGCGAGCGCGGCGGTGCGCGGCGGAGCCAGCCTGCTGGTGAACAACGCCGGGACGCTCGGCGCCAGCCCGCTGCCGCCGCTGGCCGACTATCCGCTGGACGAGCTTCGGGCCGCATTCGAGGCGAACGTGGTCGCGCCGATCGCGCTCGCCCAGCTGCTCTTGCCGGACCTGCGCAGACTCGGCGGCGCTGTCCTCAACATCACCTCCGACGCGGCCGTCGAGCCGTACCGGGGCTGGAGCGGCTACGGTGCCGCCAAGGCGGCGCTGGAGCAGGCCAGCAACGTGCTGGCCGCCGAGGAACCGGCCGTCCGGGTGTGGCGGGTCGACCCGGGCGACCTGCGGACCCAAATGCACCAGGAGGCGTTCCCCGGAGAGGACATTTCCGACCGACCGCTGCCCGAGTCCGTGGCGCCCGCCTTCCTGCGCCTGATCGGCGAGCGCATGCCCAGTGGCCGTTATCGTGCCACTGAGCTCCGGCCGGCTGGAGCGCGGTCATGAGCGCCACGCTGCTGCGCGACCGCCTCGCCTTCGACCTGCCGCCCGAGCTGGAGGCGCACGAGCCGCCGGAGGCACGGGGCACCACCAGGGACGACGTGCGACTACTCGTCAGCCGGACCGCCGACGACGAGGTGCGCCAGCACCAGTTCGCGGAGATCGGCGACCTGCTGCTGCCCGGAGACCTGCTCGTAGTCAACAACTCGGCGACCGTGCCGGCCGCCGTCGCGGTCTCGCCGGATTTGACCGTGCACTTCTCGACCGCGCTACCCAGCGGCGAGTGGCTGGTCGAGCTCCGGTCAGGGCACGGGCCGACCACCGTGCCGCTGCGGGGCGGCCGGCCAGGCCTGCGCCTGACGCTGCCGGGCGGTGCGGTGCTGAGCCTGGCCGGGTCGTTCACCCAGCGCCTGTGGCGGGCCCGGCTGTCGACTGCCGTCACGCCTTATCTGCTGCGCCATGGCGCGCCGATCCGGTATTCGTACGTGCCGGTGCCGTGGCCCGTCGAGGCGTACCAGACCGTCTTTGCCACCTACCCGGGCAGCGCAGAGATGCCAAGCGCAGCCCGCCCGTTCACGCCGGAAATCGTGACCCGGCTGGTCAGCCGGGGCGTGCTGGTGGCTCCGCTGACCTTGCACACCGGGGTTTCCTCGCTAGAAGACGACGAGGACCCGTACCCGGAGTGGTACGAGGTACCGCCGGCGACCGCGCGGCTGGTCAACCTGACCAGGCAGCAGGGCGGCCGGGTCATCGCCGCAGGGACAACGGTGGTGCGCGCGCTGGAGACCGCGGCGCTGCGGGCCGGGCCTGACGGCTCGGTCGTAGCCGGCGCCGGCTGGACATCGCACGTGGTATCTCCGGACAGCGGCGTGGCCGCGGTCGACGGCCTGCTCACCGGCCTGCACGAGCCACGGTCCACACACCTGTGGATGCTGGCCGCGTTCGCCGGAGAGGAACTGCTGGGGCGCAGCTACCAGGCCGCCATCGACCACGGTTACCGCTGGCATGAGTTCGGCGACGTGCACCTGCTCCTGCCCTAGCCTGGCTATCCGGTGAGGGGGTGCGCGGGCCCGGCCCGCGCACCCGGCTGTCACCATGATCGGCCAGGTAGATAGCGTTAGCAGCGCTATGTCCGGTCCGCAGATCACGATTCTGGTGACCCTGACCGGCCGGGACCGGCCGGGTGTCACGTCGCGGTTGTTCCTGGCGCTGGCTGGCCACGACCTGGTCGTCCTCGACGTCGAGCAGGTTGTCATCCGCGGTCGCCTGGTTCTCGGTGTGCTGCTGTCGGCCGGCCAGGCACCCGACCTGACGGCTATTCACCAGCAGATCCGCACACTCGCCAGCGACATGGGCATGGACGCCGAGATCACGATGGGATCCGGCGAGGCAGACCGGCGGCTCGTGGGCAAGCTGCATGTCACGGTCCTTGGCCACCCGCTGCTGCCATCGGCGGTGGCCACGATCGCCGGCCGCATCGCGGCAGACGGCGCGAACATCGACAAGATCTCTCGGCTGGCCAGGCGACCCGTTACCTGCATCGAGTTCGAGGTCTCCGGAGCCGACCCGGTGGCGCTCCGCGCATCCCTCGCGCGCGAGTCGGCCGATCTCGGCGTCGACATCGCGGTGCAGCGCGGCGGCCTGCTGCGCCGGGCGATGCGCCTGGTCGTGATGGATGTCGACTCGACGCTGCTGCAAGACGAGGCGATCGAACTGCTCGCGGCCCGGGCAGGCTGCCAGGTGCAAGTGGCCGAGCTGACCGCCGCGGCGATGCGCGGCGAGCTCGATTTCGCCGCAGCGCTGCGGGAACGGGTCGCGTTGCTGGCCGGACTCGACGCATCGGTGATCGACGAGATCATCACCCGCCTGCGGCTGGCCCCAGGCGCGCGGACGCTGATCCGGACGCTGAAGCGGCTTGGCTACCGGTGCGGCATCGTCAGCGGCGGGTTCACGCAGTTCACGGACTGGCTCACGGTAGAGCTCGGGCTAGATTTCGCCGAGGCGAACACCCTGGAGATCGTGGACGGGAAGCTCACCGGCCGGCTACTCGGCACAGTGATCGACCGGGCCGCCAAGGAGCGCGTGCTCGGTGAGTTCGCCGCCGCCGCTGGCGTGCCGCTGAGCCAGACAGTTGCCGTCGGTGACGGCGCCAACGACCTCGACATGATCTCTGCCGCCGGACTCGGGGTGGCGTTCAACGCCAAGCCCGCGGTCCGCGACGCCGCGGACACCTCCCTGAGCGTGCCGCACCTGGATGCGATCTTGTACCTGCTTGGCATCTCGCGCGATGACGTCGAGGCCGCGGACGCCGAGGACACCCTGCTCGCCTAGCCAAGTCCGGTGCGGCCCCGAATCTGACGCCGCGCGCCGGCCAGGGTCAGACGGTTACCCTGGCGATGAAGGTGGTGAGGTTGTCCATCGTCCGCTGGATCTGCTCCTCGACGGTGAGCTGCTCCGGCGGCCGCCCGCCGATGCCTCTGACTGCCTTCAGGCCCCGCACGTACAGCGAGCACGCGAGGTCGCTGCACAGATAGTCGCCCACGGAGTTGCCTTGCTGCCCGGCCTTGCCCGCACGCGGGGCGACCATCAAGGTGACGCCGCCGGTGTGGCTGGTTAGGCACAGCGAGCACATGCTGGTCTTCTTCTGCAGTGGACTCTGGCCGGGGCAGCGCAGCGCGATGGCGACCAGGGTGCCTCCAATCTCGGCGGCCAGGTACGCGCGCTCGGGTGCCTTGGGATCGCGCCAGCCGAGGAAGTCCAGATCCCCCCAGCGCAGCGTCGCCAGGTCCCGCGGGATGTTTGCCCGCTTGGCCTCGCCTTTCGTGCAGTTCACGAAGGCGGCGCGGATCTCTTGCTCGGTCGCGGCTGCACGGGTGGCGAGGCTAACCCCCGCTCCGGCCGGCAGGCAAGCGAATAAGACACCAGCACCGCGGCAACTGCTGTGATGCGCTAGGACGGGGTCCACTTAACGGAGTGCTGTCATCCGGACACTTGATGAT